>CAMXIK010000003.1 GCA_947243855.1 uncultured Lachnospiraceae bacterium | reverse complement strand
AAGAAGACCAATGACGTTGAGGCGGCAGCATATGTAGGAACAGTGATCGCTAAGAGAGCGCTTGAAAAAGGCATTAAGACCGTAGTTTTTGACAGAGGCGGCTTCATATACCAAGGCAAGATTGCAGCATTAGCGGATGCGGCCAGAGAAGCTGGCTTGGAATTCTAGGAAGGGAGAAAAAGATCACATGAGACGTACAAATATTGACGTAAGTCAGTTAGAACTCACTGAGAAAGTTGTGACAATCAAGCGTGTAACTAAGGTTGTCAAGGGTGGTCGTAACATGCGTTTTACCGCGCTTGTAGTAGTCGGCGACAGCAACGGCCATGTCGGCGCAGGCCTTGGAAAAGCGACTGAAATCCCTGAGGCGATCCGTAAGGGCAAAGAGGATGCGATCAAGAATTTGGTTAGTGTTGCACTGGATGATAAGAATAGTATCACACATGATTTTGTTGGAAAATTCGGCTCTGCTTCCGTTTTGTTGAAGAGAGCTCCGGAAGGTACTGGCATCATCGCCGGCGGCCCTGCCCGTGTGGTTTGCGAGCTTGCAGGCATTAAAAACATCCGTACTAAGTCTTTGGGGTCCAACAATAAGCAGAACGTGGTATTAGCTACAATTACTGGCTTAAGCCAGTTAAAGACTCCTGAAGAAGTGGCTAAAAACCGCGGCAAATCCGTAGAGGAGGTTCGGGCGTAAATAACAGCCCAAACGAAAGGGATTAGGAGGAAATCAAATGGCAGCGAAGAAAGAAGCAGCTAAAACATTAAAAATCACTTTAGTCAGATCTACGATTGGCCAGGTGCCCAAGGCTCGCGCTACAGTAGCGGCTATGGGACTTCGTAAGCTCAATCAGACAGTGGAACTGCCTGACAATGCGGCGACTAGAGGCCAGATTCAGAGAGTAAGACATATGGTCAAAGTGGAAGAGGCGTAAAGGAGGTGTGATAGATGGAATTATCGAATTTAGGACCCGCAGAGGGCTCTGTGCATAGCAATAATTTCAGAAGAGGCCGTGGACATGGTTCGGGAAACGGTAAGACGGCTGGCAAGGGTCATAAAGGTCAGAAGGCACGTTCCGGTGCACCCAGAGCGGGATTTGAGGGTGGTCAGATGCCTTTATACAGGCGTCTTCCCAAGAGAGGCTTTACCAACAGAAATACAAAAGAGATCGTGGCGATTAATCTGGGCGCGCTTGAAGCGTTCGACAATGGCACGACGGTTGATGTAGAGACATTGATCGCAAAAGGAATCGTAAAGAATCCCCGTGACGGTGTCAAGATCCTCGGAAACGGAGAACTTACTAAGAAACTTGACGTGAAAGTAAATGCCTTCAGCGCATCTGCGAAGGAAAAAATCGAGGCACTTGGTGGAACAGCAGAGGTGATCTAATGTTTACAACCCTAAAAAATGCTTTTAAGATCAAGGAGATCAGAAAGAAGATATTCTTTACCTTTCTTATGTTAGTTGTGATCCGTTTAGGATCACAGCTTCCCGTGCCGGGAGTTGACAGGACCTATTTTGCAAGGTGGTTCGAGAGTCAGACTGGTGATGCATTTAATTTCTTTGATGCATTTACGGGCGGATCTTTCTTGAATATGTCTATTTTGGCGCTTAACATTACGCCTTATATCACTTCCTCTATCATCATGCAGTTGATGACGATTGCGATTCCGAAGCTGGAGGAGATGCAGAGAGACGGCGCAGATGGGCGCAAAAAAATCGCGTCTATTACCAGATATGTGACCGTAGCGCTTGCGTTGATTGAGGCTGGCGTTATGGCGATCGGGTTTGGACGGCAGGGCCTGCTTGAGACCTATAATGTAATGAGTATCATTACTGTTATGGCGGCGCTTACAGCGGGCAGTGCATTCCTGATGTGGATCGGCGAGCGGATTACCGAGAATGGCGTCGGCAATGGTATTTCTATTGTTTTGACGATTAACATTCTCTCCCGTATGCCTCAGGATATTGCACAGCTTTTCGAGCAGTTTGTGATTGGCAGATCTATCGCCAAGGGAGTGGTGGCAGCCATTATCATTATTGCGATTATTGTACTGATGGTAGTGCTGGTTATTGTTTTGAATGACGGCGTGCGCAAGATCCCGGTGCAGTATGCGAAAAAAGTACAGGGAAGAAAGATGGTTGGCGGACAGACGACCAATATTCCGCTTAAGGTAAATACCTCCGGAGTCATTCCTGTCATCTTTGCTTCTTCACTGTTGCAGCTGCCGGTGGTAATCTGCTCGATCTTTAACATTAACGGCACGGGTGTGTGGGGTGAGATTCTCAGAGGTCTCAACTCGAACTATTGGTGCAATCCGGATCAGCCGGTGTATTCGATCGGTTTGGTGGTGTATGTTGTTCTGGTAGTGTTTTTTGCCTATTTTTATACGTCTATCACCTTCAATCCGATGGAGATTGCGGATAACATGAAGAAACAGGGCGGATTTATTCCGGGAATCAGACCCGGTAAGCCAACCAGCGACTATCTGTCAAGGCTCCTGAACTATATTGTATTCATTGGAGCAATCGGTCTTACCATTGTGTGCGTGGTGCCTTACTTCTTTAACGGCGTGTTTGGCGCGCAGGTATCCTTTGGCGGGACTAGCCTGATTATTATTGTCAGCGTGGTGCTGGAGACGGTTAAGCAGATTGAATCACAGATGCTTGTCCGCAATTATAAAGGTTTTTTGAATGACTAATGAGTGACAAGATAGGTAGGGACGGCGGCCAAGCGGCACGTCCCTAACCTTGCGTCTGCGTGTTTAGGGAGAGGGAAGTACAAAACGCTTCCGAATGGAGGTAGAAATGAAGATAATTATGCTGGGCGCACCCGGCGCCGGAAAAGGGACACAGGCGAAAATGATCGCCGATAAATTTAAGATTCCGCATATTTCTACGGGCGATATTTTCCGTATGAATATTAAGAATGGAACAGACCTTGGTATGGAAGCCAAGAAATATATGGATCAGGGACTTTTGGTGCCGGATGAGCTGACGGTGCGTATTTTGCTTGACCGGGTGGCGAAAGAGGACTGCAAGGACGGTTATGTGCTTGACGGTTTTCCGAGGACAATCCCGCAGGCTGAGGTTTTGGAGGACGCGCTGAATAAACTTGGCGATAAAATAGATTATGCAATCAATGTGGAAGTGCCGGATGAGCATATTATCCGGAGAATGGGCGGCAGACGCGCCTGCCTTTCCTGTGGCGCGACCTACCATATTGAGCATGTGCCCCCGAAGAAAGAGGGTGTCTGCGACCAGTGCGGACAGGAGCTTGTATTGCGGGATGATGATAAGCCGGAAACTGTGCAGAACCGTCTGCGGGTGTATCAGGAGCAGACACAGCCCTTGATTGATTTTTATAGGGAAAGAAATGTGTTAAAGAGTGTGGACGGGACACAGGATATGCAGGATGTGTTCCATGCGATTGTAGAGTTGCTGGGCTAGATCAAGCAAGCGCGGTCGGTGGATGATAGAGGAGCAACTATGGCTGTAGTTACGATCAAATCAGCTCGGGAAATTGAATTGATGCGTAAGTCCTGTAGGCTTTTGGCCCGGGTGCATGAGGAGCTTGCAAAGGTGATATGTCCCGGAATTTCCACGAAGGAGATCAACAGGGTCTGTGAGGAACTGATCAGAAGCTGCGGCGGCACGCCTAATTTCTTACACTATCAGGGCTACCCCGCAAGCGTCTGCGTCTCCGTGAACGAGGAGGTCGTGCATGGGATTCCCCGGGAAGACCGCATCTTGAAAGAGGGCGACATCGTAAGTCTGGACACGGGCCTGATTTATCAGGGATATCATTCGGATGCGGCCAGAACCTACGGCGTCGGGAAGATCAGCCCGGAGGCTGAAAAGCTGATCGAGGTGACGCAGGAGAGTTTTTTTCAGGGAATTGAAATGGCCCGCGCCGGAAGACATCTGCATGATATCTCCAATGCCATAGCCGATTATGTGATTTCTTATGGCTACGGTATCGTGCATGATTTGGTAGGACACGGCATCGGCAGAAGTATGCATGAACCGCCGATGATTCCCAATTTCCCGCAGCGCAGAAGAGGCGTGCGGTTAAAAGCCGGTATGACGTTGGCAATTGAGCCGATGATCAACATTGGCACTGGCGAGGTAGAATGGCTGGACGACGGCTGGACGGTGGTCACGGCGGATCATTCGCTTTCCGCGCATTATGAGAACACCGTGCTGATTACGGATGGGGAGCCGGAGATATTAACGTTATAGTAATAGGAAGAAACGGATTAAGATATGGATGAAAATATCGTGGGAATGCTCGCTGCATCAAAGGCTGGGCATGACAAAGACTCCGTGTATGTCATCATACGGGAGGAAGGCGAATATATATATGTAGTTGACGGCCGCATCAGAACTATGGAAAGGCCGAAACGGAAAAATAAAAAGCATGTACAGTTGATAAAAAAGAAAAGACTGCCGGAACCGGAGAACGGTTTTGATGATTTGGAAATTAAGAAGAGAATCAAAGAATATCTGAGAGAAAGAGAGGAAAGAAATGTCTAAGGCTGATGTAATCGAGATTGAAGGAACCGTAATTGAGAAGTTACCCAATACCATGTTTCAGGTGGAACTGGAAAACGGTCATGTGGTGTTGGCGCATATTAGCGGTAAGCTGCGCCAGAACTTTATCCGTATTCTGCCCGGCGACAAGGTGACGTTAGAGCTTTCTCCTTACGATCTGTCTAAAGGGAGAATCATCTGGCGTGACAAGTGAGATCATGCAGAAATAATTGCATAAAATGTCCGTGAGAGCTTGCTCGCAAAGGGCAGTTTACGCAATTATTTCTATAGGACGAACGTCCGGCATGAAATAAGTTGTCGTACAAAGAAAAAATATAGAAGAAAGTGTTAAACGACAACTTATGAATGGGCATGATCGAATGATATAGAAAGTTAAAGAAATATCTTGCCAATGGCAGGATTTGGTGTTATAATGTAAAACGGTCTTTTTTGAAAGGAGGGTTTGAGATGAAGGTAAGATCATCAGTAAAACCGATTTGCGAAAAGTGCAAGATCATCAAGAGAAAAGGAAAGATCAGAGTTATTTGTGAAAATCCGAAACATAAGCAGGTACAGGGTTAATAGATAGAGAGCCCACTTTTTGATACCAACTTTTATGTTTGGAAAGATCGGATACCTGATCCGGTTGGGCAAAGCATTTTGCCTCAATCAATTAGTGTCACGCGTGCCAAGCAGCGCGCGAAACGCATGAAAATGCAAAGGAAATGGAGGAAACGTAAATGGCTCGTATTGCAGGTATTGATTTACCGAGAGAAAAACGTGTGGAGATTGGCTTGACTTATATCTATGGGATTGGCAGGGCAAGCTCCAACAAGATTCTGGCGGCGGCAAATGTAAATCCCGATACCCGTGTCAGAGAGTTGACCGACGACGAGGTAAAGAGGCTGGCAGAGGTAATCGAGAGAGATTACATGGTAGAAGGCGATCTGAGAAGAGAGGTAGCTCTCAATATCAAGAGACTTCAAGAGATTGGCTGCTACCGGGGAATCCGTCACAGAAAAGGTCTTCCGGTTCGCGGTCAGAAGACGAAGACAAATGCTCGGACAAGAAAAGGCCCGAAGAGAACTGTTGCTAACAAGAAAAAGTAAGAAAAAATGAAAAGTTGAGAAAGTAGGTTAGTTTATTATGGCAAAGAAAGTTACGAAAAAAGTGACAAAAAAACGTGTCAAGAAAAACGTTGAACATGGACAGGCACATATTCAGTCTTCCTTTAACAATACCATCGTTACGCTGACAGATAACGATGGTAATGCGTTAAGCTGGGCGAGTGCCGGCGGTCTTGGTTTTAGAGGTTCAAGGAAATCTACTCCCTATGCGGCACAGATGGCTGCCGAGACAGCGACAAAGGCTGCTCTCATTCACGGCTTAAAGACTGTGGACGTTATGGTAAAGGGGCCGGGTTCGGGCCGTGAGGCTGCGATCCGTGCATTGCAGGCGTGCGGTCTGGAAGTGACCAGCATCCGCGACGTGACTCCTGTACCTCATAATGGATGCCGTCCGCCTAAGAGACGCCGCGTCTAGTCGATCAAAAAGAAAGCATAGTTTGGATGAAGGTGTTTCGACACTGTAAACAAAAACAGAAAGGAGCCAGAAATCATGGCAGTAAACAGAGTTCCGGTATTAAAAAGATGCAGATCGCTTGATCTTGACCCTACCTTTTTAGGGTATGACAAGAAATCTAACAGAACCTCCGCAAGAGCGGGCAAGAAGATCAGCGAGTATGGTCTGCAGTTGAGAGAGAAGCAGAAAGCAAAATTTATCTATGGCGTGTTGGAGAAGCCTTTTAGAAATTATTATGAGAAGGCCGACAGAATGAAGGGCCAGACAGGTGAAAACCTGATGGTGATGCTGGAGAGCAGACTTGACAGCGTCGTGTTCAGAATGGGATTTGCAAGAACGAGAAGAGAGGCCAGACAGGTAGTAGGCCACAAGCATTTCCTTGTAAACGGCAAGCCAGTACAGATCCCCTCTTACTTGATTAAGGCTGGCGATGTGATCGAGGTGAGAGAGAAAGCAAAATCTTTGCAGAGATATAAGGATATTCTTGAGGTGACCGGAGGCAGACTTGTTCCGGAGTGGATCGAAGTAGATCAGGAAGCAATGAAGGGGACGGTAAAGTATCTGCCCACAAGAGAGATGATCGACGTTCCCGTAGACGAGATGCTTATCGTCGAGTTGTATTCTAAGTAAAATAGTTCTCAGAAGGAGGGTATCTGGGTGTTTGAATTTGAAAGACCAAATATAGAAGTAGTTGAAATCTCCGAAGATAATAAATACGGCAGATTCGTAGTAGAACCCTTAGAGAGAGGTTACGGTATTACCCTCGGCAATTCACTCAGAAGGATTATGCTGTCGTCCCTGCCCGGCGTGGCGGTGAGTCAGATTAAGATTGACGGCGTCCTTCATGAGTTTAGCTCCATTCCCGGAGTAAAAGAGGATGTGACGGAGATTGTCATGAACATCAAGAGCCTTGCCATCAAAAATAACAGCGATGCAAACGAGGTAAAAACCGCTTACATCGAGTACGAGGGCGAGGGCGTTGTGCGGGCTTCCGATATTCAGGTAGATCAGGATATTGAGATTTTAAATCCAGATCTGGTGATCGCTACCCTGAGCGGCAAGGATACGAAGCTTTACATGGAACTGACCATTACCAGAGGCCGGGGCTATGTAGGTGCGGATAAGAATAAGACCGAAGATCTGCCCATTGGCGTCATTGCGATCGACTCCATTTACACACCGGTTGAGAGAGTTAATGTCACGGTAGAGAATACCCGTGTTGGTCAGATCACAGACTATGATAAGTTGACATTGGATGTGTATACGAACGGGACTCTTGTTCCCGATGAGGCTGTCAGCTTGGCGGCAAAGGTGCTCAGTGAGCATTTGAGCCTTTTCATTGATCTTTCCGAGAACGCTAAGACCGCAGAGGTCATGGTGGAGAAAGAGGATGACGAGAAGGAAAAGGTGCTTGAGATGAGCATCGACGAACTGGAGCTTTCTGTCCGCTCTTATAACTGTCTAAAGAGAGCAGGCATTAACACAGTGGAAGAGTTGACGAACAAGACTTCCGAAGATATGATGAAGGTTAGAAATCTCGGCCGCAAATCTTTGGAGGAAGTGCTTGCAAAATTAAAAGAATTAGGATTACAGCTGAATCCCAGCGATGAGGCGTAACATAGAGGTAAGCCCGAAGAGCACTCGGAAAGGAGCCAATCATGGCAAAATATAGAAAACTTGGCAGAACATCTGACCAGAGAAAAGCATTACTCAGAAATCAGGTTACCGCTCTTTTATATAACGGAAAGATCGTGACCACAGAAGCGAGAGCAAAAGAAGTACGCAAGCTCGCAGAGCGTTTGATCACCCTCGCTGTCAAGGAGAAGGACAATTTTGAGACCGTTAAAGTTACCGCAAAGGTAGCACGTAAGGATAAGGATGGCAAGAGAGTAAAGCAGATCGTGGACAAGAACACGAAGGCAGTGCTCTCCGAGACGCACCGCGATAAGGATGGCAAGATCCTTAAGATGGAGAACGGCATGACCGTTACGGTGTACGACGAGGTGGAGAAGGAGATCAAGAAAGATCTGCCCTCCAGAGTTCATGCGAGAAGACAGATCATGAAGGTGCTTTATCCTGTTAAGGAGGTGCCGACAACGCCTGCCGGACGTAAGAAGAACACCAAACAGGTGAATCTGGCGGATAAGCTCTTTGACGAGTATGGTCCGAAGTACGCGAACCGCAACGGCGGCTACACCAGAATTATCAAGATCGGTCCCCGTAAGGGCGACGCGGCGATGGAAGTTGTGTTAGAGCTGGTGTAATAAACGTAAGCTGCTGAAATCCATAAAATGAAGCAAAAGCCGAGTGTATAAACGCTCGGCTTTTTTGTTATGCTTATAAAAAGAAAAGATACAACATTCTGTAATAAAATGTTGCATCTTTCCATTCACAATATATATCGGAGCACAATTCAAATACTTAACCCCTTTTAAAAATTTTTTTGAAAAATTATAAATTGATCTGCAGATATACCTGATCCCGCTCGTCCTGCTCAATCCCAAGATACCGTTTCGTGATCTGATAAGAAGAGTGGTTGTACAAATCCATCAGCATCGCGGGCGGCGTTCCCTGTTTCCATGCGTAGTAGCCGAAGGTCTTGCGCAGGGAATGACAACTGATATGCTCGGACAGGCCGCAGGCTTTGGCGGCGTTTTTGATGATGCGGTATGCCTGATAGCGGGAGAGCGGCTGGGAGTGATAGCGGGTGCTGGGAAAAAGGTAGTCTGCCCCGTTCGTCTCTTTGCAATACGTCCGGTAGGCTTCCAATGCCTGCCGCAGCGCGTCGTTGATGGGAACGACGCGGTTCTTTTCTGTTTTCTGCTCTGCAAGACAGATATGTCTGCGGAGTTTTCCGTTTGCATGACAGATGTCCTGCCACTTAAGCTCTAGCAGATCACCGATGCGGAAAGCGGTGTTTAAGCCCATGACAATCAGCGTATAGTTACGGGGATTGGGACGGGTATCTTTGTAATAGTCCCTGAAACTGGCGAGAGACTTTTTGTCTCTGATCGGACAAGTCGTACTCATAAAAATACCTCCTTTTTCTTTGCGTTTGATGATTAGTTGAATGAGGCGTATCCCCATGCAACATTTTATTACAAAGTGTTGCATGAGAAAAGAGCAGACAAGGAAGTACCCTCGAAGGAGGAGAAGGCAGGGAGGTCTCAGATGCTTAGAATGACGGTAAACACGGAAGAGTATATCCAGATCGGCGACGATATCAGGATCGTATTTCTGGGAGGAAGCAGAAACCACACGCGGGTGATGCTGGACGTTCCCAAAGAGATCAATATCGTGAGAAGCAGGGCGCTTGAAAACCATGCGAAGACGCAGGAGGAGAGGGAAAAGATTTCCCACTATCAGGCGGTGCCGGAGCTGGAAGAGAAGTACCGCAAAAAGAAAGTCGCGGTCAACGACGGCGCGAAAAGAGCGCGCCAGTAAACGGTAATAACCCGGGGCTAACCTAGGGGCTTCGGGATTACAAACTATAAACCACAAACGGCGGTAAAAGGATTTGCCGTCGGCAACCACAAGGAGGTAAGTATTATGATCGTTAAACACAATATCACAGCAATGAACTCTAACAGAATGTTAGGTCTCACCACTTCTTCTCAGGCTAAGTCTACAGAGAAGCTGTCTTCCGGTTACAAGATCAACCGTGCAGCGGACGATGCAGCAGGGCTTTCCATTTCCGAGAAGATGCGCAGACAGGTAAGAGGTCTTACTCAGGCCGCTGCTAACGCACAGGACGGTATCAGTGTCGTACAGACCGCAGAAGGCGCCCTGAACGAAGTGGAGGATATGCTCCAGAGAATGAACGAGCTGGCTGTTAAGGGTGAGAACGGAACCCTGACCACCACCGAGCGTTCTTCTATCCAGTCCGAGATCAGACAGTTGATGAGCGAGGTTGACCGTGTACAGAGCACCACGACTTTCAACGAGATGAACCTGTTAGACGGCTCTTTCATCAAGGGCTTACAGGTAGGCGCAGAGGCTGGCCAGCACATCGACATCTCCATCAAGAACATGAGTATGGCTGGTCTTGCAAAGAACGTTAAAGATGGTGTTTATGATCCAATTAAGTACATTCCGTTGGAGGAGAAGAAAGGAACAGAGTATACACAGACTGAGTATGATTATTCTACAGGGGCAAATCCGTCTGTTATTATCGGTAAGGTAGAGAACCCTGGGACAACTATAACCTATAAAGCGGCTCTGTCTCCGTCGGCTACGATGGAAGCTGAAGATGCTACGACTATTTATGAGAGGACCATGAACTTGAAAGGCGGTGACGCTTCCACCGTTCTGACCCAGAAAGATTTCAACTCCCTGAACGCATTCGTCAAGGCTGCTATCACACTGGTATCCATACAGAGATCTGACCTTGGTGCGATCCAGAACAGATTAGAGCACACGATCAACAACCTGAACAACATCACGGAGAATACTCAGTCCGCAGAGGCTGCAATCCGCGATACCGATATTGCTACGGAGATGGTTCAGTACTCCAACAACAATATCCTTCAGCAGGCTGGTACGTCCATGCTGTCTCAGGCAAACCAGAGCAATCAGCTGGCACTGTCCTTACTTGGCTAATATCGCCTGAGGTAAGAACATTCGCTATAGGTAATGTTGTGTTGGGAACAGCCGCATCCGAAAGGGTGTGGCTGTTTCTTGCGCGCATAAGCAGAGTCTGCTTATGCACTGTCGATATTTCGTTAATTAAATTTGGATTTTATTGCATTATTGTATTGCAAAGCGATTCCATGTGTGTTATTCTACGGATGGAGAGAATATCTGTCTGATTATCAGATGGAGGAAAATGTTATGAACAAGGAATTACAACAAGTAATGGAAACACTCATCGGCGAGATGGGAAAAATGGAAGCCAGAATCAACGGCCGCATGGATGAACGATTCGAACAGGTCGACAAACGATTCGAACAGGTCGACAAACGATTCGAACAAATGGACAAACGTCTTGAACAGCACGATCAACGCATGGATCGCATCGAAGAAGACATGAAAATGTATGTGAACACGCTTGTCGAGGAAATGGGAAGAATGGAAGCCAGAATGGATAAGCGTTTTCAGAAGGTCGACGAGCGGTTTGACAAGATGGATATCCGTCTAGATTCCATGCAGCATGAGATCAACGGCTGTAAGCTGGCTTGTGAAACGGCCGGCTTGCTGATGCAGAGAGTGGATCAGCATGAATATCGGATTGATAGGTTGGAGATAAAGACTGGAATAGGAAAAGCGCTGCCGATTTAAGGCAGCGCTTTTTGAAAGTGCTGGTAATCTTTCGTGCTGTTCCAGTTGCCGCCCCAAGTGAAGCCGTGTTCGGTAAAGAGGCGGTAACACAGATCGCTGGCGTCAATTTTATACGCGAAGTCTTGGCTGCGGTCGGCGTAAACCTCGCTGCCGGGGGGAGAGATATAGGTTTCCCCATCCCCGTTTTTGTTGAAGACAACATAGGGGTTGTAGTAAGGGTTGACGTCGATGGCAAGGCCATAAGCATGTTTGGAAAGGTTTGTGGTGCCGTCCACCACCCTGTAATTAAAACAGGAGGTGTTGTTATCGGCCATGGAGGCGGTATCGTCGCCGTCGTACTCGTCGATCAGGCGCACGCGTTCAAGCTGGTATTCGTTTCGGTAAAGTTCATAGAAAATCTCTACCATATCCTGTGCAATGGCTTTGTTGCAGATCAGCTCGCCGTTTTGAGAATGTCCATCGAAGTCGAAATAAAGAAGTCCTACATAGGCCAGATCTTCATAGGGGACGGTACAACCGCTTTCCGGATAGGAAATCCCCGTAATCCGCTCTTTGACTAAATCATTCAGTGGCTCGTAATAGAAACCTTCTTCATAAGTGACGCGTTCCGGAGAAATGGGCATAGCCGTGGTGTCCTCCGTTTCCTTGCTCTCACTTTCAGCATATGAAGGAGACTTGTCCGGGGTGACAGGGGCGGTATCTGGCTTTGTCTCTGTCGGAGCAGGCTTTACAGTATCAGGTTTTGTCTCTGCTGGAGCGGGTTTCACAGTGTCGGTCTGCGTCTCAGCCGGAGCCGCTTCCGCGCCGTAGGCCAGTTCCGGATTTTCCCTTGCATAGTCTAAGAGGGTTTCCTGTCCTGTGAGATAGTGCGCGAGAAACGCGCAGATAAACGTAAAGGTAAGCAGGAAGAGAAAAGGTTTGGCGGCCTGCCGTATCAATGTTTTTTTATCGGGCATATTACGATCTCCTATCTGATTGCTTTCGCGTCTAGTATAGCACATCTATGTGATACTAGCTTGTATTTTTTTCTATAATTTAGTACAATAGGCGAGGATGAAACTGGAAACTGCGCGTCAAGCGGAGGTTTCTGTAAAAGAATAAAGGAAGCCGATATGGGAATTATCAAAACGGATAAGCTGACATTTGAATATATCCGCCGGGATGAAGAGGGAAACGTGGAAGGAATTACCCGCGCTGTGGACGAGGTGGATCTGGATGTAGCACAGGGGGAGTTTATTGCTATTCTGGGGCATAACGGCTCTGGAAAATCCACGCTTGCGAAGCACATCAACGCCATTCTCTATCCGACTGAGGGAACGGTCTGGGTGGACGGCATGGACACACAGGATGAGCTGCACCTTTGGGACATTCGTCAGGAGGCAGGGATGGTATTCCAGAATCCGGACAATCAAATTATTGGACAGGTAGTGGAAGAGGACGTGGGTTTTGGCCCTGAAAATATGGGAGTGCCAACAAAGGAGATCTGGGAACGCGTGGAGGAGAGCTTGAAAGCGGTAGGAATGTACGAATTTCGCAAGCACTCTCCAAATAAGCTTTCCGGCGGGCAGAAGCAGCGAGTGTCTATTGCAGGCGTGATTGCCATGCATCCGAAATGCATTATTTTGGACGAGCCTACGGCCATGCTTGACCCCAACGGCCGAAAAGAAGTGATACGGGCCGTGAGAGCTTTAAACGATGTGGAAGGTATCACGGTGGTGCTCATCACTCATTATATGGAAGAAATCATTCATGCGGATCAGGTCTTTGTCATGGACAGGGGACATATCGCTATGGAGGGGACGCCGCGGGAAATTTTTTCCAGAGTGGATGAATTGAAGGAATTGCGGCTGGATGTGCCGCAGGTGACGCTCCTTGCCCATGAGCTGCGAAAGCAGGGGGTCAATCTGCCGGAGGGTATTTTGACGATAGAGGAGTTTGTGGAGGCGTTGGGTAAATGTCGATCATAGTAGATCATGTCAATTATATATATGGAGAGGATACGGCCTTAGCGGTGCATGCCTTAAAGGATATCAATCTTGTGATTCCGGATGGGCAGTTTATCGGACTGATTGGCCATACCGGTTCCGGGAAGTCCACGTTGGTACAGCATTTAAATGGGCTGATGCGTCCCACAAGCGGGGCGATTTATTATAACGGTGAGGATATTCACGATAAGGAGTATGACAAGAAGCAGCTGCGCAGTAAGGTAGGGCTTGTCTTTCAGTATCCGGAACACCAGTTGTTTGAGATCGACGTGTTTAAGGACGTCTGTTTTGGACCGAAAAATCTGGGACTTTCCCAGAAGGAGACAGAACTTCGCGCCTATGCCGCTCTCAAACAGGTTGGTTTGGAGGATGAATTTTTTTATCAGTCGCCTTTCGATCTTTCTGGCGGACAGAAGCGCAGGGTGGCGATAGCGGGCGTGTTGGCCATGAAGCCCGAGGTACTGATTTTAGATGAACCGACGGCCGGGCTTGATCCGAAAGGCCGGGATGAGATACTTGACCAGATTGCGAAGTTGAAGGAAGAGACGGGAATTACGGTGATTTTAGTTTCCCACAGTATGGAGGATGTGGCCAAGTATGTGGAGCGGATCATTGTCATGAACCGGGGCGGCGTCCTCTATGACGACGCGCCGAGGGAGGTCTTTCAGCATTATAAGGAGTTAGAGCAGGTGGGGCTTGCGGCGCCGCAGGTTACTTATATTATGCAGGCGTTGGCAAAGCAGGGAATGCCGGTGGATACCTCCGTTACGACGATTGCGGAGGCAGGGCTGGAAATTTTGAGGGTTTTGCACAAGACCGTTTAGGCGGCCGACAGGAGCGAACGGCTGCGGTACGGAGCATGGGGAACGGCTCCGGCAGGGAGGTAATCATGATACGAGATATTACACTGGGCCAGTACTATCAGGCGGATTCCGTTATTCATAGATTGGACCCAAGGGTAAAGCTGGTGGCCACAATCGGCTTTATCATTTCGCTTTTTGTGGTGGATAGCTGGGTCGGCTATGTGGCGGCGGCTCTGTTTTTGGCATGTATGATCAAATTGTCAAAGGTGCCCTTTTCCTATATGGTAAAGGGAATGAGGGCGATTGTCTTTATTCTGATGATTACGGTGGTGTTTAATCTTTTTTTGACCCCGGGAGAGCCGCTTGTTTCTGTCTGGAAGCTGACAATTACAAAGGAAGGACTGCGGATTGCCGTGATGATGGCAGTGCGCCTGTCGTTTTTGATTGTCGGATCGTCCCTGATGACATTAACAACTACGCCGAACAGCCTCACGGACGGCATGGAAAAATTGATGAAGCCGCTCAAATATGTAAAAGTGCCAGTACATGAGATCGCTATGATGATGTCCATTGCCCTGCGCTTTATTCCGATTCTGTTGGAGGAAACGGATAAGATTATGAAGGCGCAGATCGCGAGGGGAGCGGATTTTGAGAGCGGAAACCTGATCAAAAAGGCGAAGGCCATGGTGCCTCTTTTGGTACCGTTGTTTATCTCGGCTTTCCGCAGGGCCAACGATCTGGCGATGGCGATGGAAGCCAGATGCTATCGGGGCGGGGAACACAGGACAAAAATGAAACCACTTTGTTACCGTGCTGCGGACAGGGCCGCTTACGGCGTACTGCTCGCCTATTTTGCAGGGTGTGTGGCGATTCGGATCTGGCTGTAAGCTTTTGAAATGTGGAGAGGCAGAGTCGATGATGTGGTGAAAAGCCTTTGCGGGAGCGGTTGGCGCGGGCTGGGAGTCTGGAAGAATGAAAAGAGTTATGTTAACCGTTGCCTACGATGGCACTGCCTATAGCGGATGGCAGGTACAGCAGGGCAAAGAGACCATAGAGGGCGTATTAAACCGCTGTATTTCCGAGCTGACGGGCGAGACGGTAGAAGTGATCGGCGCGAGCCGCACGGACGCGGGGGTGCATGCTTTAGGAAATATTGCGGTGTTTGACACGGACAGTTCGATTCCGGCGGAGAAATTTCCCTATGCGCTCAACCGGAGGCTTCCGGAGGATATCCGGATTCAGGCCGCAGAAGAAGTGGCGCGGACATTTCACCCGCGGCATTGCGAGAGCCGTAAGACCTATGAGTACCGAATCTATAACGCGCCCTTTGCGCTGCCCACAAAAAGATTGTATGCGCATTTTACTTATGTGCCGTTAAATGCCGAATTGATGAGACAGGGCGCGGCTTTTCTTGTGGGTGAACACGATTTCAAGAGCTTTTGCAGCGTGGATACGCAGGCTAAAACCACGGTGCGGCGGGTGGACAGTGTGGAAGTGCGGGAGGAGCCTGCAGCAGCCGGAGGACGGGAGATTGTCATCCGTGTGGCGGGCAGAGGCTTCCTCTATCATATGGTAAGAATTATCGCTGGGACGCTGATGGAGGCAGGGCGCGGACAGATTCCACCCATGCAGGTGAAGGAGATTCTGGAGGCCCGAAATAGACAGGCGGCGGGGCCGACAGCTCCGGCGTGCGGGCTGACCCTTATGGGGTATGAATTTTTACAGTAACAGTTCAGCCAGATTGCAGAAAAGAATAGGAAAAATCGGGAAAAACCAGTTGACACACGCGGAAGCGTATAATATAATAGTTAACTGTGACGAATTGTTTATAAATGCCTTACCAAAGCCCCGGTGAGACATTTTATAGGAGCAGGAGAGATTTTCTGCCCGATTCAGTGAGAAGTACAAACTGCCGCGGAAGGGATGCCGAGTGTGGCCGGACATCTGCACAGAGTTCTTCGGAAACGGCACAGACAGTTACTACGGAGGTAATATTCATGAAAACTTTTATGGCTAGCCCAGCTACGATCGAGAGAAAATGGTACGTGGTTGATGCGACAGATATGACACTGGGACGCTTGGCATCTGAGATTGCCAAGGTACTGAGAGGTAAGAATAAGCCGATCTTTACACCCCACATGGACACAGGCGACTATGTGATCGTTGTCAATGCGGAAAAGGTGAAAGTGACAGGTAAGAAGTTAGAGCAGAAGATTTATTACCATCACTCCGATTATGTGGGTGGTATGAAAGAGACCACGCTGAAAGAGATGTTACAGAGACATCCGGAAAGAGTTGTGGAGTATGCGGTCAAAGGTATGCTGCCCAAGGGACCTCTCGGAAGTCAGATGTACAAGAAGCTTTTTGTATATGTGGGACCTGACCACAAACATGCGGCACAGAAACCGGAAGCATTAACATTTTAAGAAAGGGATAAAGAATCATGGCTAAAGCAGATAAATCAGCAAAGTATTATGGAACCGGTAGAAGAAAGAAATCTATCGCCAGAGTATATTTAGTGCCCGGTAAGGGTGAGATCACGATCAATAAGAGAGACATCAACGATTATTTTGGTCTTGAGACCTTGAAAGTTATTGTGCGTCAGCCTCTTGCTGCAACCGATACGGTGGATAAGTTTAATGTAATCGTTACCGTAAAGGGCGGCGGATATACCGGACAGGCAGGCGCTGTGAGACACGGTATCGCGAGAGCGCTGCTTCAGGCGGACCCGGATTACAGACCGACTTTGAAGAAGGCTGGCTACTTGACCAGAGATCCTCGTATGAAGGAGAGAAAGAAATACGGTCTCAAGGCAGCAAGAAGAGCGCCGCAGTTCTCCAAGAGATAATTACAAAATTTTACAGATTCAAACATTATGGACTCCGCAGGTTTTTCCTGCGGAGTTTTTCTAACCTATTTTTTGCGTGGCGCTTTTTCTAGCGTTTAATATCGTAATTCATATTCATCAGGTTCCGAATCGTCTCCGCATCGTCCGTGATATTGGCGTCGCCGCGGATGGTATGCTTGATTGCGCTGCTTGCCACGGCAAAGTTGGCGATATCCATCGGTTTATAGTGGTGCATCATAGCGTAGATCAGGCCGCTTGCAAAAGCGTCGCCGCCTCCTACGCGGTCTAGGATGTTGAAGGTAAACAAATTGCTTTCAAAGGTATGATCCTCGTACCATAAAAAGGCTTTCAGGCTGTTCTCACTGCCGCTGTGGGCATAGCGTACATGACGGGCGATACATTTGAGATTCGGGTATCTGGCGGCAAACGCCTGAAAGATTTCGTCCTGCTGGTCATAGCTTGGCTGCAGCGGGATGTCGTCTTTGACGTCTCCCTTGCTGTGGTCCTTGGGATCACGCCACAAATGATAAGGCTCGATGCCAAACAAAATATCAACATAAGGGAGGCATTCCGTGCAAAAGTCTCTCGCTTCCTCCCATGACCAGAGCGTGCTTCTGAAATTGCCGTCAAAGCTTACGGTCAGTCCCTTATTCTTGGCCGCTTTCAGGCAGTCCATCACAAGACGGCCGCAGTTCGGGGAGAGCGCAGGCGTAATCCCGCTTAAATGAAGCCAGGTAAAGCCCTCTAATAGAGCGTCGAGATCGACCGTGGAGAAATCAAATTCCGTGATGGCGCTGTGCTTTCTATCATAGATCACCTTGCTGGCGCGGATTCCGTAACCGGTTTCTAAGTAATAGCTTCCAAGGCGGTGCGTAGGGGTCTGCTCCGGCGTGCTTAAGATCACGGGCGTGCAATGGACGTCGTTGCTGCGCAGCATACGGATGGCGCTTTTTCCAAGGCTGTTATTTGGTACAACGCTGAAAAAGGTGCTGTCAACGCCGAGGTTAGCCAGTGCAAGCGCGATATTTGCCTCGCTGCCGCCGTAGCTTGCCTCGAAGGTGGAGGCCATTCGTATCTTTTCGTAATTGGGCGGCGTCAGCCGGAGCATGATTTCACCGACGGTAATAAATTTGTTCGCAGAGTCCGCAGGGGACGGCGCTGAATTGGTGGGCTGCATGGCAAAACCTCCTTTTCATTTCCTATTTTTGTTTTCATTGTATGCTATTTCAAAAACAATTTCAATAAAAATGAAAAAAGGATTGTACCTTTTGCAAATTGCCTTTATAATAAATGTAAGCGGTTACTTTTTTGCGCCGTCTGAAAAAAGGCGGCGCGGATGAACAAAGAACAGAGGAGGTTTCTTATGGATTTAAACTTGAGAAAAGAGGGAGAATGTAAATTTGACGCGGTATCCTTGGGAGAGGTTATGCTGAGGCTGGACCCGGGGGAGGGGAGAATCCGCACGGCGAGATCGTTCCGGGCGTGGGAAGGCGGCGGGGAATACAATGTGATCCGCGGCCTGCACAAATGCTTCCGCATGAATACGGCGGTGATTACCGCGTTTGCCGACAACGAGGTGGGGATGCTGATGGAGGATTTCATCGATCAGGGCGGCGTGGATACATCGTTGATCAAGTGGATGAAGACGGACGGCATCGGCCGCATCTGCCGTAACGGCCTTAACTTTACCGAGCGCGGTTTCGGTATCCGCGGCGCGGTGGGATGTTCTGACCGTGCCAACACAGCCATTTCTAAGGCGACGCCGGAGGATTTTGACTTTGAGCATATCTTTGGGGAGCTTGGCGTGCGTTGGTTACATACGGGCGGCATTTACGCGGCTTTGTCCGAGCAGTCCTGCGAGACGGTTCTGGCGGCGATTAAAACGGCCAAAAAGTACGGCACGGTGGTGTCCTACGATTTGAATTACCGTCCCTCTATGTGGAGCGCGATCGGCGGACAGGCAAAAGCGCAGGAAGTCAATAAAGAAATTGCAAAATATGTAGACGTTATGATCGGTAACGAGGAAGACTTCACGGCCTGTCTCGGATTTGAAATCGAGGGAAATGACGAGAACTTAAAGACCCTCAATCTGGACGGTTATAAGAAGATGATTAACGAGGCGGCTAAGACCTACCCCAACTTTAAGGCGGTTGCTACGACGCTTCGCCAGGTGAAAACGGCTACCGTGAACGATTGGAGCGCGATTTGCTGGGCGGACGGCGAGATCTACAAGGCAAAGGATTATAATGGACTGGAAATCATGGACCGCGTGGGAGGCGGGGATTCCTTCGCATCCGGACTGATTTACGGCTTGATGACGACAAACGACGCCGGTCAGGCGGTGGAATACGGTGCGGCGCATGGCGCGCTTGCCATGACGACGCCAGGCGATACGACGATGGCGAGCAAAAAAGAGGTAGAAGCATTGATGGGCGGCGCAGGCGCCAGAGTACAGCGCTAAGAAACGCGCGGAAAGGGAGAAGAGCATGAGCAAAATAACAGAGAATATGAAAGAGTCGGTCATTGTGCCGGTGGTTGTGATCGAGGACGCGAAGGACGCGGTTCCCACGGCGAAAGCGCTGTTAGACGGTGGGATCAATGTGATGGAGATTACGCTCCGTACCGCTGCTGCGCTTGACAGTATCCGCAATGTGGCGGCCGAGTGTCCGGATATGACAGTGGGCGTTGGCACCGTATTGGATGTGGAACAGGCGAAGCAGGCGGTGGAGGCTGGCGCAAAGTTTATCGTTGCGCCGGGCTTTGACGAGGAGACGGTGAAATGGTGTCTGGAAAAGGGCATCGACGTGACGCCCGGCTGTGTGACGCCTACGGAGATTATGGCGGCGCGGAAGCTGGGGCTTAGGGTTGTTAAATTTTTCCCGGCCAACGTGTACGGCGGCTTGAAGGCGATTACCAATCTGGCGGCGCCGTTTACGGATATGCAGTTTATTCCTACCGGCGGCGTGAATACGGAAAACATCGCGGAGTTTGTCGCAAATCCGGCGATCTTTGCGGTAGGCGGAAGCTGGGTCTGCAAAAAAGCCGATATCTCTGCTGGTAATTTTGACAAGATTACAAAGCTGTGCGCGGAAGCGCGCAAGGCGGCTGGCAAGTAGGCGCGCGAGGCAGGCCGCAGGGAAACGGGCAAAGAAGCCAACAGAATGAGAAACAAAAAACTCTCCCCAAAAGGGAGAGTTTTTCTGCTTACTGAAAGACGGATGATTACGCCAGTAATTTCTTAACTGCGTCTGCAATCGCATTGTCGCGGCAGTTTGCAAAGAAATATTCGGAGAAATGCGCTCCGCCAAGCGCGCCCCGCGCAAGATCTTTGTCCAGACCTTCGAGAATGGATACCATATCGTTGTGCGTCACCTTTTTCACTTCGTCCAAAATTTTCTTGTTTCTCTGCTCGGGAACGACTCTTTCCTTCGGATAGCCGCCGCCTCCCGGTGCGCAGAACAGCTTTTCAAAAATGTAGGTGAGATTCAGTTCGCCGCCCCAGCCAAAATTCTCCGCGAAGGGAAGCGCGATACAGTTGCCGTCGTTTACCTGTGAAAACAGATAAGCGTCGAGCGGGGATTCGATATGGCCGCACAGCACGCCGGGAAAAGCGTTGCAGGCGAGCATAGCGCCCTCGCCGGTGCCGCAGCCTGTAATGACATAATCGGCCGCTCCGGAGTTTAACAGGACGGCGGCAAGAATGCCGTTTTGCACATAAGTAAGCTGATGCTCGTCCTCTGCGGAGTACATGCCGTAATTGAATACTTCATGTCCCATTGGCTCTACGACCGCCTTTAAGGTGCTGCAGATCATTTCGTTTTTTGCCGCTTGGCTGTTTTCGTTAATCAAAGCGATTTTCATAGTAACGTACACTCCTTTTTTAGTTTGCTGTCTGTGATACGGCCCGCTTAACGCAGATCCTGCATCGCGCAGCCGTCCATGTCGTCGAAATCCTGATTTTCACCAACCATGCCCCAGATGAAGGTATAGGCCTGCGTTCCGCAGCCGGAGTGGATCGACCAGCTCGGGGAAATGACGGCCTGCTCGTTTCGCATGATGATGTGGCGGGTCTCCGTCGGCTCGCCCATATAATGCATCACAAGCGCATCGTCCGGCATATCAAAATACAGATAGACTTCCATGCGTCTGTCGTGCGTATGACAGGGCATGGTGTTCCATACGCTGCCCGGCTCTAATTTGGTCATGCCCATTTCCAACTGGCAGCTTTCCACCTGACCCGGCAGGATATACTTGCAGATCGTTCTGTGGTTTGCGCCTTCCAGAGAACCTAATTCCACCTTGTTGGCGTCTTTGATAATGACCACGCCCTCGGCTGGCTCCCCTTCCGGTTTGATCAAAACGGTAGGGCAGGTCCGGTGCGCAGGCGCGCTGTTTAAATAAAACTTGGCGGGTGCGGACGGGTTTTGGCTCTCGAAGGTGATTTCCTTCGCGCCCATGCCGATATACATCCCCTCTTTGTGTCCTACTTCATATACTTTGCCGTCTACGGTAATCTTACCGGGATTGCCGATGTTGATGACGCCAAGCTCCCGCCTTTCGCAAAAATACTGCGCGCGCAGCTCGTCTCCAGCGGTAAGCGCAAGCGGCTTAACCGGTACGGCGGAGCCGGTGATAATGCGGTCGATATGGCTGTATACCAGCTTAATCTCGTCCGGCTGGAACAGATCGTCAATTAAAAATTCCTCCCGGAGACGGTCCGTGGTGTAATGTTTTACGTCCTTTGGTGAAGCGGCTGTTCTCAGTTCCATAATATGTCCCCCTTTTTATTGTAATTTTAAGTCAAAGCCGAAATATTTGACAGCGTTGTTGTAGCAAATGTCTTTTACGATTTCTCCGAGTATTTCCTCATCGTCTGGATATTCCCCGTTCTCCACCCAAGCGCCGAACAGATTGCAGAGAATGCGGCGGAAATAATCGTGTCTGGTGTAGGACAGGAAGCTTCTGGAATCCGTCAGCATTCCCACAAAGCCGGAGAGGTTTCCCAGATTTGCGAGAGAGATCATCTGATCCTGCATTCCCGTCTTATGGTCGTTGAACCACCACGCGGAGCCTTGCTGAATCTTGGCTGCGGCGGTGGAATCCTGAAAGCAGCCGAGAATAGTGCCGATCGCCTGATTGTCGTTGGGGTTCAGGCTGTAAATGATGGTTTTGGGAAGCTCGTCTGTCCGGTTCAGCGCATTCAGGTAATCCGCCATTTCGGAGGAAGGCGCATAGTTGTTGATGCAGTCGTAGCCGGTATCCGGGCCGAGACGGTCAAACATCGGTGTGTTGTTGTCGCGCTTACAGCCGTAGTGAAGCTGCATGACCCAGTTACGTTTCGCATATTCCCTGCCGACAAACAGCATGAAAGCGGTCTTAAATTTTAATTCCTCTTCACGCGATACCGTACCGCCGGAAAGACGTTTCGCAAAGATCTCTTCCAGCTCTTTGTCGGATGCGGGCGCGTACATCACATATTCTAATGCGTGGTCGGAAACGGAGCAGCCCATGGAAGCAAAGAAGTCCATACGAACGGACAGCGCTTTTTGCAAGTCGGCAAACGTATGGATGGCAACGCCCGATACCTTTGCGAGTGTGTCCAGATACTCTTGATAAGTAGGCTTTTCGATGTTCATGGCCTTGTCCGGACGCCATGCGGGAAGCACCTGCACCTCAAAAGAATCGTCTTCGGCCAGTTTTTTGTGCCATTCCAGAGAGTCGACCGGGTCGTCCGTCGTGCAGATTAAGGTGACGTTGGACTGTTTGATCAGATTGCGCACAGAGAGGGAAGGCTCCGCCAGCTTTTGGTTGCACAGCTCCCAGACTTCCTTGGCAGTCTTTTTATTTAATACCCCGTGATAACCGAAATATTTTTGCAGTTCCAGATGGGACCAATGAAAGAGAGGATTGCCGATTGCCCGGCCAAGGCACTCCGCCCATTTACAAAATTTCTCTTCGTCGGAAGCGTCCCCTGTTATGTAGCGCTCGTCTACGCCGCAGGAACGCATAAAGCGCCATTTGTAATGATCGCCTCCCAGCCATACCTGCGTGATGTTTTCAAACCGGCGGTCTTCATAGATCTCCTGCGGATTGATGTGGCAGTGATAATCCAGAATCGGTGTGTCCGCCGCGTAGCTGAAATATAGTTTTCGCGCGGTTTCATTCGTCAGCATAAAATTCTTCCCCATAAATTGTTCCATTTTCCTACCCCTTTCTTTTGGTTATAGTTACAAATCATTAAAAACGTGTTGTATTGCGCCGGATCAGTTTGCCGGAAAAAACGACTTTGTTTGGCGCTTCTTCCCCCGAAAGCACCTGTAGAAGCGTCTGGACAAGCTGATGCGTCAGACGTTCCAGACAGTTGTCCACGGACGTCAGCTCCGGGCTGCAGCAGCCGGTCAGCAAGGAATTGTTGTAGCCGATGACGGAGAGATCTTCCGGAATAGAGCGTCCCGCCCGCTGCGCGTATTTCATGGCGCCGATGGCGAGGGAATCGTCCGCGGCAATCACACCTTGGAAAGCGACGCTTTTGGCGATTTTCTCCACAAACAGGGAAATGTCGCCTATGGAGTCCGGCTCGCCGTCATAAAAATAAATGCGGTTTTCTGGGTCGGAAAAAAATTTACCCCGCCATGCGTCCTCAAAGCCTTTCTTTTTTTTCAGTCCGCTGTAGGACTCGGAGTTATACAGATAGATCGCATCCTTGATACCGGAATCGATCATGGCGCAGGACGCTTCATACATGGCCGTATAGTCGTCGCAGAGGACGCTGTACACGTTAGGATGGTTGAAAGAAGCGTTTAACAGCATGACGGGCACCTGATCCGCCGCGTCTGCAATATATTCGTTTTCCAAGTGGCTGGGGGCGATAAAGTTAGAGCCGACCAGAATGATGCTGTCCACTTTTTTGGAAAGAATCAGATTCAGATAATTTTTCTTTACGCTGAGGTTATATCCGGTACAGCATAGAAGCGCCTCGTAGCCGTTCGCTTGAAGCTCCTGTTCCAGAAGATAGATCGCCTTGGCGGCAAATAAATCGGACGAGTCTGCGCATAAAATGCCGATGGTCTGCAAGGAGCGGAGTCCCATTCCGCGGGCAAAAGCATTGGGAATGTAATCATATTTCTGAATGATGTCCATTACCTTTTTCTTTGTGGAAGGGCTGACGCTGGCGCTGTTGTTTAAAACGCGGGAAACCGTTGCGGTAGATACTCCAGCTTTTTGTGAGATGTCATAAATTGTTAGAGCCATTGCTTGAACCGTGCCTTTCTGTTGTCGTGATTTTCAGCCGTCCGAAACGATGTGTAAGCGTTTACAACGCCTACGGATTACACATTATTATAAATGATACATTCGGGGAAAGCAATATCATTTTTTTGAATATTTTTTTAAAAAATTATTTGCTTTATCTCTTGACTAATTAGAGAAAATGTGAAAATATAATAGTATGAAACTGCTTACATTATAAAAAGTGCACGAAGGCAGATGGAAAAGCGGGGCGCTGGGAATAGGGTGTGAGGAAAGGAGATTTGGCAGCGATGGAACTTTTGAACAGACAAAAAACAGGAAAAAAGGAAAGGCCGGTCAGGGTACTGCAGTTTGGGGAGGGAAACTTCCTGCGCGCGTTTGTCGATTATATGATCGATATTGCCAATGAAAAGGGCGTTTTCGACGGGGATATCGTGCTGGTGAAGCCCATTGAGTTTGGAACGTTAGACCGTTTTCATGATCAGGAATGCCAGTATACGGTACAGCTTCGCGGTATCGTGGATGGGGAGCCGAAACGGATCAACCGCATTGTAACAAGCGTGGCCGACGCAGTTGACGCTTACAATGAATATGAGAAGTATGCCGCTTTTGCTAAACTGGACACATTGCGCTATATCGTTTCCAATACGACGGAGGCGGGGATTGTCTACGACGAGACGGACCGGTTTGAGAGCAATCCGCCAAAGACCTATCCGGGTAAACTCACAAAATTTTTATACGAAAGATTTGAACATTTTAACGGAGCGAAAGACAAAGGTCTGGTGATGCTTCCGGTAGAGCTGATCGACGATAACGGCATCCATTTGAAGGAGTGTGTGTTGAAATTTGCGAAGCTGTGGAAGCTGGGAGACGACTTTACAGCGTGGATAGACGACGCCTGCGTATTTACGTCTACGCTGGTTGACAGGATTGTAACGGGATATCCGAGAGACGAGGCGGAGGAGCTTTGCAAGGAATTTGGCTATCAGGACAATCTGATTGTGACAGGAGAACCGTTTGCCCTTTGGGTGATTGAAAGCGCGAAGGATATCAGCGACGAGTTCCCGCTGCCCAAGGCCGGACTGCCAGTGATTTTTACCGACAACCAGAAACCTTATAAGCAGAGAAAAGTCCGTATCTTAAACGGCGCGCATACTTCTTTCGTACTGGCTTCTTATCTGTGCGGAAACGATATTGTACTGGAATCCATGAACGATAAGCTCATTCTGGACTTTATCAAAGCGACCATTTTCGATGAGGTCATTCCGACGCTGACGCTGCCGAAAAAAGAGCTGGATGAATTTGCGGAGGCCGTGCTGACAAGATTTAATAACCCTTACGTCAAACATGCGCATTTATCCATTTCCTTAAACTCCGTTTCCAAGTGGAGGGCAAGATGTATGCCGAGCTTTTTAGGCTACCTTGAGAAAGAGGGAAAAGCGCCCGCGCATTTGACGTTCTCGCTCGCGGCTTTGCTGGCGTTCTATACCGGTTCGGAAATCAGGGATAAGGCGTTGATCGGACACCGCGACGGGGAGGAATACAATATTATGGACGACGCGGCGGTGCTCGAGTTCTTTGCGGCAAACAGCGGCAAGGAGCCGAAAGAGTTCGCTCATGCGGCGCTTGCCAATACGGATTTCTGGGGAATGGATCTGAGCGCGCTCGCGGGAGTGGAGGACGCGGTTGTTTCCTACCTGACGGATATCCGGGCTATGGGAATGCGCAAGACGATGGAGAAGATGTTCGCGTAACAGCAGCGGCGATTGGTAAATGAGGGAACAGTATGAAAACATATATGAGAATCCATGAAAAGGATAACGTCGTCGTGGCAATCCAAGAACTGTCGGCGGGCGATACGGTAACGGCGGGAAATGTGCAGGTGACGGCAAAGGAAACCATTCCGGCAGGCCATAAAATGGCCCTTTGCGATATCCCGCAGGACGGGGACATTATCAAGTACGGCTGCCGCATCGGAAACGCTAAGGAAAACATTGCGGCGGGCGCTTGGATACATACGCACAATATCAAAACCGCGCTTGGCGATTTGCTGGAATATACCTATGAGCCGGTGGAAATACAGGAGAAATCGACGCCGGATGAAACTTTTATGGGATATAACCGTCCGGACGGCAAGGTGGGCGTGCGCAACGAAGTATGGATTATCCCCACGGTGGGATGCGTCAACAATATCGCGACTGCGCTTGCGAAAGCGGCGAATGGGCGGCTGCAGGGCACGGTGGAAGAGGTGATCGCATTTCCGCATCCGTACGGCTGTTCCCAGATGGGGGACGACCAAGAGCATACGAGGACGATTCTGGCGGATCTGATCAACCATCCGAATGCAGGCGGCGTACTGGTGCTTGGCTTGGGCTGTGAAAACAGCAACATCGACGTTTTAAAACCTTATATCGGGGACGTCGATCCCGACCGGGTGAAATTCCTTGTCTGTCAGGAGACGGAAGACGAGATGGAGACGGGCGGCAGGCTGTTAGATGAGCTGATTTCTTACGCGGCTTCTTTCAAGCGGGAACCGATCAGCGTTTCCAAGCTGATCATTGGTATGAAATGCGGCGGCAGCGACGGTTTTTCCGGGATTACGGCTAACCCGCTAGTCGGAAAGTTTTCCGATCTGCTGATCAGCAAAAAAGGAACCACGATTTTGACGGAAGTGCCGGAGATGTTCGGAGCCGAAACTTTGTTGATGAACCGGTGTGAAAACCGGGAGCTGTTTGAAGAAACCGTAAAACTGATTAACGACTTTAAGCAGTATTTCAAAGATAATCATCAGACGATTTACGAAAATCCTTCGCCGGGCAACAAAAAAGGCGGGATTTCCACGTTGGAAGATAAATCTCTTGGCTGTACGCAGAAATCGGGAAGCGCGCCGGTGAAGGGCGTGCTCGCATACGGACAGCGCGTGGAAAAAGCGGGACTGAATCTGTTAAGCGCACCGGGAAACGATTTGGTGGCGTCAACGGCGCTTGCGGCAAGCGGCGCGCACATCGTTTTATTTACGACCGGGCGCGGAACTCCCTTTGCTTCGCCTGTTCCAACCGTTAAAATTTCCAGCAACAGCGCGCTTGCAGGGAAAAAGAAAAACTGGATCGATTTTAATGCGGGCGTGCTGGTAGAAGAGAAAGATATGGAGGAGACGGCAAAGGAGCTGTTTGCTTATGTCGTAGCGGTAGCGTCCGGGAAAAAGGTATGCAGCGAGGAAGCTGGCTTCCACGATATGGCGATCTTTAAGCAGGGCGTTACGCTGTAAGGCAGGATACAAAAAATGAAAAATATAAAGGAGGAAACAGAGATGGCGATTTTAGAGAAGTTTTCATTGGAGGGTAAGGTTGCGCTTGTGACGGGCGCGTCTTACGGGATCGGATTTGCGCTTGCAACCGCGTTTGCAGAGGCAGGGGCGACGATTGTCTTTAATGATATTAAGCAGGAGCTGGTGGACAAGGGGCTGGCGGCTTACAAAGAAAAAGGCATCACGGCGCACGGTTATGTCTGCGACGTGACAAATGAAGAACAGGTAAACGAACTGGTTGCAAAGGTAGAAAAAGAAGTAGGCGTCATTGATATTCTTGTCAATAACGCGGGTATTATCAAGCGGATTCCGATGTGCGATATGACGGCTGCGGAGTTCAGACAGGTAATCGACGTAGACCTGAACGCTCCGTTTATTGTATCGAAAGCGGTGATTCCTTCCATGATCAAAAAGGGACACGGAAAGATTATCAACATCTGCTCCATGATGAGCGAGCTTGGCCGCGAGACCGTATCCGCTTATGCGGCGGCTAAGGGCGGATTAAAGATGCTGACCAGAAATATTGCCTCCGAGTACGGCGAGTTCAATATTCAGTGTAACGGCATCGGCCCCGGCTATATTGCGACGCCGCAGACGGCTCCGCTGCGGGAGAAGCAGCCGGACGGCAGCAGGCATCCCTTCGATCAGTTTATTATTGCGAAGACGCCCGCAGCTAGATGGGGAGAAGCGGAAGACCTGCAGGGTACGGCGGTATTCCTTGCTTCCGACGCATCTAACTTTGTCAACGGGCACGTTGTCTATGTAGACGGCGGTATTCTCGCTTATATCGGAAAGCAGCCGGGCTAAACGGCATTCGGACAGTGACTTAAGACGGCGGCAGGATTTGCCGCCGTTTTCCGCGTATAGGCAAAGTCAAAAAATAAGAAAGGCGTGAAAGTATGGAGATTCGATTGATTATGAGAACGGCGCGCAGTGTGACGGTCGCACTGGATGACGGCGGCGCCTATGAAACGAAGGAGCCGTACCGGCTGTTTTTAAACGATGTGGAACAGAAAGAAACCGGTACGGTGGTTACAAACCTGTACGGCCTTGAGCCGGATACGGCTTATACGCTTACCGCGCAGAACGGGGAGGGAGAGACCGCGGGACGGCTTTCCTTTCAGACGGAAAAAGAGTCCGTGACCATCAACGTAAAAGAGCTGGGAGCCGTGGGAGACGGCGTATCGGATGACACGGGCTTTCTGCAGGCGGCGGTTATGGCGTGCCCGCCCGCAGGCCGGGTGCTTGTGCCGGCAGGCAGCTACAAGATCACAAGTATCTTTTTGAAGAGCGGTATCCGTATGGAAATCGCCAAGGGAGCGGAGCTTTGCGCCGAGACGGACAGGAACCGTTTCGCTAAATTTCCGGGGTCGCTTACGAGCGCAGACGGGGAGGAATATCATCTTGGCACTTGGGAAGGAGAGCCGCTGCCGATGTTTGCGGGCATTATCTGCGGCATCCATGTAACCGATGTGAAACTGTACGGGGAGGGGGCGGTGAATGGCTGCGCTTCCACGGAAAATTGGTGGCATCAGCCCAAGGTGATGGTCGGGGCCTATCGTCCGAGAATGCTGTTTTTAAACCACTGCGAGAACATACAGGTGCAGGGGCTGACCTTCCATGACAGCCCGGCATGGGTGATTCATCCGTTTTTCAGCAACGACCTTGTTTTTGCAGGCTTGTATGTGCAAAATCCCAAGCAGTCGCCCAACACGGACGGCATCGATCCCGAATCCTGCCGCAACGTTGAGATCGCGGGTGTTCATTTTTCCTTGGGAGACGACTGCATCGCGGTGAAGTCCGGGAAGATTTATATGGGGAAAAAATATAAGACGCCTTCCGAGAATGTGCATATCAGCCATTGTCTAATGGAAAACGGGCACGGCGCGGTTACGGTAGGGAGCGAGATCGGCGCGGGCGTGCACAATATGGTAGTGGAAAAGTGCCGTTTCTCCCATACGGACAGAGGCTTGCGGATTAAGACGAGGCGGGGCCGGGGAAAGGATTCCGTCTTGGACGATATCATCTTCCGCGATATCGAGATGGATCATGTGATGACGCCGTTTACGGCAAACGCTTTCTATTTCTGCGATCCGGACGGGCGGACCGAGTACGTGCAGTCGAGGGAGACATACCCCGTGGACGAGAGAACGCCGCAGATGAAGCATTTTTTATTTGAAAATATCAATGCCAGAAACTGTCATGTGGCCGCAGCGTACTTTGAAGGGCTTCCGGAGCAAAAGATCGAGAAGATGGAAATGCGCAACTGCTTTATTTCCTTTGCAAAGGAGACAAAGACGGACGTACCGATTATGTCGGAAGGCGTGGAGGCTTGTACGAAACGCGGGCTTACGGTGGAAAATGTGGAGACGTTAATCTTGGAGAACGTGGTGATCGAGGGCGCGGAGGGCGAGCCGGTTATCCTGCGGGGCGTAGACAGCGTGAAAAAGGAGAAGGTATTATGCAGTTAGGAATACGTTTACATGACATAGAAAAGGCGCCGTTAGAAAAACGCCTGCAAATTGCCAAAGCACAGGGCTTTCGGTGCGGGCACTTGGCGCTCTCTAAGGTGATTTCCGAGTATTCGGTGGCGGACGGCGCGCTGACGCCGGGATTTGCCTGTTATTTGAAAAACCTGTTTGCCGCTTCCGGGATCGATATTGCGGTGCTCGGCTGTTATTTGAATCTGGCGAATCCGAACGAGGAGAGCTTACGGAAGAATCAGGCGCGGTATCTTTCGCATATCCGTTTCGCGTCGCTCTTAGGCGCGGGGGTGGTCGGCACGGAGACCGGAGCCGTGAACGAAGCCTATCAATATGAAGAGAGGAATCACTCGGAGGAGGCATTGCAGATTTTTATCAACAATCTCAGACCCGTGATTGCGTATGCGGAAAAAATGGGCGTCATTTTTGCCATAGAACCGGTGTTTAAGCATATCGTGTGCAACCCGCAGCGGGCAAGGCGGGTTTTGGATGAAATCGCTTCCCCGAATTTGCAGATTATCTTTGACCCGGTCAATCTCTTGGATATCAGCAATTACCAAAACAGGGAGGAGATCATCAAAGAAGCGATTGCGGTTCTTGGAGACGAGATTGCGGTGGTGCATATCAAGGATTTCGTGGCGGAGGACGGGAAGTTAGTTTCCGTGGCGGCGGGCACGGGAGAGATGGATTACGGCGATATCATCCGTTTTGTAAAAGAGAAGAAACCTTACATTCACGTGACGTTAGAGAATACCAATCCGCAGAATGCGGAAGCCGCCCGCGCCCATATTCAGAGACTTTGGGATGAATGTTAGCGCGGAGCTGTGGGTAAACGAGTTTCTACGGCATATCGCAGGTACAGTAAAAATGGCCGTCAAATTCCCCGAAAAGCGTTTCCTCCTTTTTGCGAAGGAAGACGGTCATGCTGTTTTCCAGAAAGGAGAGCTGAAACTGGACGCAGCCCACGCTGGCGTCAAGAATGTGCGCATAGAGATAGAAGGTGTCGTCCGATAGCCATGCGCCGCTGGCGGCGTAACGCATGTGATAGAGGGGAAACGATCCTGTACGCATCGTGCCGATGCCAAAGTCGACGCGGCAGGCTTGTCCCTTACAGACAAACGATAGGTTTCCTCCGGCGGGGGAGCCGTCGGCGGCAGTTTCAGAGTCAAATTGCAGACAAAAGCTTTCAAACGCGGCGGGGCCATTCTGGACACGGAAGGCTCTGCCGTTTATTGTGGGCATGATTTTTTGGACGTGCTCAGACAGCGCGTCGGCCGGCAGGGGAGCCAGCCGCAGGGATTCCAGAGTGCGGGAAAGAAGCAGGCGCGTTTCCTCTGTTTCCGGCAGAGGATCATTCTGGATGCAGGGCAGAATTTCCTCGTAGAGCGCGTCGTAAATCTGCTGATTGCCGCCCGCCACGGACTGAGTGTCGGCGGTGGTGACACAGATCAGATCATAGTCCGGGAAAATGATGATAAACTGGCCGCCCATCCCATAGCATAGGTAGTTATTTCTCTGGCCGCGCCAAAACTGCATTCCGTAGCCCTGCGCTTCTCCGGGGATGGGCGCAGTTACGCAGGTCGCGCTCAGATTGGAGACGGCCAGATCCAGATAGGAAGCCGGAAGAAGCTGCTTTCCGCAGACATTTCCACGGCGCAGCAGAAAATAACCGAATTTTAAAAGGTCCATGGGAAGGGCCACAAGCCCTGTGCCGCCCATGGAGACGCCGAAGGGGTCTTTGAGCATATAGGAGCTTTCCGAGAGTCCAAGGGGAGAGAGCTTTTCTTTTAGATAGTCGAGCATATCCATTCCGGTCAGCTTTTCCACCAGTGCGCAGAGCGTGTGCGGCGCGGAAGTATCATAATGAAAAAGCGCGCCCGCCGGATGGGTGGGAGGCGTCGTGAAATAGCTTTCAACCCAGTCCGACGCCATGTCGGCTTTGTAAGTAGTGGAGGCGTGGCAGGAACGCATCATCAGCATATCGCGGATGGTCATGGAAGCGATCCATGGATGTACGTTCTCTGGAAGCTTTTCTGGAAAATGGGAGACGATGGTATCGTCTAATGTAAGCAGTTTCTTATCGGCGAGAAGAAAAACAGCCACGGCGGTAAGGCTTTTGCTGATCGAAAACATGCGGTGCGGCATATCCGCCGTACAAGGGGCGTAATAGCCTTCAAAGCATAATTTGTCCCCTCTTGCAAGAAGAAAGCTGTGCATGGGAATCTGTTTTTCTTTGAGCCGTTTGGTGAAACGAAGGATGCAATCGCTGGAAATACCGGCGTTTTCCGGGGATGTTCTCTCAAATGTCAGCATAAAATGACCGCCTTTCTGTATGGTTTTTCTATTGATCAGTATAGCATAAATGGGGAGAAAGCGGACTGTTTTTCTATCGTGTTTTTTACTAAACTGGCAGTTGCGATTTTGGCTGTTTTCCCATGAAAAATCCCTTGACAGGAGAGTGAGAGGGGGCTATAATTTGAAATAAGATGAAAGCGATTACATCTAGAGAAAAACAACAAAAATCAAGGAGGTTAGTTATGAAGAAGAAGGTTGTATCTTTACTTTTGGCTTCGGCCATGGTTGTTTCCCTTGTCGGATGCGGTAATCCGGAAGGAAATGGCGAAGCGGCTCCCGCTCAGGACGCAGCAGCTACTGAGACGGAACAGCCCGCGGCGGATGCAGGAGAGACGGCAGGGGGGGATACTGCGGCCGCTGAAAGCGGTGACACAGCAACGGAAGCTCCCGCCGAGGTGACAAAACCCGAGACCATCAAGGTTATGTGGGATGGTACTATTTTCAAAGAGGGTGATAACTACGCAGAAGACTTTTACAAGGCTCTTGACGAGGCGCTCGGTCTTCATGTCGAGTGGATTCGTCCCGACCACTCTACCTATGCAGAGCAGGTAGGTATCGCGTTTACCGATGAGGCGAATCTGGCGGATGTCATTATCCTGCCTTCCAACTATTACGCTTCTTATGCTGCACAGGGCAGCTTGTGGAATATGACCGACGCTTGGAACAATTCCGAGACGGCGAATTCCGGAAGACTGACAGACATCGCGCCTACCATTATCGACCAGTGGAAGACGGCAGGCCCTGACGGACAGGAAGGGATCTACGGTATGTATCCTGCCCGTGGTAACGGTACTGTTACCTATGTAAAGGCAGTAGCGGCTGAGAAGGCTGGCTACACAGAGGATACGCTTCCTACCGATTGGGCTGGGTTCCAGCAGTTCCTGTTGGATATGAAGGATGCGACTGGTGTGGCTCCGCTTTTGGCTCCCGGTCTTGTAAACCACGAGGCTCCCTATGTAAACTATCTGCCTGAGTTCTATCAGGGCGCATATCCGGAGTTCTACCAGAACGCTTCCGGCGAGTGGGTTGACGGTTTCACAGAGCCAGCTATGGTTGAGGCTCTTGACAGACTGGCATGGGGTTATGAGAACGGCGTAATCGACAGCACGATCTTCGAGAATCCTTCCACGGCTAACGTGCGTGATAAGTTCTATCTGGAGAACGGCACCAGCATCTTCAATTACTGGGCTGGTACATGGGCTTATACCATTAAGACGAAACTTGCTTCCAACTATACCGGCGAAATCTATCCGGATGCGGACGCATATACAACCGCATGGGCGATGAAGCCGATCAAAGAGGTTGGCACATACATGGAGAGACTTTCTCCGATGATCTGTATCACCAGCGCTTGTGACAATCCGGAAGGCGTGTTCACGTATTTCGTTGACAAGATTCTGGACGGCGGCGACGTACAGATGTTATGGCAGTACGGTGTAGAGGGCGTTCATTATCAGTGGAACGACGACGGCGCTACTATCGACGGTCTGGCAACACAGGCTACCGCTGGCAGCGATAAGGAAAGCAAGACCACGAAGAACCTGTTTGAAGCAAACTTAAAGATCGGCGCTTTTGCCGACAAGGACCCTTATACAGCGGCTGATCCCGTGATCGACGCGTCCTTCAAGCTGTTCGATGAGAATTCCTCACCGGCGCCGAAGATCAACTCCTCCGAGGTATATCAGTCCTACAGCTCCGATTTGTGGGATGAGAAGGATAAGCTGATTGCAGCCGTTGCCAAGGGCGAAATGACTGGTCAGGAAGCGATCGATCAGTACAATGCAGAATGCGGCGATATCGTAGCGGCTATTCTGGAGTCCTTTAACCAGTAAGTAAGCAGTTCGTTGCAGTCAAATAATTGCAGACCGGCCGGATGGCGCAGGGAGAAATTCCAAAACCATCCGGCCGTGCAGCAATCATTGTATTTCTTAGAGATGAGGGTATGCGTATGTTGTGTAAATTTTGTAATGCGGAAATTCCGAAAAAGGCGACCCGCTGTCCTGAATGTGGCAGGGCTGTGTCGAAGCCTCAGAAAAATTTATATCCGATTGCAATTGCCGGCGCGGTGATTTCGTTTGTGGGTGGGTTTTTCCCGGCGATCCAGAATTCGGATGCGGCTAAGAAATTTAATCCGGCTTTCGGTTTTATGAACTATGAGCAGCCGGCGTTATGGTATCTGTTTATGGCGCTGTTAGTGGCGTCCATGATTTTATGCGCAATAAAGTATGAAAAAATTTCCATCGCGACAACGGTGGCGGCCGCTGTGGTGTATGTGATTGCTTATAATAATATTTGTAACCGCCATGGTGCGCCGGGAATGCAGAACGGTCTGGCAGGCACGCTCGTGATACTCGGCACGATTGTCGGAGTGGCGGGAGCTTTCCTGAACGTGAATAAAAATGCCGCCGAGCGGAAACGGAAAAACGGCGAGCTGGACTATCAGTATACGGGCAACAAGACCGTTTGGCAGAGAATCTATATCTATAGGGGATTCTACATTATGTTCCTGCCGGTGCTGATCTTTGTCATTATCTTTAACTATCTGCCGATGGCTGGCCTGCGTTATGCGTTTACGGATTTTATTTCCGGACAGGAGCCTTCCTATGTCGGCATTAAGCACTTTGTGGATATGTTTGGACTGTCTTCCCTTTCCAAGCTGTCCAGCAAGCACTTCATGACGGCGTTCAGCAATACGTTGGTGTTGTCTATCATAAAGCTGTTTTTAAACACCTTTATGGCGGTGATTATTTCCATCCTGTTGAACGAAATGTTCAATATTTACTTCAAAAAGTCCGTGCAGACGATCATCTATCTGCCCCACTTTATGTCGTGGGTAGTAGTTGCATCTATCTTTAAGATGATGTTGTCGGCTTCCGATTCCGGTATGTTCAATCAGCTTTTGATGAACATTGGGCTGATCGATCAGCCGATCGAATTCTTAACTTCGGAATCTACTTGGAGAGGCGTTTACTATCTGGTAAATATCTGGAAGGATACCGGTTGGGGAACCATCCTCTTCTTGGCTACGTTGTCGGGCATCAGCCCCGATTTGTATGAGGCGGCGCAGATCGACGGCGCGAACCGTTACGCAAGGATGCGTTTTATCACCCTGCCGGCGCTTGCCAACACGATTATCACCGTATTTATTTTGAACTTGGCTAAGGTTATGAATCTGTTCGAATCTGTATTCGTTATGTACAATCCGTCCGTATATGACAAGTCGGATGTATTGCAGACATACATATACAGACAATCCTTCAGCACCGGCGCCGCCAACTATGGCTATACGACTGCGGTAGGTTTGTTCCGATCAGTGGTTGGCTGTATCCTTGTTCTGCTCTGTAACAAGGCGAGCAAGAAGGTCCGCGGACGCGGAATCGTGTAAAGGAGGGAGAACAATGGAAGCAACTACAACCAATAAAGCTGTTTACAAAAAGCCAAAGAAGAAGATTACGCTCTTTGCCGTTGTCAATACCATCGTGTTTATCCTCATATCCATTATTATCCTGATTCCGATCTGGAAGGTTCTGGTGGACTCGCTGGATGCGGCTGCCGGATATGGTATGCGGTTATGGCCGGCTAAATTTACATTGGGCGCTTATAAGATGATTCTTTCCCGGGCGGATCTGTACAGACCGTTTTTGATCTCGCTGCTAGTGACGGGCGCGGGTACGATTGTGGGCTTGGTACTTTCTACGCTGGGAGCTTATGTGCTGATTCAGTGGGATATGCCGGGACGTAATCTGTTTTCATGGATACTGCTGTTCACGATGCTGTTCAGCGGCGGTATGATTCCTACTTACGTCGTGATGATGAATCTGCATTTGACCAATACGCTGTGGTCGGTAATTTTGCCGCTTGGTATTAACGTCTACAATCTGGTATTGATGCGCAACTTCTTTGAGGGCATACCGGCTTCGCTGTTTGAGTCCGCGAAGCTCGACGGATGCACGCCTATGGGTATTTTCATCAAGATCGTACTGCCCTTGTCTAAAGCGGCGCTGGCGGCGATCGGACTGATGTTTGCGGTTACCTATTGGAACGACTATACCAACTTTAAGATTTATATTACCGATAACAAACTCTTTAACTTCCAGATGAAGCTGCGCGCAATGGTTATGGACAATGACCTTCCGACGGACGACGGTTCCCTGTCCACCAATACCATTCAGAATGCGGCGATCATCGTAGCGATTATTCCGTTCATGATCCTGTATCCGATCTGTCAGGACTATTTTGTACAGGGTGTGAATGTAGGAGCCGTTAAGGAGTAGGGTTTGTTCTAAAAAAGCATAAGACAAGATAGGATAACGGAATGGGGGAAACTGTGGTTTCCCCCATTTCAGAATGAGAAGCCGTAAGGCGGATCGGAAGGAGGCAGTATGGCGACAATATTTTGGGCGGGCGATTCCACCGTACAGTATAACGATATTACTACGTATCCCCAGACTGGCATTGGACAGGTGATGCATCTGTTTTTAAAGCCGGAGATTACCATTGAAAATCACGCAAAGAACGGCAGAAGCACGAGGGATTTTATTGACGAATCCAGACTTGCCGTTATCTATGACAGGATCACGGAGGGCGATTTTCTCTTTATCCAGTTTGCGCACAATGATGAAAAGAAGGAGAATCCGGCCAGATATACCGAGCCGTTTTCCGATTATATGGTCAATCTCGAAAAGTTTGTGAACGTGGCTAGAAATAAAAAGGCCTATCCGGTGTTCATCACGCCGGTGGAACGAAGATGTTTTGTGGATGAGAAGACGCTGGGGCCGGGAAACCATGGGGATTATGTGACGGCCATGAAGCGGACAGCCGCGAATTTAGACGTTCCGTTGGTGGATCTGTATACGATGAGCCGTGCGGAGATGGAAAGGGCCGGAGAGGAGGCCACAAAGGCATGGTATATGCATGTTCCGGCGGGGATCTATCCTCATTTCCCAGATGGTCTGTCCACTGACAATACGCATTTAAAATATGCGGGCGCTGTGGTGTATGGGGGCTGTATTGCCAGAGGATTGAAAGAGTTGGGCGGAATCTATCGGGATCTGCTGTTGAATGAAATATAAGGAGCGATGCTATGGAGAGGGAATATTTGTGGAAAGCGGATTTGGAGGACGGCACTTATCAAAATCCCGTCCTGTTTGCGGATTATTCCGACCCTGATGTGATCAGGGTGGGCGATACCTATTATATGACGGCCTCCAGCTTTAATTATGTGCCGGGGCTTCCGATTTTGACATCGAAGGATTTGGTAAACTGGAAGCTTGCAAACTACGCGCTTGAGAGGATTCCGGATGAAAAATATAATATGCCGCAGCATGCCAAAGGCGTGTGGGCTCCTGCGATCCGCTATCATGAGGAGAGGTTTTTCATCTATTACGGTATGCCGGACGAGGGTATTTTTATGGTGAGCGCGAAAGACCCTCTGGGCAAGTGGGAGGAGCCGGTGACCGTGCTGGCGGGAAAGGGACTGATCGATCCCTGCCCGTTCTGGGACGAAGACGGTCTGGCGTATGTGATACACGGTTATGCCAAAAGCCGTATCGGATTTAAGAGTTATCTGGGGATTTTTCCGATGTCGGCCGATGGGAGAAGCGCAATCGGGGAAGATCATTTTATCTTTAACGGCGTGGAGACGCAGCCTACGATTGAAGGGCCAAAGGTTTATAAGAGAAACGGGTACTATTATATTCTGGCTCCTGCTGGGGGCGTGAAGCCGGGGTGGCAGACGGCTCTGCGATCAAAAAATATCTATGGGCCGTATGAAGAAAAGATCGTCATGAAACAGGGAAATTCCGTGATTAACGGGCCGCATCAGGGCGGGCTTACCGATACGGCAAGCGGCGAGGAGTGGTTTCTTCACTTTCAGGACAGGGGCTTGTACGGGCGAATCGTGCATATGCAGCCGGTGATTTGGGAAAACGACTGGCCCGTGATCGGCGTGAATGCGGAGGATGGATGCGGAGAACCCTGCCTCGTGCACAAAAAACCCGATACGGGCGTAAGCGAGGCTCCCGCATCGTTAGAAGCTTCCGATACCTTTGAAGCTTCCGCCTTGAATCTGATGTGGCAGTGGCTGGGCAATTCGCAGGAGTCCTTCTACTCCCTCACGGAAAGAAGCGGTTTCCTGCGTCTGTATGCGTTAAATCCGTCGGGGAAGGCGGAACCGGTCCTGTGGGAGTGCGCCAATGTGCTGACCCAGAAGCTGGTATGCCCGTACTTTAAGGCGACAGTCTGCCTGCATGTAGGCGGCCTTGCGGAAGGCGCGCAGGCGGGGATGGTCATGATGGGCGGTCATTATGCTTATCTTGCGGTGCGGATCGTCAATGGAAGTAAGACATTGGTATATGGAGAGGCCTATGATGCGGATGAGGGCATCAAAGAAAAGGTTACCGTCATCAGAACGCTCGCGGGGGACGACGAAAAAATATATCTCTCGTTTGCCATGGAGGAGGGCGCGCATGGCCCGGCCTTTCGGATGTTTTATGGATTGGAAGGGGAGGCGGAGGATGATGTGCCGACGGACTTCATGCCTTCGGATCACACATGGGTCGGCGCGAAAATCGGGCTGTTTGCCAATGTGTGCGCTGGCGGAAAAGACAGGGCGGACGACGCCGGAGAGGAAAACGGCGGCTATGCGGATTTCGAGTATATCCGTGTTGTGGCGGATTAACGATGTTTTAAAGGAGCGGGGCGCGTATGAATTTAGAGCAGGCGATTATCACGCTGGATTTGGAGGAAGTGAAACGGATTTTGACGGAAAATCCCTCCAGTATCGATGAAAAGACGGAAGATGGCATACCGCTGTGCCTGTATGCGGCGCAGGCGGGCAGTTTCCCGATTGTCAAGTATATCGTCGAGTATTCCAGAGCGAGCATGAATACGGTGGATGAACAAAACCGCACCATTCTCCACTACGCGGCAATGTCCGGCGATGTGGAACGGAACCGCTATCTGGTGGAGCGTGTGGGAATGGATATCACTGCCGGAGACCGGAATCTGGTGACGCCGTATCAGATCGCATGGGAAAATGGGCACAAAGAGCTGCTTTCCTATTATGAGAAACAGGTGGGAACGCCTTATGAAGAGATGTACCATAATCCAATCCGTACGGGCATGTTTCCCGATCCGTCTATTGTCCGGGTAGGGGAAGATTATTATATGGTAAATTCTTCCTTTATCTTTTTCCCCTGCATCCCGATTTCCCACTCTAAGGATTTGGTTCACTGGGAGATCATCGGACATGCGATCACCAATCCCGAGTGGGCTGGGCTGGATGAGTTGGAAGGCGGACGGGGGTATTGGGCGCCGGATATTTCCTATGACGACGGAATTTTCTATATTACGGCGACCTACCGCCTGAACGATACGGGAACTGTTTACAGGAGACAGATCGTGGTTTCCTCCGACAGACCGGAAGGGCCTTACAGCGAACCCGTATTTATGGAAGAGGATGGAATCGATCCGTCTATCTTTCACGAGGACGGCAGGCACTATATGCTGCTTAACAGGGGCGCGAGAATTTTTGAGCTGAGCGGCGACTGTAAGCGGCAGATTTCGGAGGCGTCCCTGCTCTATTACGGCAGCCAGAAGAGAGCGCCCGAAGGGCCGCATCTGTTGAAAAAGGACGGGTATTATTATCTGTTTCTGGCGGAGGGAGGCACCGGGCCGGGGCATCGGGTTACGGTGGCGAGAAGCAAAACCCTGATGGGCAATTATGAGCCTTGCCCCTATAATCCGATCATGCGGCAGACGGATGAAAAAGCGGGATTGCAGCGCTGCGGGCACGGAAAACCGGTTTGTACCCAGAACGGAGAGTGGTACATGGTTTATTTATGCGGCAGGAGAGTGGAGGGCAGTTACAGCATACTCGGCAGGGAGACCGCGCTCGATCCGATCACCTGGACGGCGGACGGCTGGCCTATCGTAAACGATCTGAAAGGGCCGAGCGTGCTGCAGAAGCGGCCCATTCTGGCGCTGAAAGCTTCCCTGCCGGCTGCGGACGAGCGGGCTGGCGCCAAGCGGCTGTTCCAGAACGGGCTTCCGAAGGATTTTCTGACGCCCAGACCGCCGGAGAAAGATGCGATCCGCTTCCAAAACGGGAATCTGCTTTTGAAGGCGAGCGCCTATCCGCTCTCGTCCGTAAAGGCGAGGAATATTCTGGTAAGGCGGCAGAGCGCATTCTGTTTTCAGGCGGAGGCGGATTTTGCCGCACCTGCGCTTTCGGAAGGACAGGAGGCGGGCATCACCTGTTATTATGATGAAAATACCTGGGTGTGCTTTTTCCTTTCCAGAAACAGCGAGTCTTATTTTCTACAGGTGAGGGAGCATATCGGAAAAGAAACGATCGACCATAGGATGGAGAAGCTTACCGATCCGGCGGGCGGCCGTCTCGTGTTGGGCGTTGAAACGAACTATCTGCAAAGGCGTTTCTATTACGCGGCGGCAGGAGAAGCTTGGAAGACGGCGGAAACATTGTCCAATGTGTATTATTTATGCGACGAGGGGATTTCTATGGGCAAACGGTTTACCGGGGCGATGGTAGGCATGTATGGGTATGCGGGAGGAGAGCCGCTTTTTATCGAATTTCAAAATTTCTGTTATCAGGAGAGATAGAAGCGCATGTTGATAGAATTTCTCAGAAAATATGGAGATAAAAACAACAGCCGTTCCAATCGGGAACTGCTGCTTAGCGGCAGTATGCTGCAGGCGATTTTGACGCTCGCCATTCCGGTCGTCATCAATAGCTTTTTGCAGACCATGTATAATCTGACGGACACCTACTGGCTGGGGAGATTGGGCACGGAGGAACTGGCGGCCATCAATCTGGTAACGCCCATGCAGAGCATTGTCGTCAATTTCGGCTCCGGTCTGACGGTGGCCGGCTCCGTTTTGATTTCCCAATATTTGGGCGCGAAAAAGGATGAGGACGCGAGGAGTATGGCGAACCAGATTTTTGCCTGCGCGCTGCTGTTCTCCATCGTATGCGCCGGCCTTTGCGCCGTCTTTACGCCGTCGATTGTGACGTGGCTCGGAGCGGAGGGGGAGACATGGCGTCACAGTAAGACCTATTTGCAGCTTGTGATTTTGGATATGCCGTTTTTGTTTACGATCAATATGTATACGGCGATCAATCAGGCGCAGGGCGATACGTTTCGCCCCATGCTCTTGAACTTTTTGGGAATTCTGCTCAATATGGGATTGGACCCGCTGTTAATGGTGGCGCTTCATATGGGAGCGGCGGGAGCGGCGCTGGCGACGGTGACCGCTAAGGCAGTGCCAGCGGTTGTGGCTTTTGTGTTATTGCAGGACAGAAGGAAAGATATCTATTTGAGTCTTAAGGGACTGAAATTTGAAAAAAGCAAGTTGAAGAGTATTTTGACAGTGGGGATGCCGACAGCCATCGGCGGAAGTACGATGCAGTTTGGGTTCCTCCTGATGAGCAGAAATGTGTTTGCTTACGGCACACAGGCGATGGCGGCCTATGGGATCGGCAATAAGATTAACAGCCTGATCACGCTTCCGACCAACGGGATCGGTTCGGCGGTGGCGACGATCGTGGGACAGAATGTGGGAGCGAATCAGTATGAGAGGGCCGAACAGGGTTACCGTCTGTCCCGAAACATCAGCGTCGTTTTCCTGTTTGCAGGCGGGATGATTCTTTCCAGAATGCCCGTTTCGACAGCGATTGTGCGGATTTTTTCGGATGACGCCGAAGTCATCGGCATGGCGGCGGATTTTTTAAGCATTATGGCGTTTTGGTGCTTTGCAAACGGCGTGCATAATTCCACGATGGGGCTGTTTCAGGGAAGCGGGCATACGGAAGTGACGATGGCGATTGATGCGGCCAGACTATGGATCTTCCGTTTTGCCACTCTTTATATCTGTGAGATGTGGCTCCACATGGGAGTCAGAAGCGTGTGGTATTCTGTGGTGATCAGTAACGGCTTGTCCGCCGCCGTGCTGTACCTCATATACAGAACCGGTTATTGGAAAAAGAAGAGGATTCGCACATAACCCGATGGGGTTGGGAAAGGAGAGAAGGATGGGAAAAGAAATGGACAGGATTGAGAGGTATATTGACTGGCTGTTAGCGGAGAGCACGCCGGAGCGCCCGATTTGGAATATTGAAAAAATCAGGCAGGGACTGAAATCTACATGGAATTATATCGACGGCTGTATGATTAAGGCGGTGCTGGAAATGTATGCCATCACGAAGGATGAGAAGTATTTTCACTTTGCGGACGGGTTTATCGACTGCAAAGTGAGAGAGGACGGGTCGATCGACGGCTACGATGTGCAGGAACTGAATATTGACAATATCAATGCGGGGAAAACCCTGTTTGAGCTGTACGATTTGACCGGAAAGGAAAAATACCGCAAGGCGATCGACTTGGTATACAGCCAGATCGAGCAGATGCCGAGAACGAAGGAGGGAAGCTTCTGGCATAAAAATATATACCCGAATCAGGTGTGGTTAGACGGTCTGTATATGTGTCAGCCGTTTTACATGGAGTACGAAACCCGTTTTCACGATAAGAAAAATTATCAGGATATTTTTAACCAGTTTGAGCTTGTGGTAGAGCATATGCGGGATGAAAAAACAGGGCTTTATTATCATGCCTATGATGCCTCGAAGGAAATGTTCTGGTGCGATAAGGTGACGGGATTGAGCCGGAATTTCTGGCTGCGGGCAATCGGATGGTATACGATGGCGCTGCTAGACACCTTGGATAAGGCGGACGCTTCCTACGGCGCGCCCTATGAAAATATGAAGCGGGTTTTTGTGGAGCTGGCGGACGCGATGCTGCGCTACCAGAATGAAAACGGCATGTGGTATCAGGTCGTCAATGTGGGCGGCATGGACGGAAATTATCTGGAAACGAGCGGAAGCTCCATCATGGCATATGCGCTGTTAAAGGGTGTGCGTCTTGGATTTTTGCCGGAGAAATACCGCGCGTACGGGCAGAAAGCCTTTCAGGGCATCTGCGATACCTATTTGACAGAGGACGAGACGGGACAGCTTCATCTTGGCGGGATCTGTCTTGTGGCTGGTCTTGGCGGCAAGCAGAGGCGGTCGGGAACGTATGAGTATTATCTGTCGGAGCCGGTGGTGCAGGACGACGCGAAGGGCGTGGGGCCGTTTTTACTTGCTTACACGGAGATACGGCGGTTACAGGAGACGACGTAGGGCGTCGGCCTGTTCTTTGGTTAAAAGCTGTACAAAATCCGCGCGCTGGGGAAAGGTTTGTTTCCCGTTTTTGGCAGAAACGCCGTAAAGGACGGTCTTACGGGCTTCTTCCTTATTCCAGTCATGAAACAGCGCCGGATGGATGTGGGGGCCGAAGTCGCAGTCGATAAAGACGGTTTTGGCATAGTTCCGCCAAGGTCTGCCGAGATAGACGGAAGCCTCCGGGCAATCCTTAGAGATCAGCCTGCACTGAAAAAAGACATAGCCGTAAGCCTGATCTTTCGGTGTGGAAGCGGCCGTGACGTAACCTTGGACAGGCGGGTCTGCGTCCTTGCGCGAAGGATCTTTTGACTCCGCAGCGGAATCGGGGAAGCGGCGCAGGGATTCTATGGTGCAGGCTTCAAAATAGGCGGAGGCGCCGCCGAAAATGAAATCCACATCGCCGCAGATATAGCAGTTTTTGTAGGATTGTCTGGTTTTTAAGCGCGGAGAGAATTGCTTGGGGCCGATAAAGCCGCCTTTGACCAGCTCCTTTTCCGGAAGCGGGCCGGTAAACAGGGTGTCCTGATGGCCGAGAATGCGGCAGGAATCCACGGTCAGACGGTCGCCGTCCGCGTAGAGCGCGATGGCCTGCCCGTGTGTGGGAGAGTCGCCGGAGGCGTTCTCGATTGTCAGGTTGCGCAGGGTCACGTCATGCGCGTCCACAAAGAGGGAATAAGAGCGGAAGGTTCCAGTCTTGCTGCCGTCCGCCATGATCTGGTTCGCGTAGTCGTCATAGGAAAGAACGGTATCGCTTGGCTGCGCGCCGCCGCCCACTAACGTGACAAAGGGGCGGTTGATCGTGATTTTTTCGTGATAAATACCCGGAGCAATCTCGATGGTTACCGGTTCTGTCCCGTCGGGAGAAAGGCTTTGCAGGGCCTGCGTGACGGCTGCGAAGCAGTTTTCTCCTGTTTTTGTATTTGAAACGCGAAGTGTGATTCCTTTTTTCATATACGCCTCCTGTTTTTATCGTCTTCTTCACTTCTTTTATCATACAGGACTAGGCGCTAAAATCCAACGAAATTTTTCTTGATTTTTCTTTGTCCCATGGTATAATTTTTCTCAAGGGGATATAGCTCAGTTGGGAGAGCGATACGTTCGCAACGTATAGGTCAGGGGTTCGAGTCCCCCTATCTCCACTTTGGAAGCATAGCTCAGCCGGGATGAGCGTTCGCCTCACACGCGAGAGGTCATGGGTTCGAGCCCCATTGCTTCCATTGTTTTTTAAGACGAGAAGCCGGAATGACAGTGCCATTCCGGCTTCTTTCGTGAATAAGCAGAGTCTGGAAAGCGGGACGGGGGACAGCAGATGAAAAAATACGGACGGACAATCAGGGAATACGTGATCATTACCGTTGCGGTGATTCTGATGGATATCGGAATCTATGTTTTTAAATTCCCAAATCATTTTTCTTTCGGGGGGATATCCGGTCTGGCGGTGGTGATTACGCCGTTTCTGCCCTTTACGGCGTCCCAGATTAACCTGTTTTTTAATACGGTTCTTTTGGTAGTCGGTTTTCTGTTTTTGGGAAGGGATTTCGGATTTAAGACAGCTTATGTGACGGTGGTTTCGTCTTTGCTGCTGAATGTTATGGAAGCGCTGTTTCCCATGAGCGCGCCGCTCACAAACGAGACGATGCTGGAGCTTCTTTATGCCATCGCCCTGCCGGCCATGGCTTCCGCCTTGTTGTTTTACGAGGATACCTGCGGCGGCGGGACGGATATCATCGCCATGATTCTGCGCAAGCACTCCACCATGGATATCTCGGCGGCGCTGATGGCGGTAGACGCTTTGATCGTGGTGGCGGCCTGCTTTGTCTTTGATATCAGGACGGGGTTATTTTCCGTTTTTGGATTATTGGCGAAAACGCTTTTGATCGATAAGGCGATCGAGCGCATGAAGATGAATAAATATCTGACGATTATCTGCAGTAAACCGGAGCCGATCTGCGATTTTATTATGAACGAACTGCATCGCAGCGCTACGTTTTACCATGCGGAGGGCGCATACACCCACAAGGACAGATCGGTGATTCTCACAGTGGTGGGGCCTAAGCAGGCGGTGCTTTTGGAACGCTATATCCAGCAAGTCGATGAAGGAGCCTTTCTCATGGCGATGAAAAGCAGTGAGATTATGGGGAAAGGGTTTAAGAGGTTTATCTGAGAATGGCGGCACATGTAAAAAATATGACGACCGGAAAGCCGGCGAAATTGATTCTGGCCTTTTCGCTTTCTCTGGTGGCTGGGAATGTTTTTCAGCAGCTATATACCGTGGTGGACACCATGGTGGTGGGAAAATATTTGGGTGTGAACGCGCTGGCGGCGGTGGGAGCCTCCGACTGGCTTAACTGGCTCATGCTTGGCGTGATTCAGGGACTGACGCAGGGATTCGGCATCCGTATGGCGCAGGAGTTTGGCGCGGAGAGGATGGAGGAATTGAAAAAGAGCGTGGGCAGCGCGGCGGTGCTGTCCATGCTTTCCGCTGTTTTTCTTTTGGCGGCGGGACAGTTTTTTGCAAGGCCCGTTTTACAGCTTTTGCAGACGCCGCAGGAGATCATGGGCTATTCGCTGCTTTATCTGCGGATTATGTTTGCGGGCGTGCCGATTGTGATGCTTTATAATCTGTTGGCCTGCATTCTGCGTTCTCTGGGGGACAGCAGGACGCCGTTAAACGCTATGATCGTGGCCTCCCTGACCAATATCGTGCTCGATTATCTGTTTGTGCTGGGGTTTGGATGGGGAATTGCGGGCGCGGCGGCAGCCACTTTGATTGCGCAGGCGGTATCGAGCGCATTCTGTTTCTTCCATATTAAAAGGATATCCTTCCTGAAACTTGGGAAGACAGATTTCCGGTTGGAGAGAGAACTCTCGGCAAGGCTTTTTATGCTGGGACTGCCCATGGCGTTCCAAAACGGAATCATTGCCATCGGCGGCATGATTGTACAGTTTGTGGTGAACGGCTACGGCGTTATTTTTATCGCTGGCTTTACTGCCACGAATAAGCTTTACGGCTTGTTGGAGATTGCTGGCACATCCTACGGCTATGCCATGGTGACTTATGTGGGACAGAATCTGGGCGCGGGCAAAATGGACCGGGTGCGCAGCGGTATGCGCGCGGCCATGGGAATTGCCATGCTTACCTCCGCCGCAATTGCGGTGTGTATGCTTGTCTTTGGAAAATTGCTTTTGGGTCTTTTTATTTCGGGTACGCCGGAGGTGGTGGAACAGACCATGCAGATCGCTTATTTTTATCTGGCGGTTATGAGCGTATGTCTGCCTGTTCTCTATGTTCTGCATGTGACCCGGTCCGCGCTTCAAGGGATGGGTAATACGGTGCTGCCCATGCTGTCGGGTGTGGCGGAGTTTGTGATGCGTACCTTGTCTGTGATTTTTCTCCCTATGCTTTTGGGGGAGGTCGGAATTTTCTTTGCGGAGATCGCCGCCTGGCTTGGCGCGGATGTGGTGTTAGTGGGGAGCTGGTTTTCCCAGATGCGGAGACTGCAGGAGTGAGTCTGCGGATAATGCCCTTACGTTTGCCACCCCCCGTCCAGAGTAATCACCTGTCCCGTCAGATAGGAGGGGGCGTGTAGGAGCGAGCATACAAGTTCGGCAGCTTCCCTCGGTTGACCGATACGGTCGGCGGGTATTTCGCATCGCAGCGCTTCCATTTCCTCTGTGGAGAAATGGCGGTTCATGTCGGTGTCGATTACGCCGCAGGCGATGGCGTTGACCTGAATACCGCTGGGAGCCAGTTCTTTTGCCAGCGCTTTGGTAAAGGCGTTTACGCCGCCTTTGGAGGCGGAGTAGGCCACTTCCATGGATGCGCCGCTGTTGCCCCAAACGGAGGAAATGTTAATGATTTTCCCGGCATGGCGCTGTAACATCAGGGGAACTGCCAGACGGCAGGTATAGAAAAGCGCGTTTAAGTTTACGTCCATGAGGCGCTGCCATTCTGGGACGGACATTTGATGGAGAAGTCCGATGTGGGAGATACCGGCATTGTTGACTAAAAGAGTCAAGTCTTCGATTTGGGAAAAAAGCCAGTCTACCGCCTGCGGGTCGCCTATATCCGCTAAAATAGGCGTACATTCGACATGACAGCGTTCTGACAGTTGGTTTGACAGTTGTGTCAGTTCTGCTTCGGAACTTTTACATGTGAGATACAGGCGGTATCCTTCCGCGGCGAGAGCCTCTGCGATCGCGCGGCCGATTCCGCGGGAGGCGCCAGTAACGAGCGCGATTTTCGGGATGGGTGTCTGCTGCATGGGCGGTTATTCCTTTCAGGGGTTTTGTCTATATTATATAATAGTTGGCGGTTGAAATAAAGCAGGCGGCGAATAATAAATAATAAATAGGTAAGATGGGAAAGGAGCATCATTTATGTATGATCTGATTATAATCGGCGCAGGCCCCGCGGGGCTTTCGGCGGCAGTTTACGGGATACGGGCGGGCCTTAACCTTATGGTACTCGAACAGACTCCCATGGGAGGCGGGCAGGTAATCGATACCTCCGAGGTTGACAATTATTTAGGGATGCAGGGAATCAGCGGGTTTGAGCTGGGACAAAAATTCCGTCAGCATGCGGACGCCCTTGGCGTAACGTTTCAGGGCGGGAGAGTGGTTTCGATTCACGATGAAAAGGAAAAAAAGACCGTGGAGATGGCGGACGGCGCAAGATATGAGGCGCGGGCGCTGATTCTTGCGGGCGGCGCGGAACATGCGAAGCTTGGTGTGCCGGGTGAGGACAGCCTTAGGGGACAAGGGGTCTCTTACTGTGCTACCTGTGACGGCGCTTTTTTTAAGAAGAGGGATGTGGCAGTGGTCGGCGGCGGCGACGTGGCGGTGGAGGACGCCGTTTATCTTGCCGCGCTGTGCAGGAAGGTTTATCTGATCCATAGACGCGACAGCTTGCGGGCGGCGAAGAGCTTGCAGAACAAATTGTTTTCCTGTGAGAATGTGGAGGTTCTCTGGGACAGCGCCTTGCAGTCCATTAATGGAAGCGATCTGGTGGAGGGGATCACGGTTCGCCGGATCAAGGAGGACGGCACACGGGAACTTCCGGTGGAGGGAGTTTTTATTGCAGTAGGAATGAAGCCGAATACGGAAGCCTATAGGGGGACGGTGTCCTGTGACGAAAACGGCTATATCATTGCGGGGGAGGACTGCGCCACGAATATTCCGGGTATTTTTGCGGCGGGGGATATCCGTACAAAAACCCTCCGCCAGATTGTGACGGCGGTATCCGACGGCGCATGCGCGGTGGCTTCCGCAGAGAAATATCTTACTTTCGCAATAGAATGATTACGAAAATGTTACAAACTATTATTTTGCATATAAGGGAGAATTTGACATAATTTTTACAGCCCATCTGTCAAGGAAGGCGTATTTTTGTGGAAAAAACACAATAACTTGGGTATGGACGTGCCTTTTTATAGTAGATGCTGTGGTTGACAAAACGTATAGCCGATGATATATTATAGCCAGATGTAACAATTCTGTAACAAATGAGGTGTTTTTTATGAAGAAAAACAATCTGAAAGTAACAGCATGTGCTCTGGCGGCAGTCATAGGATTTACCAGCGCCGGAATTGAGGCGGAGGCTACGGGAAACGTGGCAAGCGTTCTGCCTTCGGCCGGCATAGAATTTTTCCTTCAGGAGGAAGAAAAGTCGAATTCCCTTTCTTCCGTGAAAGAGGAAGCCGATAAGGAAGAAGCGGAAATGGAAGCTTCCATGAAGGAAGAGTCCGGGGATGATGAAGATCCAGAAAAGAACGATGCAGAGCTGGAAGATGAGGACGAAGCTTTTGAGGCGGGAAGCATCAGCGTAGGAAGCGCTCAGGTGGGCGCGTTCTCCGATCTTGCCAGCACATCCGATGGGATCAGCAGAAAATCTACTGAGAAGAAGATTATTGATACGGTATTGGTCAGCGAGGGTTACACCAGAGATTTAAGGGAAGCGGCGGGCGAAGGTCTGTCCGAGGAAGAGGAGAGCTTTAAGAATCTGGTGATCGCGAAGGTGAACGATTATGTGAATGTGCGCGACATTCCCAGCGAGGAAGGCGAGATTGTCGGCAAGCTTTATAATAAGTCCGTCGGCAGCTTCATCGAGGAGGAGGACGGCTGGTATAAGATCAGCTCCGGCTCCGTGGAAGGGTATGTGAAAGGCGAGTTCTGCGTGACTGGCGACGACGCTGTTGATTATGCAAAAGAAGTGGGAACCCGTATTGCGACCGTGACGACTACGACCCTTAAGGTGCGTGAGCAGCCCGGTTTGGAAGAGACGGTTCTTGGTTTAGTACCGATTGAGGATGAACTGATCGTCACAGAGGAACTGGACGGCTGGGTGAAAGTAAATATCGAGGAAGGCGACGGCTATGTTTCTACCGATTATGTCACGCTTTCCACAGAGTTTGTGAAGGCGGAGTCTATCGCGGAAGAGAAGGCAAGACTCGCCAAGGAAGAAGAGGCTAGAAAAGCGGCAAGAGCGGCTGCGAAGAAAAAGACGGCGGAAAATGCCGCTTCCGGTAAAAAGAGCGAAGAGGGCGGCAAGACCTATGCGAACCCGACAGGAAGCACGGGCAGCGACGTGGTACAGTTTGCGAAACAGTTTGTGGGTAATCCTTATGTTTACGGCGGCACCAGCCTCACAAACGGTGCGGACTGCTCCGGTTTCGTCATGAGCGTGTATAAAAACTTTGGCGTGAGTCTGCCTCATTCTTCGGCGGCGGACAGAAGTGTGGGCGCAGCCGTAAACGGTTTGGAGAATGCGCAGCCCGGCGATCTCATCTGCTATTCGGGACATGTGGGCATTTATGCGGGCAATGGACAGATCGTACATGCTTCCACTTCCAGAACAGGCATTATCGTATCGAATGCAAATTACCGCTCCATTCTCTCCATCAGGAGAATCCTTTAAAAAGAAAAAAGCGGGAGGCGGTCCTTCGGGATCGCCTTTTTTTGCGCGCATAAGCAGAGTCAGAAGAAGCAGAGACGGTATGTCATGTATGCTATTGCAATCAAAGCACAACATATGGTATACTTGTCTCAACAAATCCGAACAGGAAAGGGATGATGAAAATGAAGTTTAACATCGTTGGAAAAAATATCGAGGTAACACCCGGACTGCGGGCAGCAGTCGAGGATAAAATCGGTAAATTAGAGAAATTTTTTACCGAAGATACGGAAGTACACGTTACGCTCAGCGTGGAGAAGGATCGTCAGAAGATCGAGGTTACGATCCCGGTAAAGGGCAATATCATTCGTTCCGAACAGGTCAGCAGCGATATGTATGTGTCCATTGATTTGGTGGAGGAGATCATTGAAAGGCAGCTTAAGAAATATAAAAATAAGCTGGTAGATAAGAAACAGGGTTCGGGCGCTTTCCGTCAGGAGTTTATTGAGAAAGAGTACATGGATGACGAGGAAGTGCAGATTATCCGTACGAAAAAGTTCGATATCAAGCCGATGTATCCCGAAGACGCCTGCGTGCAGATGGAGCTTTTGGGACATAATTTCTTTGTATTCTGTAATGCAGAGACGGATCAGGTCAATGTGGTTTACAAGAGAAAGGGAAATACCTATGGCTTGATTGAGCCGGAGGTATAGTGTGCAGTTGATGGCGTTTTTGCACATTTTGGCGGTTTTGATCTGTATTTTGTTTTTGGCATGGCGCTTCCGCGTCAGTCTGGTGGAAGCCCTGCCTGTGTTTGTCTGCGGACTGACGCTGGCGCTGTATGTGCTGGCGTTTTTTCGTTGCCTGCCATGGATTGACGGGATAGCGGTTCTCGTTTCTGGTCTGGCGGCCCTGTGGTTTGTGACCCGGAAAAAAGAGGAGCGGAAGGAGACGCTCGCCCGGTGTTTCCACGATATGACACAACCGTCGTTTATTATGACGGCCATTCTTTTGGCAGTGGTGGCGGTTAGCGTTTCTGCAAAGATGGTGACCTGGTGGGACGATTTTAATTTCTGGGCGGTGGACGCGAGGGCGCTTTATTTTTCCAATGGGTTCGCGGGCAAATACGGGAATGTGGCGCCTGCCTTTGGCGATTATCCGCCGGGTTCGCAGATGATCAAGTGGTGGTTTTTGCACCTGAATCCCCATGAATTTCAGGAGGGATTGGCCTTTGCCGGCTACTATACGATGAATCTGGCCTTTCTGCTTCCGATGTTGAAGAAGTGGAAGGGGAAGAATATTTTTTTCATGGCCCTTATGGCGGCGGCCCTGTGGCTGTTTCCAAGTGTGGGAGAGTATTTCGGATATTATGGGTTTTGCGCCGATTTGACGATGGCGTGCATTTACGGCGGTTTTCTCTATGCGGTGACGGATCGGGAAGTGAAGTCGGAGGTCTTTTATTACGGCAGACTGGCGCTCTATCTGGGCGTACTTGTATTAGTCAAGTCGATTGGGTTTGTGTGGGCGATGTTCGGGCTTATTTTTTTCCTGCTGTACCGGCATTTCGTGGAGGGCAGGCCGCAGTGCGAAGGCGGCGGGGCACAGTATGAAAACGGAAGCAGACGCAGAGGGCGCGTTGGATTGGCGGCGGTTATACTGCTGCCAGCAGTCACGGGCGGTTCATGGATGTTGTTTTGTCTGCTGATGAGACGGGTGGCCAATTCCACGAGCACGGCGGTGAAGTATGTGGTCACCGATGAGTACGGATTGTCGGGATATATGGGCGAATATGCGGCGGCGTTTCTGCGGGCGTTTTTTGGGTCGCCCCTGCACAGAACCAAAAGCTTTTTTATCGACATGACGCCCATCGGGTGTTATCTCGTTATTTGTCTGCTTTGCCTGTTTTTTTGGAAAAAGAAGCTTTTGTCCGTGCGGATGGGGAAGCTGATGCTCGGATTCTGTACGGTCAGCGGCGCTCTTTTTTACGGAATTATTTTTTTGGCGCATATTACGATTTTTGCCGGGGAAACACAATACTTAGATACGTCGGGCATGATTTTATCCATAGAGCGTTACGGGGCGCCTTTTACGATCGGCACCTTATTGTTTCTCTCGCAGGTCTGGATGAACCATGCGCAGCGGCTGTTTGACAGGGAAAAATACCCCGCCATAGTCCGTCGGTATGGCGTACCGCTTTGTTTTATCCTGTTTGTGGCATTGACAGCCAACTATCAGATTGGCTATGATGGACTTGTGGGTTACCGGGACGATGCGGAAGAACAGCTTCGCGAGCGCGAAGGCTATGTGGATGAAAAGGCGGAAGCGTTTCTGGGAGCGATACAGATGCTGCAAACGGACAAGCGGGCGCGGGTGTATTATTTCAGGGGAGCGGACACGCCTGAATTTCACAATATTTACACCGCCTATCTGGCGGCTCCCGTCTCGGTGGTGCATAAGGAAATGAAACTGGACGAGGCGTCCGCGGAGTGGGCGCTCGGGCAGATTCAGGCCAGCCATGCCTCTTATCTGTATGCGGAGGAGACAGGCGGAGACGAGAATGCGGTGTTCGATGCGGTGACGCAGGGGGAGGCTTTTTCCAGCGGCGTGTTATACCGCATAGAGAACGATGGGGAAAACCTCAAACTGATCAGAGTGACACGATAAAAGTATGGGAGAAAAGACAGCTCATGTCATCCTATTTGGAAATACCGGTCATCATACCTTCCTATGAGCCGGACGAAAAGTTAATCCATTTGCTGCACGATTTGCAGGAAGCCGGAATCCGCCATATGGTTGTGGTGGACGATGGCAGCGGGGAGGCGTACGCCTCCTTTTTCGGGCGGGCGGCTTCCATGGAAAATTGCACGGTTTTGTACCATGCGGTGAATTTGGGAAAGGGAAGAGCCTTAAAAACGGCGTTTAACTATTGTCTGCGAAGGTTTCCCGAAGCGCCTGGCTGTGTGACGGCGGATTCGGACGGACAGCACAGGCCGAAGGACATTATGGCGTGTATGCAGGCTTTGTGCGGACATCCGGAAAGCCTGATTCTCGGATGCCGGAATTTTGACGGGCAGGGGGTGCCCATACGGTCTAGTTTTGGCAATAAATGTACCCGAAAGGTATTTCGTTATCTGCTGGGCCTTTCCGTTTCGGACACGCAGACCGGTCTGCGCGCCATTCCCGCTTTTTTTATGAGAGAGCTGATGCAGGTGAAGGGGGAACGTTTTGAGTATGAGACCAATATGCTGATCGAGACGAAAGACCGGCATATTTCGATCATAGAAGTGCCAGTGGAAACGGTTTATATCGAGGAAAATAAAACGAGCCACTTTCATCCCGTCAGGGATTCCCTGCGCATTTATCTGGTGTTCGGGAAATTCCTCTTTTCTTCCCTTTCTTCCAGTGTGCTGGATCTGCTGCTCTTTCAAATGTTTTGCGCGGCGCTTCGGCCGACGGGGAGCCTGTTTGGAATTTCTTACATTGTGGCGGCCACGGCGGGCGCGAGGGTGATTTCCGCCGTCTATAATTTCATGATTAATTACCGGGTGGTGTTTCGAAGCAAGGCCGGCGTGGCCGCGGCTGTCTGTAGGTACGCAGTTTTGGCGGTATGCCAGATGGCGTGCAGCGCTTTTCTCGTAAACGCGCTCTTTGGGCTGGTCGGCGGTACGGAGGTTGTGGTGAAAATGCCGGTGGACATTCTGCTGTTCTTTATCAGTTTTGCCATTCAGCGGGAGTTCGTGTACCGGTCAAAAGACGGGACTCAGTAGGTTCGAAACAGGGTGAGCTTCACCCTGTTTTCTGTTACGCTGATTTCCGCGCGGTCTATCATCATGCCGATTAACAGAAGCTGGCTGGTCTCGCCGGGATCGCCGCTGCCTGCCAGTTCCCAATAGATGTCGCCCATGCCGTCATTTTTTTTGCCGTTCAGATACGGGTCAAGATGGGAAAGCTTGTCGGCGTAGGCCGGGTTAAAATCCGCTTCCACCCGGATAACGGCCCTGTCTTCTTCCCGCTCGATGCGGGCGTCGATATAGCTTGCCTCTAAGGCAAAGAAAAACATGGTCAATTCTTCTACGATTTTGGCGGTCTTTTTTTCTTCGTGTGTCATGTCATCCTCATTTCTGCGCGGACGCCGCGCTGTCTTGTTTGGCGTTTGTCTTTTGCTTCTTTTTTATCTGAAAGCCCTTAATAAAACTTTCCAGAGCCGGTACCAGCACAATGGCCACAAGGCCGGTGGAGAAGCCGTTGTTGTACAGATTTAATCCGCCGTAGAGGGAGGAGGTGCACACCACCACAGCCGCATGCAGCATCCCGGCGATGATTCCGGCAAATATGCCGAATTGTCCGGCCACGGGAGCCAGACCCACGGCGGATACGGCGCCCATCTGGATGCCCGGCGTGGTGGGTTCCATGTGGGTGATAAAGGTGGAAAGGAAGACCCCAAGCAGCACCGGCGGATAATTGCGCATATGGACGCCGAAGGCGGCAAAGCCGAAAGCGGTCAGGATCGCGCCGACTACGGGGCCGGATAAATCGCCGCCGATCAAAAGAATGTAGGTGGTGCAGAGCAGACCGATAATCCCCATATTGACCAGAGTGGTCGGCGCATCGCTCATAAAGACAAAATCTGTGACCGCGCGGCCCGGATGCTGCATCAACTGCAAAAGGGAGCGCAGGCTGTTTTTGTTTAAGAGGAAACCCAAAAGCAGGGTGGCTGTAAAATACAAGTACAGGCTGATGAGCAGCCAGCGGGGGCGGCCGTAGCTCCAGATAAATACGCTGTTGCTTTCCAGACCGAAGGATTGCAGGACGCACATCATGACGAAGGCAAACAGTCCGCCGGCAAATCCCATGTTAAAAAGATTGTAACCCATGTGCATGGAGGCGGTATGTACGGAGAGAGGCGGCAGGATAAAACCGGTAAAGATACCTACGAGCACGGCAATTCCCAGATTGACGGCAAAAGAGAAGGGCAGCAGATAGACCAGCTCCGTCACCATGGGCGCAAGGCAGGAGCCAAAAAGGGCCGTGTAAATGTAACGGTTCATGCCCGCGTGATGAAATCTGGCGTACAGCCAAGTGCCAAACAGCATGGGCAGAACATTGACGGGATTTTTGCCAAAAAGGGCGAAGCCCACATTGATAAAGAGCACAGCCATGGTAAGTCCCGTGAACGGGATTTTCTGGCGGCGGATCAGTACAATGGCAAGCCCCATGACTAAGCCGGCATTGAGAAAGGCGGCGCCGAAACCAGCCAGTTCAAAATAATCCGTGACAAGCGCGTCTCTGGTAAGCACGATAATCACCATGCCGCGGGCAAGCTCCTTTGGCGTGGCCAAAAGCAGGGCGGCGACGAACAGGAGCAGGGCCGTAACGATGCTGAATACGAACATTTCCCGGCCCTCCAGTTTTTTTCGGATGCTTTCTTTCATAGGGAACTCCTCTCATACATGATTCCAGTATACTCCTATCATAACAACATATGCGCCGCCGTACAATCTGCTATATGCTTTTTTGCGCGCATAAGCGGAGCATTTCGAGCCTGCTTATCGCGCTTTTTCACAGCAGCAAAGCTGTCCTATGACATACCATAGTTTCGGCGCACATATATTTACGGTAAAGCGGAAGATGGATGGCGTTGGCGGAGTATGGGAAAGAGCGGACGGCAAAACGGGGAACAAAACGGGGAGAGCGCATGGGGTAACATGATCAGGAGAATCGGACTGATTGTTCTGTTCGCATTCCTTTCTGTGTGTATCGCGGGGGAACTGCTTGGCAGATGGCGGGAGTCGGCGTGGCAGGGAAGCGGTTCGGCGTGGAGTTCTAAAGACAGGCAGGCGGTGGAGGTGACCGCTGACGGCAATTTTATCAAGTGGGTGGAACTGCACGTCACCTGCGAGGCGCTGGCGGCCGCCTATGATCTGGACGTGGAAACTTATAAGGACAAGGTACATATCAACTGGATTGAGCTTTTGGCCTATGAGGGAGCGAGAACCGGCGGGAAGTTCGACAAAAACAGCGTCAAAAAAATCGGCGAGACGGCGGAAAAGCTACGGGACGGCAAGACTACCATGGAAAAATTGACGAAGGACATGGAGTATTACGACTATTACCTTGAAGCGTACACGGCGGTGCTTGGCGGCATGGTGGGGGAGTTTACGCTGGACGGGAAACGGGTTTACGGGCTAAAGGCATTTTCACCGATCGCTAAGGGATTTGACTACAGTCATTATGATGATTTCGGGTCTTCCCGCAGCTATGGCTATGCAAGGCCCCATCTGGGGCATGACATGATGGGGCAGATCGGCACGCCGATTATCGCGGTGGAGTCCGGTTATGTGGAAGCCCTTGGCTGGAATCAGTACGGGGGCTGGCGCATCGGGATTCGAAGCTTTGACGGAAAGCGGTACTATTACTATGCCCATCTGCGCCAGAATTATCCTTATGCGGAAGGGTTAGAAGAGGGCAGCGTGGTGACGGCCGGGGACGTGATCGGCTACATGGGGCACACAGGCTACAGTACGAAGGAGAATGTCAACAACATCAAGACGGTGCATCTGCACTGGGGATTACAGCTCATCTTCGACGAATCCCAAAAGGAGGGGAATAACGAAATCTGGGTGGACTGCTACGAGCTTACCAAGTTCCTCTACCGAAACCGTTCGGAGGTGGAGAAGGTGGGCGATACGAAGGAGTGGAGGCGGGTCGTGCCCATGACCGACCCGGCGGCGGAAGCGTACCGGAAGCGAAAAGAAAAGATTGAAAACAACCCCTGATTTCGATATACTTTTTATAGTGGCAGCGGTTATGACGACATGCTGTTAAATCGTGATTTAACAAGGAGAGGGACTATGGGGGAAAAGAAAAGTGGGTTACCGGAAACAAAGAGTCAGGCGGCGCGGTTAAAAAAGCTGGTGAAGCAGGCGCTGCTTTCCGTGGCGGTCGGGGGAGCGCTGCTTGTGGGCTTCATCGTTTTTAACATGGGCTTATCGCGCATACGCACCGCACAGATCAACACGACCGTGGCGTTGAATCAGTATCGGATTGCATCGAAGACTTTGACGTATGATATCCAGTCGTATGCCGTTACGGGGGAACAGAAGTATTACGACGGCTATATGAAGGAACTAAATGAGGATAAAAACAGGGAGCAGGCGCTTGAAACTTTGAAAGGCTGCGCCCTGAAGGAAGACGAATGGACGAGCCTCAACCAGATCGCGGCGATGTCCGATCAGCTTGTGCCGTTGGAGCAGCAGGCGATCAGCTATGTGCAGGCGGGCGATCTGGCGTCGGCGCAGGCGTGCGTGTTCAGCGCGGAGTACGGAAACTCGGTCGATCAAATTAGTCAGCAGACGGACGAGACCATCCTTGCCATTTTAGAAAGAAAGGATAACAGGCAGATGGGATTAAAAGTGCTGCAGTACATTTTTGAGGCGCTGTTTGCGTTGTCCTTCCTGTATGTGGCGCGGGAGATGATCAAGACCATCAAATTTTCGGAGGAAGAGCTTTTGGAGCCAATCTTGAAAGTGTCGGATCAGATGGCCGTGCTTGCGGGCGGCGAGTTCCATGTGGAGCTTGACATGGAAGCGGATGAGAGCGAGGTCGGCAAGATGGTTTCGTCCATCGCCTTTATGAAGCAGAATCTTCTCGGCATGATCAAAGAAATCACCCAGACGCTTGAAAAGATGGGCAACGGCGATTACCGGATTGAGATTCGGCAGGAGTATGTGGGAGAGTTCGTTTCCATCAAGGAATCCTTTGTGCAGATCGGGGAGAAAATGCAGGAAACGATCAGGACTATCCGCACCGTTTCAGGACAGATCGACAGCGGATCGGAGCAGCTTGCGTATGCGGCGCAGGATCTGGCGGAGAACTGTACCATGCAGGCTATGCAGGTGTCGGAGCTGATGACTGCTTTTGACGCCATGACAAAGAGCATGGAAGAAAACGCGCGCGAGGCGGAAGAGTCCGCAAGTATGGCGTCATCGGCGGGCCAGACGCTGACGAAGGGCAATGAGAAATTACAGGAGTTAAAGGCGGCGATTCAGGAAGTGGGCAGATGCTCCGAACAGATCAGCACGATCATAGGGGCGATCGACGATATTGCTTCGCAGACGAATCTGTTAGCTTTGAACGCGGCCATTGAGGCGGCAAGAGCGGGCGAGGCAGGAAAAGGCTTTGCCGTGGTGGCGGAGCAAGTGAAGAATCTCGCCGCTGAGTCGGCGGAGGCGGCCGGCAGAACCACAGAGCTGATCGAGACAACGATTTTGGCCATGAACAAGAGCATTTCCATTGCAGAGGAAACGGAAGCCAACATGAACGAAGTTATGGCCGACGCCAAGAAAGCCACGGAAAAGATGGGGCAGATCGAGCAGATCTTAAAGAGAGATACCGGCCGGATGCAGGAGCTGAATCAGAACGTAACGCAGGTTTCCTCCGCTGTCGATAACAATTCCGCAACTTCCGAGGAAACGGCGGCTGTCAGCACCGAGCAAAAATCGCAGGTGGAGACCATGGTACAGCTTGTAGAAAAATTTGAGATATAAGAGCATGGTAAGTAGATTGCAAAAATAGATTCCCTATGATACAATAGAAACGTCGGACAATGACAAAAAAATAACAATCGTACAAAAGCCTTACATTTAGGGCTTCTTAATAAAAATATTACAAATATGGAGGAGAAAAAAATGGCAAAAAAAGTTGTTTTGGCAGGTGCCTGCCGTACAGCAATCGGTACAATGGGCGGGGGCTTGAGCACCACACCGGCGGCAGAGCTGGGCGCAATCGTGATCAAGGAGGCGCTTAACAGAGCAGGCGTAGCGCCGGATAAGGTTGATCAGGTGTACATGGGTTGTGTAATTCAGGCAGGACAGGGTCAGAACGTGGCTCGCCAGTCCTCCATCAAGGCTGGGATTCCCAATGAGGTTCCGGCGGTTACCATCAATGTGGTCTGCGGTTCCGGCTTAAACTGTGTGAACATGGCTGCACAGATGATTCAGGCGGGCGACGCTGACATCGTGGTTGCCGGCGGTATGGAGAATATGTCCATGGCTCCTTATGCGGTTATGCAGGGCCGTTACGGTTACAGAATGAACAACGGCACTCTGGTAGATACGATGGTGAACGATGCCCTCTGGGATGCTTTCAATAACTACCATATGATTATGACTGCGGACAATATCTGCAGAGAGTGGGGCCTTACCCGCGAAGAACTGGACGAGTTCGCATTGAAGAGCCAGCAGAAAGCGGAGGCGGCGCAGAAGAGCGGCGCATTTGATAAAGAGATCGTACCCGTTATGGTGAAGAAGAAAAAAGAGATGGTGGAGTTCAAGGTGGACGAGGGTCCGAGACCGGGATCTACCATCGAAGGCTTACAGAAGCTTCGTCCGATCAACCCCGACGGCTTCGTAACCGCAGGTAACGCTTCCGGCATCAACGACGGTGCGGCGGCAATCGTTGTGATGAGCGAGGAGAAGGCGCAGGAGCTTGGCGTGAAGCCTATGGCAACCTTCGTGGCAGGCGCGCTGGCTGGATGCAGACCGGAGATCATGGGTATCGGCCCGGTTCCCGCAACCAAGAAAGTTATGGCAAAGGCTGGCTACAAGATCGAGGACTTCGATATCATCGAGGCAAACGAGGCGTTTGCGGCACAGTCCGTAGCGGTTGGCAAGGAGCTTGGCATTAATGTTGACAAGCAGCTCAATCCGAACGGCGGCGCGATCGCGCTGGGCCACCCTGTAGGCGCTTCAGGCGCGCGTATTTTGGTAACGCTGCTGCATGAGATGCAGGCTAAGGGCGCGAAGAAGGGTCTTGCTACGCTGTGTATCGGCGGTGGTATGGGATGCGCAACTATTGTAGAAATGTAACTATGTGAGAATGCCAAAAGCGGGCATTCTCCGCAGATGTTGAAAAAATAAAAAGGAGATACATACAATGGAATTTGTTTTATATGAGGTAAAGGGGCAGGTCGGCGTGATCACGATCAACCGAGAGAAGGCGTTGAATGCGCTCAATTCCACCGTACTGGATGAGCTGAATGCAACCCTTGACGCGGTAGACTTAAAGGAGATCAGATGCCTGATCCTGACGGGCGCGGGCGAGAAGTCCTTCGTGGCAGGCGCGGATATCGGCGAGATGAGCACCTTGACTAAGGCGGAGGGCGAAGCCTTCGGTAAGAAGGGCAACGATGTGTTCCGCAAGTTAGAGACCTTCCCGATTCCCGTGATTGCGGCGGTGAATGGTTTTGCGCTGGGCGGCGGCTGTGAGATTTCCATGAGCTGCGATATCAGAATCTGTTCCGAGAACGCAGTGTTCGGACAGCCCGAGGTCGGCCTTGGCATTACGCCCGGCTTCGGCGGTACGCAGAGACTGGCAAGAATCGTCGGCCCCGGCATGGCGAAGCAGATGATTTATACGGCAAGAAATATCAAGGCGGACGAGGCGCTTCGTATCGGTCTGGTAAACGCAGTATATCCGCAGGAAGAGCTGATGGCGGCGGCTGAGAAGATGGCTTCCGGCATCGCTAAGAACGCGCCCATCGCGGTGCGCAACTGTAAGAAGGCGATCAATGACGGTTTAGAAGTCGGCATGGACGAGGCGATCGTGATCGAGGAGAAGCTCTTCGGCGACTGCTTCGAGACCGAGGATCAGAAGTACGGTATGGCATTCTTCCTTGACAAGAATAAGGAGAAGGTGAAGGAGCCGTTTAAGAATTGCTAAGTTTTGCGCAGCAAAGGAATTTTCGAGTGGTATAAAATATTAAAAAATATAAAGGAGGAACTACAATGAAAGTAGGTATTATCGGCGCGGGAACCATGGGTTCCGGCATTGCACAGGCATTTGCCATGACAGACGGTTATGAAGTCTGCCTTTGCGATATCAAGGAGGAGTACGCGGAAGGCGGCAAAGCTAAGATTCAGAAAAATATGAATTTCCTTGTCGGCAAGGAGAAGATCACGCAGGAGAAGGCCGACGAGGTTATGGGCAAGATTACCACAGGTTTAAATAACATTTGCGGCGAGTGCGATTTGATCGTTGAGGTTGCTCTTGAGAAAATGGAGATCAAGCAGGCGATCTTCAAAGAGCTGCAGGGCATCGTGAAGAAGGACTGCATGTTTGCATCCAATACTTCTTCCCTTTCCATCACCAAGATCGGCGAGGGCCTTGACAGACCGATGATCGGAATGCATTTCTTCAATCCGGCTGACAGAATGAAGCTGGTTGAGGTCATCAGAGGCGAGAATACTCCTCAGGATATGGTAGATAAGATCACCAAGATCGCGGAGGAGATCGGCAAGACTCCCGTACAGGTAAAAGAAGCTCCCGGTTTCGTGGTAAACAGAATCCTGATCCCGATGATCAACGAGGCGATCGGCGTTCTGGATGCAGGCACCGCTTCCGCAGAGGATATCGATGTGGCGATGCAGCTTGGCGCATCCCATCCCATGGGCCCGCTGCACCTTGGCGACCTGATCGGACTGGATATCTGCCTTGCGATCATGGAAGTGCTCTACAATGAGACCAAAGATGAGAAATACGCTCCGCAGCCGCTTCTTAAGAAGATGGTAGAGGAGAAGAAGCTCGGCAGAAAGACCGGCGTTGGATTTTTTGACTACTCGAAGTAAAAAATAAAACATGGAGGAATAAGATATCATGGATTTTACGTTAAGCAAAGAACATGAAATGGCGAGATCTCTGTTCAAAGAGTTCGCCGAAAAAGAAGTAAAACCTCTCGCGCAGGAAGTGGATGAGACAGAGGTTTTCCCGAGAGCGACCGTCGAGAAGATGGCGAAGTTAGGTTTCCTCGGCATTCCCGTTCCCAAGGAGTACGGCGGACAGGGCTGTGATCCCCTTACATATGCTATGTGTGTGGAGGAGCTTTCCAAGGTGTGCGGCACGACCGGTGTTATCGTATCCGCTCATACATCCCTGTGCTGCGATCCGATTATGACCTACGGTACGGAAGAGCAGAAGCAGAAATATCTGGTGCCCCTTGCAAAAGGCGAGAAGCTGGGCGCATTCGGTTTGACGGAGCCCGGCGCCGGCACGGACGCACAGGGCCAGCAGACCAAGGCTGTGCTTGAGGGCGACGAGTGGGTATTAAACGGTTCCAAGTGCTTTATTACCAACGGTAAGGAAGCTGATGTATATGTGATTTTTGCAATTACCGGCACGGTTGAGAAGCGCGGCCGTATGCAGAAGGAGATTTCCGCATTTATCGTGGAGAAAGGCACGCCCGGCTTCACCTTTGGTACGAAGGAGAAGAAGATGGGTATCCGCGGTTCCTCCACTTACGAGCTGATCTTCACAGACTGCCGCATCCCGAAGGATAATCTTCTGGGCCAGCAGGGTAAGGGCTTCAATATCGCAATGCACACGCTGGACGGCGGACGTATCGGTATCGCATCCCAGGCGCTTGGTCTTGCAGAGGGCGCATTGGAGAATACCATTGCTTATGTGAAAGAGAGAAAGCAGTTTGGCAGAGCCATCGGCGCTTTCCAGAACACCCAGTTCCAGCTTGCCGACATGGCTACCAAGGTTGAGGCGGCACAGCTCCTTGTGTACAAGGCTGCTATGGCCAAGGCTACCCAGAAGGTATATTCTGTGGAAGCCGCTAAGGCGAAGCTGTACGCTGCGGAAGTAGCGATGGAAGTGACCACAAAGGCGGTTCAGCTGCACGGCGGTTACGGATATATCAGAGAGTACGACGTAGAGCGTATGATGCGCGACGCGAAGATCACGGAGATCTACGAGGGCACAAGCGAGGTGCAGAGAATGGTAATCTCCGGCGCTCTGCTTAAGTAAGACGGCTTACAGTAAAGTCGGTACACATAAAAAATTTAAGAAGGAGAAAAATACAATGAAAATTGTGGTTTGTGTGAAACAGGTTCCTGATACCGCAGGCGGCGTTAAGTTTAATCCGGACGGAACTCTTGACAGAGGCGCGATGCTTACCATCATGAACCCGGATGATAAAGCAGGACTGGAAGCTGCGCTCAGATTAAAGGATCAGTATGGCGCAGAGGTAACGGTAGTGACGATGGGTCTTCCCAAAGCGGAAGAGGTTCTTCGTGAGGCAATGGCTATGGGCGCGGATAAGGGCGTTCTGGTGACCGACAGGGTACTCGGCGGCGCTGATACATGGGCAACCTCTACAACGCTTGCAGGCGCGATTAGAAATCTGGACTATGATCTGATTATTACAGGCCGTCAGGCAATCGACGGCGATACCGCACAGGTTGGCCCGCAGATTTCCGAGCATCTGGACATTCCAGTAATCTCTTATGCGCAGGATATCAAGATTGAGGGCGACAGCGTGGTCGTTGAGCGTCAGTATGAAGACAGATATCATGTGGTTAAGGCGAAAATGCCTTGCCTGATTACCGCTCTTTCTGAGCTGAATGAGCCTCGTTATATGACTCCCGGCGGTATCTTCGACGCTTACAAGCAGGAGATCACCGTTTGGGGCAGAGCGGATCTGAAGGATGTTGACGATGCAAACTTAGGTCTTAAGGGATCACCGACCAAGATTGCAAAGGCTTCCGACAAGGTGAGAAAGGGCGCCGGCGAGAAGGTTTCCCTTGATCCCGACGAGTCCGTAAGCTACATTGTTGACAAACTGAAAATCAAACACGTTATATAAAGAATACGCGTAAACGAGTGCGCAGAAAGAGGTATAAAATGAATTTAGAAGAATACAAGGGTGTATATGTCTTTGCGCAGCAGGTAGACAATGAGGTCAGCAGTATCGCATTTGAGCTGCTCGGCAAGGCGAAAGACTTGGCAAAGGACTTAAATACAGAGGTAACCGCTGTACTGATCGGATCGGGCATTAAGGGTCTGGCGGACCAGCTCGCTGAGTACGGCGCGGACAAGGTGATCGTGGTGGACGATCCCGAACTGAAAGATTACAGAACGGAGCCTTACGCACATGCGCTGGCATCCGTGATCAATAAGTACAAACCCGAGATCATGCTGGTGGGCGCTACGGCGATCGGAAGAGATCTGGGCCCGAGAGTGTCTGCAAGAGTGGCGACCGGCTTGACGGCGGACTGTACCGTTCTCGAGATTGGCGATTTCCCGCTTCAGCCCACGCCCGGTCAGGAGCAGCTTCACAATCAGCTCCTGATGACCCGTCCGGCATTCGGCGGCAACACCATCGCTACGATCGCATGTCCTTACAACCGTCCTCAGATGGCGACGGTTCGTGCGGGCGTTATGCAGAAAATTACCCCGATCAAGGGTGCGAAGGCAAACGTGGAGGAGTTCAATCCCGGCTTTACTCCCGACAATAAGTATGTGGAGATTCTGGATATTGTGAAATCCGTCGCTGAGACCGTGGATATCATGGATGCAAAGATTCTGGTATCCGGCGGCCGTGGCGTTGGAAGCCCTGAGAACTTTAAGATTCTTGAAGATCTGGCAGAGGTGCTTGGCGGTACGGTGAGCTGCTCCCGTGCAGTCGTTGATTCCGGCTGGAAGCCGAAGGATCTGCAGGTGGGCCAGACCGGTAAGACCGTTCGTCCGAATGTGTATTTCGCAATCGGTATCTCCGGTGCGATTCAGCACGTGGCAGGTATGGAAGAGTCCGATATCATCGTTGCAATCAACAAGGATGCGGATGCGCCGATCTTCGATGTGGCGGACTATGGCGTAGTGGGCGACCTGAATAAGATCGTTCCCAAGCTGACAGAAGCTCTGAAAGCGGAGATCGCTGCGGCGAAAGGCTGATAGATGAAACTTGAAACACTCGGAAGCAAATGCTTCCGGGTGTTTTTTCTATTTTGTTTTTGACGGGAATATGGTAGTATGGAAGAGAATCAGAAAATAAGATCGGGAAACGCGATCAGGAGATTATGAGGGGATAGTACATGGATCATTTCGGAATGCAGCCGCCAATGCCGGTAAAAAAGACGCTTGGGCCGCCGGAGCAGCCTTATCTGCCGCCTAAGGACAACAAGAAAAGAACGCTTATCATCGTGCTGTGCGTGTGCGCGGCAGTTCTAGTAATCATTCTGGGAGGATGGATGCACCATACGCACTCCCCAGCCTATAGACTGCAGAAGGGGCTTCTCAATCTGGCGCGGGAGATCGAGGAGATGAAAAACCCGCTTGCGGAAAAAATGGGCATGGGAGCGATCAGACAAATGATGGCCAAGGAGGGTTACGCCGCCGAATCGAAATGGAACGTTACCTTCGACACGGGAAGCGATTACTTCGGGGAACTGACCCTTGGCGTGGATACGGAATGTGAAATGGACAGTAAGGAAAAAGAGCTGGCGGCTTCCACGACCTTGAGCCTGATGAATTATGAATTTGGGCATTTGGAGATTTTCGGAGACAAGGAGAAACTCTGCTTTTCGATTCCGGAACTGTTTTTAGAAGATATGTACATAGAGACGGAAAACGTGCTGGAGCAGTACAACCAGTCTATTTGGGCGTGGTCGCTTGGAGAAATGGAAGGAGACGATTTTTCCATCGACTTGTTTACAGACCCGTGGATTTTTGCGGATGAGGAAGGCGTTGTCAAGGCTCTTTTGAAAGAATATGAGCCGGAAATTGCGGAGTGCAGGCGTCATATGACGATCGAACGGGCGGGAAGCGATCTTTTCCGGGTCAGCTTTGACAATATGTATTTTAACGAGCTTGTCAGACAGGTACTGTACGACTATGTGGATTACAGCCAGATTGGCCGCGAAGAAGCTATGGGGCTTTTGAGTTATTTTGATGTGGTATCAAATGGGGAGGACGTCAGCTTTCTCTTTGAATTGAACCGTGAAAACCGGATTACGAGCATCTGCCTTGAGAAGCCGCTTTCCCTGTATCAGGGTGATTTACAAATTTCCGGGGATATCTATTTCTTGGGGACGGAGCACAGTATAGAAAAGATGCAGGGTAAAATAGAAATGAAGAGAGAGCGGGAGGAGGACACGGAAGATACGGAGTTGACATGGCAGCTTGTGCAGAGCCTTGTATCTGACAACTATCAGATGGAGTCAGACATCAGGTGCGACATGACAAGTGACGGGGAAACATATCATACGGGGCTGGATATTGATCTGGGGTGTAACGGAAGGAACGACAGCTTTGAAACGGCGCTCTCGTTGAAAATGCCGGAAGGCAGGCTGGATGTCACTGCGGAGGGAAGCCTGTCCCATATCCAAAAAGGAGAAAGCTTTGATCTGGACATGGAGGAAGTTTTGATCAGCATGGACGATGAGGAGCTGCTTTTGGTTCGGGGAGAGTATGGGATCGAACCGCTCGCGCGGCGGGTGAAACAGAATGTAAAGCCGAAGAAGGCCTTCTTTGAATTAGATACGGACGACGTGGCTTCGTGGCTGGAAGAGTTGTTTGACGAGTATGATTATCTGTATGAATATTTGTTAGAAGGGCTTTGGTAGTCCGCAAAGGAGGCGGCGAAGACATGGGACAAAGTGATCAGGAACTGATGGAAGAGATCATGCGGCATCTGGATGCGGAGTCCAAACAGGGCGTATACCGCATGAGCGTTAATTTCGACGAGGAGAGCACAGAGCCTAAGAATGTGTCTCACGAATGCTGTAACATGTATGGAAGACCGGCCTCGGAGACGGTTGGGCTTCTGGATATGTATACGGATATGAATGCGGGGGAGCCGGATCGGTAATCTACACAAATTTCTTGCAGTTTTAGGAAAAAATGTGTATAATTACTGTTGTACGGTCGACGATAGGTTTCGACAAGGAGGAATTCGATTATGGGCGTTTTGTTATTGGGCGGTTTTTTGGTAGTAGTGATTATTCCGGTAGTGATCGCAGTGGTTTCATCCGTGGTTTCCGGTATTGCGGCTGCGGTGGATGATGAGGAAGACTGAGATACGCAGCGTATGGCTGTGAGGCGGATATTTGAAAACGATGCAGGGATGGAAACATTTCTGCAGGATGAATGAAAAACCATATAAACGGCGAAGATGAAAGGGAACACAGATTTAGGGATAGGGCAAGATTCCACAGTGTGGGATTTTGCCCTTTTGAGACAGAGGAGGGAGCAGACGTGGAGTCCAAGAATTTTATAGAGCAGATCATAGATAAGGATCTGGCGGAGGGTGTCTATGATACCGTACACACCAGATTCCCGCCTGAGCCTAACGGTTATCTGCATATTGGGCATGCCAAGAGCATATTGCTGAATTATGGACTGGCGTCTGCGTATGGCGGAAAATTCAATATGCGTTTCGACGACACAAACCCCACCAAGGAGAAGAGCGAGTTTGTGGAATCCATCAAGGCCGATGTACAATGGCTGGGAGCGGATTATGAGGACCGGCTGTTTTTTGCCTCTAATTATTTCGATCAGATGTATGAGGGAGCGCTTAAGCTGATCAAGAAGGGGAAAGCCTATGTGTCCGATTTGACGGCGGACGAGATGCGCGAATACCGAGGAACCTTGACGGAGCCGGGAAAGGACGATCCCAACCGAAACCGCAGCGTAGAAGAAAATCTGCGGCTGTTTGAGGAGATGAAGGAAGGAAAATACGCGGACGGGGAGAAGACCCTGCGCGCGAAAATCGACATGTCCTCCCCGAATATTAACATGCGCGACCCGATTTTGTACCGCGTGGCCCATTTATCCCATCAGAATACGGGAGACAAATGGTGCATCTATCCGATGTACGATTACGCGCATCCCATAGAGGATGCGATCGAGGGGATTACCCATTCTATCTGCACCTTGGAGTTTGAGGATCACAGACCGCTTTATAACTGGGTGGTGACAGAACTGGAATACCCTCATCCCCCGAAGCAGATTGAGTTTGCGAAAATGTACCTGACTAATGTGGTGACAGGGAAACGATATATTAAGAAGCTGGTGGAAGACGGCATTGTGGACGGTTGGGACGATCCCAGACTGGTGTCCATCGCCGCTTTGAGAAGACGGGGCTTTACGCCGGAGTCAATCAGGCTCTTTGTGGAGCTTTGCGGCGTGTCCAAGGCGAATTCTTCCGCGGAGTATTCGATGCTGGAGTATTGCATCAGGGAAGATCTCAAGATGAAACGTCCGCGGATTATGGCAGTGACCGATCCGGTCAAGCTGGTGATAGACAATTATCCGGAAAACCAGACGGAGCTGCTTCCAGTCGTCAATAATCCGGAGAACGAATCCCTCGGTTCGCGCGAAGTGCCTTTTAGCAGGGAACTTTATATTGAGAGGGAAGATTTCATGGAGGAACCGCCGAAGAAATATTTCAGGCTTTTCCCGGGAAATGAGGTTCGCTTGATGGGAGCGTACTTTGTAAAATGCGTTGGTTTTGAGAAAGACGACGCTGGAAATGTGACGGTGGTGCACTGTACCTACGACCCGGCTTCCAAGGGCGGCAACAGTCCGGACGGCCGTAAGGTGAAGGGAACGATTCACTGGGTATCCGCGGCGGAGTCCGTGAAGGCCGAGGTCAGACTGTACGAGAATATCATTGACGAGGAAAAGGGCGTCTACAATGAGGACGGAAGCCTGAACCTGAATCCCAATTCGCTGACCGTTTTGAAGGAGTGCCGGATTGAACCGTCGGTGAAAGATGCGAAGGCATACGAGAGTTTTCAGTTCGTGCGGCAGGGATTTTTCTGTGTGGATTGTAAGGATTCCCAGCCGGGGAATCTCGTATTTAACAGAATTGTGTCCCTTAAGAGCTCTTATGTATTGCCGAAACAGGAGAATTAGGGTAAACTAAATAAGTAAGAAATGAATGAGATAAAACGAGAGTATAAAATATAAGTTGGGGAGGTTAAACAAATGGCAGGACTGTTATCGGGGTTAGAGCAGTTTGGACTGAGTAATCTGGAAAGTATGGATCTCTATGAAAAGCCTAAGAAAGAAGGGGAAGGCGAAGAAGGGGCGCAGGCTGCGGTACACACTGTACAGGAGCAGGATTTCCTCTTTGATAAGTCTTTTACCTGCCCGCTTTGCGACAGGGAGTTTAAGGCGAGAACCGTTAAGATCGGTAAGGCGAAACTGGCGGGAAGCGATCTGGACCTTCGGCCGAGGTATGAGCAGATTGATCTCTTAAAATATGATGTGATCATGTGCCCGTCCTGCGGTTATGCGGCGCTCAGCAGATTTTTTAAATATCTGACTTCTCCGCAGGCGAAGAATATCCAGAAAGCGATTTCGGCCAACTTCAAACCGCAGAAGGAAACGGCGGAGATTTACAGTTATGAAGAGGCTTTGGAGCGTTATAAGATGGCGCTTGCAAATGCGATTGTGAAGCAGACAAAGGCGAGCGAGAAGGCTTATATCTGTTTGAAGACGGCATGGCTTCTCAGAGGGCAGGCGGAGCATCTGAATCCGGAAGAGGAAGGCTACGAGGAGAAGAAGAAACAGTGTCAAGAGGAGGAAGACGAGTTCCTCAGAAACGCGCTGGAAGGGTTCCTTGCGGCAAGACAGACGGAGAGCTTTCCGATGTGCGGTATGGATGAGCCTACGGTGGATTTCCTGATTGGGGTGACGGCGATGCGCTTTGAGCAGTACGATGTGGCGAGCCGTTTGATTTCCGGATTGATTGCTTCTAAGACGGCGAATCCGCGCATGAAGGATAAGGCCCGGGATGTGAAAGAAATGATTATGAAGAAGATCAAGGAAAAGAACGCTACAGCCAGAAAGTAACGGCGGACGGGAAATAGATGAAAGAGTTACCGATTCACATTGAACTGGAGCAGACGAGCGGTAAAACGCTATACGAACAGATTTACGAGTATATCAGGGAGGAGATCAGGAAGGGAAATCTTTTGCAGGATGAAAGGCTTCCCTCCGCCAGATTTCTTTCGGAATATCTGCAAGTTTCCAGAACAACGGTGGATATGGCTTATGGACAGCTTGCGGCGGAAGGATATTTGATTGCGAAGCCAAGGAGCGGCTATTTTGTCGGCGATGTGAGGGAACTGTACAATACCGGCGCGGCAGATGCGCATGGAAAGGCGGAGCCGGCGTGCAGGACGGAAGTTCCGGAGAAGCGTTATGATTTTTCGCCCAATGCGATTGACATGAGTCAGTTTCCCTATGCAACATGGAAAAAGATTACAAAAAATATTATGGTAGACGCCAGAAGCCATATGTTTGCTTTGGGGGAGCCCCAAGGGGATATTGAGCTTCGCAGGACGATCTGCCGGTATCTGCACGGATCGCGGGGCGTCAACTGTGACCCGGAGCAGATCATTGTCGGGGCAGGGAATGACTTCCTGCTTCTTTTATTGGAAAAGATCTTGGGCCGCCATATTCATGTGGCGATGGAGAATCCGACTTATATCAGGGCCTACAAGATTTTCCGGTCTTTTGCCTATCCGATCTCGCTGATTCCGATGGACGCGAAGGGAATCCGTGTGGACGAACTGGAAAAGAGCGGCGCGAAGCTGGCCTATGTGATGCCGTCCAGACAATACCCGACGGGAATTTCCATGCCCATCGGCAGACGCATGGAGCTTTTGCGCTGGGCGGACGAAGAGGAAGGGCGTTATCTCATAGAGGATGATTATGACAGTGAATTCCGTTATAAGGGAAAGCCCCTGCCGTCTTTGCAGGCGTCCGACAGGCTGGGCCGTGTGATTTACATTGGCACGTTCTCCAAGGCGATCGCACCCGCGATCCGGGTCAGCTATATGGTGCTGCCCTATTCTCTTTTGGAGAGATACCGCAGGGAGTGCGGCTTTTTTTCCTCTACGGTTTCCAGAATTGACCAGACCATTTTAAACGAGTTTATCAGCGATGGATATTTTGAACGCTACTTGAACAAAATGCGTAAATTATACCGCACAAAACATGATTTTCTGCTGGGGGAATTAAAGGATTTTGAGAAGGATTTTACGTTGTCCGGGGAGAATGCGGGCCTTCATGTTCTGCTTGCGGACAGAAAGGGCAGAAGCGAAGAAGAGCTGGAAGAGGCGGCGGCCAAGGCGGATGTGAAGGTTTACGGCATGGGAGCTTTCTGCATGGAGGAAGAGGAGTCGAAAGACAGCGGCCGAGAGAACCAGACGAAACGCAAGAGAGACGAGGCGGCGCAGGGTACGCCTGCCACCATGATTCTCGGATATGGCGGTTTGACGCTGGAAGCGATCGGGGAAGGAATTTTGGCATTAAAAAAAGTCTGGCTATGAAGCCGGACTTTTTATCTCGGAGTGAAAACCGCCTTTAGCGGTAGGTGAGTCTTTTCATCATCGTAAAATAGGCGCAGATCTCGTTGTAGAGAAGCTCCGGCTGGAAGGAAGCGTCCTGAAAACGGGCGTTCATCAGGCCGTCCACGGTGTAGGTGAGCATCAGATCCAGTTTCTCATAATCAACCTCCGGTTTAAAGAGGGAGCGGTTGCTCTGGTTTTTGAGAACGGCCTGAATATCGGTCAATACGTTCTTTTGGCGGTCAATGGCCATAAGAGCCTCGCTCACGTCCTCAAAACGGCAGCGGTCCAGAAACTGCTGCATGTAAGGATAATTTTTCAGCACCTGCATTTTTGCATACTCCATTTCCCTGCGGATCTCAAAATAATCCTGCTCGGTGGAGGAGACGCCGCCGGTGATTTCAAGTTTCATAAAACGCACGCTGTAATCATAGAGGAAGCTGTAAAGGCCGAGCTTGCTCCCGAAATAAAGGAATAAGAGTCCTTTGCTGATGCCAGCCTCATTTACAATATCATCCGTACTGGCATGCTTATAGCCGCCTTTGGAGAATACTTTTAAGGCGGCGTTGATCATGCGATCCTGTTTTTCTTTTTTCAGATCAAAAAATTTCTCGTTCATAGCTTCCTCAATTCTACAAAAATTGACCTTTTCGGTCGAATATTACTATAGCACAACCCCCTGCGGGATTCAATGTCTTGCGAAAAACTAGTTCTGAGAAAATTTTGAAATACAAGATGTAGTGGTTAAAATGGAGAAGTTTGGCAAAATTTTTTCTTTTTTTATACATATTCTCTTTTCATTTTCGCAAAATAGTATTAATATAATATTGATAGGGACTGATACGGTGAAAGGAGAACACTGATGGCAAAAAAATTCGGAAAATTGTTGATGGTAACAGCGGCTCTTAGCGCCGTAGCGGGAGGAGTGTACTACTACCTGAAAGGCAGGGACGCTCTGATGGATGACGATTTTGATGACGACGATGATTTTGACAACTTCGACGAGGATCTGGACGAGGCGGACACGGATCGTAACTATGTAGATCTGGATCTGAACAAGACGGAGGACAGCGCCAAGGAAGAGCTTAAGGAGGACTTCAAGGAAGGCCTTCAGGCGGCGAAAGCCGAGGCGACAGATAAGGTTGTCGGGAGCGTCAAGAAAGTGGAAGAGTTCTTTGACGACGATGACAGCGACGGCTCTATGGATGCGATCTAGCGAGGGTTTGCGAGAGGACAGGTTTTGAGGCCTGTCCTTTTTTATTTGTTCATTTGATAAGGCGCATCGGCGGGATAACCGCCCTTTAATTTCTGCATACCGCGCTGGATCGCGTCCCTAGAGTTTTTCCAGTCGGCGTCTTTGTTGCGGTAGTCAAATTTCTCTACGAGCCAGGAGACGTCCTCAGACAGACGCGCCATATTCCGTTCCATCAGGGGAAAGACCGTCTCATAGAAATCCGCCTTTTCCTTATCGTTTAGGCGGCTGTCCGCGGCCTCGCACAGATCGCCGAAGTGGGGCAGGCAGAAACCCTTGCTCTCCGCGATTTTCCGGCGAAATTCCGGGTCTTTTTTATACATCACAAAGAAAGTGTCGAGGTAACGCGCATAGGTATCCGCATAGCGATTGCAGATATAGCAGGACGCCTCCTTTTCCGCAACCCAGACGCCGATGGGATTCGTGCGCTCGGTCTGTTTTTTAAACTTATCCTTTAAGGAGGTTTTTCCCGGTTTAAAGGACTTGATCTGTTCCTGCAATTCCCGGTTCATTTTCTGGTAGTGGGTCTTTAAAATCCATGCGTTGCCCAGCGTGTTGCCATAATCGAACATTTTCTTGAAATGCTTTCTGCAAAAGCCGGCCTTGTCTGTCTGTTCCCGGATATCGCTTTCCATATAGGAAGAACCAGAACCCAGCACAAAATCGAGGAGATCCTGCTCGACGTTTCGCTCGATATAGCAGAATGGGCACTCGTCCTGCGCGTTGATGGCGTCGTTTAGGGGGATGGTGTAGAGTTGTTCTTTCATGGGCGTATTTCCTCTCTTTCTCTCATAGGGTCTGTTATCCCTGCATCAAGTATATCATTTTGCGCAGAAGAAGAAAATAGGAAGCGCGCGTGGAAATCCTTCTTTACATATGACTACAGACATAGTACAATTTATGTAAACCAAACGCTGCTTGGTACGGGGATGTATGACTTGCAAAATCGATGCTGGCAGCGGGGTAAACACGTAAAGGGGGAATGATATGAAGGTACAAGTGAAAAAGGAGGGAATGATATACCTCCCTTCAAAGGCGATGTCTGCTTTTGGCATCAGGGAACAGGATTTTTTGGAGTGCAGTTTAACGCAGACGGGTATTTTGCTTACGCCGATGCTTCTGACGGGCGGCGGGTCAGGGCATAAAAAAAAGTAAGCACACGGATCGAGTGTTTCGGAAAATTCAGCGTTTATCAGGATGGGCGTTATTGTCCGATGAAAAACCGCAAAGCGGAGGAAATGCTTTCGTATTTGTGCTGTAACGGCAAAAGAGCGGTGAAAAAAAGAATGCTGGAAGAACTGATGTGGGCTGAGGCGGAGCGCGGCAGGGCAAGGGACAGCTTGTATAAGGTGTGCGCTTTTGTCAATCAATGGCAGAAGGCGGAGGGCGTCGAGCTGCCGCTTGCCATATACCGGGAAGAGATTTATCTGGATACGGGGCTGATAGAGTTGGATCTGCAGGAGTTTCTGATGTGTCTTGACAGCAAAGAGGCGCAAGACTGGGAACGGGCGGAACAGCTTTATACGGCTCCGCTTTTGTTTGAAAACAGCTATGAGTGGGTGGAGGATTACGAGGCTTCCTACGATATGGCATATTACGAGGTGTTGGGGAGACTGTTACATTATTATGAAAAGCAGGGAAAGCGCGATAAAATGCTCTATTACAACAGAAAACTGAAAGGATTCCGATAATTTTCCGATTTGTTTACGGAAACTTTCCGACGGGCTATGTTAGACTGGCTCCATCAGACAGGAAGTGCAGCTGCTTACATGTTTGAAAAAAAAAGAAAATGGAGGAAATGAATTATGGCAACACCTTATGTACTTAACGTAGACCATCAGGGAACATCCTGCGGAGATTTCTGTATCTATCAGACCTACGAGGATCAGGATGAGGATATCCGTTCTTTGGTATGGTTCAGCAAAACCGCGCATCCCGGCACCAAGCTGACGTTCGGCTGGACGATCGATTACAGCTTCGCATGGTGCGAGGAGGGAGCGCTCGATCCCGGCGTGGTATTCCATGCATCGGAAGTCAGAAAAGCCGATCCTTCGGATGTGACGCAGAATTCCATCGCGTTCAAGAAGGAAGACGGCGCGTATCACTTCGTAGACTCCGATCACAAGACGACTCAGGGCAAACTGGGTATCAGATGCGACGGTTCCATTCCGGCAGGCAAGGCTTCCATCGGTATCGGCATGTCCGGTAATCCTGTATTTGCAAGACCGGCGGACCCGAACCTTCAGTACACTTTCGGGCTGCATCCCAAATACTGGATCGCTTTCGGCGATTTTGAGGAAGGCGAGGTTATCGACTTAAACCGCATGACCCAGAGATACGAGATCACGTTCCCGGTCAACCAGTACGAGAGATCCATCAAGCTTACGCCCAAAAATACATGGGAAGCGACTGACTGACGGGCAAATCATGTCCAAAAGAAACGGACCGGCAAGCCGATTGGACTGCCGGTCCGTTCTTTCACAGACAAGAAATGAGGTGAATTATGATTTTATTAAACGACGATTATGTGGAACTGGGACTTGACAGTGCGGTGAGACAAAACAGTATGATACTGGATCGGGATAAGAGCAAATGGTTTTATAAGAAATGGCACGGCCTGACGGAAAGCCGTGGGAGGGAGGAAAAGCTGGAAAACCAGTTACGAGGGCATCTCAAATATATGAAGGATCTCTATCGGGCTTCCTATGAGAGAAGCATTATTCCCTATCCCACCAGCGTACCCTTTGCCGATTATAAGGAGAAAATGGAGAAGGGGGAGCGGAAAGACCCGGTGTACGACACGCTGATGGAGGTCTTCCGCAGGCTTCCCAAAGGCGGTCTTCTGCATGTCCACAGCGCGGCGGCGCTTTCGGCGGAAGAGCTGATCTCGCTTCTGAAAGAGTGGTCTGATCCCGCGATCTTTATTGAGACGGAAGGAAAGTTCGCAGGCAAAATGGATTATCAGCCGCCAGAGGATCAGACGGGAACCAAGATGGCCTTAGCGGTGTTTTTGGAGTATGTAGGCGCGGAAAACCGTCTGAAAGAGTGGTTGACGGTAGGGGCGCATACAGATCATGTTCCCTATATCTGGGACGCTTTCAATCAGATTTTCATGCGGACTTCCGATCTGTTTACAAACAGGAATTTTTATTTTGAGTATCACCGCCGGTTTTTCTTAGAGTGCATGAGGGACAGGATCGACTATGTGGAGCTGCGGTGCGGATTCCAGAATTTTACGACCCATGAAGAGTGGGTGCAGCACGACGTGATTCTCGATCAGAGTCCGGAGTTTTTAGATGTGCTGATCGCGGCAAGGGATGCGGCGGTCGCCGTATACCAGCAGGAGACGGCAAAGGGCGGATGGAAACTGCCAAGCGGCAGTATGGAGCTGGGCGTGATTTTATGCGCGAGAAGAGACTTGGACGCGGACGTCGATAGGGACAAAGAGAAGCTGATGAAAAAGATTGATACGGCTATCTGCTGGAAACTGGGGCCTTATCTGGAACTGATCAAAGGCTTTGACTTTGTCAGCGAGGAAGACCGCGGAAAGGCCAGTTACACGTATTATCATGATATTTTTTACGGAACGGCCTTCGACGGGTACAAGGACAAAAACAACAAGGCGGAATTTACATCCCTGAAAAACCAGTATAAGGAGCAGGCGGGGGACAAGCCAAGGATTCGGTTGATTGAGCTTATGCTTCATGCCGGGGAGAGCCTGTGGATGGAGCAGGAAAATATTGTGGACGCGAAGATTGCCTCAAGGTACAGGATGGGACACGGGTTTCAGACGCTGGAATATCCGGGTGCGCTTTTGAGCTATCAGTTTGCGACAAGGGACAGTATGATGGAAGGGCCGGTGCTTGAGGTCTGTCCGATCAGTAACCAGATGCTCCGGTATTTTCCGGATATCCGGAATCATTACGCCCTGATGCTCATGAAGATGGGCGTTCCCTGCGTGATTGCAAACGACGATCCGCAGATCTTGGGAAATCCCGGACTTTCCTATGATTTCTGGGAAATGTTTATGGCTTCGGACGGCGGGCTGATGATGTTGAAAGGATTGGTTTTTACAGCATATCTTTTCCAGTATCAGGCAAGGATTACCCTGCCTCTTTCAGAATGGAACAACGATATCTACGATACCTGCTTACAGGCGTTTGAAGGGCTGTACTGGATGCCCTATCTGCAGGAGATGAACGTATTTTTTGGAGACCCGCAGGTATAAGGGAGGAGACGGCTTGCCGTCTCCCTTCTAAAAGGAAGCTGTTGAAAAAGACAGCGCAGAAATGGAGGAAACGATGAGAGAAATCAATAGAATGATCAGTCAGTATAATTTCAAAAAAGGGGACGCATCGCGCATCCAGTATCTTGTGATCCATTATACGGGGAGCTTGGGAAGCGCGCAGGAAAACTGCCGCTTTTTTGCAGGCGGGGATCGGAAGGCGTCGGCCCACTATTTTGTCGGATATGAGGGAGAAATCTGGCAGAGTGTGGAAGAGGAAAATATTGCATGGCACTGTGGCGCGAAAAGCTACCGTCATCCCGAATGCCGCAATGCAAACAGCATAGGCATAGAAATGTGTCCCCGCAAGGAAAATACCAGCAGTCTTTCCGCCGCCGACAAGGATTGGTATTTTGAGGACGCTACCGTGGAGGCGGCCGTGGAACTGACCAGATATTTGATGGAGAAATATCATATACCCAAGGAAAATGTGCTGCGGCATTATGACGTGACGGGCAAGGTGTGTCCGGCGCCCTATGTCCATAACGCAACGCGGCATACATGGGAGGAATTTACCGAAGCGTTAGCGAAGAAAGAGCCGGAAGGAAAGATCGATTGGATCGATCTGATCATAAAAATATTGTCCGCCATCGGTACCTTTTTCAGTCGGTTGTTTGAAAATCTGCGGACCCCGGAATCAGAACTGGCGGCAGAGACAGGCGATTATATGACGCATATTATGGGGAAGCCGATGATCAGCGCTGAGAAGATAGCAGCCTATATGATTGATAAAAATCCCGATGCCGCAGACTACGCGCATGAACTGGCGCAGCTCTACATAGAGGAAGGCACTTACGAGGGTGTGCGGGGAGATATCGCGGCGGCGCAGGCTATGCTGGAGACGGGGAACCTGACCTTCGCAGGGTCCGCCGTCACCCTGGATCAACATAATTTCTGCGGTTTGGGCGTGACCAAAAACGGCGTAAAGGGATGCGTTTTTAAAACGATGAGGGATGGTGTGCGCGCACAAATTCAGCATTTGAAGGCTTATGCGAGCACAGAGCCTCTCATGAACGGCTGTATCGATCCCAGATACGGGTATGTGCAAAGGGGCTGCGCGCCTTATGTGGAATGGCTTGGCATACAAGAGAATCCGCAGGGGAAGGGCTGGGCCTCGGGAGAAGATTATGGCGGTAAAATAATCCAGATTCTGAAAAATATGAAAGGGTAAGAATCGATGAAAGATCAGAGGAAGGGGAAAACGGAAAGGAGGATGCGTATGTTGGGAAGGAAATCGGAGTTTTCCCAGTATCAGTTTTTGGTGGACGGGTTGACCGATGAGATTTTAAAAAAGCGCGTGGAGACAAGTCTCCGTTTTTATATTATGAGAGCCAACAAATACAGGAAGCGGGATGCGCGTCTGGGTATGGCGAGTATTGTGATGCCGGCTTTTGCCACGTTTGCAGCGGCGGCAGCCAGCTTTTACGAGGAGCAGTATCCTTCCCTCGATCTGGCTGTTCCGGTGATCACGCTGATCGCCACGGTGACAGCGGGTGTGATCGCTCATTTTAAATTTTCTGAAAAAAAGGATAATTACCGGAATCTGGCGGAGAGCATGAAGAGCGAGGTCGCGATGTATGAGTGCCGGGCGCAGAAATACAGCGCGGAGAAGGCGGGGAGCGAGGAACAGGCGAGGGATCTCTTTCTGCAGGCCATAGAGAAAATTATCGAGGACGGCTACCGGAAGAGTAAAGAATTGGAAATGGCGGAAAATGAGAAAAATTCAGCTTAATTCCGCTTTTATAGGTTGCGGCTGCGGGTGGTTTTTGGTATAGTCTACGTATCAGCTACGAGTAGTGAACTGCGAGAGTAAAGGAGCGAAGACATGTACGATCAGCTTCCCACGATCAATGAAGACAGAGACAATCTGCTGGCGCAGGTAACATGCTTTGCGCTGGATATGGACGGCACCATCTATCTGGGGGAACGGTGGATTGACGGAGCCAGAGAATTTTTGGAGCGCATAGAGGCGTCCGGACGAAGCTATGTTTTTGTGACCAATAATTCTTCCAAAAATGCGGCGGTTTACGTGGAGAAGCTGACGCGGATGGGACTTTCCACGGGAGAAGAAAAAATTGTCACCTCCGGACAGGCAACGGTCTGGTATCTGCAAAGACAGTTTCCGGGAAAGAAAGTGTTTCTTTTAGGAAATGAGCTGCTTCGGGAGGAATTTTTGCAGGCGGGAATCCGCTTGGAGGAGGACGATCCGGAGGTGGTGGTGACGGCCTTTGACACTTCGCTTACTTATCAGAAGATGTGCAGGGTCTGCGACTTTGTAAGAGCCGGACTGCCCTATCTGGCTACCCATCCGGATTATAACTGCCCTACGGAAGACGGCTTTATTCCGGACGCCGGCGCGATTCATGCGTTTATCCATGCCTCGGCCTTTCGCTATCCCGATAGGGTGATCGGCAAGCCGAACGAGGATATTATTACATATTTGACTACAAGAGTCAATGCAGAGAGAGGACAGATTGCCATGGTGGGAGACCGCCTGTATACCGATATCGCGGCGGGCAGGAAGCATGGATTGAAGAGCGTATTGGTTTTGAGCGGCGAGGCGTCGATGGAGGAGGCAGCGCACTCCGAGGTCAAGCCGCATCTGATTTTTTCTTCCGTGAAGGAAATGATCTCTTTTTTATAAGGATTTACGGGCGGTTTGACGATACAAAAGGAAAGTACGAAAGTTACGGAAAAGGAGGAGTGATAACATGAACATACAGGCGCAAATGTGCGGTATCATTCTGCTTGTGATAATGTTTTTGTTTTATAAGAAATACCAATCCCTCCGGCTGTGCACGCAGATTGCGTTTCAGGTGCTCATGGCGGGAATGCTGCTTTGCGTCTTCTGCGACATGCTTTCTATTTGGGCGATTGTCAAACTGCTTCTGGATCACAGAAGCGCTGTGCTGGTAATCTGTAAAATTTATCTGATGACCATTGTATTGGTAGGTTTGCTGGGGTTTTTATACGAATGCTCGGATGTGTATGGAGGACAGAAAAAATTTGTACGGATAGCGGCGATCGGTTTCGGCTTTTTTTTGGCGGAGAGCGTTGTGATTGCCTGTCTGCCGATCGGTATTTATAAGATGGGAAGAGTGGTATATACCGCTGGACCGTCTGTGCTTTCCACTTACGCGTTTGCGGGAAGTTTTGTGGTTTCCAACATCATTTTTACGATTCGCAAGCGCAAGCAGGGAAATCCCAGAAGAAGTCAGGTGATTTTGATCTGGATGGGTATGTGGTTTGCGGCGGCGTTGACACAGTTTTTGAATAATGAGCTTTTGCTGGTGGGTTATGCCGGCGCACTGGGCATACTGGTTATTTTCTTCCGCTTGGAAAATCCGGAGTATTTGACGGACCGAATGACAGGGCTTTTCAATCAGGATGCGTTGCTGCTCTATGCCCAAAAGCTCTATAACGGTGGGAAAAATTTTGCGGTGATTTCGGTATGGTGGAGCCTTGGAGTCAGTCAGGTTGATGAGGGAGCCAAAGAACAGGCGGTAATGTTAGCTTTTGCCAGAAGAATGCCAAAGTTTGAGGGCACGAAAGTATTCAAGATGGGCGACGACGAGGCGTGGCTGATTTTTGAGGAGCCGGAGTATGCCGAGGGTAACGTGGAAAAGCTCAAGAGCTATATGGAGTACGGCAGAAGAGAGCTGGGCGGCATGGCGCAGGTGGAGTTTACCTATCTGTCGGATACGACGCTGGTAAACGATTATCAGGAAATGGTTCATTTGATGCAGTATGCGAGGTGGAAGACCCGGGATCACGGCGCTTCTAACTTTATGCGGGTGGACGGCGAATTTGTAGAACAGATGCGGCAGGAAAAGCGCATGGAGCAGATGCTGGAAGAGGCTATGAAGGAAGACCGCATTGAAGTGTTCTACCAGCCCATTTATTCTACAAAAGAAAAACGGTTTGTGAGCGCGGAGGCGCTTGTTCGTATGAGAGACCGGGATGGGAAACTGGTGCCGCCGGGCGCGTTTATCTCCGTGGCGGAAGCAAACGGTAAGATCCTGCCCCTTGGAGAGCTTGTCTTTGACAAGGTGTGCCGTTTCTTTACCAAAGAGAGTCTGGAACAGTATGGACTGCATTACATAGAAGTGAATCTGTCGGTGATTCAGTGCAGTTATATTGGACTGGCGGAGGAGTATATCGGTATTATGGAGAAATACCAGATCAATCCGCGGTATATCAATCTGGAAATCACAGAGTCTGCGTCTATGGCGGCCAAAAAGACGCTTCTTGAGAATATGCGCAGACTGATGGAGTACGGCGTGTATTTTTCGCTGGACGATTTCGGTACCGGACAGTCCAATTTGAATTATATTGTGGATATGCCTGTCAATATCGTAAAGTTTGACAGGGAGATGAGTCAGGCCTTTTTCCGGGACGAGAAGGCGAAATATGTGATGAATGCAGCGATGCAGATGATTCACGGCATGAAGCTTAAAATTGTATCGGAAGGCATTGAGACGAAAGACCAGTATTTGGCCATGGAAGAACTGGCCATCGACTATATTCAGGGCTATTATTTCTCAAAACCGCTTCCAGAGGCGGAATTTCTTACGTTTTTGCAGGAGAACAATGAAGAGATTGTGAAAAATGCCTAAATGGTCTGTATAATTTCTATCTAAAATGGCAAAAATGATTTACAAGTTAAAAAAACTATTGCAAAAAAATTGGTAGGGTTATATACTTAACCCAAGAGATCGGAAACGTTACCGACAACGATACCGAAACCGTTACCGTAAACGTTTTCAAAACAACTAATTTCAATCTTACATCGAAAGGGAGAGGAAAGACAATGAAAAAGAAAATTGTAAGCACCATGCTTTGCGCAGCGATGATTACTACCATGTTAGCCGGCTGCGGCGGTTCTGATAACGGATAACGGCGGCTCCGCACCTGCGGCAGACAATGGCGGCGCGACACAGGAGGCGGCTCCGGCAGGCGACAGTGCAGACGCTGGCGAGGCGGCAGCTCCGGCAGCAGGCGGCGGTTCGGTTTACTGGCTGAACTTCAAGCCCGAGTCCGACGAAGTGTTACAGGGAATTGCAAAAGACTACACGGCAAAGACCGGCGTAGAGGTAAAGGTAGTGACCGCAGCTTCCGGCACCTATTCCCAGACGCTGTTATCCGAAATGGATAAATCCGCGCCCCCGACACTGTTTATCATCGGTAACTCGGCTGGCGTAAAGGATTGGAAGGATTACGCGCTCGATCTGAATGGCACGGCGATTGCTAACGAGCTGAACACAGACGCTTATAACCTTTATGATGAGACTGGCAAGTTAGTTTCCATCGGTTACTGCTATGAGTGCTACGGCATCATCACAAATCCCGACCTGATTGAAAAAGCAGGCCACACCATGGATGAGATCAAGAACTTTGAAGGCTTAAAGGCGGTAGCGGAGGACATTCACGCACGCGCAGGCGAGCTTGGATTCGACGCTTTCTCCTCCTCCGATATGGATGATTCTTCTTCTTGGAGATTCACGGGACATATGGCGAACCTTGAGTATTACTACGAGCAGGAAGGTAAGGCTTGGACAGAGTGCCCGCCGACCATCTCCGGCAAATATATGGATAACTTCAAGAACCTGTATGATCTTTGCATCAACAACAGCCTGACAGACCCCAAGGAGCTGGCTACCGGCGGACATGATGCAGAGAATGAGTTCAAGACAGGGCAGGCGGCATTCTTCGTAAACGGTTCTTGGGAGTATGAAGCGGTTAAGGCTGACGTGCCGAACGCGACCATGATCCCTTACTACTGCGGCGTTGCAGGCGAGGAAAAGGCTGGACTTAACTGTGGTACAGAGAACTGCTGGGCAATCAACAGCAAGGCTTCCGCAGAGGATCAGCAGGCAACCATGGACTTCATGGTTTGGTGCGTAACCGACCCTGATGCTTCCCGTAAGCTGGTAGATACCTTCGGCGTTATGCCTTACAAGTCTGCAGCAGAGTCCACCAACGGATTCTTGGCAGCGGCTGACAAGTACACGGCTGACGGATGCTATGTCATGAACTGGGCAACCAACTTCCAGCCGAACGTAGACTCCTACCGCGCTACGCTGGTAAGCGCTCTGAACCAGTACAACGCAGATCAGTCCGACGCAAACTGGGAGATCGTACGCACCGCGTTTGTAGACGGCTGGGCAAATGAGTACAATACAGTAAACCAGTAAGCAAAGAAAAAGAATCGATAGCAAAAAATTCAGATTAATGTAACAACCATGCGGCGGGGCGGTGTTATCCGCCCCGCCTCTTTCATGAATTAGGGGGTGACACCATGAAAAGCAAGAAAATAAGCGCCACAAATTCCCTTCAAAAAGCGACAAAACGCTGGGGCTTTCTCTTTATGGGTCCTGTACTTATCGCATTTTTTATCGGATTTATCTGGCCGTTCATGCAGGGTATTTGGCTGTCCATGTGCCAGTTCCGTTTGATTTCCGACGCGAAATTCATTGGTTTCGACAACTATGTGAAGACGTTTCAGGATGCTTCCTTCCGTCATGCGTTCTGGTATACGGCAATGTTTGCAGTCGTATCCCTTGTCTTTATCAACGTACTGGCATTTATCGTGGCCTATATCCTGACGCTGGGGATTAAGGGCAGCAACCTATTCCGTACCGTATTCTTTATGCCGAACCTGATCGGCGGTATCGTACTGGGTTATATCTGGTCGATGATCTTCGACGGTATCCTCGGCCGCTATCAGACCTCCATTTTGTTGGAGAGCAAATACGGCTTCTGGGGACTGATTATCTTGATGTGCTGGCAGCAGATCGGTTATATGATGATCATCTATGTGGCGGGGCTGCAGAACGTGCCCGGCGATATTCTGGAGGCGGCCCGCATCGACGGCGCAACTTCCATGCAGACGCTTTTTAAAGTAACGATTCCTAATGTAATGAGTTCCTTTACCATTTGTATGTTCCTTTCCCTGACAAACGGCTTCAAGCTGTTTGACCAGAACCTAGCTTTGACCGGAGGGCAGCCGTTTGTGATTCAGCCGGGCGGAACGACGATTAAGACGACAGAAATGCTGGCGCTCAACATTTACAATACCTTCTACAGTTCCAATACGACTTCTCAGGGTGTGGCGCAGGCAAAGGCAGTGGTTTTCTTTGTTCTGGTAGCGGGACTCGGATTGCTTCAATTGAGCTATACGCGTAAGAGGGAGGTGCAGCAGTAATGAGCAGCAAGAAGACAAAAACGATTCTTTCCGTAATATTGTCCGTAATCAGCATTATCTATGTACTTCCGGTATTGGCAGTTGTCATGAACTCCTTTAAACAGAATACGTTTGTAAAGACGGATACCTTTGCGCTTCCCACCGGGGAAATGAGCGCCGGATTCAGCAACTTTGTAAAGGGTATGACCTTTGGTAACTATCCCTTTGTAAACAGTGTGCTCTATAGCGTTGAGATTACCTTGCTTTCTACCTTCTTGATTTTACTGTGTACTTCCATGGCGGCGTGGTATATCGCGAGAGTGGATTCCCTTCTCTGTAAGGCGGTTTACTTCCTGTGCGTATTTTCCATGGTGGTACCGTTCCAGATGGTAATGTTCCCGTTGTCCAAAACGGCGGATAAGCTGCATCTGAATACGCCCCTGTCGATTTCGATTGTCTATCTGGGATTCGGCGCTGGGCTTGCGATTTTCATGTTTGTCGGATTTGTAAAAGCGATTCCGCTGGAGGTGGAAGAGGCGGCGTCCATCGACGGATGCGGGCCGGTGCGTATCTTCTTCCAAGTGGTTGTGCCGATGTTAAAGCCGACCATGATTTCCGTGGGTATTTTGGAGATCATGTGGGTATGGAACGACTATCTGCTTCCGGTGCTGGTGCTTGATATTAATAAATACCGCACGATTCCCATTCATATCCAGTATTTGAAGGGAAGCTACGGTACGGTGGATCTGGGCGCGACCATGGCGCTGATCCTGATGAGCATTATTCCGGTTATCATTTTCTATCTGTCCTGCCAGAAGTACATCATCAAAGGCGTGGCAGCAGGCGCGGTAAAAGGTTAAGCGCGCGATTCTAAGTTTCTTACCGGAGAATGCCTGAAATACGGCATTCTCCGTCCGAATCATAAAGGCAGGCTCTGATGAATTGCGCTTGCCAATTTCGACAAAAAGGAGTAAAATTCATATAGAAATCGATTTCCGAGATGGATCGGGTCGATGGACAGGAAAGGATTTGTGGCGTTATGAGAAAGAGCGGTGTTTTACTGCCTGTTTCCGCCATCCCGTCGAAGTATGGGATTGGCGCTTTTTCTAAGGAGGCATATACCTTTATTGATCTGTTGGAAAAGGCGGGGCAGTCTTACTGGCAGATACTTCCGCTTGGCCCCACGGGCTATGGCGATTCCCCCTATCAATCTTTTTCCACTTTCGCGGGCAACCCTTACTATATTGATTTAGAAGCGTTGGTTGAGGAAGGCCTTTTGACGAAAGCGGACTGCGAAGGGTATGATTTTGGGGATGACGACGAATATGTAGATTACGAGAAAATCTATTTGTCCCGGTTTAAAGTGTTAAAGAAAGCCTTTCAGAAAAGCAATATCGAGAAGGACGGAGAATATCAGAAATTTGTGGAGGAGAACGCTTACTGGCTGAAAGATTACGCCCTTTACATGGCGGTGAAGAATGCTTTCGGCGGCAAGAGCTGGGCCGAGTGGGACGAGGATATCAAGCTGCGCAAGCCAGCGGCGATGAAAAAATACGCTGAAAAGTATGCGGAGGAAATTGCTTTTTACCAGTTCCAGCAGTATCTGTTTGCGAAACAGTGGTTTGCGTTAAAAGACTATGCGAATCAAAAGAAGATTGAGATTATTGGGGATATTCCCATTTATGTGGCTTTTGACAGCTCGGATACATGGGCGAATCCGGAGCTTTTCCAACTGGATCGGACGCTGACGCCTACGGCGGTGGCGGGGTGTCCGCCGGATGCGTTTTCGGCGACGGGACAGCTTTGGGGAAATCCGCTTTATCGTTGGGATTACCACAAGGAAACGGATTATGCTTGGTGGATGAAGCGGATTGGCTATTGCTATAAACTTTATGACGTGGTGCGGATTGACCATTTCAGAGGGTTTGATGAATACTATTCGATCCCCTTCGGCGACGAGACGGCGGAATTTGGTCATTGGGAGAAAGGCCCCGGCTACGATATCTTTCAAACGATGAAGGCGGAGTTGGGAAAAAAGGCTGTCATTGCGGAGGATCTTGGATTTTTGACTAAATCGGTCATTAACTTGGTGAAGAAGACCGGGTATCCGGGTATGAAGATTTTACAGTTTGCGTTTGATTCCCGGGAAGAAAGCGATTATCTGCCTCACAATTATGTGGCGAACAGCATTGTCTACACGGGAACCCATGACAATGACACCACGCTTGGCTGGTATGAGAAGCTGAATCGCAGGGATAAGGCTTTTGCAAAGAGGTATTTGAACATAAAGACGAAAAAGGACATTCAATGGGAGTTTATCCGGGCGGCCATGGCAAGCGTGTCCGATACTTGTGTGATTCCCATGCAGGATTATCTGGGATTGGGGACAGAGGCTAGAACCAATATGCCGTCCACGCTGGGGACGAACTGGAAGTGGCGGATGCTGCCGGGACAGTTTACCGAAGAGCTGGCGGCGCGGATTCTGGAGATGTCAAAGCTCTATGGCAGGGCGAGATAAGAGTAAGGGGATAGTGTGCGGCGGGGATGCAGATGGCGGAGATTACGATAAAAGACATAGCAAAACAGTGTGGAGTGGGAGTCAGTACGGTTTCCAGAGCGATTAACAATCATCCGGACATCAACCCGGAAACCAAGAAAATGATTCTAGGGGTGATCGAGAAGACCGGGTTTATCCCAAATAACAGTGCGCGAAATTTAAAGAGGACGGACGCGAAGTGTATAGCGGTTTTGGTGAAAGGAATCACCAATCCCTTTTTCAGCAGCATGATTCAGATTATTGAGGAAGAGACACAGCGAAACAGATATGCGCTGGTGCTCCGGCATGTGGAGGCGCAGGAGGACGAGATCGACGTGGCTCTGGAACTGGAAAAGGAGAAGCGGCTTCGAGGTATCGTCTTTTTAGGCGGTTTGTTTGAACATTCCGAGGAAAAGCTTAGAAAATTGAAAGTGCCTTTTATATTCAGCACCATAGGGGTTAATGTGTCCGATCAGATGAGGAAGGTGGAATTTTCCAACATCGCGGTGGACGATAGAACGGAAAGCAAAAAGATGACGGAGTATCTATTGAAGCTGGGGCACAGGCGGATCGCTCTGATTACGGAGCGGTCTGAGCTTCCCATCGGCCGTCTGCGCATGGAGGGGTACAGGCGGGCTTTTGATGAGCATGGAATTGCGGTGCCGGAGGAGCTGATTTGTTATGTGCAGGAGGATATCGATCATTACTCTATGGAGAACGGTTATCTGACGGCGAAGAAGCTGTTGGAATCCGGTTTGGATGTGACGGCGATCTATGCGGTGGCCGATTCGTTGGCCATTGGCGCCTGCCGGGCGGTGCTTGAGTCGGGCAAGCGGATTCCAGAGGATATTTCGGTGGCCGGATTCGACGGTATCGAGATGGGGGAGTATTATAATCCGAAACTGACCACGATCAAACAGCCGGTGGAGGAGATTGCAAAGAAGACAATTCGTCTGCTTTTGGATGTCATAGGGGAGCGCAGGGAACATCAACAGATTGTTTTCCCGGCGGAGCTTGTGGTGAGAGAGTCAACGGGGCCGTGTTGAGAGCACGGCCTTTTTTGAATTATACTGTATGATATATTTGATTGAAGATAAGGGGGATTATAGATGGAAATCGAACGCAAATTTACAGTAGGGAAACTGCCTGAAAATCTGGCATCCTATCCCAGCCATGTGATTGAACAGGCCTACCTCAATACTGACCCGGTTGTCAGAATACGCAGGGAGGACGATTCCTTTTATCTGACCTACAAGGGGAAGGGGCTTATGGCAAGGGAGGAGTACAATCTTCCGCTAAACGAGAAGTCCTACTATCATTTGCGGGAAAAGGCGGACGGAAATGTGATTTCCAAAAAACGCTATGTGATACCGATAGAGAGTCCGGTATTTGATATGACAGATTCGTCAGGTACGCGGGAAATAATTGACCAGACAAGTCTATGCGTGGAACTGGATATTTTTGAGCCGCCCTTTGCGCCTCTTGTGATCGCCGAGGTGGAGTTTCCGAGTCTGGAAATGGCGGAGGCTTTTCAGCCACTTGACTGGTTCAGTCAGGACGTCACGGACGATCCCGCCTATCATAATTCTAATCTGAGCAGGCGGGCGCTGGGATGAGTAGGGTCTGACAAGAGGAAATAAATAAAATGAACCACGATCTGACAAACGGAAACGTAACAAAATCACTGTTGTATTTTGCGGCTCCCATGATTCTGGGGAACCTGTTACAGCAGTGCTACAACATAGCGGACACTTGGGTGGTAGGAAAATTTGTGGGTGCGGACGCGCTGGCGGCGGTCGGCTCCTCCTACGCGCTGATGACCTTTTTAAATTCTTTGCTGATCGGTCTTTGTATGGGCGGCGGCGCTGTCTTTTCTTATTATATAGGAAAGGGAGAAAGGGAAAAAGTACGGGCCTGCGCGCAGACGGCTTTTGTCATGATCGGCGTGCTGGCGGTGTCGCTGAGTATAGCGGTACAGTGTCTGATGCATCCGATTTTGATATTGCTTCGCACGCCAAAAGAGCTTTATGAAATGACAAGAGATTATCTATTGATTGTCTTTTGCGGGATACTGTTTATTTTTCTGTATAATTATTTCGCCTTTCTTTTGCGGGCGTTGGGGAACTCAGTGACGCCGCTTTACCTTTTGGGCGCGGCCTCCGTGCTGAACATCGGACTGGATTTATTTTTTGTGAGGAATCTCGGCTGGGGACTCCAAGGCGCGGCGGCGGCGACGGTGATTGCGCAGGCGGTCTCCGGGCTGGGGCTGGGAATCTGCGTGTGGAGAAAGGAACCTTATTTCCGCTTTTCCCTGCGCGGTTTTTTGCGGGAGGAAAAGCCAGTCAGGGAAATCTGCCAGTATTCCGTTATGACGGGTATGCAGCAGTCGGTGATGAATTTCGGCATTCTGATGGTGCAGAGTCTGGTCAACAGCTTCGGACCTGCGGTGATGGCGGCCTTTGCGGCTACGGTGAAGATCGACACCTTCGCCTATATGCCGGCGCAGGAGTTTGGCAACGCGTACTCGATTTTCATTTCGCAAAACTACGGCGCGGGAAAGCGGGAACGGGTGAAGCAGGGAACGAGGAAAGCAATGACAGTTTCCGCCGCTTTCTGCGGGGTAATCTCGGTTCTGGTGTTTGCGCTTGCAAGGTTTCTGATGCTGATTTTTGTGGACGGCGGGGAAACGCAGATCATAGAAATCGGTATGCAGTATCTGCGGATTGAAGGGGCTTTTTATATCGGCATCGGTATTTTGTTTCTGCTGTATGGCTATTTTCGCGGAGTGAACAGGCCGGGCGTTTCCCTTTTATTGACGGTGATTTCCCTTGGGACTCGGGTGGTTCTGGCCTATGCGCTGGCGGCGCATCCAGCAATCGGCGTGCTCGGTATCTGGTGGGCGATTCCCATTGGTTGGGCGTTGGCGGATGCGACGGGAATCGTGTTGATGCGGCGGGGGAATAATAGCTGAATAGCCAAACTGCCGAAAAATTTACGGACAAATTACCGAAAAATTTAGAGCCAAACTGACGAAAAATTTAGAGCCAAGTTGCCGAATGCGATTGTAATTCTTATTGTAAAAGGGTATACTAACGATAGAATGATATGGGAAGGGGATTACTCCGCATTGAAAAAATATAAAGCGAGAATTGCAGATGAAATATTAAAAAAGCGTTTGCGAGGAAAGGGGGCTGTTTTAATCGAGGGTCCTAAATGGTGCGGAAAGACGACGACGGCTGAGCAGATGGCCGGCAGTATTCTTTATATGGCTGATCCAGAAAAAGAAGAACAAAATCTGGCGATGGCGGAAATCAACCCTAAGCGGCTTCTGAAAGGCGAGATTCCAAGGCTGATCGATGAATGGCAGATTGCACCGAAATTATGGGATGCAGTAAGGTTTGAAGTGGACCATCGGGATGAATTTGGACAATTTATTTTAACAGGTTCAGCGGTGCCGGCCTCTTATGAGCACATTCATCATACGGGAACAGGGCGGTTTTCATGGGTGCTGATGCGGCCTATGAGTTTATACGAGTCGCTGGATTCAACAGGAGAAGTGAGTCTGAAAACACTGTTCGAAACACCGGAGCAAATTGATGGGGAAAATGCGCTCGACCTGAATCGATTGGCGTTTCTTGTATGCCGCGGGGGGTGGCCGAGGGCTACGGATTTGGAAGGCGAACTTGCTCTTGAGCAGGCATTTGATTATTTTGACGCGGTTGTAAAATCAGATATATCCCGCGCGGACGGTGTTTCCAGAAATCCTGAACGTGTGAAGCGGCTGATGCGTTCTTATGCGCGGAATCAAGGGGCGCAGGTGTCAAACGCGTTGATTTGTGAGGATATTTCGATTAATGAAGCGGAGACTTTTGATTCTGATACGGTTTATTCTTATATCAATGCGTTAAAAAAGATTTTTGTGATTGAGGAAATGGAGGCTTGGAATCCGAATCTCCGTTCTAAAACTGCTATTCGGACATCTAACACTCGTTATTTTGTCGATTCGTCTATCGCAACTGCGGCATTGGGACTTGGGCCGCATGATTTGATGGAAGATTTGAACACATTTGGACTGCTGTTTGAAACAATGTGTATCCGCGACTTAAGGGTATTTGCCGATGTATTAAATGGCAGCGTGTATCATTTTCGGGATAAAACAGGATTGGAATGCGATGCAGTGCTTCATTTGCGGAATGGCGCTTATGGCTTGATTGAAATAAAGCTTGGCGGTGACAGACTGATTGAAGAGGGTGCGGAAAATCTCAAAAATTTAAGCGCTAAACTTGATACAGACAAAATGAAGAGTCCCGCATTTTTGATGGTATTGATTGGGGTTGGCGATTATGCTTATCGGCGGCAGGATGGCGTGTATGTAGTGCCGATTGGCTGCCTGAAGGATTGAAAGGAGGAAAACATGAGCAAAACAGCAATTTTTTTCGCAACAGGTTATGAGGAGATCGAAGCGCTGACGGTAGTGGACATCCTGCGGCGCGCGGGAGAGGAGATTACGATGGCGTCCATCACAAACGAGCGGCGCGTCACAAGCTCCCATGGCGTGGAAGTGACGATGGACAAGACGCTTTCGGAAGTGGATTTTGACGAAGTGGATGTGATTGTCCTGCCGGGCGGTATGCCGGGCACGAAAAATCTGGAAGCCAGCAGCGCGTTGATGGAACAGGTGGACGCTTTTGTGAAGGCGGGAAAGACCGTGGCGGCAGTCTGCGCGGCGCCTTCGATTTTGGGACACCGCGGCCATTTAAATGGAAAGAAAGCCTGTTCTTTTCCCGATTTTGAAAGCCATTTGGAAGGCGCGGACGTGAAGCGGGAACCCGCTGTGACCGACGGCAATATCATTACAGGGCGCGGCATGGGCGCGGCGATTCCCTTTGGACTTGCCATTTTGGAAAAGCTGCAGGGAAAAGAGGCGGCGGAGGCGATGGCCGCGAAAATCGTGTTTAAATAAAAAATAACTGGAAAAAAGTGTTATCATAATATCTTTTCATCCGAACATACTAACATCAAGATAAGCGGCAAACGAAGTGTGCATCCAAACAGCGAAAGCCGAAAGGACAAGCGCACGGAGAATGCGCTTGTCTCAAATATAGATAAAGAATCAAAAGATTCAAAGTATTTCGGAGGTGAAAAGAAATGGCAAGCAACAAGACCAATAGAGTAGAGGTTCCAGAGGCTAAGGCCGCTATGGATCGTTTCAAAACTGAGGTTGCGTCTGAGCTCGGTGTTAACCTGAAAGAGGGTTACAACGGCGACCTGACTTCCAAGGAAGCAGGTTCTATCGGCGGTGAGATGGTTCGTAGAATGATCAAGAAGCAGGAAGAGCAGATGAAGTAACAGGCAGTAAAACGAGGACACCTCGCTTGTGAAAACACAGGCGGGGTGTTTTCATGTTCTGCTTATTCCTATAAAAAAATCTAGCATTTTCCAATACCCTGTGCTATAATGTTTTGGTGACTGTAGCTAGAAACTCACGGAGTTTAACTGATATAGAAAAGATAGCTGACAGAGGAATTGAAGGAGGAACCCATAACATGAGTTTACAGGTGGAAAAATTAGAGAAGAACATGGCGAAGCTGACGATCGAGACCGGCGTGGAGGAGTTTGAGAAGGCCATCGAGAAGGCTTATCAGAAGCAGAAGAGTAAGATCAGCATACCGGGCTTCCGTAAAGGAAAAGTGCCCCGCCAGATCGTAGAGAAAATGTACGGCAAAGAGGTGTTTTTCGAAGAAGCGGCAAACATCATAATTCCCGACGCCTATGACAAGGCGCTTGACGAGTGCGAGGAGGAGATTGTTTCTTCTCCCCAGATTGAGGTGACTCAGATTGTAGCGGGCAAGCCTTTTGTCTTTACCGCAATGGTTGCGCTCAAGCCGGAAGTGAAGCTTGGCAAGTATAAGGGCGTGAAGATCGACAAGATCGAAACGGAAGTGACCGAGGAGGAAGTGGACGCGCAGATCGAGAGAGAGCGCGAGAACAACGCGAGAAACATCACCGTGGACGACCGTCCGGTGGAGGACGGCGATATGACCTCTTTGGATTTTGAAGGGTTTGTGGACGGCGAGGCTTTTGAGGGCGGAAAGGGTGAGAATTATCCTTTGACCATCGGTTCGGGCGCGTTCATTCCGGGCTTTGAGGAGCAGCTTGTGGGTGCGAAGATCGGTGAGGAGACAGAAGTAAAGGTTACCTTCCCGGAGGATTATCAGGCGGAGCATTTACAGGGCAAAGAGGCAGTCTTTAAGTGCACGGTGAAAGAGATACGCAAGAAGGAGCTTCCCGAATTAAACGACGAGTTTGCAAGCGACGTATCCGAGTTTGACACCCTTGCCGAGTACCGTGAGGATGTGAAGAAGAATCTGCAGGAGCAGAAGGAAAAGGATGCGAAAAGGGAGAGAGAGGAAGCGTCTGTAAAGGCTGCGGTGGAGGATGCCGAGATGGAAATTCCGGAGGCTATGCTCGAGACCCAGCAGAAGCAGATGGTAGATGAATTTGCACAGCGCATTACCATGCAGGGCATTTCCATGGAGCAGTATTTACAGCTCACGGGAACCAACTATCAGCAGATGGTGGAGCAGGTGAAGCCGCAGGCGGAGGAGCGCGTTCGTTCCAGACTTGTGCTGGAAGCAGTGGCCAAGGCTGAGAATCTGGAGGCGACTGAGGAAGATTACGAAGAAGAGTTAAAGACCATGGCGGACGTATACCAGATGGAGGTAGACAAAGTCAGGGAACTTATGAGGGAACGGGACAAGAAGAGCATTATGCAGGATCTGGCAGTCAGAAAGGCGGCTGAATTCATTGCGGAGAATGCGAAAGAGAGCAAAGCGAAGAAATAAAGCAATTACATTTGATGGAGGTGTAACCTATGGCTTTAATACCTTATGTCATTGAACAGACGTCCAAGGGAGAGCGTTCCTACGATATTTATTCGAGACTGTTAAAGGAGAGAATTATTTTTCTGGGAGAGGAAGTAAACGATGCCAGCGCCAGCGTAATTGTGGCGGAGCTGCTCTTTTTGGAGTCGGAGGACCCGGAGAAGGATATCAGCCTTTACATCAACAGCCCCGGCGGTGTGATCACTGCGGGGATGGCGATTTATGATACGATGCAGTTTATCAAATGCGACGTTTCTACCGTTTGTATCGGTATGGCAGCCAGCATGGGCGCTTTTCTTCTGGCAGGCGGCACCAAGGGCAAGAGAATGGCTCTGCCGAATGCGGAGATCATGATTCACCAGCCGGCGGGCGGCGCGCAGGGACAGGCCACAGAGATTGAGATTACGGCGAAACATATCCTTGCTACCAAGGAAAAGATGGCCAGAATCATGGCGCAGAACACGGGGCAGGATTTTGAAGTAATCATGGCGGATACGGAGAGAGATAACTGGAAGAGCGCGGAGGAAGCGCTTAAGTACGGGCTGATTGACCGCATTATTACCAGTCATGCCAGTACCGAAGAGTTAAAGTAATTTTGTCTGAGGCAGGAAAGGTTTGAAATGGCAGGGAAGATTTCTGAGGAAAAAGTGAGATGTTCTTTTTGTAATAAGACGCAGGATCAGGTCAAAAAAATGATTGCCGGACCCGGCGGCGTCTATATCTGCGACGAGTGTGTGGACATCTGCGCAGATATTATAGAAGAAGAATACGAGGACGATCCGGAAGTGGAAGAGTTGGAGATCAACCTCTTAAAGCCGGTGGAAATCAAAAGTTTCCTCGACGAGTATGTGATCGGGCAGGAGGAGGCCAAGAAAGTGATGGCCGTCTCCGTCTACAATCATTACAAGAGAGTGATGGCGCCTAAGGATGAGGATGAAGTGGAGCTGCAAAAGAGCAATATTATCATGATCGGCCCCACCGGTTCCGGTAAGACCTATCTGGCGCAGACGCTGGCAAAGATCATCAATGTTCCTTTTGCGATCGCGGACGCCACCACCTTGACAGAGGCCGGCTATGTGGGCGAGGATGTGGAAAATATTCTCCTGAAACTGATTCAGGCGGCGGATTATGATATCGAGCGGGCGCAGTACGGTATTATCTATATTGATGAGATCGATAAGATTACCAAGAAGGGCGAAAATGTTTCCATTACCAGAGATGTGTCCGGGGAAGGCGTTCAGCAGGCGCTTCTAAAGATCATCGAGGGAACGGTAGCCAGTGTGCCGCCGCAGGGAGGCAGGAAGCACCCCCATCAGGAACTGCTGCAGATCGATACGTCAAATATTCTTTTTATCTGCGGAGGCGCGTTCGACGGGCTGGATAAAATTGTGGAGGAGCGGCTGGACCGCCATTCCATCGGTTTCAACGCGCAGGTTGCGGAGAAGAGCGGCAAGGAGATCGGGGCGATCTTAAAGGAAGTGACGCCGCAGGATCTCATGAAATTCGGTTTGATTCCAGAATTTATCGGCCGTGTGCCGGTGACGGTGGCTCTGGACGGATTGGACAGAGAGGCGCTGGTGCGTATCTTGAAGGAGCCGAAGAATGCGCTGATCAAGCAGTATAAGAAGCTGTTTGCTTTTGATGAGGTGAAGCTTTCCGTGGAAGACGACGCGGTGGAGGAAATTGCGAAGCTGGCCCATGAGAGAAAGACTGGGGCGAGAGGACTTCGCTCTATCGTCGAGAAGGTAATGATGGATGTGATGTACGAGATTCCTTCGGACGACAGTATTGCCGAGTGTATTCTCACGAAGAAAGCGGTGGACGGGGAGGAAAAACCCCGCCTGAGATACCGGGACAGATTGTTGCAAGCGAAATGATAATAAAACGTCGCCAGAACCTTGGCGGCGTTTCTAATACTACCGAAAAGGGATGATTTTATGGAGAATGGGAACAGACTGCTTCCCACAGTGACGCTCAGAGGACTTACGATTCTGCCGGGCATGGTGATTCATTTTGACCTAAGCAGGGATGTGTCCGTTTCGTCTGTGGAGCAGGCAATGCTGGGGGAACAGCTATTGCTGGTGGTGACCCAGAAGGATAGTAATCAGGAGAATCCCGGCAGGGATGATATTTATGAGGTAGGGACGGTTGTGTTGATCAGACAGGTGAGCAAGCTTCCGGAGCGGGTTCTGCGCGTGCTGGTAGAAGGGATTTCCAGAGCGCGGATTCAGGAGTTTACACAGTCTGACAGCGGAATCATGACACAGGTGTTGTATGAAAAAGACGACAATACAGACATAGACGAGACATCCGCCGAGGCAATGACCAGAACGGTCAAAGAAACGGTGGAAGCCTATGGGGTCTGCTATCCCAAGGTGGGAAAGGCGGTGCAGGACCAAATGGAGGAAGGGATGGAGCTGGGAAAGCTTCTTGACAGCATTGCCATCAACATGCCTCTGGCGGTGGCTGATAAACAGCAGATTCTGGGCGCGATATCGGTGCGGGAGCGCTTTACCATCCTAACGGGAATTCTGGCAAAAGAGGTGGAAGTCATCCGCATCAAAAATAATCTGGCGCGGGATATCAGGGGCCGGATTGACAAGAACCAGCGGGATTATATTCTGCGGGAGCAGATGCAGTATATCAAGGAAGAACTGGGGGAGAATAACACAGATTCCGATGTGAATCAGTTTTTGGCGGAAGTGGAGAAATTGAAAGCAAAACCTGCGGTGAAGGAGAAGATACGCAAGGAGATTGCCCGCTATAAAAATGTGATTGGCAGCAGTTCGGAAAGCGCGGTGGAACGCGCTTACATCGAGACGCTTTTGGAGCTTCCGTGGGATAAGGCGTCAAAGGACAGTAAAGATCTTGCAGGGGCTGAAAAAATATTGAACGAACAGCACTACGGACTGGAAAAAGTCAAAGAACGCGTGCTGGAATTTCTGGCCGTGCGCATGCTGACGGGAAAGGCCGGAAGTCAGATCATTTGTCTGGTAGGGCCTCCAGGCACCGGGAAAACCTCTGTGGCAAAAAGCGTGGCGGAGGCGGTGAAAAAACAGTACGTGAGAATTTGTCTTGGCGGCGTGCGGGATGAGGCGGAGATCAGAGGCCACCGGAAAACTTATGTGGGCGCTATGCCGGGCCGGGTAGTGGCGGCTCTGAAACAGGCGGGCGTGAAAAATCCGCTGATGCTTTTAGACGAGATTGACAAGCTTGGCAGCGATTATAAGGGAGACCCCTCTTCCGCACTTTTGGAAGTGCTTGACGGAGAGCAGAATTATGCGTTCCGGGATCACTATGTAGAGATTCCCATCGATCTGTCGGAAGTGCTTTTTATCGCTACGGCAAACAGCCGCGACGGGATACCGAGACCCCTTCTCGACCGTATGGAAATCATAGAGGTGAACAGCTATACCGCCAATGAAAAATTTCATATCGCGAAGGAACATTTGGTGGGGAAAGCCCTTAGGAAAAACGGGATAAAACCGGGAGAGCTTGCTTTCAGTGACGAAGCCATTCAGGACATCATCCGTTTTTATACAAGAGAGGCGGGCGTCCGGGGATTGGAGCGTCAGATCGAAGCAGTCTGCCGGAAGGAGGCAAGGGAAATTCTTGCCCGTCGGAAAGAGAAGTTGACTGAGAAGGTTAATGTGACGCCCGAAACGTTGGAACATTATCTGGGCAAGCCGAAATACCGACAGGAGAAGATCAATGAGAAGCCGGCGGTTGGCATTGTCAGAGGATTGGCTTGGACCAGCGTAGGAGGCGATACCCTTGAGATTGAAGTCAATATGATGCCCGGAGAAGGGAAAATTGACTTAACAGGTCAAATGGGAGACGTCATGAAGGAATCCGCCAGAACGGCGCTGAGTTATGTGCGCTCTGTCAGCGGGAACTATAAGATGGCGGACAACTTTTATAAGAAAAAGGATTTTCATATTCACATTCCGGAGGGCGCGGTGCCTAAGGATGGTCCTTCGGCAGGCGTTACCATGGCTACGGCGCTGCTTTCGGCTGTGACGCAGACGCCGGTGCGCGCCGATCTGGCAATGACCGGAGAAGTCACTTTACGGGGCAGGGTGCTTCCCATCGGCGGATTGAAGGAAAAGATACTGGCGGCGAAGATGGCGGAGGTGAAGACGGTTCTAGTTCCCAAGGAGAACGAGAAAGATATTGAGGAGATTCCGGAAGAGATCAAAGAGGGGCTGGAGATTCTCTTCGTGGAAACTATGGAGGAAGTAGCGAAACAGGCCCTGCTGACTTAGCGGCGCAGAAACGAGGGAATAATGGTTATTAAGAATGTAAATTTGGAGACTGTGTGCGGAATCACCAGCAAGCTGCCTGAAAACAAACTGCCGGAGTTTGCTTTTGCGGGCAAGAGCAATGTGGGAAAATCTTCCCTGATCAATGGTCTGATGAACCGCAAGTCGCTGGCCCGTACCAGCTCCGCTCCGGGAAAGACGCAGACGATCAATTATTATAATATCAATCATGAGATGTACTTTGTGGATCTGCCCGGTTATGGATACGCCACCGCCAACGAAAAGGTAAAGGCGCAGTGGGGCAAGATGATCGAGGATTATCTGCATCAGTCAAAACAAATTCGCGCGATTTTTCTGCTCATCGATATCAGGCATGCGCCTTCGGAGAATGACAGGATTATGTATGACTGGATTATGAGCCGGGGGTATCAGCCCATCATCATAGCTACGAAGTTAGACAAAATCAAGCGCAGTCAGGTAGCAAAACAAACAAAACTGATTTGTGACACTCTTGGCGCTGCAGATGACACAATTGTCATACCGTATTCTTCCTTGAATAAGCAGGGAAGAGAGGAAATATATGATCTACTGGACGCGATCGTACAAAACGCGATCGTACAAAACACGATCTGATCGTAGAAAACACGGTTCGATGGTACAGGACAAGAACAGAAATTTGTGGAGGGAGCTTTATGAGAAAGGCTATCAGGATATACTTGAAAGTGGTGCTGAATTTGTTCACCGCATTGGCGGTTGTACTGTTATGCATTTTTCTTCTTCCTAAATTTATCTGGTTTTTTATGCCGTTTATCGTGGGGTGGCTGATCTCGCTGATTGCGTCTCCGGTGGTGCATTTTTTTGAGGAGAGACTCAAAGTCAAGCGCAAGGCTATGACGGCGGTGGTGATCGTTGCCGTGTTGGCGGTGGTGGTGCTCTTGGTCTATCTGCTCATTGCCAAGCTGATCCGGGAGGGCGTGAATTTCATCAATGAACTTCCCAATATCTGGAATGCGATTCTGACGGAGTTTAATAAAGTGGGCGCGAACCTTCAGGGCGTCTATAACCGGATGCCGGCCAATATGCAGGCCGCCATCGACGATATTATCGTGGAGCTTGGAAATTATGCGGACGGCGTTATGAGCAGAACCGAGCTGCCTTCTTTTGAGGCGGTTGGAAATGCGGCAAGGCAGATTCCGGACATTTTTTTAGCTATCGTGATGTGCCTGCTTTCGGCTTACTTTTTTGTGGCGGATAAGGGCTATATGTCCGCTGCGGCTGAAAAATTTGTGCCGGCTTCGGTGCGTTATCATTTTAATCTGATCCGCAGGAGCTTTCGCAATGCCGTCGGGGGATATTTTAGGGCGCAGTTTAAGATCGAGTGCTGGGTGTACATTCTTCTGGTGATCGGTCTGATGATTTTGGGCGTGGACTATGCTTTTTTGGTGGCTTTTGGCATTGCCGTTTTGGATTTTCTTCCGGTGTTTGGTACGGGAACGGTTATGATTCCATGGGCAATTGTAGAATTGCTTTCGAATAATTACAGGATGATGTTCGGCCTTTTGGCCATTTGGCTGATCGGACAGTTGGTGCGGCAGGTGATTCAGCCAAAAATTGTGGGAGATTCCATTGGCATGGATGCCATACCGACATTGTTTTTGCTCTACATCGGTTACCGCGTGGCGGGCGTGTTGGGAATGATTCTTGCAGTTCCCATCGGCATTATTGTGGTTAATCTCTATGAGGAGGGCGCTTTTGACACGACCAGACAGAGTCTGCGCATTCTGGTGGCGGGATATAATCACTTCCGCAAAATACGGCCTGAGGATATGGCGGTGGCGGAGGAATACGAAAGAGAGGTAAGGGATATATATAAACAGGAGAAAGAACAGGGGAAAGCGGCGGCGGAGCAGTACCATGAGGCTTCGCAGCTCAAAATTGAGGAGCCGCGTATTATAAAGAAGTTTATCGACAAGAAAAATTCAAAATCCTAAAAGGACAGCGGGGAATATGCCTGTGCAAAAAAGACAGTGGGCCAAACTCCTTTTTGCTATTTACATTTTAGTTGTCATCAAGGTCATTATCTTTAAATATCCCTATCGGGATATGCTTGCGCTGGCTGCCGGCTGGCAAAGAGGCGTTGTGTGGCAGGGACTCGGTACGGCAAATTTTACGCCCTTTAAAACCATAAAAATGTATATCGATTATTCCTATAAACTGAATAGCGTGGAGAATCTGGCGGGTAATGTGCTTGTCTTTGTTCCCTTTGGATTTTTGTTTCCCATAGTGGCGGCACAAGGGGAGAAGTTTTTTGTGATGCTCTTAAATGCTTTCGTGTTTGTGTTGGGAATTGAGGTGTTTCAGCTTTTCAGCGCTTTTGGCGCTTTTGATGTGGATGATATTCTGTTGAATTGTCTTGGGGCTTCGCTTGGCTTCGGCATGTATTGTCTGGCGCGGTTATGGGGAAAGAAAAGAGAGGAGCGGTTGTGATGGAAGGTTTACTGAAAAAGATAAAGACGAATGTGATAGTTTCTTCGCTTTTGTGCGTAGTTCTTGGTCTTGTTCTTGTGGTGCGGCCGGGATTGTCCATACGGATTGTGTGTATGGCTGTTGGGATCGTGCTGATTGTAAGCGGTATTGTGCGGGTGATCGACTATTTTACCGAAAGAGACGGCAGTATGTATTCGCAGATCAATCTGATCTTCGGTATTGTGCTGGCGGTGGTCGGCGTCTGGATCACGGTAAAGCCGGACAAAGTGTTGGCCATTATTCCTATTATTGTAGGAATAGTGATTGCGATACATGGTTTCAATAATATAAAACAAGCGATGGAACTGTGGAGGGACAAGTATGATAAGTGGTGGGTGGCCGCCGTCATGGGCGCGCTCACGGTGGGGTTTGGCGTGCTGCTGATTTGCAGACCTTTTTCCGCCATAGACACGGTGGTTATGATGATCGGTTTTTTCCTGATTTATGACGGGCTTTCCAATATCTGGATCGTCTCAAGAGTCTACAAGAATGCGAAGATACTGAGACAGGAGGCAGAGGCGGTAGAGGTGGAAATTCATTAAAATTTTACTTGTATATTTGGGAAAGAAGTTTTATGATAAACAAAGAGGGTGTCATCCCGGCTGTTGAACAAAAGTAACGTATGTTGATAAAGAGGGAATGAAGAATGACGATCGGAGCAATTAATTTTCAACCATATGTGTATACGGTAAATGCAGTCAGCCCGGCCAGCATGAACAGGCTGTCCAAGATTTCGGACGATGTGCTGGATAAAAAGGTCGATTACAGCGGTCTTACTGCGGCCGAGAATGAAAACCCGTTACAGCGTGGACAGACGCTGGATTTCAAGGGAATGCTTGAGATGCAGATGCAGCGCGGCAGAAGCAATGCGGCCAGAATGATGAAGACTGGCGTGCAGGAAGAGACAGACGGGACGCAGGCGGCGGAGATGAACATAGGGAACGGCAGTGCGGGAAGCGATATCAGCAATTTCCGGATGCAGCAGGCGATCAGCGCCTATGAGATGTTTATGACAGCGTAACGGAAGCAGCCGCAGGGCGGACGGTTTCTGGCGGCTAAAAATAGGAAAGATTGGAGTTCCCATCTGAAAGAGGCAAATTCAGGTGGGGCTTTTCTTTTGGGAGGAACGTATGCGGGAAAAACTGGAGCCATATATTGAGGAGAGAGCGTATGCGCAGATTTTGTCCCGTTATCATTTTGATAAGGCACAGGAGGGGCAGATCCGCGCCCTTGCAAAGCGTCTGCTTTCTGTGGCGGTCCCCGTGCTTTACCATGCGCCGTGCAGTTTAGAGGAACAGAACCGACTGGCGGTTTTGGTAACGCTCGGAGCGGGAGTGGACGGGCTGCAGGATATCTGCACGGAGGAAGGACGGCTGGGTGAGAGCTACATGGTGGAGTGTATCGCCATGGAACTTTTGGGAAACGCCTATGAGCAGAGCGCGGAAAAGATATACAGCCATTACGGCCTATGGATGGGACGGTTTGATTTTCTGGGAAGCGCTTTGCCCATCGAGGAGACGGAGGCGCTGTTCCGAATTTTAGAACCGCTGGAAATTTCTTATAATCAGGCCTATATGCTCACCCCCAAAAAGACGGTGGCCTTTTATACGACACTGACACAGAAGCGGCAGGCGTCTTACTGCAATCAGTGCGACGCCTGCCGGAATACGAAATGCGCCCATAGAAAGGCGCATTTCACATATGGATACCAGCAGATTTTCGGAAGGCGCGGTTTATGACAAAGCCATTCGTTTGATGGAGCCGATGCCCTTCCGAACAGCGGGAATGGCAAGAATGATCAGTGTAATCGCCGCTTCCGCAAAGATGTAAATACCGTTATAGATCAAAGAGTAAGGCAGCGGCGCCCAGCCTTCCCATGCATAGGCGGCAAAGAACAACCAGCCGGAGAGAACCACAAATACATAGCGGCCAAGGATGCCGGCAAGATATCCTTTGATCAGGCCGTTTTTGGAATTGGCAAACAGTCCCGAAAGCCCCAGCGCGCCGAAGGCCAGAGGATAATCGATCAAGAGCTGCACGGGCAAAATGACATAGGGACTCAGCAAAAGCTGCAAAACGCCGTAAGCGGTGGCAGTCATCAATCCTGTGCCAAGACCGAAGAGATAACCGGGCAGGCAGATGATGAACATGGACAAAAGCGTTGCGGAACCGCCCCAGGGGAAATCGATGATTTTAATTTCCGAAAGGATGGTGCCAAGCGCAATCGACATGGCGCAGAAAGCGAGCTGTTTGGCGGTTTGCTTACCGCCGGCTGGGACAGCGCCATCAGCTTGGGCAGATTGTTTTGCCACATGTTTTTTTGCAAAGAGAACCGCGCCGATCAGCAATACGGCAAGGATGGCAATGAGTAATACATTGCCCAGAGTGGTGGGGATATACGTGGTCGAGTCCCCGTCGACAATTACATTGTAGAACATAAAAAAATCCTCCTTTGTCTTTCGAATAGCAAGGAGGGGAACGGTAACGGCAGGCGCCACGGAAAATCTGCGGCAGATTTGTTACCAGCGCTTCCCTACGACGGTATTAACCGCATCAGGTAATGAGGGTTAGAGTCCCGGCGCACTTTGATACGCAGGCTCAATCTCAGCAAAAGCTCCCCTAGCAAGTTATTCAGTTATGCGGCTTTCTGCCGCGGCGGATGAATCCGCTTTTCTTACTATAGAACGATACGGGGGAGATGTCAAGGGAATATGGGAGGAATACCGTGGAAGAAAAAAGAGTCTCTTTTCAAAAGATATGGGAAGTATTGTTTCCGTTTCTTCTATATTATATGGCCTACAACGCTGCTTATCTGATTCTGGCTTTTGTGTATCAGACGTCGATGAAAAATATTGGCGGGGAATACGGGCAGTTTATGGCAGCGCATGAAGCGACGATTTCCGGACTGGCAGGCGGGCTGTGTTCGTTAGCTGGCATTTTCCCTCTTTTGCCGATGCTGAAAAAGGAATTACAGACGCGGGCGGAGGAGAGGGGCGGAGAAGCCGGAACGATTACCGCAGGGGCGCGTGTCTTTGGATTAACTAAAATAGTTGTTTTTGCGACGGCCAGTTCTCTTGGCTTAAACGCCCTTCTCACCCTGATCGGGTTTGCGGAGACCTCCGAAACCTACAGGCGGGTGGCGGACCGCCAATACGGCGTTGCCTTTGGGATTGGGTTGGTACTTTACGGGGTGGTTTCCCCATTGGCGGAGGAGGCGCTTTTCCGTGGCGTGATCTACAACCGTCTGCGCCGGTTTTTGGGGCCGGTTGTCGGAATCGTCTCGTCCGCCCTCTTTTTTGGCCTGTTTCATGGAAATTTGGTGCAGGGCGTATACGGGACGGTTATGGGAATTTTGATTGCCTATGTGTATGAGCGGCGGGGCGGTTTTTTTGCGCCTGTTCTTTTTCATGCGGCGGCGAATCTGGCTGTCTATATCGTAGCGTATTTGCAGGGAGTGCAGGCGGTTTTGTTCACTCAGGCGGGGTGCGCGGTCTTGCTTGCGGCTGCGGCGGGGTGCGCGTGGACGGAGCGGGGGAGAAGATAAATTGACAGAAAAGAGTCTTGCAATTATCGACAGGATATTTTATAATCAGGACTAACAGTTCTATCTGTTTTGGAAGCGTTCTTTTTTGAGAGCGTTTCTGTCTTAAGGTTCTTTCCGGGTTCATCGGAAAAAAATCCTTATTTTTGTTACTGGATTGAAGCATCAGGATTCGGTTTCTTCTGTTTCTTTTGGAGTTTTCCTTGTATTCAATCCGCAAAAACTGTATAATGGAGGAAAATATATGGAAAAACGGAATACTGGTAAATGGTATAGGCGTGGCGTAAGGTGGAGATGGCTGCACTTTAACCGCAGATATAGGGACGTTCTTTTCAGGCGTCTTTTTCGGGAGAAGAAGGATCTTTTGGAGTTATACAACGCTTTAAACGGCAGTTCCTATGAAGATCCTGATGAACTGGAAGTGGTCACTATGGAAGATGTGATTTTTATGAAGATGAAAAACGACCTGTCTTTCATGATCGGCAGCAGTCTCAACCTTTACGAACACCAGAGCACATGGAATCCGAATATGCCTTTGCGGGGATTGTTGTATTTTGCAAGGCAGTTTGAAGGGCTGATTGCTTCCCGAAATGAGAATCTTTACGGTACAAGAAGGTTGGAACTGCCGACACCAACATATATTGTCTTTTACAACGGGGGTGGTATGCAGACGGACAGCCTGATGCTGTACTTGTCGGATTCTTTCTCCGCTGGACGCGGAAGCGGATCTTTAGAATGTACCTGCAAAGTATTAAATATCAATCGTGGCTATAATCGGGCGCTTATGGAAAAATGTCATAGATTATGGGAGTATTCAGAATTTTCCGCAGAGATTGAGGAAAATATAATAAGCGGGATGAGCAGGGAGAAAGCTATTCACACAGCTATGGATGTCTGCATAGAAAAAGGAATATTAAAAGATATCCTGATCAAACAGAAAGCGGAGGTGTTACATATGCTGTTAACAGAGTATGATGAGAAAAAACATATGAGGACACTCTTTCGAGAAGGCCGGGAGGAGGGTATAGCAGTAGGCCGGGAGGAAGGTATAACAGTAGGCCGAAATGATAAACTTAAAGAACAGATCCGTAAGAAATTGTCGAAGGGAAAAACAATTCCAGAGATTGCAGAGGAGTTGGAGGAGGATATCCCAGTCATCGAGCAGATTGCTTCTGAATTAATTTCAGTCAATTAAAGAAAAAACATTATAATAGGTATATTTTGATATGATGAAGTTGACATAATGCCCCATTTGATGATACATTAATTATGTTAACATAATGCGGAACTTTGCGAAAGTGAAAGGATTTAGATACTTATGAAAAAAACTTGGCGCACCCCACATCATATCAGATATTTTGCGCTTGTCATGGCGGCAGTGATTGGATTGCTGCCTCCTTTTGCGGCGATCGCTGCGGAAGAAAATCCACAAGAAGAAAATGCCGATTCGATAGAGAGCGTATCGGAAGACGATTTAGATGAGGAAACGGCGGTAACCTATATTCGTGCCTTTGAACCTCTTGCGGAGGATGAGGCGTTTTTATCCTGCACAGAAAAACCGGGCTTGGAAGAGCTTGCGGATTTATTTCCGGGGACGCTTTTGGTATGGCTGGAGGGAGAAGAGGAACCCGCCCAGTTAGAGGTGGCATGGGAGAGCGAAGAGGACTATGCGGAGACGAAATTGGAGCGCTATACTTTTTATCCGAAATGGGATGAAGAGCTGTATCTGCTTGCGGATTCCGCAGAGGATGAGATAGAGATTCCGTCTATCACGGTGGAAGTGCCGGCGGACAAGGGGATGATTCCTGAATTGGAAGAGGCGAAGAGCGCTCTCGAGGAGATCATAGAGAACAAAAGTATTCTTGCGCTGGTATATCTGTGCGATGAATATGAAGTGAAGAGCGAGCCTTCGGCGGATGCGGACACCGTTCATACCGTAGTCAGCGGACAGTCTGTGCAGATTACGGGTGTCGAGCTGGGTGAGTCCGGCAATGTCTGGTATCGGACGCTCTTTTACCAGAACGGGGCAGAGTATACAGGTTACATAGAGCGGGGATATCTGGCGGCTTCCGACGAAGATTTTAGGAAATGGGAGGAAGATTACATTGAGCTTCCCCCTGCGCCCAGAATGATGAAGGCGAGAAGGGCGGCGGCCAGCTATCCGGATGTGGAACAATTTCCGGCTTCTTATCAGAATGCCCTCTATTCTCTGAAAGCCCAGCATCCCAATTGGGTTTTTGTCAGGATGGATACGGGAGTTGACTGGAATACGGCTATTTCTAAGGAAATGGGAGATAAGAGTCTGGTTCACTCTAGCAGTTCTGGCTCATGGCAGAACGGTGTTTACGGACAGGGATGGAGCTATGCGTCTGAGGGAATCCTCAAATATTATATGGACCCCAGAAATTTTTTGACCGATCCGTCTATTTTCCAGTTTGAACAGTTGACGTATAACGACTCTTACCATACGGCGGAGGCGGTGCAGGAGATTTTAAAAAATTCCTTTATGTCTTCTGGCATTCCCGGGGACAGCAGGACTTATGCGCAGGCTTTTAATGCCATCGGACAGTCGACGGGGGTAAGTCCGTTTCATCTGGCCAGCAGGGTATTGCAGGAACAGGGATCAAAGGGAACCTCCCCATTGATTTCCGGCAGTTATCCGGGCTATGAGGGGTATTATAATTATTTCAATGTGAACGCTTCGGGAAAGACAAATGCCGAAGTGGTGCAAAACGGTCTGAAAAAGGCGAAGGAACAGGGGTGGAATACCCGCTACAAATCATTAAGCGGCGGCGCGTATGTAATTGGCGCAAACTATATTCTGAAAGGGCAGGATACGCTCTATTTAGAGAAATTTAACGTTTCCAATGGATATCATGCCAATTTTACGCACCAGTATATGCAGAATATTCAGGCGCCCAATTCCGAGGCCTCCAATATACGGAAGGCTTACAATAACGCGGGCGCTTTGGAGAACAGCTTTGTATTTAAAATACCGGTGTTCCGCAATATGCCGGCGTCGCCCTGTACAAAGCCGAACACAACAGACGTTCTTACTTTTGACAAAACAACCGTAAGCAGTCTGGAAGTCGGCAAAACGGTACGGTTGACGCCCTGCATAAACGGTTCGAAGGTAGACTACATTAGCAACATGACATTCAGCAGTGACGATCCTTCCGTTGCGACTGTGGACAGCGCGGGAAAGGTAACGGCGGTGTCGCCGGGAAGCGCAGTCATAAGCTGTACCAGAAGCGGGGCCGGTTCAGCAGTCTGCACGGTAACTGTGGTGAAGGCACAGCCAGACGTTTCAACGCCGACTCTGTCGCCCTGTGTTTATAAGGAAGGACTGCGGTTGTCGGATATATCCTTGCCGGACGGCTGGACATGGGTAAAGGAAAATACAAATATTGAGGCGGGCACGCATTCTTATGAAGCGTTATACACGCCGAAGGATACCGTGAAATATAATACGGTTACCAGAAATATCAGTTTTACGGTAACCAAGGGGATTCCGAATTGTGTGATGCCGGAGGAACCGAGAGTCTTCGCCGGTACGACTTTGGGAGAAATTGCGCTTCCGAAGGGGTTTGCATGGGAGAGCGATACGGAGATCGTATTGCAGGAGCCGGGCGAGTATACTTATTATGTGTCTTATAACCCTGATGAGAATAATTATCATCCGGTGGGCCACATTCCATTTGTCGTGCAGGTAGTCGGTGAGGCGACAGATCCGGACGACGGAGACGACACACCTACGGGAAGCGGAAGCGGTACGGGTTCGGGCGGCAGTACGGGAACAGGAAGTGGAAGCGGTACGGGTTCAGGCGGCAATACAGGAAGCGGCACGACATCGGGCGGCACAACGTCGAGCGGCAGTACGGGAACAGGAAGCGGAAGCGACACGGGTTCAGGCGGCAATACAGGAAGCGGGAGCGGCACAATATCGAGCGGCAGCACGGGAACGGGAAGCGGAAGCGGCACGACATCGGGCGGCACAACGTCGAGCGGCAGCACGGGAACGGGAAGCGGGAGCGGCACAACGTCGAGCGGCAGCACGGGAACGGGAAGCGGGAGCGGCACAACGTCGAGCGGCAGTACGGGAACGGGAAGCGGAAGCGGCACGACATCGGGCGGCACAACATCGAGCGGCAGCACGGGAATAGGAAGCGGGAGCGGCACGACATCGGGCGGCACAACGTCGAGCGGCAGCACGGGAACAGGAAGTGGGAGCGGCACCACATCGGGCGGCACAACATCGAGCGGCAGCACGGGAACGGGAAGCGGGAGCGGCACAACATCGGGCGGAACGACGTCAAGTAACAATACAGGAACGGGCAATATCGCATCTGCTGGATCATCGAATACGGGCGCACCGTTGAAAGAGCTGCCAAAGCAGTCTTCGTCGGATAAAAAGAAAAAACCGGATTCAGCCGAGAACAGCGGCCAGACATCCCAGAACGGAGCGGGCAGCAGCCAGACATCCCAGAACGGAGCGGGCAGCAGCCAGCCTGCACAGAATGGAACGGAAAACAGCCAGCCAGTCCAGAGCGGGACGGATAGCAGTCAGTCCACACAAAACAGCACAGAAAACGGACAGGCGGCTCAGAGCGGGACAGGCAGCAGCCAAGGCAGCAGCCAGTCTACCACGAAAACAACGGAAACGAGTCAGAATGTCAAGACAGATCGCAAAGACGCAGAAGCGGAGAAAGGAAGCAACGGGGTTGATACACAGACAAAGGTGGTAGAAGGAAAGCAGGAGCAGAAGCCGGAAGAGAGCGCTTCAAGACCTGCCGTAACGATGGCTATGGAAGATACTACGATTTTGACGCCGGAAAATCTACAGATGGCGAAAGACCAGAATTTGGATTTGCTTTTGCAGATGGGCAAGTATGCCACATGGAATATTGATATTGATTCTGTGGATATGGAAACGGTATCGGAAGTGGACATGGGAATAGAGCTGGGGACAGAGAACGTTCCGACGCAGATCATAGCCGATATGTTAGACGGAAACAAGTATTTGGAATTTACATTGGCGCATGACGGACCATTCGCTTTCCGCTCGCTTTTGCAGATTGCCATTGATCCGATGTATGAGGGATGGTATGCAAATTTATTCTATTATAATGAAGAAACGGAATCCTTAGAGTTTATCTGTGATGCTATTATTGACAGCAATGGAATTGCGTCCTTTGATATGGAACATGCTTCCAGCTATGTGATCATCGTAAGCCCGGTTTCGATGGCGGGAATGACGTTCAATGGTCATGAGGCAGCGGGCGATTCCGGAAGTCATGGAATGCCGTGGATTGTGATAGGCGTGATTGTCTGTATCGCAGCGGCTGGCGCTGGATGCGGAATCTTCTTCTATCGTAAGAAAATGCAAGAGGAAGAGGACGAATACGACGAGGAAGACGAAGAAATCGAAGAAACCGAAGAGGACGAATACGACGAGGAAGACGAAGAAACCGAAGAGGACGGGTACGGCGAGGAAGACGAAGACATCGAAGAGGACGGGTACGACGAAGAAGATGAAGCGCTAGAGTACGAAGAGACCGAAGAGTTCGAAGAAACCGAGGAGGAGTACGAAGAGCCAGAGGAAGAGGAATACGAGGAACCGGAAGCGGAAGAGCGCGAAAAAACCGAAGATGTAATGTACGGACACAGCGCTGAGGACGACTGGATCGAGGATGAAGACTGGCAGGAGCCAGAAACGCCGGAAGAAGCGTCGGTTGACAGATTTGCAGATGATCATGCGGAGGATGATTGGATCGATGACGACGAATGGGACATCGGCAATGACTGGATAGACGATGAAGAGTGGGCGAGGCGGAAAGAGGCTTAAATGAAAAAAAGAAGCTGTAAAATTTTACGTTGAATTTTACAGCTTCTTTACCGTGTGATGAATCGGAATCAGGATATTAGGGAAGGCGGGGAGGCCCCCCTTTTATTCCAGATCAGATAGATTGATCCTGTCATATGCACCGTTCTTTTTGTCTTCTGGATGTGGCTCCAAGCCAATGATTGTAATCTGCTGTTGATCCGGTCCATATACCCAGAACATTCTCATTGCGCCGCTTTTCTTATTTTCAAGATAGGACTGCCAGACCTTCATGCCATATCTGTGCGATAAGGTATCAATCTCATGGCTTTTCAAACTTGGATACATGGGATTCTCGGAAAGTTTTTTTAGGGCATTTCCCCATTTTTTATACATCTGTTTTTCCGTTTTGCCTGCTGTGCCTTCCTTATTCTTTCTTCTTAGTTCATTCCATAGTTTTTCCATTTCTGGAATGCCCATTCGTATCTCATATGCCATGCAGCGGTCTCCTAAAAATCAGATAAGTCAATTGGTGTTGAAACCTTATTCATCCTGAAATTCTCAATAGCACGATCCATATCTTCAAGGGTTCTGCCAGAGATAGAATCTGGGACGGTAAGCTCTCTTGGCTCCAGCATAATACATCCGTTTGGGAATTCTTTTACATGATAATACTGATATAATGCACCTCTCAAGGTAATTCTTTTTTTATCATCAATATGAACCGTATAATTCCTTACTGCTTCCATACAGTCACCTCCGTTGTTAGAAGTGGGATATCCCACTTAATATAATTATATTCAATATGGAGTATTTGTCAACATGGTCTTTTTATCCGCCGCCTATAAGAACGGCAGCCTTATTTGTTTTGGAGAAGATGAAAATTTGGATGGAAGGGATTAGTGAATCGGAATCAGGATATTACGCTCTTATGCTGATCATCACACAAAAAGTTTGCTCCGTTTCGTTATAATGAATCTCCAACTCGCCTCCGTAATTCTTGATCGCGCGTTGGACGCTCTTCATCCCGAATCCATGGTGGGAAGCATCTTTCTTGTGGGAAGGAAGCTTCCCGTGTGTATTTATGGGATTTTTGGGGCAGGAATTTTCGATGGAAAGAAGGACAAAGGGAGAATTTTCCTGATTCAAGACATTGAGCTTGATCAAGGAATCCAGAACGCCGGACGCAGCTTCCACGGCGTTGTCAAGGAGATTACAAAAGAGCGCGGTTAAATCGTTGGCAGTCATAAAGTCAAGATTGTTATCCAGCCGGTCGATTACAAAGTTAATATTCCGTTTTTTACACTCTTCTTTGTAACGGCAGAAAATGGCGTTCAGGGTGTTGTTTGTGCATATCCGCAGGCTGTCGGAGCTTTGCAGGCTGGCGGTTTGCAAAAGCTTACTAATGTAATCGATGATTTCCGTCGTTTGGTTTTGTTTGGCCAGATTGGCGATGGTAAAGAGATTGTTTTTGATATCATGAATCAAAATACTTCTGTTTTCATGTTGGCTGCTCAACATTTTGTAATATTCCGCCAAGTCGTTTTCCTTTACAAGATTGAGCTGTAATTCCGTAAACTCCTGATTCCGCTTCTGCGTGAGGCTGAAAAAGAACCAGATGAGCAGATTGAGCAAAAGAAGAAGGATGGAGCAGACGGCAATCATATTGTTGAGAGTGGCGGAAATATCGGTCGTATGATAGATGACAAAAAGTGTGGTTGCAATAAAAAAAGTGACGAGAGGGATTGGCACAAGCACAAGGGCTCCACGGCCTCCCGCCGCTTTTTTGTTTGCGCGGATCACAGGCAGATGGGACAGGATATAAAGCATAAAAAAATAGAGTAGTTTGCTGGATAGGGAACAAATAATGAGGATCGTGTTGTCAGAGTGCGTTTCATACAAATGTCTGGCAAAATTCGGAAAAAAGGAAAACGAAAGTAGTTCTCCGAGAGTCATGGCAACAGTGGTAATTCCGGCATGAAATAGAGCCGTAGACCAACTGCTGTCATAAAAAAGGAAAATTAAAAGGAAGTTGACAATCAGAAAAGCAATTCCATTTAACCAATATAGATCCAAAAGAGACAAGAAAAATAACAGGCTGTAAGAGGCGGACAGTAATAATATGGTCCGACGGAGAGAGTATTTTGCCGTGAACAAATCGCTACAGTATAACCAGAGAATCAGCGCTTCGACGAAATATATGATAACATAGCATACTATTTCCATGTAAAATCCCCCGTACCCTATTAGGCATTGTGGCTGATATAAAATAAATAGGACCGCTTGAACTCTTTGCAGTTTCTTCTGGACAGATAGGCTTGCTCTTCACAAGCATCAAACGCTATCAGATCATTTTCAAATGATTTGATATGTCTCATATTCACAAGATAGCCCTTATGCGTTTGGAAGAAAGCGCCGTTGTTTAAGGTTTTACTCCATGAGCGCAGGCTTGTTTTCGTGGAATATACGCCCGAAACCGTATGGGCAAGGGTGGCTCTGGTCTGCGCTTCGATAAAGATAATGTCTGCTGCCGACACTGTGACGACAGAGGTTCCGGTATCAATGGCTACAGGAAAAACAAGCTCACAATAGGAGCGCATGGCGTCGTCCAGATTCCGAAACAGGCGTTTCCGGTCTAAGGGTTTGGAGAGATAGCGGAATACCGGAACCGCCATAGCGTCGTCCAGATATTGCCGCTCATGGGAAGTGACGATGATGATGAAGACATGGGGATTTTTCTCTTTTAGCGTATTTCCCACAGAGATACCGTTTAAGCCGGGCATTTCGATATCCAGAAAAACAAGGTCTTTTGCGCCTTCATCCGCTAACAGGGAATCCCCGTCGGAAAAGTCGGCAATTTCCGGCATGGCATAGTCGCTTTGGCTAAAATACTCCTCCAGATATTGTTTGATTTCCTCTATGATAAAGCGGTCATCATCGCAGATCAGAATACGCATGTCGGTTCCTCCTTCCCCACTTTTTCGTTTAAAGTTTGAATATAGACATATTTTACAAAATATTGTCAAAAAAAGCAATGGTTCTCCTTTTTTCTTTGCTATGTAGTAATTGCTTGTAGCTTTATTCAGTACGTTGTATAAACAAACCGCTTGTGCAAAATAATGACCGTTTGTACATAAGACATTGAAAAGCGTGTCGATTTTTGCGATGATTTGGAAAAAGGAGGACGATGGTATGGATAAAAAGAAAGTTTCCAAAGCGGTTGCTCAAAAGGCGGTAAAAATGTTGAACGTTTCCCTGAGAACAGAAGCTAATTCAGCAACATGTTTTGCACTGTATCAGCCCAAGGCGCCAGAGTCATTGTCAAAATTCAAGAGAAAGTAGGAAACGGAAATGGGATGGTTAGCGGACAGAATAACAGAGTGGCTGATTATCCATGGGGCAGTGGAAGAAGGAGACAGAGACTTATATCAGTACGCATCTCTGTGTCTTCTGATGACGGCTGCCCCGCTTTTTCTGGTTATGCTGGTGGGAGGGATTATGGGAGAACTCGGTACGGGGGTACTCATTATCCTGCCCTTTATGGCGATCAGAAAATTTAGCGGCGGCTATCATGCGAAGCATCCGGGAACATGCCTTTTTTGTTCTACCGTGTTGTTAGCGGCATGTATTTTGATTGCATCGCGGATGACGTACAACGTCTTGTTGTGCGTTTGTATGTGTGCAGGGGCCGGATTGCTGTTTCTTTTCAGTCCGGTGGATTCGGAGAACCGGAGGCTGGATCAGGAGGAGAAAAAGAGATACCGCTCTTTGGCGGGAATCCTATCGGCGGCAGTGTGTGTCATTGCGGTGGCAGGTAAGCTGGCCGGGAGCGAGAAGCTTGCGGTGTGTATGGCAGTCGGTCTGCTCCTTACTTTAAGCTTGCAAATTCCCTGCATCCTGCAAAGAACTGTGAAAAAAATTAGAAATAGAAAAATATCCGCTTGTATGATGATTTTCTTTTGTTTTTATCTGCTTGCGGGCGTTACAGCCAACGCAAAGGAGGCGGAACCGGTTTCCGCGCACGAGATCGTGGTAGTGCTGGATTGCAGCCAATCCATGAAGGACGTGGACGCTGGCTATGCCTCCTTTGACTTCCCCAAAATGCTGGCCGCTGCTTTGCCGAGAGAGTACCGGGTGGGTATGACAGCGTATCAAGAAGAGGTTTGCGTGAGTCTGCCTCCGGGCAGCAGCCATGGGATGATAGAGGACGCATTGGAGGAGACCGCGTATCAAAAATATGGAAACGCGGGAGCCGGATTGGCGGCGGCAGTAGAGCTGTTTGACGATACGGCGGCGTCTAAAAGAATTATTCTGATTTCAGATGGCGAAATCATGATGAAGACAAAAGACGGGACGCAGGAGTCGGCGGCTTTGTTTGCGCAGTCGGTGGAACAGGCGAAACGGGATGGCATTGTCATAGACGTGGTGGCATTAGGAACGCGGATAGAAGAGGGAGATACCGTATATGCAGCCGCCGAAATGACCGGCGGTTTTTTGAGTGAACTGTCCGACGGAGAAAAACTGGGAGATTTTGCCAAGAAGCTGTTGTTTGATCAGTGGAAGCTGAAGGCGTCCCATGTGGGAAACATAAGCGGGATGAGCGGAGAACTTTCGGTGAAGCTTCCAGACTGCCTGATGAGTAAGGCGAAACTTGTCCTGCTGGGGAGCCAGCAGAACGAAAATATGACTCTGAACTGTGAGGCGGACAAGATAAACCTGTCAAAGGGACGGGGGTATTCCGTCATAGAACTACAAAACCCGTCTGGGAATGAAGTGACGATACAGATGAGCGCGGATACGCCGATGGACGTCAGCGCCTATCTCACGGCGGAGTATGACGTTCAGGTAAGCGCTGATTATACTTATACTTCGTCAATGCAGACGGCAAATCTGGGATTGAAGATCGCGAACCAAAACGGTCTTGATCTGTTAGAGGGGCACCTGAAAGACGGCGGCGTGCAGCTTTATCTGGATGGCGAGCAGCAGACATACCGGCTGACAGGAGGGGCGCTGCGCCTGTCCCGAAAGTATACACAGGACGCGTCGGCTGCGCTGCGGGTTGCCTTTGACGGGCTGTATGGCAATTATTACGGGGATATGGAAGAGACGGTGGAAATTCACGTGCCGGTTGTGGCGGAAGAGCCGCCGGAACCGGAGATCGACTGGTTTTTCTGGTCGGTAATCGGGCTTTTCGCCGCCGCGCTGCTGATCATTGCGATTCTTGCCTACAGACAGAAAAAAAGGACATTCGGCAGAAGAAAAGTGATCGACGAGGGAAGAGCGCTTCCCAAGGAGCCGGGGAACCGCAGGAGCGAGTTTAACGGGAAATTACAGATTTATGTGATACGCAATCGGGAGGGGATCGATTATCCGCCGGAAAGCATCAATCTATTTGCGAGATGTAACCGTGAAATCCTCACGCTGGAATGGCTTTTAGATACCTGTAACCTTCCGCTGAACCTAAAAGGCGCGGAGCGGATCATCATTAGACCGGGCGACGATAGGAGCTTGATTATTAAGAATAACAGCAAAGCTACCGTGTTGATGGGGCGGGAGTTTTTGGTAAAAGGACATGCCTACCATCTGTATTATGGGGAAAAAGCAACTTTTATTTTTGATCAGGAGGATACGGAAATAGAAGTTCATTATAGAGACCTAAAACCAAACGAAAGATAGAGGAGGGAAAACATGAGCATTATCAAACAGACGAACAGGACATTACTGTTTGAAGAGATCAATCCGGAGAAGCCGGATCTTCTGACACTTGTAGGGGACGTGAGAGGGATCGACAGCTTGAGTGACGAGAAGATCAAGGAGATGAACGAGGCGCTTTTGGTGAAGAACTTTGACGAGTTCATCGAGAAGTTTGAACCGGTGGTCTATTCTTTCTTTAATGCCAACAACCAGAAGATCATGTATACGCTGAAAAAACCGGAAACCATTCCGGAGGACATGATAACGCCGATTTATCTGAACAGGCAGAATGACTTCCTTAAAATGCTGATGTCTCTCGTGGAGGCGAAACGCTCCCAGAGCATCATTAACGTGGATTTCCAGTTTGACAAGTTGACGGACATGATTTCGCCGAAGAAGGTGATGGAGGATATCAAGCAGAACCGTAAGGAGCTTCAGTACACCTATAAGAATTATGCGGAATTAGAGGACGGCGATCCGCACAAATTAGATATCGCGGATAAGCTGAACGTCATGTTCGAAGAAGCGAGCGTGAATTATAACAATGTACTTGCGATGCTGCCCCTTGCCATCGAGGATATCAAGACAAGGCTGCTTTTAGGGGAGGCGGAAGAGCAAAAGGATAATACGCCGCTTGCGCTTGGCGTTTTGAGCATGGATGAAAAAGGAGAACTCAAGGTTCTGGAAGTGCCTAAGACAGAGAAAGCGGAGCTGATGGTGGTGGACGACAACGTCAATACCGGGCTGATTGCAGCGTTGGAGGACGATTACGAGGCGCTCAACGAGGAAAGCAGTGATTATGTGAAGGCGCTTGTGACGAGAACCTACTGTCCCCTTGCATCCACCATGGTCAGCAATATCGACGTCAAGCAGGAGGTTAGCAACTACAACTCCTATCTGGAATTTTATAAGACGGCAAAGGATGATTTTATTAAGGTGGTAAAACCGCTGATTGAAAAGATATTGGGCGTATGGGCTTTCTTTGAGCAGTATCCGTCGAACTTAAAAGGCATGAAGCCGTCCATGCTGATCACCAACGTTTCTAACGATATGCTGGTAAAAAGCAATAACCTGCCCAGACTGATTGCCTTTTTAAATACGGTCAATGCCAAAAATGATTTTGACAATACCATTTGGTACGGCATTGTCCCTTCGGTTTCTCTGGATCAAAATTCTAATATCAAACTGACCAGACAGCGTTTTCAGGGAAATGAGAAGGTGGAGAAAACAGGGGTCAACAGCGTGGAGGCGCTGGTCCGGCTGCTGGATGTGCTGAAGGATTATTCCGTACAGTGCTTTTTCAGCTATGAAACAGGGGACAAGACCACCTTTAACTATATGGCGACAGAGGGCATCGAGAAGTTTGAGGAGCGATGCAGTTCCTTGACAGGCAAAGCGTTCAGTGAGTTCGCGATTCCCTGCATCCCGAACTTTACGATTATTCCTAAGGAAAAGTCCGGCGTGATTCTGGATAAGCGCATGACGGTCAATGAAGAAAACATGGCGGAGCTGTCCAAAGAAAAAGAGGACATCATGAAGCTGTGGATCGACGGCGTTTATGTGGGAGCGGCCTATATTGCGGCGGGACTTGTGGCGGCTTATCAGTGTCCGGAGTACCTGAAAGAGAAGTTTAAGAGAAATGTGGATGAGGAGCTTCCAGGCGTCCGGTTCGATATCGAGGCAGGCGATCATCCGCTCCGCGTGCATACGGTGATGGCAAAGGAGATTACGGGCTTTACCAATTCCATCAAGAATGAAATCAACAGGCGCAGCTTCGGTTTTGTCTTTTCCTCCGAAAATGCCATGCTGGAGGCGGAGAATGTTTCCCACATCATGGTTTATAAGGCAAGGAACCTGATGAGCGACGGTAAGGTATACGAGCCGATCTACAAGACACAGGTAACCACCTATATCGAAAGGGTTCTGCGTCATGCAACCAGCGACTACAAGCAGGAAAACATCGTGAAGTTCTTCTCCAATAATCCGACCAGCCAGAAGAGCAAATGGCTGGAAAAGAAGGGCTGTATCAATGCGATTCTGGGCGCAGGGGACGATGTGGAATATGAGATCGACGAGAGTAACGGATATTGTGTATTAAACATTACCTTTAACGGCAATGTCAAGAATCTGGAAATCGAGATCAATCGCTTTAACTCTAACAACCGTGCAATTTAATCATAAAAAAAGGAGGATTTAAAAATGGGATTCAGGTTGAGTGTAACAGGAGGTGCAGAGCAGATCGCTCTGGATGAGAAGAGCATCAAAAACGTGATCTTCGGGTCGGAGTCTGCGGTGGATTCCAATGCGAGGGCAACCGACTTCGGTGTGTCCATGAAGATTTGGGGTAAAATGCTCTACAAGCTTGGCGGGGAGGGCAGCGATAGTACGTTGGAGCTGTCCAAATGGTCGGTTGTTCCGTCTGAGAGAGCGGATTGCTACCGCACTGCGGCAGTGGAGGTGATTTCAGCCGGTCAGGTAGTCCGTAAATATGAGGTGCCGAATGCCTTTGTGATGGAGTATTCGGAGGAGATGGACGACGAGACTGGCGTGGGCACTTTTTATCTGCATATTAAGCAGAAAAAGGACGAGAACGACAAAGTAAAAATTGAGGGCGGTTACGCAGGCGAATAGAGAGGAGGAGAAGAACAATGGCATTTGTAGTAAAAGTTGAGGGTATGGAAGCGTTTGAGATATCCAAGGAGTGCGTAAAGAGCGTGAAGATGACTACGGATATCCCGCAGGATTCCAATGCGAGGACAAAAGATTTCGGGGCAACCATGACGATCAAGGGAAAAATCCTGACCGCAGTGGGCGGAGATCCCTTTGACAGCACCAGAAAGATGGCTTTGTGGTCGGTTGTTCCGGCGGAACGGGCGGACAGCTACAGGAAAGTGACGGTTGAGTACGTGGCGGCAGGCGTTATGGAGAGAAAATACTGTTTCCCGAACGCTTTTGTGATAGACTATAAAGAGGACTACGGCGATGAGGCGGGAATCGGCACCTTCACGCTCGTGATCAGACAGAAGAAGGATAAGATCAGCACCGTATCGGTAGAGGGCGGCTATATGGCATAACAATGCGATGGGCATTGTTAGACGGAATGGGTAAAATCAGAGGGCGTATGCAACGGATGTTGGATACGCCTTCTCAAAAAAGGAGCCTTTTATGGATTATTACAAGATATTGGGCGTGCCCCGAAATGCGGATGAGGAGCAGATCAAGCGGGCGTACCGCAAAAAAGCGAAGCAGTATCATCCGGACTTGAATCCGGGGAATGCGGAGGCGGAGGCGAAATTTAAAAATATCGTAGAGGCGTACGAGGTGCTGGGCAATGCAGCAAAGCGCAGGGAATATGACGCCAAGCAGGAAAAAACGGCTGGATTTGGGCAAAAAACGGAGACGGACAAGTCAAAGGATAAGAGCGGGACAGCTGCGCCGCGGATGAATTTTAATAAGAAGAATCCGCTGGATGTGACGGATATGTTTGAGGCGTTTATGAAGATGAAGTAGGGGGAGGGAGATAAAACGATGGAGTTTTTATTGGTGGAAACGGATAAAGAGAATCCTATCCCATATGGAATTAATGCAAACCGGGCGGTGGATATCCGGTATGCCAACCGAAAACAGGCTTATAGGATTCCAAATTGCTGTGTGGTGGATATGAAAACGCCGATGGAGTATTTTTTTCCGGATATTTTGACAGAACCATTTCTTATGGTAAGCGATATCGTGGCGCATGTGATAGAAATGTATCTACCAGAGACTTTTTTTAAGACGATTTATCTGTTGGAAATGGAGAGCGAGGTACATGCGACCTACTTTATGCCATTTCTTGAAGAAGTGGACTGTCTGGCGGAAGAGACAGAGAAAAGCTATGGCGGGACGGAGTTGTTGGATATTGTGCTTCGGAAAGAGGCTGTTAAGGAGAAACCGATTTTCAGGGTTGCCGGATTCTCTCATGTGTATCTGATTGTCAGGGAAGATGTGATAGAAAGCATGTTGAGGAGAAGGGTACGCGGAATCCGGTTAAAAGAACTAAGGACTGTGTAGTAAGCGGGAGAAGAAGCTATGTCGGAAATGGATGAAATCTACAAGGAACAGGCGGAAGAGGTATATAACATCCGGACGGAACGGGCGGAAGAAATAAGCGAAGCCGCTGAGAGGGCAGCGGAAGAAGAGCTGATGGCGTATGCCGAAAAATCTCTGAGTGAGACATTGGCGGAATATAACGATGATGATGTATATTATGTAGTAGACAAAGCGTGTATACAATGCAATAAAGCGACTGAAGGGGTTGTTTGTTTAGAAATCGGAAAAGGCGGAAAAACGCGGCTGGGATGCGTATCAGATGCGGGCTGGAGAGATTTTGTTGAAAGAGATACCATAGATTCGGAAAAGGGAATGAATAATCATATTTTTTTTGGATTAAAAAATGAGCAGACAACCAAGAAATTGTTTGCGCTTCATTCAACAGAATCGTCTGTTATGGGGGATACTTTCGCTACCGTTATAGATAGAACATATTTAAGAGAGTATGACGATCATGAAAAGGAAAAAGAATCGGAAGAAGAACTTTATGCAAGCATTGTCAGTTGCGGGAATTGTGGGATTTTCAGACTGTCGGATATAGATGAAATAGAAAAAAGAATGGATAAGTCAAAGGAATATGGAACCTGCTATAGTCTGATTAAAACGATGGAGGAATGGACAAATCCACTCTGTATGGAGAGAGTGGCAGGGGAGTGTGATAATAGTGTGTCAAATACGATATATACGGGAGGAACCGTTAAGACAGCGTGTATCAGGACGGAGCATCATAAACCGATGACGTTTGATACAGATTGTGGTGAAAAAGAAGGACTCACTATGTTGTCTACCCTGCTGTGTGTGAGGGGCGGCGTGATTACGATTACGACGCATGGGCAGAAGATATATAAAAATTATTATAATATGGAGGATGGAATACAGAAACTTATGGATTCTATAGAGGGAAAACCGGTTAGTTCTTTTGATGAAATACGTGACCTTTCAACAGTGGAGATTTTGGCGAGGCTGATATATCAAGAAGAAAGAAATGCAAATAATAAGGGACAAAATGCGGTAATGTTTTCAGTAATTAACAGACTTTTTTCCCAAGCAGGTATTTCCAAAAGGACAAAAAGTAATCATCTCTATAGTATTATAACAGCATCAAACCAATATTCATCGCTTACTATAGATTCAAATGGTACACCTAATTCATATCGTCCACCAATCTCTGAGGAGGATCTCCTTGGGGAAAAAGAAGCATGGGAAAATGCAAAGAGGCTAGCAGCAATAGCTTTTATTGCTGTAGGGGAATATGGTAATAAGAATGAGGGAAAACTAGAAGAAAAAGACAGGAGAGAGAAAGTAGTCAAGAGTGGAGATATGGAAACGTATCAACAGATCGTTGATTTTATAGAGCAACAGGAAGATATTAACGGAGAGCCTATAGTGAACGAAATTGATACGAGGGAGAGTCTTAGAGGTCATGATTATTATAAAGGGCAGGGACACGGTGCGATTGATAAAGGGGGAAATACATTTTTTTGGGAGAATTGAATCTTGGAAACGACGTAGGTTTCTAAGCTGCCTATTTACAATAGGAATCATTCCGCTAATAGCTTGTGGAAAGAATGAGCGAAAGGCTGCGTCCGCTTATCAGATTCCTCTAGAAGAGATTGTAGAGAGAATCGAGTATGAGTATGCCTATGAAAACATGATAGACCATATAGCTGATTATGATTATAAGCAGCTATCGTTTCTTCCTTCAGGAGAAGATATTGACGTATCGTTTTACATAGTAGAAGGAAATAAGATTTTGTTTTTGCCCGAAGAAAAGGCAAATACCGAAGCCGTAGTAAATGGTGAAATGTGTAACCTGTATTATTGCAAAGAGGCGTGCGGTTATGTGTTTTATGTTCTTGTAGACTGGCAGCTATCGGAGCAGGGGATTCCGGTCAATTCACTGGAGGGAGATTACTACCATAGGATCAGGGAATGTATTGTGCGGGATAAGGATGCTGTATATGAAGAGGTTGATCTGCATGATTCCCCAATATATTTCAGCTATGAATTTGTATCAGATGAGCTGGTCAAACTCGGAGAGGCGAAAGTGACTTTTGATCCGGAAGCAACAATTGCATTGCCTGAGATAGCAGTGGATGATAATGAGTATCTAGATGCCGTGGTAGAATATGCGTCCGATTTACTGCGGGAGAGACAAGAGTATGGCGAGTTCCAGATCTGTCTGGAGACTTATGGGCGTGTGCAGGAAAAATATGATGGTACTCGGTGTAAAATAAGCGCGGCAGTGATCGGAGAGACACTGGAAGATTATCTTTTCTTTTCAATTAGTGATTTGCGGGGGAAGATTAACGGAGACTCTGTAAGCCCTGAATATTATCCGGCTAGGGCAGATTCGCCTACATATTTTGTTGCTGAATCGTATTTGGAGACGGAACCGGAAGACTTTATACCAGGAATTGTAGGATTACAGCGGGAAGTGATCGAATTTGAGGTCAGGGAAGAGGATAATCCGGAAGAAGAGGAGGACGGTCATGCCTTAGTCTGGCCGGAATACAATCAGGAAATCGATTTTCGCACGATGGATTCGGAGGAGATCGTGAAACTGCTTAGATATGTGTACAGCTATGAGGAATGGTTCGGCATGAATGAGCTAGGCTGCCAGACAGGAGAATTGCGGGGATTACAAAACGAAACAATCAATATGTATGCATGGAATAATAATGGAGAAAGCCTTTTCTTTATCCCTGAATCTAAAGCCAATACCTATATAAATTGTGAGAATAGAGTAAACTGCCCGGTGTGTATCAATAAAGACGGAGAGATGGAATTTTATCAGTTGAATCGCAATGAGTATGCGGGAGGAAAAGGACAGTTAAAGACAACCTTTTTTGTGGAAAACAGTTTTCCTACGAAGTATGCAGAGGATATGGTATGGCTAGGAGAAGCAGAATTCACCTTACAGGATTTGCCATTGTTAGACGTTGCAGAAATAGAAGAGGATGAGTATGTCAGCGCATTAAAAGAATACATAGAAGATGTATTGCGGCAAAATGGACGAAGCGGAACCTATGAAATGGTGATCGGTGAATATGAGGGTATTCATATAAATACTGTATGTTTGTCAGCGGCGGTTTGCGGAGAGGAAGAAAGCTATTACTTCAGATATATGATTGTAAAATCCGAAAAGGGAAATTACTATTTCTGGCCGGTTGGATTTGGATTGAGTGACAGTCTGGAAGAAAGCGAAGCGCGAAGACATTACATGAATGCCCTGTGTATTGAAAGAACAAGACAGTTGGACAGGCATAGAATTGTGATAGAAATAGATTGAATGATTGCCTAGTATAGAAAAATGATGCAAAAATGACGCAAAAGAGGATTATCATATGAACAAGAAAGTAACTCTAGACATTACCATTGTCATATCCTGTATCACCGGCATGGTTTTGTCCTATGTATATCTGGAAAACGAACTGCAAAGGCAAGCGAGTCTGACGATTCTCGGATCAGTAGGAATCCTGTTCCTGCTTTTGTGGTTTTTTGATCATGGGAAGCATAAGCCGTGGCGGGACTATGACACGGGAAAGACTGAGATTTCGGAAATCCTTTTGCTGGGTGAGGACAATAACATCACCGATACCTGGGATATCTACCGGAAAACATCCATTGTGTTCGGCAGGGACGAAGGGGAAAATCAAGTGGATATCAGCCTAAAAAATACCGACTATGCGGGCACTGTGGACGGGGAACATGCGGTTATGAACTACAGCAGCGGCAGTTGGTACATAGAGGATCTGGACAGCGAGAACGGAACCAGAATACAGAGAAACGGGGAGGACAAGCCCTATCGGGTTTCTTCCAGAGAGCCTTGCAGGGTAGAAAAGGGAGATATCATTTATTTGGGACTTGCACCGCTTAAGATACGATAAAAGATGCAGAGGAAAGGAACGGAAGATAAGATGAGCAACTTGATCAGATGCCAGAACGGCCATATGTTTTCAAGCAGGAGGTATGGCACCGTATGCCCTTACTGTAACATTGAGACAGCGACCAGAGAGAAGCAGGAGACGGGGAAAACGGAGATTGAAGTGGAGGAAGCCCTGTTTTTGCAGGAAGAGAATCCGGTGTGCGGATGGATCGTCTGTGTGGAAGGGCCGAGGAGAGGCAAGGACTACAAGGTCATGGCAGGCAAGAATTTTGTGGGCAGAGCGGACGATATGGATATCCAGATATTGGGGGATAACAAAATATCCAGAAGGAATCACTGCGTCATCGTGTACGATACGAAACAGAATAAGACCGTGCTCCTGCCCGGAGACAGTAACGGAATCGTTTATCTGGATAAGGGCGCAGTCTATGTGCCCACTGACTTGAAGTCGTATGATGTGATCGAGATGGGAGAGAGCAAGTTTTTGTTTATTCCGTTTTGTGGGGATCATTTCCGATGGGAGTAAGTGGAGGATATGTCATGACGGTACAAGAGGGAATGCTTGCGCTCCTTTATCTGTTTATTTTATGTTTGATTGCCGTGCGCTTTCTTAGCGGGGAACGGGGCAGGGTGATCAGAAGGTTTCAAGTCGGCAGGGCAATGACCATCGGAGACAGACAGGTGCAGGAGGACGACTCCGGCGTCTGCCAGAGCGCGGAGGGCTTTATGGCTGTGCTTGCCGACGGCATGGGAAAGAATTACGGGGGAAAGATCTCTTCTGGGATCGCCGTGGACGTCATGCGGGACATGTTCCGGCTTTACAAGTCTTCGGAGAATCCCGCGTATTTTTTTCAGAAATCGTTCCATCGGATGAACAAGGAGATTCTTGACAGGCTGGACGACGGACGGGGCGGCGCAAGCGTGGGAGCCGTGCTGATCAAAGATAACTATCTGTACTATGCGCTGGCGGGTAATGTCAAGATCGCGGTATACCGGGGCGGAAATCTGGTTCCGGTTTCAGCGGGCCATACGATAGACGTGTTGGCGGGAGACCGCTTTGTGGAAGGAACCATTACAAGGGAAGAGGCCCTGAAACTGTTAGATCATACGAGAATGTATAACTATGTGGGGCAGGACGGTTTCCGGGAGATCGAGTTTGTAGATACGCCGATCCGTCTGCGGGATAAGGATATCGTCGTGTTGATGAGCGACGGCCTATACGAAGGAATGGACTGGAAGACGATCGAGGAATTATTGGCGGGCAAAAAGAAGTGCCAGCAGAAGGCGTATGAGATCATAGAGGAAATCAACGCCGGAAGCCGGAAGGAGAAAGACAATGCGAGCATTGTTTTGGTTGAGGGATTCTTATGAGAAAGTATAACAGCAGTTTCAAGACGGCCTTTGTTTCCGAGGAGGGCAGTAAGCTTAAAAATAATGATTATTTTGGGTTTGTGGAGTTGGATCAATACGCCTGCTATGTGATTGCCGACGGCATAACGGACATGCGGGACTCCGAGAGCGCAAAAAAAGCGATCGAAGCGGTCGTAAGCGCGTTTCATAACGAGCCGGGGATCAGCAAGGGAAAGCTGAAACGCTATCTGAAATATGCCAACAAAGAACTGCTCAGGGGAAAAAGCTACGAAAAGCTGAAAGCGTCCATTACCGTAGTGCTTACCGATTATGCGAAGTTCCGCTACGGCCATGCAGGTAATACGAGACTGAGGCTGTACCGGGACGGGCGGATGCTGCTTGCCAGCTCCGATATGTCGCTGAGTCAGGATATGGTCGAGAAAGAAAGGCTCGCCGAAGATAAACTGGCAAAACATGAAGAGCGGAATAATCTCTATTCCTATCTGGGACAAGAACATTTCAAGGCTTTTATTTCCAAAAAGAAGAAACTAGCGGACGGCGACATTATCACCCTGTATACGCGCGGTATCTGGGAAAATATAGACGAGGGTGAACTTTCCGACGTATTTGCGGAGACCGGAAACGAACCCATGGAGGAATGCGACAAGGTAGAGGACTTACTTTTGTCCAGACAGCCGGAAAATCTGGACAACTATACCTTTGCGGCGATCTATGTTGACAAGGTATTTATCGATCCGAACCGCAGAAAGCGGATCAAGAAGATCATTACGATTGTGCTGGTTGTCCTGATTATCGCTCTTGTAGTTGGCGGGCTGATCTGGCTGTGGAGACGGAACCGCCGGTTGAAACGGGAGGATATGGCGCAGTGCTTTGCCAATGCGGAAACCTACATAGAAGATAATAATTATGTGAGGGCCAAGGAGGAGTGTGGGAAGGCGCTTGCACTGGCGGAAAAGCTGCGGGATAAGGAGGCGCAGAACCGCTATCAGAATTATTTGGTTTGTCTGGAAGCGGTGATCCGGGCGGACGACGCCTACGACGGGGCCAAATATGAGGAGGCGGAGGAAGCCTATCTGGCGGCAAAGGTCAGGACGCGGTATGCCGACAATATTGGTACGGAATATATAGAGAACAGATTACAGCAGATCGGGCGGTACGAACAGGTTTTCAATAATATCACGCTGGGGGACAATCTGCTTTTGCACGGCAGTTATGAAATGGCGGAGCAGCGTTATCTGGAAGCCAAGAAGGATGCGTCGGCAATCTACTTTACGGAGGGCAAACAACAGGCTCTTGACGCCTTGGATAAGCTGTATGAGGAGTGGAGCGCGGCAAAGGAAGAGGCGGAGGAGCTAAGCGCCGAGCAGGCGGCGGATGAGGCAGCGGCGGCGGAGCTGATCAGACAGGGAGACGAGGCGTACAGCGGCGGGGATTATGACGGCGCGATGGTATTTTATCTGATTGCGCTGGAAAAATATACCGCGATGGAAGATACGGCGCAGATTTCCTTTCTGAATAAAAAAATTGTGGCACTGAATGAGAAACAGCAGGAAGTGGAAACGAGAGTGTCGGAGGCGAAGGAGTTTGAGGAGCAGGCGCGGGTGTACGAGGAAGAAGGGGACTACGAGCAGGCGAAGCTGCAATACCAGTATGCCAAGAACATCTACGGGGAACTGAATCAGGAAAACCGGGCGGACGAGATCCAGAGTAAGGTCGATATTATGGAGACAAAACAGGAAAAGGCGCAGGGAGAGGCAGCGGAAAAGGAGAAAGAAGAGGCAAAAAAAGAGGCGGAAAAAAAGGCGGAAGAGGAAGCCCAAAAATCCATGAGTGAGAATACGTTATATGATAGATGAAAAAGGATTTTAAAAGTGGATGCAGAAGAAAAATGATGGACAGGGGGTGTAATGAGAATGTTGGGGATGGACATTTTGATGGCGGCAGATAGGTTGGTTGGTAGATTAATGACTTCTATTGCAGGAGATAAGAAAGCAGATGCAACAAAGGAGGCGGAAGAGGAAAAGAGGCTTTCTGCGTATGCTAGAAATAATAAAAGGGATGAGTATCTGGTAAGAGGAGCAGTTTTAGTTTGCAATAAGGGAAGCCATAAAAGAAAGCTTAACTTACCTAAATGTCATGGTATATATGTACGAGAGTTCCCGGTATTGCATGAATTAGAATGTTTGACAGAGTGTCAATGTGGAATTGATAAATGTAATATCACACATTTTGGCATATGTGAAGCCAAACCACCTACAGAGATAAAGACATATATAAAAACGCCGCTAAACAGCAGGGATGGGGTGTCTGGGGTGATAGAAGGGTGTAAATGTGAGCCTATTATAATAGGGACATGGCAGGATTGCTATGAAACGACAAGAATAGTTGACAATGGGACAAAAAATCCGATGGACAGGAAACGGGAAGAAAAAGAAGGGAAGGGAAAAGGCCAGAGTATATTGACGATGCGGTCATTTTTGATTTGTAAATATGGCGGTATAATTGAGCCTATAGATTCCGGACAGAAGTTTTAGCGAGTATGCTATCAAACGGAAAGGAGTGGCAGTGATATGAGAGACGAAATAATTAAGGTAAGTCCTTTTGAATTTATTGATTATTTAGAAATAAAGGGCAGTCAAGCTTTTGGCAGTCATGGCAGATTAAAGATTACGGGGCATATTTTGGCGGAGAAGGAACAGGAATATATTAGTCTTATGATGGATGAGACATGGGTTCATGTGAACGCTGTCACTTATGATGGAGTCATAAAACATATATTTAAAGGAATTATTCTTGATGCTGATATCAAGAAAGTAGGAGATACATGTGTTCTTACGCTCAATTTGGTTACCGGAAGTTATTTGATGGATACGATAAGACATATCAGGAGCTTTCAGGATGAGGGAATATCTTTTGATTCCCTGCTTAGCGTTATAACGGAAGAGTATCATAACAGAGTATATAAGATGACGGTAGGAAAGGGAATTACAATTTCGGATTTTATATTGCAATACAATGAGACAGATTGGGAATTTGCAAAGAGGATGGCGAGCCGCTTTGGGACAGATATTTATCCAGACAGTGCATATGAAGGAATAAAAATTTATTTTGGAGAACCAGATATTGCTATTGGTTCGGAGATTACCACAAATGAATATTCTGTAGTCAGGGGCAATCAGGAATCTATCTGTTATGTTGTGCGGTTACGGGAGCTTTATCATTTGGGAGAGGGACTGAGATTTAACGGGATAGCAGTGTGGGTAGCAGGGATTAAGACTACATTGGACGGCAGTGAGCTATATCATACTTACCATCTTGTGGGAAAGAAAGAGATTAGGATAAAAGAGAAGCATAATGATAAATGCGTGGGTGCGTCGCTGATTGGAACAATTCTTGCGGTGGAGAAAGATAAAGTTCAGGTAGAGTTGGAAAAAGATGAAAACAAAGACCGCACGGGGAAGAGATGGTTTTTATATGCGACGCCTTATTCCTCTCCGGATGGTACAGGTTGGTATTGTATGCCAGAGATCGGTGATCAAATCAGACTTCGGATTCCTTCTGATTATGAAGAAGAAGCATATGTTATCAGTTCTGTGCATGTAGATTCTAAGAATGGTTCAGAACGTCAAAATCCGGACTTTAAGTCGATTATGAATAAGCAGGGTAAAGAAATTTTATTTACACCAAATTCATTGATTATGACGAATAATGCGGGCATGAGTATTGAGATTCAGGATGATCAGGGAATTAATATTATAAGCAGTAAAGACATTATGATATCGGCAGCGGATTCTATTGAGATTACCAGCGCAAATTCCAAGTTGGAACTCTATGCCGAAGATAATCTTGTCTTGCAACAGGGAAATACGCAAATGAATATGGATGGTGAAATGAGGCTTAACGGAGCCAGATTGAATTTAAACTAATGTGATAGGAGGTGGGATAGTGGAGAAAGAACCTAGTCAGCGGGAGCAGCAGTTAGAACAGGTCTCGTTGAAGGTATTTGATGAAATTTGGCAGAAACGAATTGTAAATATAAAAAAAGATTATGAAATTAATAGACGGCAATATGACAATGAGATTATTGAGATCATGCACAACCTATTGCTCAGTTGGGAACATTTATATAAAGACCAGGAAAAGAATTTAAAATATGTTATTATCTCTCCTCTGAGCAGTGGCGTTATTACCAGAAGCTACGAATTGCAGATAGCGTTATTTGATCAGGAGTTGTACGTAGAAGAAAATCCTCTTTGTGCCTATTGGACACCCAAATTTATTTATAAAGATATGGAGGAGGATATGGCACTATGCAGAGAGAAAGTATCTAAAGAAATTATTCGCATAAGAGAGGATGAAGTCTATGAGATGCATCGGCGTTATGCGTTATGTCATGCCTATGCAGTCATGTTCTATATGGATGAGATTATGTGGAAGGTTTATGAATTACCTGTCTGGTTGAAAATAGCGGTTCAGGATGTCAAGATCATGTATGGCACATATATGGAGCGAATGATGGAAATCGGAAAGATACGAAAAGAGGAGGAACAATGAAGTTCTATTTATTGGGGACAGACCCTTCCTATACAAACTATCCTGCGATTAAAAAATGGTTTGGTCAGATTGATGCAAGAGATTTTAACCTTCACGATGCCAATAAAATTCCTAATCGTCAGGTTTTAATGATTCAAGAGAGCGAAATTACTGTTTTTACAAGTATTATAGATAGGCCATTTCCGTTGATATCAGCAGAGGTCAAAGAAGTTTTTGATATGTATGAACCGCATATTATTTATAAGGAAATGGTATTATTAGATCAGAAATATGAGAGGGCAGAAGTATATTATCTTCCAATTTTGGAAGAAATAGACTGCTTGAATGAAAAGAGCGAATACAATCTGGACAAAAGTATTATCAAAAAGGGGATCATTGATTATGAGAGAACAGAAGGCAGGGCGCTGTTTCGGTTAAAAGGCTTCTATCATTATTATTTAGTGGGCCGGCTTGATTTAGTAGAAAGCATTTTAAAACGGAAGGTCAAAGGAATTGGTTTGGAGGAATTAGAAGTGTTTGACAGCAAAAGCAAAGGATAGGAGGAACTGAAAATGGATGCGGTGACGAGTGGAAATATACAGATTGATTCGGAGATAAAGATAAAATATGTTACTGCGCTAAAAATATCAGTCGGTGTGCAGGAACATGGAATATGTAAGATGTCCGGACTTCTTGAGGACGGGATAGAGACACAACAGATATTGGCTGCTAGGAAAGAGATAGCTTTTTGTGTTGTGTGGAATGGTGAGAGCAGTGGGATTTTGTTCAGGGGTATTTTGAAAAAAGCAAAAGTACACGCTGTTAATGGAGTATATCACATTGAAATTTATGCAGTGACCGTCAGTGAAAAGCTAGATAGAGAAAAGAGACAAAGGTCCTTCCAAGACACTGCCATGACTTATGAGCAAGTAGTTAGAAGGATTCTTGCGTCTTATGGAAGTTTGGAAGCGAAATTTACAGAGCAAGCACAGGAGACGATAGGTGAGCCGATTATTCAGTATGGGGAGACTGATTGGCAGTTTCTAAAACGTTTGGGGAGCCATTTACATATTCCACTTTATGCAGATATCTGCTCAAAAAACAGGGTATTGTGTTTGGGAATGGAAAAGGGTGTGCATATTGAAGCGGAAACAGATACATATCGGGTAGGTATCAGTCAGGAATTTTATAGGACAAATCATGGAAAAGACTCTGTTCCGCGAAAGGATTATATATATTACAGGGTGAGAAGCGGAAAAAATGGGAAGATTGGAGATATGATCGATGTCGGCTTAGATCAATACGTGATTTATAAAAAGAGTATTGAATTGGTCAAAGAAAGTCTGGACTTTATTTATTATATCGGAAAGCGGGGGAATTGGTATATTCCATATATAGAACATGATTGCCTTACTGGTATGGAATTTATTGGCAAAGTAATTGCTACACAGAGAGAAGAAATGAAGATCAATTTAAGGATAGATGAGCCATATAACGGAGCGGACTATAAATGGGAATGGACGCCAGTTACAGGGAATATTATGTACGCCATTCCGGAAATAGGAAGCGATGTCAGGTTGTATTTTGGTTCTGGTACAGCGTCAGAGGGAATGGCATTTGTAAATCAGAGATATAATGGAGAGGATATGCCTGAACAACAGAAAAGAGTATTTACAACTGCGGCTGAGAAAAAGATGACACTTTATCCGGAGCAACTGGCTTTTCAGGGAGCCGGAGGTCAGACGGCCATAGCGGATGGAAAGGCGGTCACATTAGGAAGCACTGCGCAGATAGAGATGACAGCTAACGGAAAGATTAGATTAGAAGCGACAAAGATACATGTATATACACCGCAGGAAATCAATATGTATAGGGGATGATTGTTACATTCAAAATTCGATGGGGAAGGAGGTGGAGAAGAGAGGTATATATGGGGCATATAAAGTACAGTAGTATTATAAAGGGGGTCAAAATGGATTTTTTAGATAAGGACATTTTGGAATATAGAAAAAATAGAAAGACAAGCAAATTTAATAATTTGCAAACCGGTATCTATGTCAACGATGAAGTGATTCATTTTGTGGCAATAAAGATATTGGAGGAGAAAGCGGAGGTTATGCTGCCGGATACATTTGTTGATATGCCTGCCAATCTGGCGAAGTTAAAGTATATGTCAGAGCAGAGGCCTCAAATTATTAAAACCAGTCTGGATACGACAGTTAATTTTACATTCAGTATATATGAAGAAGAATTTTCAGAAAAAGAAATTGGCAATACCATTCAGCAATTTAAGGATTTGATCCAAAAAGTGAATCCGGCGTATGTGTTTGATGAATTGGTGGTAGACAAGGAACGGAACATCGGATGGTTTGATTTTAAAAGTTATGGTGTAGATGAACAGATATACAATATTATGTTTGTGAAACCGATAGATGGGAAACTGATGCATGGTGTGTTTAATTGTATGTACAGAGACAGTGCAGAATGGAAAGATGCGGCAATACAGGTTATCTATTCAATGAAGGATTGCACGAAGGGAGAGTAGGGAGAATGTCTTTTGTCGGAAATGGAGTTGAAAAGAAATCTTTCCGTGCGTCTGCGGGAAAAATCAGTGGATTTACTATGGGAAATGAGTTTAACAGCTTATCCCGTGTATCTGTATTGTGTGGCACAAAATTTCAGGACTACCCGCCTTTTCAGGATGCTCCAGATGATGCAGGGGAAGAGCTGACAGATGCGGGAAAGAATATCGGCGGAAATGTACTGGGAGCAATTGCGTCGTTTGCGTCGGTGTTGGGAGATTTGGCAAAAGAGAAGATGTATCTAACGATTCGTAGTTGTATAGTCACACAAACTACGACATATGTGTGTAATATAGCCGGGTTAATGAAAGTAGTGGCAGGAGGTGAACTAGCCTCTCCAAGTGTGATGGCAGCGAGGGCGGCGGCATGGGCAAAAAGATATATACCACACAACATTTCTAATGAATTTTTGCTTGGTATATTACATGCAAAAGCTACAAAAGAAGCGTCAGTGAAGAAAGAGCTGACACCAGCTCCAGCAATGAAGGCCATGGTTATAGAATACCATAAGAGTTATAACATGAATGTACTGAATAAAAGCATTGAGGATAATGCGAATGGCAAAAAGGCATTTTATGTATCAGGTGAATATATTGAAAATCAGGCTGAATGGGGGGAGGTGAAATTTGGAGTATCGAATATGAGTTTTTCCGGATGTGAGATCATGGCGACATACAATGCGCTAAAGGCGCTTGGAGAGCCAGTCTCGGAACAAACCGTGGTAGATTTGATAGCAATGTATGAAGAAGAGGGAGCGGTATTAGGCGGTTTGCTAGGATCATCACCAATTGTGATAGAAGATTATTTTAGAGAGCAGGGGTATGATGTCGTAACGACGACTAGTCACGATCCGGAAACGATTAATCAGATTGGGGAAAGCAGCGATACGGTTATAGTAAATGCATATAACAATAAGGATGATATTACAAGTCAGATACATACTGTCAGCGTTACCAAAGAGGAAGATGGGTCGTATGCCGTGCACAATGGCTATCGTTATATATTAGAAAATGATGAAGATGATAAAGTTGATAATAAAAAAGGTGACGATGGTGAGGGGGATAATGAAGAAGAGGGCAATAAAAAATTTGTTGCTCAGAAGGGCTTTGGCACACTACAGGAGGCGATTGACGCGATAGGGAACAAGAACAATTCCTCAAGTATTGATGTCATCGGGATCAGTAAATAAAGGATATATTCAGAAGTGTATTGCTTTGAGGGAGTAAAGATGGGGAAGGAGGGGTGGATTGTGAAGCAGGCATCGTCGAAAAACGCCGTTCATACAGCGGCAAAGATAATCGGTATAGTGTCAGCTATATTTTGTATAGTAGGTATATTAGAAAGCGTGATTTCCGCATGCCTTTGGGGATTGAGTTTAGTAGATTGGAAGGAAGAGAGGTATGTTATTAAGCGTCTCAGTGCAGAGAGCAATATAAGAGGAGGCGAGGAGGACTATATCTTCTGGCGGGGAAATCAAATTACTCTGTATACGTTAGAGACAGGAGAAACAACCAAATATAATTTGGAATCAACGGAAGCGGCAGGGCGGTCAGGATTGATAATAGGAACTAAGTTATACTCTGTGGTGAACCGGACGATCAGGCGGTTTGACCTTGAAAGGCAGACAGATGAAGAAATCCTGTCGGAAGAGGATATCGGTAGTATGTATGGACTGACAGCTATTCCGGATGAGCTTAGCGTGATACTCACTCGGACAAAGAAAAACTGGCTGTTAACAATCGACGGATACGAGGGGGAAGCGAATTATTATATATGCCCCATTGATGGAAATATGAAAACAGACTGCGTTGAGGTAAATACTTTGTTCCCGCAAGAGGACAGGACGGGCAGGGAACAGGTAGTTTTATATCGCGGAATACGTATTAGAAGATATTATGATGCAGAAAAAGAGGAATATTGTATGATTGAGATAGGGGAAAAGGGAGACAGACCGAAGGTTTTTAAATCTGAACGCAATGATATAGAAACCATAAGAGTAGGCGGGGAATTGGTTTCTTTAGGATATCAGAGGGGTGATAGGTCTTATTGTGTAGAAGGAGATTCGGAAGAGCAGAAGATAGGATGTCTACAGGCGTCGGAATTTGATTTTTCAGTTATACAGCCAGACAAGATAATGGCAGAGAATGGAGAGATCATTGGATTGGTACAGTTGGTCAAAGGGTATCACACCGAATCATGGGACCCTCCGCAGCATGAACTGAGATACGATGTGATATTCCATCTGAATCCAAAAACGGGAGAAAGCGGTATCTTGTACAGCCCATGGAAAAAGAGCACAAGAATCATAGGGTATCAGGAAGACATGATTTATCTTCTGCGGAATTTCAAAATCTATAGGAGGGCTGTGGAAAGTGAGGAAGAGAAGCAGATCACGGAGCTTCCTAAGGACACCTATTATAAGTTTGACTGGCAGGGGGATTACCTGATCGTAATAAATCAGGATGGTATATATGGGGCTTATAAAGTGCGGTAGTATTTTGGGAGGATGTGAGAATACGTTATATGATAGATGAAAAAGGATTTGATTATGAGAACTACATACAGGAGCAGCTAAGACAAATCGACGATCTGGATGAACGCAGATTTGCCAAAGAACTGTTGACAGAGAGCCTTGGTAAGATGATCGCATGGTCGGAGGAAAAGTATACGGCGTTGGAACAGCGCATCCAGAAAGAACTGGATTTGCCATGGCGTTATTTTCATGTCTGCATGACGGTGATTGACAGGAAGGATTATGACCCTATTAATACTTTCTGGTTCCCCGTGTGCGAAGGGGACGAGAAGAAGATACGGGAGCAGTCCCACGAGACGGTCTATCTGGAGGCGGATGAGCAGTCCCGCAAAGCGTTTGCGGCAATGGATATGCTGACGGGCGTTAATGAAACGACGGGGGAAAGCTTTCCGTTCAAAATAATACCTTCGCAAAAATACCGGGAAAGCATGGACAAGCTCTACCGTCTCTTTACCAGTAACCATGTGCCTTGGCAGACTGTGCATATGGGGCATATGGAACGTTTCTTTGACCTGATTCCACTGACAGAGGACGGGAAGATGCCGGATGCGGACTGGGTGATACAGGATGATAGATGGAAGACAAAGATCAAAAGAGGGATGATGCTGTTATGGAATATCCCGCAGGCTGCCGTTTCCTCAAGGGAATACAGGGTGCCCTGTATAGACGAGGTGTTCTATGAGCATACCTTCTTTTTGCAGCAGGAAGAAAAGACGGAGGACGGCTATCTGGTGGATGCGGCGGAAGATATCCTTTCCATCAGGTATGAACAGAATAGGATTGTCCTAAAGACACGGGAGCAGGCGTTGGAGAATATCACGGTTTACCGGCTGGGACAGGGCGAGCCGGAGCAGTCGGCGGGATATCGGTTTCCGGTATTGTCCAACCGCAGGAAAGACAGTCTTTCGGCGAGGTATTCCCATCGGATGGGAAATTTTATCCAGACGCCCGCGGAACTGAAACGGAAAGTGGAGGAAATGGCGGACGGCTATCGGATTTCATTGCTTGGCTATGAGATTCTTGACAGAGCGGAAGAGGAATTTTTAGAAGGAGACATGAACAGCTTTACGGGAGTGAGGCTGTTTACTGACGATCAAAGAAAAATCCTGCTTTTACGGTTTGGGGCAGATGAGAGGGAGCAGGGAGACTATCTATATGAATCGCAGATCCGCTATATTCTCTCCGGGCTACAGATGGAGTTTTTGGAGTATCGGTGTATGGGGGTTTTAGAGGGGGCCGGAGTTGTATGCGACAAAGAATAATCAGACTATTATCGGTATTGGCAGTTATGGCAGGCATCATCGTAACGTCAGAGTCTGCACAATCAGTCTCCGAAGAAGCTGAAACTATCGACCTGTCGGAAAGTGTTGAGAGCGGGGAAACGGGGAACAAGGAAGACGCAGGAGGCATATTTGCAGACTCCGCAGTAGTAGATTTGGGAAACCATAATGTCGCTTATCTCACAACCATGGACGAACTGGAAGGGGATTACGGATATGAAGACTGGATTGTTTTTCAGAAGCTGGATCAGGGAAGTGGGATTTGGGATGATAAGACACTATATATTCCGGCGGAGGGTACAATAACAGCCATCGCGGCAGATGATTTCAATATACAGATTACAACAAAAGTTGGACAGGAGATTCGTGATATACAGATACCGATCTGCTTTATGTTGGAGACGGATTATGTTGAACTCCTTCCACTAGATAAGCTGGCAGTTTTGTCTGCCCAGCCAGAAGTTTCTTCTCTTCCGGAGACCATATGGACAGAAGAGATAGGTATGGATGAAAAGTATGAGGTTTCTTTTGAGAGAATAAGCGTTCCCTACAAACGGGTGGTATCTGTAAGAGGTGGGAAGTATGCGGATTACCGTTTGACAGTCAGGGATGCAGAAGGCAAAGTCATACAGGAGTTGATCCTGAAAAATTTGTTTATCCTTTATGAAGATATTTACTGGATGATAGATGTTGACGGGAATGGATTTTTGGATCTGGTATTTTGTGCAGATCATTATTGGGGGCAGGAGAACAGCAATACCGTATTAGATTTTTTGATTTGGAATAATGATAAAAAGATATATGAGGAAAAACCGTTCCCAGAAGGGGATGTAGAGTGGCCAAGCTGGAACGAACTGGAGAGAAAACTTATCTTTACGACGCAAGAGTTGGGAAATTACTGGGTGCGTGGACAGGAAATGTACGGTTTTGTTGATGGAGACTGGCAGCTATATGCCAGACTGATACCCTCAAGCGATGAGGAACCTCCGGGTGGCATGAATGGATATGAGGAAGAAATTTACTATAAAGACCTTGATTATTATTTCATAGAGAGGCGTTATGAAGCGGGTAAAAAGATTGGAGAAACGGTTTTGGAAGAAGCGCCATACTGGGATGAACAAAGCATGTGGAATCAAGAGAGGGAAGGAAATCAGGAATTGTTTCCAAGGGGAATGTATCCGTGGGGAACTGATGAGACAGAGCCGTAGAGGAGTAGTATACTCTCTCCGGACTACAGATGGAGTTTTTGGAGTATCGGTGTATGGGGGTTTTAGAGACGGGGATGGAAAAGTAATATGAACTACGCATGGGAAGCGGTACTACAGGCGGAAAAACATGGTATGGACAGGGATAACCTCCGCTTTACGGAGGCGTCAAACCCAAGTCCGTATATAGAAGTGTCCGTAGTGGACTTAAATCAGGAAAGCCCCGAAGAGGAACGGGTGGAGGTCAATCCCCTGTACCGTCTGGGGGATGTGTTTGGAAAGCTGTTCGACCGGAATATAGATGGGTATGAACAATTAAAAAAAGTGTTTTTTGACGTCTGTATGCACCAGATCGTACAGGTGGATTTGAGAGAAGGGCTGTCGAAAGAGGATTTTTACTGCCGTCTTTTCATGAATGACATAGAAGAGGGAAAATACGGGGAACAGGCACGGGAACGCTTCTCTTTGTTTGCAAAGGCGGAAAAGAAGAACATAGCCAGAGTATATTTGCAGCTTTTAAAGACGGGAAACTATCTGGAAGAGTTTCGGAGAGTGATGCTGCGGCTGTACCCGCAGGTGTTTATCTATGAGAATAATGAGATCGCCTATGAGCTGTTAGTGTATCTGGGAGTGGAAGAGTCCGAAAGGGAACGGGAGCGCACAGCATTTTTGCGGGAAATGTTCCTGCCCATGCAGGAGACGGTGCATTGGTTTTATGGGCATCATTTTGGGATTATAGGTGTGGACGAGACGATGTTGGTGGATGAGGCAGTTATTTTTTGAGTGGGAGAGCAGAAATGAGCGGTTACATATTAAATAAGGACGGTATCAAACAGGAAAACAGAACAAGGCTTTACCGGCAGACAGAGCTGGAACTAATGACAACCCATCAGCTCCGCGAGATATGCAGGGAGGAAAAAATCATACCGGGCGTCCTGAATCCTTTGGATAAGGAGGAATTAATCCATGTCATCATGCGGTATCGGGGCAGCAGGCAGCAGCGTCTGATCAGGGAAGACAGAAAAGAGGGGTGGGAAACGGTGGAACAGATGTTCAGGAAGGGGCAGATTCATGCCGTACAGGATAACACCCTGCACATTCCCTCCAAGCTGATTCGTTACCGGGGGCGGTGCATGGATCAGAATGACCAGATTTTTATACCTTACCGGGAAGAGCTGGAAGACACGAACGCCATTCTGGTGAGCGGCGGCAGGGAAATCTGCGGTTTTTTCAGCCTGCGCCGCCACAATCCGGAGGAGGAAAGGCTCTATGTCATTGGAGAACGGAATGTGTCCTGTGTGGAGGCCGATCTGAAAGAATACGACCTTTACTGCTTTGCGAAAGAGGAGTCTGATCGCATATATGAACTTTATATGGGCAGCATGGGACAAACGCCGGCTTATCTGGAAGCCTATCGGATTCCGCTGTTGGATGTGGAAGTGAGAGACCCTGTCAAGCTGCGGTTTCCTCTTGTGATCGATTTCGGGTCTACCAATACGGCGGCGGGTGTGTACTTGGATAATGTATATTTGGAGGAGGTAAAGGATGCGCCCTTTAGCAGACGGTTCGGGGAGAGTGGGATTCGACACGTGTCGTTTGATGAGGGCGCGCTTCTTTTGCCGTCGGTAGCTGGCGTGGTGACGGTAACGGATGGAAAACCAGTGTTTGTTTACGGTGAGGAGGCAGTAAGGCTGTCGAATGCCTGTTACGTGGACGAGGGATTCAGTATTTTTTATGATATGAAGCGTTGGATCAGCGATTACGAAAAGGAGGAGGAGATCACTGACCGGACTGGCAGACGCGCTTTCGTGAAGCGCAGGGATATCCTGCGTTCCTATTTTATGTATATCGTGGAAACGGCGCAGGACTGCTTTAAATGCAGCGTGGAGCGGATTCAGATATCCTGTCCTGTCAAGCAGAAGTTCCTGTTCCAGAAGCTTTTTCAGGATATTCTGCCAGAGTATGTGTCTGGGGAGGAGGAAATGCTGGATGAAGGTGTATCGGTGCTCTATAATACCATTTCCGGTATGCTGGAAGCGGGCAGCGCCAAACCGGACACGGCTTATCAGGCCCTGATCGTGGACTGCGGGGGAGGCACTACTGATCTGTGCGCCTGTAGGTTCCGTGTGAGGGACGACAGGGTGGCGTATCATATCCGGATTGAGACGTCTTATGAAAACGGGGATACGGATTTTGGCGGCAATAACCTGACTTACCGGATTATGCAGTATATGAAGATAAGGATGGCGGAAAAGCTGGGCGCTTCCCTGCCCTGCCAAACGGAAGAGATTTTGAACGGTATGGATATGGACATTTACCGGTATGTGGATGAAAACGGGACAGAATCGCTTTATCAGGCATTGGAGGAAGCCTATGAAGCGGCGGAAACGTGCATTCCCACCCGGTTTCAGGAGTATGAACTGCAAAGCAGGGAGGATTATTTTAAAGTCAAGAACAACTTCTATCACCTCTTCTTTTTAGCGGAACAGGTGAAGAAGCATTTCTATGAACAGGCGGGCGTCCTGCGGGTGGGCGTGTCCTCGGAGGAAAAGAAGGAGACGGATATTTCATGGGTCCGGGCGGATAAATGGAAGCTGTCCGTAAAGACGGGACGGGAGTTTCAGGTATGCAAGGAGTTTCCCGAAATTATTCTGAATCTCTATGAGATAGAAATGCTCTTAAAAGGAGATATTTACGGTATTGTACATAAGTTTCTGGAGCCGCTCTATTTGTCGGACAAGCTGTCGGATTTTTCATTTCTGAAACTGACCGGGCAGTCCTGCAAGATCGACCTGTTCCGGGACGCCCTAAAGGAGTTCCTTCCCGGACGGATGATCCAGTTTAAGCGCAGGAACCGGGCGGCGGAGGGAGATATAGACCTGAAGCTGAGCTGTGTGGACGGGGCGTTAAAATACATACGGGATAAACGGCTGGGGTATGCGGATATCGAGCTGTATTCGGACAAGCCGATCCTTCCCTATACGGTGAGCGCGCTGACCCACAACGGCAGGGAGGTGGAGCTGATCAACGGCTTCCTGCGGGAGGAGGAGACAAGGTATGTTTCCAGAAATTTGGAGGATGTGACGTTACAGCTATTTTTGAAGGACACGGAGGGAAAGGTACGGTATCATTTTTATTTCGATTGCCAGCCGGGGACATTCCGGAAAGTAACTTACGAGGAAATCAGGGAAATATACGGGGACAGAATTTTACAGAAGGAGACGGACAGCATCGTCAACAGAGAGGCCCGCTTCTTCGCGTGGAAGCGGTGCAGGGAATGGGGCTATGTGATCGTTCCCGTATACAGAAATGAGGAGGCGCTTTATCTGGGGCAGGAGCAGTTCTATCCCTTCGAGCATGAGGGATGGGTGAAGAGTTACTTTGATGGGAGGAAGTAGGGGAAATGGGTGATGAGGAACGGTGGGAGAAAGAAAAAGAGGAACAGCAGTCCGTTTTAAAACATAATTTTGCTAAGAAAATAACAAAAAGAGATGTTACGGACGAAGAAGCAGAACGTATTATCTGTGCCGAACTCAAAGACGATGATGAAGATGAATACTTGGTGGATGGTGCGGTTTTAGCTTGCACTAAAGCAACATGGGACGATTTTCCTTTGTCAGACGGAGAAACCATTAAGCTTGATGGAGCGGACAAAGAACGGGTGAAAGGCGAACCGACAGAGTATTTAAGAGTGCCTGAAAATCCGATGTCGGTGAATGATCTCCGCTATGCAACTGTGGCGGACACGAAAAAGAACTGGAATATCATGGCATTTCCGTGTAACTGTAAGGAGCCAGCATTGCCGACACAAGAAATAACCATCAGAGAAAATAAAGTGGATTGTCAAAGCCATGGTGTGTGTAAGTATCTGATGGATTTGGAGACGGAGTGGGAAAATTGCGATTTTAAAGAGATTTTATCTTTTGCCTCCTCTTCATCGGTTCCTTATGAAGATTTTACGGATCAGGCGGCAACCGCTGAATTAGAAGATACACTGATTTCAGAGATTTTGGACAGGGGCGCGACTGGAGGACAGGAAAAAAAGGGCGTTACAATGACCTCGATCTTGTTTTGCAGACACGGAGGATTTATCTATCCACGAACAAGCGGGCAGACGGTGCTTCTGGGAGGACTTTCGGAATTTTTATCAAACTATGAGCTTACGGGAAAACAATACATGGCGTTGTATGAAATCAGGAACTATATGACAAAAAATCCACAATTGCTTACCGGTACAGCTATTTTTGTTTTTGAAGGCTTAGCTACACCGATTCAGATTGGTGGGGATGAGGATGAGAGCGAGTGGAATGGAAAAAATAATTATCATCAATATGGGCAGTTTGGAGCGATTGTGATTGCTACCGTGGATGGGGTACCGACATACGCGGTAATGAAAGCGTCTACTCTGCCGGACGATATGGAAACGTATGCGACTATATGTGAAGGAATTTACGAGGTTAAATATGGAAGTCATAAGACGTATGCTGCTCTGTGGCTGAATAATAATGATTATATTCCAGCGTATAATTCAAGGGAACATACCGATCTTGCGAACTTCATTCATTTTCATATGGCAGGTAAATTAAGTAGTAACCATCCAGGAGACAATTCATATTCGCAGGGGTGTATTACAATTCCATTGAAAGATTACTTAAAATTTGGAGTGGACGTTGGATTCATAAATGGTGAAGCAGCACAAGACTTATGGGAAACTTGGGATGAATACAAAGCACAAGATTATCGTAAGGCTAAGGAGAAATTGGATTATGATACGTATAAACAAAAATTTGAAGGTTATATGATAATCGACAGACAGTATTATGATGATGAGGGAAAATACTTAAAATTTAATGGCCCAAGGAGTGAAGAGTAATGATTAGACAAAGCATTCTAGCAGTATTACTTATATCGTATACCGTATGTGGAGTGATTTCGGGGGAGGATCGTATGGAAGAAAAGATAGAAGAAACAAAAAGGTATTATGTAGCAACGGAAGAATATTGCAGCATGGAAGACCTTGGGGAGATGGACTATTATCTGTTTTGCCATACAGAAATGAGTACGGATGTTGGGCCAGTAGAATTTGCGTCTGTTCTAATAAACGATCGGACACAAACTGTCGATGGGGCAAAGGAATTGTATCAGGATTTTAAGGAGCGACTCTCATTAGAGGAGGAAGAAGATGAGGGTGAAGGTGGGAAAACCGAAATTTTCTATATTTCGCCTGATTGTAAGTGGGTTGTAACTCAAAAGTGGAGCGAGCATCAAACAATTAATACGCAAATGTTATTCTACGAAAAGGAAAAGGTAAAAGAGAAAGAAACTGAGACTAGAGAAGGAGTTTATCCGATCTTGATTGTGAAAGATGAAGAAACTTATCAAGAAATGGAGGAGGGACAATATAACAAGCTATTAGAGTTAAAAAAGAAAATAGGATATGGAAAAATGAATGCGCAAGGAGATATGTACGCGGGAACAAATATTGAGGATAGTCTGCTCATAATAGGTACAATCAAGGATGGGACAGAACAGTGGCGTTATGATTTGGCAGAAATCAAGAAAAAAGCAAGGGAGATACGAAAAAACAGGGGGTATGAAGAAAATTCCGGGTTGGGTGTATGGATAGAGCAGTTTGAGGGGAACGAAGAAGAAGGGTGGATGGTTGTTCAGGCAGGGCCTTCTTCTTTCTTCCGGATAGCCTATCCTTCTGGCGAAGTGATTTATCTGGGAGAATATCTGTATTCACCATGTTTTAGTCCAGATGGAAAATATCTGGCGTATTCTGGTGTTGATTATAGCAATGTGGTTGGTATGGAATTGGACGAACAGGAACAACTGCCGCTACAGGGCGTCTATATCAAGGAAATGGAGACGGGAAAAACGGCATATATGGAATGGGATCGACTTCCGGAAAATCGCAGTTTTATATGGATTAAAAAAGAAAGTTTTGAGGAATATATGGGGGATACGGGAACGAACAAATAGAAAGGAATATATCGGCATGGAACATATTTACCCCACTTTTGAACGTGGAAGAATCTTAAAAAAAGAATCTCTTTGGGCGCTTCGGGATTATTCGTACACCGCTTTGGAACTGCAATATCAGGAATATACGGACGGTGTGATATCCGGCTGCATGTTCAGTGTAGAGGAAAACGAGCTGCACGTCGGCGCAGGAATGATAAAGTGCCACGGCTTTCTTTACCTGCTTGCGCAGCAAAGCCTGCCCTACCGCGCAACGAACGGGATGCAGTATCTTAAGTTCGTTGCGATGGAAAGGCTGGAACAGCCGGACTATATCAAATATGCGGCGCAGTTACAGTTGGAGGAGCAGCCGCCGCAGAGCGACAGGGAGATAGAACTTTGCAGATTTAAGCTGCGGGAAGGTTCCGCGCTGCGGACAGCATATAAGGATTTTTATGATATCCAGACGGAGTTTGACACGGTTAATCTGGCGGATGCCATGTGGAGCAGCCGGGGAGGCGTCACCCTGTCAAGGGAGATCACGGACGATTATGCAAGAAAGATACTGGCCTGCGGGGCGGCGGAGCCAGTAGATATCCAGTTCGCATATCTGGCATTACAGGGCAGAGAAGCCGTAAACAGGGATATCCTCGTGGATTATCTGATCAGGAAAGGCGGCGTGAATGCGGATGAAGGTGAGTGGACGAACGCGGAACTGTTTGCTGGATTAGAACATACACTACAGGCTGTCCGCAGCGGGAAAAACGCTGGGGATAGAGAGAAGACAGGCCAAGCGGGCAGAATGATTATTTTGGATTAGGGGGAAAGAACGTATGGAAGATATGATTTTACTGGGGCAGTTACAAATGAAGAGCAAGTTTGATTACCAGCACATACGGTCCTGTCATTTACAGACACAGTACGGTGAAATGGCGAAACTAACGGTGTCCTGCGAGGTGGATTTTTCGGAAGCATATGGGGCGCTGTGCGGGATGCAGGAAGAACCCATCGAATTGACCGGACAGGACGAAGAGGGCAGAGAGGAGTCCCTTTTCAGCGGGTTGATTGAACGGGCGGAGCTTAAGAGCGTGGGGCGTTATGCGGTACTTACCCTACAGGCAGTCTCCGGGCTATGGCGGATGGACAGGCGGAGGAAGTCCCGTTCTTTTCAGGATATCAGCAGAACCTACAGGGATATTACGGAGGAGATTGCGAAGGAATATGATATCAGGGTCAGGTGGAATCTACCAGACCGGGAGATTCCCTGCCCGCTGATCCAGTATCAGGAAACGGATTATGAGTTTATCTGCAGGATTGTCAGCCACTTGGGCGGCAGGATCTTGTCATCGGACTACGGAAATAGGAAGGAGATCAACATTGGACTGCCGCAGGGCAGCCCGGTACAGATAGATACCGCCCAGCATAAATATGAGGAAGTCCTGTATAGAAAGCAGGAAAGACCATCCGTGAAGGATAAAAAGACCGGATACCGTATTTATGGCAGGGAGTTTTTCCATGTGGGCGAAAGTGTGGCAGTCTCCGGCAGGATATACGGGGTTATGGCCTGTGAAGTCTCCTTCGACCGTAATGGGATAGAGACCTGCATCAGCGCGTATCCGAAAGAGTGCTTCCCTGCCGATAAGATACCAGCGGAGAGGCTGAAAGGCGTGGTGATTGCAGGGGAGGTGTTACAGACAAAGGGGGAAGTCCTGCGCCTCCATCTGGATATCGACGAGACACAGGATACGGCCACTGCCTATGACTATCCATGGCGGCCGATCACTGGAAATATGCTCTACTGTATGCCCGAAAAAGGGACGAAGGCAGCGCTGTACTTTGATAAAGACAACGAAGAGAATGCAAAAGCCATTTATAACCTGAGGGAAAACGGGGAACGGTGCGGGGATCTGGCGGATTACAATAACCGCTATTTTACCACAGACCATGGGAAGCGTCTGTATATGAAGCCGGGGGAGATGGGACTTGTACATAAGGAAGACCAGAATGCGCAGATCGACCTTACCGACGGCAGTATGGTACGGATGGAAACTGTAAACAAAATCTCCATTCTGGCGCAGGGACAGGTGCAGTTTCAGGCCAAGAGCGTGACCGTGACCGCGCCAAAGGAAATCACGCTGGTAAGGAAAGATTTGTCAAAGCCGACGGTGATCAATCTGTGCAACGCTTTTGATGCGATTGGACAGATTGGAAGCTTTAAAACAATACCGAAGGAAATAGTAAAAAAGCCTGTATCCCATGGAGATGGCAGTCTGGAAGAAACTTATAATTTACAGGGAGCCGTTGGCGCTATACTGGCTAGCATTCCCGCAGAAAACATGGAAAATCATGTTTTGTTGGAAAAAGTGGCCGGGAGTATGCCTGTCATGGCAAAATTATTGTAGGAGGCGGATAAGCATATGAGTAACAGGGTAAAAGTAGGGGCAATCGGGAATAATCCTTTGATTGAAGAAATCAATCAACTCAACTCTATGGATATTCAAGGATATGCGGTAAAAAGGATGGAGGAACTACTATTTGTGGAACAAGCCAATGAGCTGGATTGGTATGAGGAAAGTATAAACAATACAGCGGCATTATCCGGGGAGGGAAAGAATGCAGAATGAGGGAATACAGACGCAGGAAATCAGTTTATGGGATGATGTATTCCAGACTGAATTGCCAACTGGATTTGAAATCGCTGCTGAAGAATTGATCAAGCAGAAATTTCCTTATATTACAAAACCAGAGTTTGTCTTTTCCAATGAGCAGAATCGTCAGATCGTTACTTTTAGTTTATTACATAAAGAGCTTAGGTCTGAGCAGATTGAGTCGGCAATACGGGAGATACAGCGGATGGTTGCGCATAGATATCCGGGAAATATACGGGATTATGCCTGTTGTCTAGATCGTATCGGTGTAAATACAGGATATTTTTCTTTTTTGACAGGCGGTATTCCAAATGGCGAGTATCATATCATATTTGTTATGGAGGTGCAGGACAGGATGATGCTGGGAACTTATCATTGTAATGCAGATTATGAAAAACAAGCGAAAGATGTGGTACTCAAAATACTGAAAACAACTAAGTTATGTAAAGCGGAGAGATCGTGGATGATAATTAGAGATTCATTATGACAAGGAGCAAGATGTGGAAGATAAAAAATATATGGACAAAGTTATTTTGGAACTGCGCAGGGAATGTGAGAAAAGACAGAAACCAGAGGCTCTTTCGGATGTATCTGGCCTTAGAAAAATTGCAATATATGAAAATGCCGCTTATATGATGATTCCGGAAACGTGGCAGAGTATGAGTCCGGTTTGGAGGTGCGCAAAATATAACAGGAGCGATAGGCCAGAAATTATAATGACGGATGCGCGTGGGGATGCCACAATTACATTTTCTTCCGTAGGGGAAGTGGATGAAGGGATAGAAATCGGACAGCAGCTTGCGCAGTTAAAGGATGATATGCGGCAAGTATGGAGCCAGATCGTCTTTTACGGTAGGGGAACGATAAAAGCAGGGGAAAAGGATGTGGAATGGATGGACTGTAAAACATTTTGCATTGATAGTGAATTATATAGTCTTTTGTTTTTATTTTGTGTAAGAGGCCAATTGATTTTGGGAAATTTTCATTGCAGCTTTTCCATTTATGATAAATGGAAACCGAAGATTTTAGAACTGATGGGCACGATTGAAGAAGTAATGGCGGACGAATGATGGGCCGCAGATAGCGCGGTCATGGAATGCTGAGGAGAAAGGGAGGAAGAGAACATGGGTAGATTAAAGGACGATTATGAAATCCAACAAAGACAGGAATATTTACAGAGGACAAATAAAGAGAATGAAGCGAAACGGATTTTGGAGAAAGAATCTGTTACGGCGGAGGAGATAGAAACGGTATTTGAGTTGTATGGTGAAGAAGATATTTTTAAGGAATACTTAGTGAACGGTGCTATTTTAACATGTGAGCAAAGCACCAGAAAACCACAAGAAGTAAAGGTGCATGATGAGGTATTAAATTTTAGTGTGATGGATAATGGAATAACAGCGGGAAAAGCGTCAGTGGATAAGGATAAGGTATTAGGAAAGCTAATTGTGACACAGACAAAGAGAGCAGAAGTTAGAAGTGAAAAACATGCAACAACCGTTGATTATTGTTTTGACAGAAATATTCCAAGTTTTGGGAACTGTAAAAATATACAATATAATAGCAACGAAAAAGAAAAGCTGTTGGAGGGGGCGGCGAAAGATAAAACCCATGGGAATTGTCAATATTTGATTCAGATTATGAATGAATGGGAAGATGAAGATTTGCAGAAGTCACCGCTGCAATTTGATACGAGAGCAGGCATGAAGGATGGATTAACAATGACAAACATGCTCTTCTGCTCCCATGGAGGGTGGATTTATCCGGTTACGAGCGGGCAGAGTGATTATAACAAACAAGAAATCATGCAGTTAATGATGAGAAAAATGGATGCCTATTTGAATGGTGATCTAAGTGAGGCGGAAGCGGAAAAAGCGATTAAGCTTTTGAGCTTATTTTTGCCAGAGATTGCTAGCGTAAAAGAAAAAGAACCAGAAGAGGAAGACGAGTGGGAAAAGGAATGGGCAGACAAGTGGAGAGATGATAAATATGATCCATATATAAAGGCGTGGACACATTATTGGAATCAGAAAATTGATGGTGGCTTATTTGAAAATGTCACATTTCAGATAAGGACTGAAGTGGTTAAAGCAATGATTATGAGAGAATCCAGTTGGGGAACGGGTAATAAGATGAATGCGAATAGGGATGTTATGCAGGCTCTACATCCAGGAGATTATGCACTGTGGATATTATCAGGATATGATCCAACAATTGAAAAAATGAGCCACGAGGGTAAAACCGAAGCGGCTGTTGTATGGATATACGATGGAGTGGAGTATAAAAATGCTTCAATGAGAAAAAAGTTTAATTATATGGCTACGGATGAAGAAACTTCTCCCGAAAAACAAAGAACCACTACGGAAGCAGCAGGATTAGGTAACGGTTTGGGAATTTTAAGAGAAAATATAATATCGGTAGTTAGTGAACAGGAGGTAGAAGCGATTCAAAATACGGATGAATGGAAGAATATGAATAATCCGAAGAATCCGAAAGGAGAATATTTGATTCATTTTGACAGAGTAACGCCGAACATGAGTATTGCGTGTGGTATTAGGCATTTGGCCTATCACACAAAACTAAAAGATGGTAGTGAACTAGAAGGCGTTCGAGGATATAATGGAAAAGGTGCGGAAGAAAAGACAGGCATAGAGGATGGATACGCAAAAGATATTAATACACATTTAGAGCATCTTATTGATAGTAATGGACAATCGGTGGAGAGGTTACAGAAATGAAAAAGTATAAAAGCTATATAATGGCGGTGGCTTTCCTATGCCTGTTGCTTAATGCGGACAGGATGACGTGTTTGGCCATAGATACACAGTTGGATGAAGGAGAATTTATCCAGCAAGGAGGTAATTTTGTACAATATCAAAAACTCACTTACAAGGTCAATGATAATGGGGAAGCAGTAATCACTGGCGGAGTACCGGAAATTACAGTATATAATCTTCAAGAATATAGGAAGGATTTAGCTTTTACCAGTAATTCTGACAGGAGCGAATTGGTAATTCCAGCAACTATCGACGGGTATCCTGTTGTCGGCATTGCTGATCGGGCTTTTGCTTACAGACAGGATATAAGAATATTAAGGATAGAGGGAGGCGTGCGGTATATTGGGGCTTATGCCTTCGCAGGATGCAGGCATATGGGCACACCGAGATTAGGGGAAGGACTTCAGGCGATTGGAGAAGGCGCTTTTCGGGATAATTTGTTTAGTGGAGATTGGGAGGTGAAAATGGGATATAGCGATAATGGATTCCTGCCGGACAGTTTAATGTCAATTGGTAAAGAGGCGTTTGCCTGTTGTAGCAATATGAAGACGATTTTGCTGCCGCCGTTTGCAGACATTGATCCGAAAGCCTTTGAGCAAACCCCGTGGCAGGAGGCGAGGGATGAGAAGTTCCAGATCAGGGGAAGCTGTCTGGAGAAAATCAAGGGAAATACGGATCAAATTTTGGAAATCCCCTATGGCGTGACAAGATTGGCGCGCGGGGAGTGGATGACAGGAGAATCTATTATGGATGAAATTTCCAGTCAGACGGTATATGAAGAGATTGTTTTTCCAAATACGGTGGTGCAGCTTGGTGATTCTTGTCTTGCAAGGCTTAAGATAAAGCGGATAGAAATGCCTGATAGTATAAAAGATATTCAAGGTTCTGCATTTATGTATGGAGAAGTGTCAGAGATTATATTGTCAGAGAAGACAGAGGTTATCGGTGAGAGCGCTTTTTATGGAGTTGATGGATTTGAAACAATCCGTATTCCGCCTTCTGTACGGATCATAGAAGATCTTGCATTTGCAAAATGTTGGGATTTACGCAGGATTACTATACCGGGAACAGTGGAAAGCATAGGGGAAGAAGTGTTTTTTGAATGTAAAAGTTTGATGGACGTTATCTACGAAGAGGGAATTTTGGAGATCGGCTGCGGCTATAAAGATACATCAATAAGGCGTATACAGTTTCCAGAAAGCACCATCAGTATCGGGGCGCGCAGAAGTGGCGGTTTTTGGTGTACCCCTAATTTGGAACGTGTCTATATTCCGGCAGGAGCAACAGATTTGGACGACGAACTTTTTTCCATAAGAGCTAAATATATTAAGGATGGACTCACGGTCTATGGGCAGAAAGGAAGCAAGGCGGAAGAACTGGCAATCCAGAGTGGATATGAGTTTATTGAAGTAGAGAATGGGGACGAGATGCCGTAAGGGAGGAAGAAAATGAGTGACAATAGGAAACGATTCAGAAAGGCAGGGATTCTTTTGGTGGCAGTATGTGTTGTCATAGGAATTGTGATTGTGATGCAGAACAGGAAAGCACAGTCGGAAGAGAACGAAATTTCAGCGTCCGATATGGAGGAAGGAAAACTGCCGGAAGAAGAATTGTCAGACGGGGAGCTGATGGATGCTGCTATGGAAACAGACGTTCCTGATTCGGACAAACAGTGTGGCGGCTATCGATATAAGATATTGGAAGACGGTACTGTAGAGATCATTGCCTATGAGGGAAGCGAGACAGTAATTTTTATACCGGCTTATATGGAAAATAGAGACGTGACTGTTATCGGGCCGGAGGCGTTTAAAGGAAATGAAAGGGCGGAACAGATTTATCTGCCGGAGGAAGCGGTGGAGATTGGTGAAGAAGCGTTTGCGGGATGCAGTGCATTACGGGATATCTATATTACCAGCAAGGTCGGGCGGATCGGGAAACGGGCCATAGCGGATTGCCCATTGATAGAGGAAATTGTATTTCCAGAAGCGGTAAGCAGGATAGAAGCCATGACATGTCAGGGTGATACGGGATTACAGCAGATCACGATACAGCCTGCGGTGTCTGAGATTGCGGATGATGCATTTGCAGGGTGCGACGCCTTGCGTCTAGTATATGGAGAGGGCGAATTTGCGCAGAATTATGCGCAGGAAAATGATTTTGTATATGTGGATATGGAGCGGATCAGGGAAGAAGGGAATCTGGTCTGGTAGGATAGAATGCGGATTATATTTGAGGAGGAAGCAGGATGGATGATGATAGGAAAGCATGTATGGCGGAATGCTGTGATCAATTTCTGGATTTTCTGAAAGACTATATGAATGCGATTGCGAAAGAACAGCAGGAAAACAGGATAAAAACGATACACTATCTTGCTATCCAGCCATTGCGGGTGGGAATCCGTATGAATAAGCTGATGTTTCGGGTTCAGGCGATGGAAGATACGTTTTATCTTGGAAAACAGGACATAGTACAATATTATTATCCTGATGCGCTTCAAAAAAGATATGATGATGGCGTAGCGCTGCTTTATCAGGAAACACAAAAGAAGATTATCCGGATGCAGCAATACGCATGGGGTGAGGTGCGAAATCAATATGCAAAACAATATATCACATGGGTATATTTGATGCTGCGGAATCATGTACCTTCTATTGTGGAATGTCTGGAAAAAAGCGACGTGGAGATTTCAGAGGATTTGAAAATACTGTTTGGGGAATACATGGAGCGGTCAGTGGTGTTATATCATGGGGGACGGGTGCATGAAATATTATAAGATTACACAGGAAGAGGGAAATTGTATTCCATATCGCATTAATAGTAATCACGGAATTGATATTCGATGGTTAAATTCGGAGGATATCGGTAAAATCGGAAGAAATAATATTCTGTCAATGGATTTGCCAATGGAAGTTTTTTTCCCGGATGCGCTGTTTGAACCCTGCGTTATGGTGTCTCGGACATTTATGGAAACGATACTGATGTATCAGGAAGATATAGTTTATAAGAGTGTCAAATTGCTGCATTTTGATACGAGGAAACATGTGACGTATTTTTGCCCACTGTTGGACGAGGTGCCTTGTCTATCTGAAAAGACACAGTACAATAATAGTGGGAATCGAATTGTTAGATTGATTCTGGCGGCGGATAAGGTTCAAGAAAAAGCGGCATTTAAAGTTGATGGCTATCATGAACATTATATGATTGGCAGGGAAGATTTTGTAGAAAGTATATTGAGAAGAGGGGCGCGTGGAATCAGTTTTGAAGAGGTGGAGATAGATGGAAGCCGTTGGTGTTAGAGATATTGGAGTCCATAGGGAAAAAGAAAAATGAGGATGAAAAGGAGGAGACGGATGGAACGATTCCAGAGGAATATGAAACAGGCGATGCAAGAGACCGGTAATAGCAAAAGGATATTTTTTTTGGAAATCCTGATATCGGTATGTATACTAATGGGATGCGGCGTACAGGAAACAGATCAGGCACAGGAGCTGGCGCCAGAACCGGTAACTGTCCACAGCAGTGAGGAAATACCGCAAATGGACAGGCCGGAAGAGGAAGAAGAGGCGGGGGAAGAGGAGGCGGCGGAAGCAGAGGATAAGCCTCATGTGTTTACGAATGAAACGGCAGAGCTGCTCCTGAAGCAGGCGGATAAGGCATTGCAGAGGGTCATGGAAAGAGCAAACAGCTATAACGAAGAGCACCCGGCGGAAGAGGAGATCAGGTCATACCTGTCGGGGTATTTTGACCCGGGTATTCTGGATTATGTTTTATATGTCTATCAGATCAAAATAGAGGATGGCAAGTGTTTTTATAACTATTATGATCATTACCAAAACTTTTATATGAATGCCGACGCGGGAGTGCAGATAATCGAGCAGGGGGAGGATTACTGTGATATCAGTGTTATTTTTCAACATCGGTGGCGTCGGGCATGGGATGAGGAAGAGGGAACGGTCAGGGTAGAGAAAGATGAGAGGGGCTATTGGGTCATTACAAAGATGAACCAGTGGTACAACGATCTCAGGTATTACTACATGAGGGACACGGATTATGAGCCGGTGTATTTGACCAAAGAGGCGGCCGAATGGCTGATCCGGGAATTTGGGGCGGATGAAAACGGGGAGAAGGTGCAGATCTGCGCCCAAACGGATGAAGACGGTTATATTTTGCAGGGCAGCAGCGAACGCCGGCTTACAGAAGAGGAGATCGGGGCGCTTTCCAGATACGAGCTGTTTTTGGCGGCGCAGGAAATCTATGCGGAAAACGGGAAAAAATTCGGGGATGTTTTCCTGTATGGGTACTTTTGGAAAAAACCGTGGTATGAGCCTTATAAGGGCGTTTTTGACGAAAACAGCCTGACGGAGATACAGCGTTATAATATCGATCTGCTTGTGGAAGCCGGGAATCTGGGGGAACTGGCGCAGGCGGCATACGGGAACCGGTACGGAAAAGAAGAAAAAGCGGCCGGACAGCCTTTGGGTGCGGAAGAAACGGCCTGTATCATCGGGGACGCTTTTAACAGCCTAGGTGATCTTTTTGTATCCAAGCCAGAAAATAAGATAGAAGAGCTTTCGGATGATGTAGGGAAATACTATTCGCTGGGCGAATACTCGTCGGAAGAGAAGCTGAGGGAATATGTCTCCACGTGGTTTTCAGAAGATGCCTTTGAGTACCTTATGTGCATGTGTTTTATTATGCACGGGGTTGAGAAAGATGAGAATGGAAACTATATGCTGATGAGAGACCTTACTCTGCCAATGGATCAGTATGTATTGGATGATTTTTCCGGCGTGGTGATCAAAGAATATACCGATATGGAGTGTACGGTGTCTGTTACCTTTGAAAACCTTAATGCAAGGCCGCAAGTGATGGCGATTTACAACGAAGGGGAAATGGTGTTGAGACGGGAAGGGGACAGATGGGTGATTACAGAGATATCGGAGCCACACTATGATGAGTATTATGAGAACTGGTGGCAATAAAGTGGATGGAAGCGTGCAGATGACTACATACGAAGGAGAACAGCTAGGATGGAATATTTACTGATTGAGACGGACGAGGAGAACCCGATACCCTATGCCATCAATAAAAACAGGGCGGTTGATATCCGCATGATTACAAGGGAGGGATTTGACGGATTAAGTAAGTGGAATCTTGTAGAGATGGAACTGCCCATGGAGTTCTTTTTCCCAGATTTATTGTGCAGACCCTGCGTTATGGTGTCGGAAGAAATGGTGAAAACGATTCTGATTTACCATCCGGAGACCCTATACCGGGGCGTCAAGCTGTGGGAGAGAAAAAGCGGGACAAACGCCAGTTATTTTATACCGCTTTTGGAAGAGATTCCCTGCCTGTCGGAACGAACCCAGTATAATTCGACGGGCAACCGGATTGAGAAGCCTGTTCTTGATAAAAGCAAGATCGGGGATGCGGCAGTCTTCAAAATCAAAAACTTTGACAGAAACTGCATTGTGGGGAGAGAGGATTTTGTGGAGAGTATCCTTCGCCGGAGGATCAGGGGAATCCGAATGGAAGAGGTGGAGAGCGAGTAGGGGTGTTTTATAAGGAAGCGGTTAGCAAAAGAGGCATATGAGCATTACACGGAGCAAGAGGAAGCGGATTTGCAGCAGTATACGGAGGAAAAGTACATTGCGGAGCTTTATCCGGAGGAACATGATGAATACCTTGTGGAGGGAGCAGTTTTAACATGTACCATGACCACAAAAGCAAAAAAAATATATAGAGATAAAGAATATGATGTTGATTCCCCTTGCCAAATCACAACTTTATCTGTTACTGAAAATAAAGTCTTAAAATGTTGCGATTTACCCCATGCAACCATAAAGGACGCAAAGAAAGCTGATGACGAAAATAATAATAATATACCACCCTTTCGATGTAACTGTATTCTTGCACCTTACACGGACGAGGAATGGGCAGCGCTGGAAGCGGATGAAACTTGTTTAAAGGAGGGTACATGCAGGGCGTTAATGAAATTAAATGACGAGTGGGATAATCTGCCACGGGTAGATGGGGAAGATCAACAGGTGAATGGAATACCTCTTATTAATATGGGATCAATTCTCTTTTGCCGTCATGGAGGGATTATTACGCCACTTATGTCAGGACAGGAATCAATATTGTGTAATCGTGGCTTGGATGTGGAGTGGTATATATACAACAAGAATATGATTAAGAAAATAGATACTATTGATCCTGAGTTGGATGAAGAGGTGAGTAAATTTAAAGAGGCGTATGATAAAAATCGGAGTAGGTATGAGAGACTGGCAAAACAGATAGGGATTCCGCCAGAGTTGCTTGCGGTGATTCATTATCGTGAAGAAGATAATGATTATTTGGAAGGGAAATTCAATGTATATCTGCATAATGGAGAAATTTTGGGAAATGTAACAATAACAAACCCAAAAGGTAAATTGTTTTATGATTTTGATGAGGCTGCCTTAGATGCTATGAATGACCAGAGAAGCAAGCTTCGTATGCTAGGCATAACCTATGAAATGCGGGATATGACAGCGATGCTTTGTTTTTTGGAAACGTATAATGGTAAAGGATATTATAATCATCAACTTGTAAATCCGTATTTATATAGCGGAACAAATGTTTATGTCTCCGGGAAATATATATCAGATGGCGTTTATGATCCAGAAACAGTGGATAAACAAATTGGATGCTATGTTCTTTTAGACGCGTTGTTGGAAGAGGAGGAGCGATGAGAAAGCGAATTATTTTGTCCCTTTTTGTCTTTATATTATATGCAGTGGTTGGGTGTGGGAAAAACACAATGGAGAGTACTATGGACGCAGCGGAAGAACAATCGGAGGTAATAGAGAATCCTTATTTTCCGGTGACCTCCCATATGTCGTTAAAAGTACGGGCAAGTTACTATAAAGGACAAGGATTGGTAGATGAAATTGTAGATGCGGAGATTAATAGACTTAAGGTGTACGAGAACGGGAGTATATATAAATTGGAGATAAATATAGACACAGATACGGCATCGAGTGAGTTTCCGGGCATGGTCAGATACTTCTATGTGAAAGCCGATGAGATAGATTTGATCTGGCCGTTTTATCAGGCAGAGCCAAATGGCAAGGTTATTAGGTTTTACGATGATGATGAATTGTTACTGCAGACCTTTGACACGGAAGAGAAGCTGCAGGATAAAGGACAGCTGGAGCTTGTCTGTCAGGAGGAAAACACGGAGTATGAAGATAAATATTGGTTTTGCTACATGAAAAAAGAAGAAGATCAGATCACATATTATCGCCGTGAAATGAGGGACAGCGGGGATGATATGCAAAAAGATTTATTTGTGTGGGAAAAAGGAAAGGGATTGATTAAATTTGAAACAGGATTTGGTCCGGGTCCGATGGAAGCGTCCATTACGGAAATCTGTGAAGCTATGGATGTTGAATAACACCAGAGGGTATGAGGAGTTATGAAAAACCAAAGCGGGAAATACGGAAAAATCTCAGAAAGAAGCCGATATCTGGTACAGTGAACTGATAGGAGAAAGCAATGCAGAAGAAAACAGATCAGCTCATCTTAGAGCTTAGAAGAAAATACAGGCAGGAGCAGCCAGACGCACAGGTGCAGGAGCGGCAGGGATTGCAGGCAGTGTCATTGTATAATGGGTTGTGTACTATCATGCTTCCAGCGTATCTGCATGATATGAAGCGGGAGCACAGATATGCCAAATACAGGGGCCGCACGCAGCCTGATGTGGTTATTACGGACGAAAACGCGGATGCGACCTTTACTTTCAGCTATGCCGGACAGGCGGCGGAGGGAGAGAAGCCGGAGCAGAGGATGGAAAACCTGCGGGCGGATATGCAGAAGGTATGGAAACAGGCAGTCTTTTATGATACGGGCATGGTGATGGCGGGGGATCTGCCAGTGCCATGGATGGACTGCAAGACATTCTGTCTGGACTGCAGCCTGTACTGTCTGCTTTTCCTGTTTGAACTACAGGGAGAGCTGGTTTTAGGAAATTTCCATTGCAGTTTTCCCCAGTATGACCGGTGGAAGCCGGTCGTGTTGGAGGTATTGGAAACCATAGAGACAAAAGGAGGAAGAAACGATGAGAGACTATCAGATTAAAGTGGAACCGTTTGCTTATGTGGCCCTGCAGGATGTGGAGATTCACAAGGGGATTAACTGCCACGCAGAGACAAAAATCACCATGCGCATCAGGGATGATAAGAGGGAAGAGTATCTGGGCATACTGTCCGCCGACACATGGCTGAAAGTGACGGCAGAGGGAGAAGGCGGGATGAATACCGATCTTTTCTGCGGTATTGTGACCGACTTTTCCATGGGGCAGGACGGTTATGAGACCATACTCCGTCTTGAGGCGAAGAGCGGCACCATCCTGATGGACGAGAAAGAGCATTTCCGAGTATTCCAGAACAAGGATTCCGCCTGCAGCCTGCTTTTTAACCGGATCACGGATTCCTATATGGGAGGAAGGGCAAGCTTTACCGAGGGAGAAAACGACAGGACGGAAGGGGTGCTTGTGCAGTACCATGAGACGGACTGGACATTTTTAAAGCGGCTGTCCGGCCTGCATAACGGGTATCTGGTTCCGGATGCCCTGCGGAAAGGATGCGCCTATACGGTGGGACTGCCGGAGGGCATGGAGCAGAAGTGGGAGGCGCCCGATATCACCCTCACGCTGGACGCCCATACCTACCAGCGTAAAGCGGGAAACGGGGTCAAAGGCTTACAAATGCAGGACATGCTGACGCTGACCGTCACAGACAGGGAGATTTACCGTCTGGGGGATTACATGCTGTATGAGGGCGGAAAGTATTTTATCTATGATATCACCACACGTTACATAGGCGCAGAGTGCCTGCACGAATACAGGCTCAGGCGAAAAGAGGGCCTGCGGACGCTGCCCATGGAGCACGAGGGGATAGCGGGCTGTTCCTTTGAGGCGAAGGTGACGGGCGTGCAGAAGGACACGGTGCAGATCGACATTGCAGGGGACGAGTGGCTGGCTTTTGATGGGAAGAAGTGGTTTTCCTATGCGACGGTGTATTCCTCCCCGGACGGAACAGGGTGGTACAGTATGCCGGAAGTGGGCGACACGGTGCGGCTGTATGTACCCGATGAGGAGAGCCGGAGTCTTGTGGTAAGCTCTGTCCATAAGGAGACGGACAGTGCAAGGCAGAACCCGGACCATAAATCCTTTAAGACGAAGTATGGAAAAGAAATCCTGTTTACGCCGGATTCCGTCCTGATCACCAACAATCAGGGAATGATGGTGGAGATGAACGATCAGGAGGGCATTACCATGAGCAGCGACAAGGATATCCTGATTCAGGCGGGGGACAACATGACCATAGCCAGCGGGGCCTCCTCCCTGCTGATCGCGGCGGAGGATATCGTACAGGTGAAGCAGGGCGGTACGACTATGACGCTGAGCGAGGATATTTACTTTACGGGAGGGGAGTTTAGGATACAGTAGGATTTGGGAAATGTTTGGTGCGCAATGAAGGATGGAAGAAAGTTTTTATTGCAAACTCAAGCAATAAGCATTATAATTATTAATACGAAAAGCGCTCCGTAAAGCAAACGGTTCGCCTCAGTTTAAGTTGTTAAACAAAAAAGCAACCACTAACCTTGGTCGGTGAGGTGACCCCATAAAGTTAGACTTTATTAGCGAGACAGTTTCGGCTGCCTCGC
>CAMXIK010000002.1 GCA_947243855.1 uncultured Lachnospiraceae bacterium | reverse complement strand
AAGATTGAGTTGGATCATATCACATATGAGGAGGACATCCGGGCTTACCAGAAAACGATCGCTGAGAAAGAAGAAGCCAGCAGGCTGGATCATATCGCATATGAGGAGGACATCCGGGCTTACCAGAATGCAATTGCCGAGAAGGAAGCGGCCATCAAGCAAGACCGGATCGAACACGAGCAGGATATTCAGGCTTACCAGAAAACGATTGAGCAGCTCCGTGCTGAAATTGAACAGTTAAAAAAAGCCAATAACGGCACTCCAGAATAAAGAGAACGGTTTTACAAAAACCGTTCCAAATCCGCCCTTGTCGTGATCTTAAAGTTGCCTTCATCCCCGGGTATCACGGCAATGTCCATCCCAGCCAGTATCGCAGGCTCCGTGGAACCATTGATTTCTAAAATCCGGTCTGGCAGAAGCGCCCGGTTCGCCTCATAGTATTTTCCTAACACAAAGATCTCCGGCGCCTGCCCTGCATATACCTTCTTCCTATCCAATAAGGAAGTAACCGTTTTGCCGTCCCCGCTCAGATACACCGTGTCCTTCATAGGTAAAACCGGAAGCGCCCCGTCATGCCCAGAGCACACAGCCTCGATACAGTCCGATATCTGTTTTGCTGAAACTAACGGCCTGGCCGCATCATGAATCAGCACATAATCCGAGTCCCCTGCATACTTTCTGATATCCTCCAAGCCGTTTAGAATGGAAAGCTGCCTTGTTTTCCCCGGCTCCGAAAACCCACGGAATTTCTCTTCCGCCCCCTGCACGCGCAGGGAAGCCATGCATTGCAGAATTGTTTCCCGCCACATCTGGTCCGCCACGATCTGCAACGCGTCAATGCCCTCATGACAAAGGAGCGTCCGCAGGCAGTAAGCGATGACCGGTTTTCCCTTTACCTCTATGTACTGCTTCGGTATCCCCATGCCCATTCTTGTCCCTATCCCGCCGGACAAAAGAAGCGCTGTCACCATAATTTCATCCTCCTGCCGCTTGCTCAAAAATGCAGTTCCCGGATATTGCGCAGCGTCTCCCCATAAGGCGCTTCCTTGCCAAACAGCAGCGTCGTCCCCAGTACGAACCCTTTCACTCCTCTGGGCGCATACTGCCTGATCTTGTCCGCACCGCAGGCCCCGTCCCAGTAAATCTCAAAGTTGATTTCATCCTTAATCGCCAACAACTTCGTGATCTTCTTCCCCACATAGGGCAGGTACATCTGCCCCGCATTGCCCGGGTTCACCGACATGACAAGCACCTTTTTCACGATCACCAGCATTTCCATGACCGTCTCTATGCTGGTGCCCGGATTAATGGCGATGCCCGGCACCATGCCCGCATTGATAATCTTTTGCAGGGTGGTTGAGGGGTGGTATTCCGCCTCCGGATGGATGTAGACCGTGTCTCCTTTACGCAGCTTATCCAGAAAGATATGGATATTGTTGTTGGGATGCTCGATCATCAGGTGCACATCCAAGGGCTTCTTGGTTGCGGACGCGATATAAGCCATGTCGTTTAAAGACATGGCAAAGTTGGGCACATAGCGCCCGTCCATGATATCGATGTGGAAGGAGTCGATCCCACCCTCCTCCAAATCTCTTACCTCTTTTTCCAGACTGCCATAGTTAGCGCACATCATGGAGGCGTTTAATTCAAAGTCCATGTGCTTTTTCCTTTCTTCTGTTGCTTATACCAGAAATACATCTATTGTCTGCACAAACCAGTTTATTTCAAAAAATTCTTATTTGCATACACCACCCGGTATCTATCCCTGCGGCTCTCAAAAAAATAAGTAATCAGCCGCTCCGATATAAATCCTGGATAGCGGTTTTGATAAGAATCCTCCCTCTTCCCTCCGTGCTCAGCCACCGCAAAGAGAATGGGAAACATCCACCCACAAAGCTGATCCAATACCTCTTTTCGCGCGATCAGCATGTTACAAGGAGAGTATAGGTTCCCGCCAAAAAACTGTCTTGCCGCCTCAGATTCTTCCAAAAGTTCTGTTGCAAAATATTCCATCAGGTATTCCCAATCTGACGCAATGTGTCGCTCCTTATAGTTCCCCGCAATGCTTGGCGCCACATACAGCGGCACCGGCAGAATCACGTCAACCCGGTTGGCTTCCATCCGCTCCACCCAGTTATCAGGCAGAAGGAAATGCCTCCTGTAATGCACCAGCCCCACATAATCCTCACAGGCATTCTTCCAGATCCAGTAAAGCCCCGTCAGTTCACAGAATTGTTGGTTTTTGTCTGAAATATTTTCACCTTCGCAGTCCAAAACGGCATCCAACGATAGCCTTTCCTTTGTCAGGGCGGCTCCGGCCTGTAGAAGTTTCTCTTCTCTTATAAAGGTATAACTGTCCTGTAAGGGTTTGTCGAAAATAGAACCCGCCACGTAGATTCTGGCTGTTTTCTCCTTCATTCGTTATTCTCCTGCCGTCAGTTCATCAATCACGCAAAATGTCCTGCCTTTGTCCTGCTCATATCTGCGGACATAAGCATTTCTAAGCCGCATATCCAGTTCCACCGTCACCGGAATGATCTCCTTCACCCCTGCATCCCGAAGCTCTCCCGAAACCTTCTCATGGTTTACTCCGCGCATCCCCAGATAGACCGGATATTCCGTATGTATGCCCTGCCCGATCAGCCGTACCGGCAGGCCGTCAACCATCTCCGCATTTTCAGTCATATCGTCAACTAAAAAAGCCTCCACCTTCAAATCCGGATAAAGATATTCCAGATAGGCGCGGAGCGTCCTGCCTCTGGAATGAGCGCCCGCTATATAGACTCTTTTCTTTTCTTCACTCATACAATTTCTCCGTATTTTTTGTTTTCCCTATCCTCCAACACTACACTGGCAATTCGCGGCTCAAAGCAGCAGCACGGTCTCATGCTGACAATTCTCACGCCGCTTGCTCTCTGCTGCCCAATCTTCATAAAGGTAGCCAAAACAGTCGTATTTCCGCCGAGTCCTATTGCACCCACATTTGTTTCATTCAGGCGGTCAGTAATTTCCTGCTCTAGCTCGCTTTGCACGCTGTAATTTCCTTCCGCCATAGCCTGTAACATCAGGGCTGAAGCTTCATATTGAGAACGTCCGATGCCAACCGCAATCGTACACGGCGTACAGCCCAAAAGTCGCACGCTTTCCCTGCCCCATTCTACAATTTCATCCACTATATTCTGCGCGTCATGTTTATGAAATACACGATAGGTTTTCCCACGAATTGCAGGTCCTCCTCCAAGTAACAAAATGTGCAGTCTGAGCAAGTTTTGATCAATACGCCGAATCATAACAGGAGCTGCTTCAAGGAGTCCTGAATCTTCCTCTATTCCTTCCGATTGCTCCAGACAAACTCGTTCCTCCCCTTTGACTGCCATTGGTCTGCCGGGAAGCGTTCTAAGTCCCTTCGACACACCCTCATAAATCGCATCCAAAAGCCCACCTGTGACAGCACATTCCGATCCAACATCCAGAATGAGATGCGGAATCCCTGTATCGTCACACAATGGGCTTCCATTTTTCTCTGCTGTGGCTGCATTTTCACAGATTGTCTCCAACACCCATTTTGCGCTCTCATTTTTCTCCTTCAGAACAGCTCGTTGATAAGCTTCCTGCTTGTCCGATCGAAAAACAGAACCGGCTGACACCAAAGTTTGACATACCAACTCAACAATCTCATCATGTTCTTTCATATCATTGCTCCATACAAAACATTATTATTCCTTTTCCCGCATTCCACCGCCATGCAGACCTACCAGATACACTCCCCCTTTGCGGCTGCCACAATCACCGGATAACCGCATACTTCCAACTCATAAAAAGCCTCCATTCCCAATTCTGGATACGCAATAAGCCGAGTGGATATAGTATTATTTTTCAGCAAAGCCGTAACCGGAGGCATTACCGCATATATCGAATGATACTCACCCAATGCACGAACCGTCTCTTTGGATAATGCGCCCTTGCCTAGATGCAGTTTCACGCCTCTTTTTGAAAGAATTGGAATACTAGTTTCTATCTCCAATTTGTTACTTGAGGTTGGCCCAACACCAGCCACACTGACAGCCGTATGGAAAATAACGCTCCCTACAAGCGATATCCCCTTTTCCCGCAATTCCTCTTGCTCCGCTAACGCGCAGATTTTTGGCAGTACCGCATCCCGGCCACAATATATTTTTCCGCTTATGAGCAGCTTTTCCCCAACGCAAACCGTCTTTGCCACATCCTCGCCGATCGGTGTCCTGATCTCTCTCATTGCAAGCCCTCTTCTATTCGTTCTCCATAGTAAACAATCGAATATAGCTATTCTCGTTTTCGATTACCCCATATGCCCTTGCCCTCATATAAACCTTTGTCGCCCAGTTTGTATGTGGCTTCACCTCATTCATCTTGTTTCCGCCGCTTCCTTTAAAAACGCCGCCGCTCTTGCTGCTGATAATATTAACGGCATCCTGATACTCCTCTTTCGTAACTGCCTGCATAGCGTTCACATATTTAATATGGGTTGGGTGAATAACCGTTCTGCCAACAAAACCATTCGCCTTATCCAAAATTACCTCTCGAAGCAGACCGTCTATCTCTGTGTTTACAATCGGAATCCTCTTTAAAAGGCAATCTTCTATATCATATCCAGGAAGCTCGCGAAACATCATCTGCTTGCTTGCACGGAAATATTCCCACACAGGCCCCGATATAACATAGTCATTATTACGTCCAAATATATTTATGATGTCAGACAGAATTTCCCGCACCGTTAAAATATCATAAATGGAATAATCTACACCCCTTCTTACGCCAAAGCAGGAAGAAAAATCCGTCGCACCTACCCGAACCTGTAAAACGATCTCTTTATGTTGGTCCAGCACTTCCCGAATGCCAACCAATTCTTCCAGCCTTGTCTCTTTAAATGCCACACCCGAATCCTCAATAATAGGCATGGCATACAGCACTTCATGAAACTTATTGTTCAGCTTCTGTAAATACCCCAAATACTGTTCCCCATTCTCTCTGTTAAACTTTGGAAAGTTTACACCCGTCAGCACCTTTATGTGCTTCTTTGTAAGCTGCTCAGCAAAGTGCTCAAACTGCTGCTGGTTGCGGATTCGTACAAATATCAGCGGCAAATCGGCAAACGATATATTCCCCTTTTCTATCTCACTGTATATTTGTTCCAGCATATCCAACACATTTTTTTCTGCATTTTCCACCTCTTCTTCCGGACAAGCGTCCTCAAAACAGAAGACAAGGGATGTCAGTCCCGGTATGGCGCCTTTCATCAGCTTTTCTGCAAACTGCATTGTCCCCGGCATATAAATGGTCGCGCCAAGGCAATATTGCAGTAATTCCTTATCCGTGTATTTATCAAATTCCTCCGGTTCTCTCACAAATGGAAATCCCGGATGGTACTTATGATGCTTCATCGGTTATTCCCCTCTATTCTTTTTTCGACTGTATAGCTTCCGGATAATAAACGTCGATTACCCGTTTTACCAAAGAAACCTGTTTGGCTCTCTTCTTCGCATCCTCTTCCGTTGTATCCCAACTATGTGTAGCTGCAACGGAGCCTCCGGTTTTCAAGTAAATAGGGGCAGCAATCCGAATCATTTCCGGAACTTCGTAGTGACGGATAAATCCTCCCGTCGATTTGGGATTTTCCGTATGTATATCAATCGGTATGTCAATTGCCTGCCGAATCGCTCCCAACATCTGCAGCTGAATATCCCTGACCGGATTAATAGAATCCGCCCCCAGCATTGCAAGTACCTTTGCCGAACAAGGATTCCCTTGACCCATATGTGCGGAAACCTTGAAACGGCACCCAACCGGAAGCTCACCGGCTTTTCTCATCTCATTAAGGAGCCACAGACAGCCCTCGTCATAAACCAAAAACGATTTACATCCAAAGGAGACTGCTCTTTTCACATCTTCCACAGCTCTCACAATCTGCTCCTGCCCCCTCAGACGATATCCCATCCTCACGCCCTCCGGCGTATTAACAGAAGCGCTGGTATCTGTCGTTGCTCTCGGTCCAATTGCAAGAATAAGCTCCAGCTTTTCCTGTTCCGCCAGCCGCACCATGGACATAATTTCCTGATCTGACAACATCATAATCCCCTTGGTCTGCGTAACTCTGTGAAGTGCAATTTGATACTTATCAAGCTCATCAAGTAAAGCTTCCATCGCCTTCGGTCCCTGAATTCCGGGCACTTCAAATCGATATTGTCCGCCATCATCAAATCTTTTTTCAGAGCTCTCCAAACTGTATGCGTCTCCTGCCGGCAGTCCTAATGACTTCAAAAAGTTTCTTGTTTCTTTCAATGTCTGTCCCTCCCTGCACCAAATCTCATTTTCGGTTATCCGTAAATTCTTTTATTAGCGTTACATACGAAACATGTAATGGTGGAAGCGTTCCTCTCAGTCCTTTATGTATTCTCATATCAATAAAGAAAGGCCCTTGTTCCTTTTGAAACAAAGCGATTGCCGCCTTTAAATCCACGCGATTCTCCACCTGCCTGTCAAAGGTCCGATAACCTGCTGCCTGTGCCGCCTTTGTCAGATTCATAAAATGCCCCGCCGAGGGCTGCCCACCCACACTTTCATGAGCGCCATTGTTCAATACCATATGCAGCAAGTTTGGAGGACTGCTTTTTGCATTAACCGCCATCGCTCCCATATGCATAATAGCAGCCGCATCCCCATCCAGACACACGATATAATGGCGCTTATCGGCCAGCGCAAGTCCCAGCGCGATCGAAGACGCATGCCCCATAGCTCCCACGTTTAAAATATCATTATCATGCTTTTCCCTTCTTTTTTCCCGCAAATAAAACAACTCTCTCGTGGCGCGTCCTGTTGTTGCGACATAAATGGTATCCGCCGGCATCAGATTTAACGTCTCCTCTATCGCTTCCTCCCTGCTAAGCTCGTAGCTGTCGTCCGCAATGTTCTCCTTCTCGCTCTTTCCGAACGTTCCCTTTCTTGCAATGATGGCTGTTGGCAATTTTCTTCTTTTTGCTTCACAAACTGCCCAATCAACCTGACTTTCTATCTCTTTTTCTGATGCTATTATGTAAGGAATGTCCCACAGTTCTAACAGTTCGGTCACAATTTTTCCCTGCCTGTCATGCTGCGGGTGATCATTGGTTCCCGGCTCCCCTCTCCATCCAATCAAAAGCAGCATTGGCACAGAGTATACATTCCTGTCCGTAAGTGAAAGCAACGGATTCATTGCATTTCCCATACCAGAATTTTGCATATAGACAAGCGGAATTTCTCCGGTTGCAAAATAATGCCCCGCAGCAATGGCAATAGCATTACCCTCATTTGCTGCGATAATATGCCTCTCCTGCGGTAAACCTGCAAGTTGTGTGCAGAACCCGTTTAGATAGGAATCCGGCACTCCCGTATAAAATGTAATGCCCTTGTCTGTTAACATCTTTAAAAAGGCCGACTGGTCTATCATATTTTTCCCCTGCTTTCCTCGATTGTCTGACTTTTATAAAACCGAAAATATTCCGGCGCATCCATCCTGCATATTTCCCATGCCTGTTCAAATGCATCTGCAACCGCATTCGGCAGACTTCCTTGTTCCAGCGCCTTCCTGTTGGCTTCTAGCTGTGACAGCCTTGACACGCCGACAATAATCCCGTCACCCCGCTCCTGTTTCAGCATCGAATGATAGGTAAGCCAACGGTAAGAAGCCTCGCTTATGCTAATCCCATACCGGCTGCAAATCTCGTTTACCAACTCGACCGCCTTGAAATAACTTTTCTTCCAATAACGCTGCTGATAGTTTGGCCGGTTCATAAATCTTCCTTCCTGAAGCTGCCAGCCCGCTGCAATATATTTGTCTGTCAAAATGCCGCCGGCCAATGGATTATAAGCATAAAACCGCATCCCGCATGTCGAAAGCAATTCCTCTAACCCTTCCTCCGCTTTTCTGCTTAAAGGATTGTATAAGCCTTCGTATACTCCCGGTAAAGGCCAGTTGTTTTCCCTACAAATCTGGCAGGCTTCCTGCACTAACCATGCGGGAAAATTACTCAAGCCAATTTCCCGTATTTTTCCCGCCTCATAAAGCCTCGCACAGCCTTTAAGCGCTTCCGACACTGGTGTATTTTCGTCTGGAAAATGCAGGTACAGTGTGTCAAGCCAGTCCACTCCCAGCCTTTCCAATGATTCTTCCACCTGAAACAGCACTGCTTCCTCATCTAGTCTCCCCGTAATTCGGGGATTTGCTTTTGACGCAATACGGTATGCGGCTCTATCCATCTTTCTGAAAAGATTACCCAGCATCTTTTCACAGCTTCCGTTGTTATATACATAAGCCGCATCTATTTCGTTATATCCAGCCCCTAGAAACGCAGACAACACTTCCTTTGTGTCCGTTTCAAAAATACGCTCACCGAAAGTCATCGTCCCTAATATCAGTTTCATCCTGTTTCCCCGCATTTATCTATCCAAGTCCTCAACCAATTCGTTTACAGGCAGAAGCGTCCCGTAAAAACCCTTAAAATGAAAATCCCGCACTATCTCCGCCATATAGGAATTATTCAATATCAATATGGCGTCTGTGTCTTGAGGCTCGTAATCATGCAGACATATGACTTTTTGTCCACAGCGTTCGCCCTTTACCATATCTCTCGCTATAAACCCCTTCAATTCGATATCTGTTTTTGACAGTACATGGTACAATACACTGGCAAGCTCCATATCTCCGTATATGTATAGCGATATGACGTTTTTCTCATGAAGACGTTTCTGTAGCACTTCCGCCGCATCCTGTCTGTCCAAAAGCATTTCCGTAATTTTCATATGTTCTTTATAAAGCTGTGCCGGATGCTCTCTCCTAGCATGAAGATTACGCGCGCCCCAGTAGAAAATTTTAGGATCTTTTAAAATCGGGTTTTCCAGCATCTCCAAATACTCTTTATGATACGGATGCAATGGATTCAGCACATCCTTAAACCAGTAATCCTCCTGAGAAAGCATAAACCAACGATATAACGGTTTAGCAACCACCTCATCTGCCGAGAACTCTTCAATACACCGTCTCGCAAACTCAGGAAATTCCCAAAAATTCCGTTCCTGTAGGACAATAGAAATGCGAATCCAATTTACGTCTCCCTTTTCCCGCAGTTTTCTGAGAAATGCAAGATTGCGCATCACAGCGTCATAACTGTCATGCCCTCCGTTCAGATAAGTAAACGTTGAACGAATAAAACTGTTAGGAGTAACCGTAACATGAACGTCATACTTTGCAAGATGTCTGATCCGTTTCCAATGCGCTTCATCCAACAGCGCTCCATTCGTCTCAAAACCAATCTGACAATCCTCATTCTCAGGATGCAGACGTTCCAGCATATCCATAATATAAGGACTGGCAAAGCAATCTCCATTTCCATCCGTCAATACCTTAACCGTCTCTTTTCTGTTCAGATACGGCAGAATTTTATCCAGAATCAGCTTTAATCGGTCTCTGTACGCTTCATCCGGCTGGAAAATCTCATTTCGGCAGGATGGGCAACTGTGATTGCAGATAAAATCGCACGCCACACTATAGTGAGTAGGCAGCTTTTCCGGAACCATTTTTTCCGCTTCCTCCTCAGAAATTTCTGGAAGCGAATCGTTCTCCAAAAACGGGCAGGAAGTTTTTCTGCAAAATTCATAATTCCCCTGCTTCACAGCTTCCCGAATTTTATTTGCGTTCTCGCTATTCCAAACTGTTTCCAAATCTTCCTTGGTCAAATCCCCAAGATTGGCATTTGTCCATGCGCATAATCTACATCCCCCATTAGGGTCCAAATGAATCGAATTAAATGGTCTGTCGCAAAACTTTATCATCTTCCAACACCTCTCCTGCTCATATTGCATATAACGTTGTCTCACACCACCTAGTCTGGTATTGCCGGATATAATAACGGTAATCCATCCCCAACTTTTCCATAAACTGTGGAATTTCAATGATATCTTCCGGCTTGTGATATATGGAGATTGCCAGCCTTGGCTTATATTTCTTTATTGTCTTTATTGCGCCTTTAAGCGTATGCAGTTCGCTGCCCTCCACATCAAGCTTAATATAAGTAGCCGGTCTCCCTTGCAGTACATTGTCAATACTGTCCGCTTCAACCTTGATTCCCTTATCAGCGTTCATATCCGTTTTGGAACCGCTCCTGTTAAAACCACTGCTTTCAAAAAACAGTGTCTGTTTGCCGGACCACGTCGCCATATTATAAAGCTCGTACTCGCAGCCCAATTTTCCCAACGCCGCCTCGCACCGCTGAATACTATCTCCGTCCGGCTCAAAAGCATATATCTTGCGAACGTTTCCTTCCGCCCATTCCGCCGCTTTAACGGAAGAGCCTCCATTAAAGCAGCCCGCATCAATAAAAATCTCTCCTTTGGAGTCTGGCTTCAGGGCGTCTAAATCAAAATACTGCACCCCAAAATCACAATACAGTCCTCCTGCGGGCGGCATACATACCCGGTCCATAGGTATGCCCATATGGTACAACTGATGGTATACCTCTATCCGGCTGTCGCGGGGTACATCGACCACAACTACACAATCTCCATATTCTGCCTTTATTGCCTTCGGATTTTCTATGGTATGGCCATACAACTGCTTTCCCCACTTCTCCTGATTGTTATCTACCACGCCGCGAATCGGCAGTCCCATAGCCAAAAGCGTCCTTACCGTTCTCCCCGCCAGTCTTCCCCCTGCAAATACGACAAACGGCAATCCCTGATTATGCGGACACCGCTTAAAATATTCATCTAAGACCCAGCAGGAAAAAGAATCTTTATTTTTCATTGACAGCTCCATGATTTGTTCTTCCAGTCTGTCCCTGTCTCCGTCGAAAAAATACCGAAGCCTTACATCATATAGATTCCTTGATTCCTCATCCATCAATTTATATGTAAAATCTTCAATTACTTTGATAAGTTCTTCATAAAACACTGGTTTCTCCTCTCTTACGCTGTAGACGTTCCCTACAAACTAACCAACGCATCCGTTCCACGAATCTTCCAGTAAAACCATTTGATCCCAATGGTTTTGAAGGCATAGTACAGATATCGCAGCGGCTCTCCGCTGTATCGAACGATCCGTAATACCACGTTCAAGTTCTCCCTACTCGGATCTTTTAAAAAAATAACGACGCTTCCAGCAAGCCGATCTTTTTTAATGCCGTCCAAATTCAATCGTATTCCTTTCTCTTGCAGGCTCCAATGCTCCAGCCGCCTCATCATGAGAAAATCTTCCGCTTTTAGATTTCGCTTTTTTTGTGTCTCCATATAATTGCCCTGTCCACCGCTTGTCCGATAACGGTAACAGCTTACCACGTCATCCGCACAATAGATGTCTCCTTCTATCGCAGCAATGAGCAGATGCGTACGATCGCCTACCCGTTTTGAGGCTTTGAAGACAATGGAATAATCCACATCCGTATTACAAAAGAAATTTCTTCTTGTATGTGCCGATCCGTGTCCCGGCGTTTTCCATTCCTGAAAATCCGCTAAAGTATAAATTTGTTTATCAAATTTCCAGAAACCGGCTCTGTCGGGAATCTGATTTTCCGCCAGCTCCCTTCCCGCCTCGTCCACAACGGCACATCTATGACATATGCCCGCATACTGCGGGTTGGCTTCCAGAAAATCTACGTCCTTCTGGATTCTCTCTTCATCACACCAAAAGTCGTCTCCCTCGCACCCTGCAATATATTTTCCCCGCGCGTGAATATCCAGAGAGTACGAATTTTTTGTACAGCCCATATTTTGTTTGTGAAAGATAACATGGATAATCTCCGGATACTGATCCCTGTATCGTTTTATGATCTCTCTCGTGGCATCCGTAGAGCAATCCTCGCCGATCAAAAGCTCATAGCGATATTTTGTCTTTTGGGATATAACGCTCTCTATAGCCTGCGCTATGTATTTTTCATGATTGTACGCAAGCATTTTAACCGTGAGCATGACTTCATCATTACCCATAATTTTTTATCTCCTCATAAGATGTGTAAGGATTTACCAAAATCGGATAAATATACTCGCTGATTCCATGCTCACGCAGCGTATGGGAAACCTCCTCCCAATGGGTACTGCCCAATGCAATGATGAGAATGGACTCCTCTTTTATGCGCTCATAATCTACAATACCAATCACCTTTTTCCCTGCTGCTTCTGAAGGATTTTTGCTGGTATCCCCTACAACAAAACCCTCAAAATCCAGCTCGTTTACCCGAAAAAAGTTTGCAAGCATATGTCCGTAATTGCCTGCCCCATATAAATAAAACTTTTTTGCCTTTAGCCCCTTTAACTGCGCAGAAAACTTCTCCTCTTTTCCATAAAGCAGAAGCGAGACCACCCGCTCTATCTCCTGCAATGCCACATCATGCCCGTTTGTGTTTTCTTGCACTTCATAAAATGCCTGCAAAAACAATTCTTCACTCATTCCAGCCCGATCCAGCCAGTCTATGACATTTTGTACCGATCTAGTCATATAAATACTTACATATAATTCATAATCACCACGCGTATACGCATTATATTTACTGAGAAAAGAGCACCTGACAGCGCTCCACTTAATCAAATTTTTAATGTCACTATCTACCCTTTTCGACCATGAACCCTTACTTTTATACCGATAGATAGACATGATTTCATCCGAATAAAACATCTTCCCTTTTGTAAACGTATAAAAATCCGTCGGCATATCCCCGACCTCTCCACATTCAAGAAACAGTCTGGGTAAAAACAGCATTTCCTTTCGATGCATCTTTGAAGCAGTTGCCAGCGACGGATGCTGTCTGTCAATAATATCTCTTGCAGTCAAAACTCTTTCAGAATCAAAAACATCCATCGCTCCTATCACGTTATTTTCACAGTCCCACATCAAGGCATTGTGCGCTACACAAACACAATCGGAATGCGTTTCTAAATAGTCTGCCTGCTTTTGCAGCTTATTTCTATCAATCCAGAAATCATCTCCTTCACAAAATGCGATATACTTTCCCCTTGCTTTGGGCAGCAGTATATTTCGTGTGATTTTAACCCCCTTACTCCATTGGTTTTCATTCTCATAAATTATTTGAAATTTTCCCGGATAGCTTTCCTCATACCGCTTCAGGATTTCCTTTGTCCCGTCAGTCGACGCATCATCATGGATAATATATTCTACTGGAAATGTAGTCTTCTGTTTTAGGAATCCCTCCAGCATATCCTCCACATATTCCGCCTGATTATAGGTAAGAGAAAGTACCGATACCAGCGGCTCCATCTGTCCCACTTCATTATGCTCTGTCATCAGCAAATCCTTTCCTGTCTAAAAATAACTGGCACCATGTTTCCATACTGATTGCACGCCACATACTTGTAAATTCCAAATTAGAGATCTCTTTGAGTCGGCTGTACAATTATAAATCTGTTTTGCCAGACCTAAGATCCACAATGGAAATAGCAGCCATACCGTTAAGCTTATCCAGCATCCCCCTGATTAATTAAATCCAGCAAAGACAAAATCTTTCCCTGAAATCCGCCGTCCCGGAGATTCTTCGATACCTCCTCATACAAGGAAAGCACGGAAATAAAGATAGCGTCTACCTCGTTAAAATTTTCTCCCCATACTTTACGGATCGGCAAATCACAGCATAGCAAATTTTGCCCTCCTCCTTTATATTTATCAATAAAAAACACAACCGAACACTCGGGCGATTTTGTAAGTAACGCATGCGTTAATTCTCCGTATTTCCACGCGCCATAAATAGCTGCCTTTCTACACTGCAATTGTTCCAACCTTTCCGTAATATACCGGCCGCAATTTTCTTTCTGCAACAGGCCATAAAGCAGTCCGACTATCTTTTCATCATATGCGGCAGGGTGCTTTTTCTCCGCCCGGTCATGGCTGACCGTCGTCCAATCAAAAACCTTCGGATGCTGTAAAATCGGATGATTCATTACGGCAAGATAATTTTCATGATAAGGATGTAATGGATTTAAAATATTCTTAAACCAATATCCTTCCGCATTCAGACAAAACCACCGGTTCAACGGCTTAATCTGAATAATATCCGGATCATATTCGTCAAGACAGTATTGAATAAAGTCTGGAATCTGACAGTAATTACTTTCTTGCACAACCATATTGATTTTGAAGCTGTCTACTTTTCCTTCTTTCCGCAAGGTACTGATAAATTTCAAATTTTTCTTGCATAGTTCCAAAGTGTCATGTCCGCCAGACAGATAACGGTATGTATATCGTTCAAAACTATTGGGCGTAACCGTAAAATTAATCGGGTATTTATGCAGATGCCGAATTGCCTCCCAATGCTTTTCATCAGCCAGAACGCCGTTTGTCTCGAACGAAAGATAAAAGTCCGGCCTTTCTGGTCTGAGTTCCTGCAAAAACTCCATAATAAATGGACTGGAAAAACAGTCTCCCATTCCGCAAGTGCTTAATCTTTGGGTTCTGTTGGCTATCGGGAGCACTGTCGCCTTCATCTGTTTCATGCGCTCCACATATTCTTCATCCGGGCGAAATATTTGACTCCGGCAAGACGGACAGGAATGATTGCAGAATCTGTCATAGGAAACATTCATGTTCGTCGGCGTTTCCTCCGCCCTATAGTTTTTTCCCACTTCCTCCGGAACCTCTTCCAACTGATCGCTGGCACACCATGGACATTCCTCTTTCCTGCAAAAGCGGAAACTTCCATCCCGAATAGATTCCCGAATTTCTTCCGCCTTATCATTATGCCAGAGCTTGTCTATAGATTCTTCCAACGGATTTCCCAGCTCTAAATTTGTCCACGGACAGGTCTTAATATAACTGTCGCTTACATAAATCTGCTCAAAAGGCCGCTTACAAAATTTCATTTTTCCCTCCTGTTCTAAGCTGCCTTTCTCACAGCAGCATGATCCATTCTAAGTATTCATCTAATGGAAGTATTTTTTCCGATATCGTTTTCTTCCCCTCAATATAGTATCTTTTTAACAAATATTCCTTTTTTATATTTTGCGGATATATCCACGTACCTAGCCCTGTTTCCTTATCAATCCGCAAGAAATAATTATTTGAACGCATTACCCAGTAATAGGCATTCTCATCTTCGCAATAGCTTGTATATTTTCCCCAGCCTTTCGGTATATCATATTGAAAATCTAACGGATAATCGTTATACTTTTCGTATCTCCCCGTCTCCAAATCATAAAGGTAAATATGTTCTCCGTCCCCCGGCAAAACCCATATGTTTTTTTCTGTAAGACATAATTTTGTCAACGGCTCTGTCTCCGGAACTGTAAACAGTGCCTCCGTTTTCCTACCGATCTGGTATACTGTATTCGCACATAAAACCAAAATACTTTCGCCAAACCGACAAGCGAACATAACCTGTTCTGACTGAGGAAGGCTGTGTGTATCCACAATCTCTTTTTTCCTCATGTCATATTTAATTACCAATTTCATAGAGCCGCTAAACAGCCATGTAAAATCATCTTTCTCCAAAAATCCACAATCAAAACGCGGCGTCTTCCCCTTTTCCCACAGTCCAATTCTGTCTTTACATATTTTCTTAGTAGCCGTATCAAAAACCGTCACTTCCGCCCCGTCATTCGCAAACAGATGTATTTTTTTATTCCATACGCAGATGAAAGCTTCGTTTCCTATATCCGTCTTATGACAGCCTGTTTCATAATATCGGTACTTTGTTTCACCCATTACCAACTCCGCAATCCAATATCCTTTTATATCAACTGCGTATACAGCATTATCCACCACCATCAATTTATAAATTCTGTTTTTGAGGGGTTCTGCCTGAAAGATTTCTATTTTTCCTGATTGCGGCTCCAGTCCCGCAAGTAATGAGCCTTGCTCGGTTACATACAGCATTTTACCCTGATAACGACAACAATAATTCCCCTGTATCAGTTTTACCGCACTATCCAAAGCACCTTCCTCCAAGCCCTGCCAATAAGTTTCTGATATCCCGCTCCCGTATTACGCATTCCCAAATCTGTTCCGCATCGCCCGCTGTTTTTCCGCCATACACCAACAGTTCCTCAAACCGTTTATAAAACTCGTCCGGAGTCAACGGATTCTCCGGCTCGCCTTTTGGTAATGAAACCCTTTTTTCCATTTTTCCGCCATCTTTCATCCAAATCTCAACTTTTGCATATGTACGCTGCGGAAATGCATCTGTCATATCCTTATCTGCTTCCACGGAAATCTTCTGTATCAATTTTTCCATATCCGCAAGATGAAGATATTTTTCCTGATATTGTTCAAACCCTGCCTTTCCGTATAATAACCCCACGGAAACGCCGTATGGAATGCTCATCTTGGCAGACGCGGCCGTCGGTATTACCGTGTGATCATGCTTGTTTACGGCAAGCGCATACGTCTTTACCAAAATCTTTTCGATATTGGTTATCTTGACCGTGCCGGCTTTATGTATTTGTATCGCCGCATCGATTGCCGGATGACAATATCTACAGGCCGCATAGGGTTTCACATAAGCCCTCTCTATTGCATATCTTCCCTCCTGCTTCGGACTCTTAACCCTGATTGAAGCATCCCCGGCCATCATCTGCAAAAATCCCCGCTCCCCGCCGATCGGATTTGCATGAACCTGAAAGGAACATTTTGCCATTTGCACGGCAACAAGCCCAAGCAATGCAGCTTTCGCCACGTTATAAGGTTTTAATTCCGAGCCGTCGTCCAATACTTGCAGCATCCCTGATGCTGACACACTAGCAAAAGCAACCGCACGTTTCCTTTCCTCTTCGCTGTAATCCAACAAATAAGAGGCTGCAACGGCAGCTCCCAATACTCCGCATGTTCCAGTGGCATGATAACCCATTTCCTTATGTCTTGGCTGGATTGTTGTTGCCAGCGTATAAGACATCTCGTAGCCGATTATGGCCGAGCGCAGCAGCTTTTTCATATCCGCCTGACAACGCTGTGTCAGAGGCAGCAAAACAGAAAAAACAGGAGAGCCAAGATGAATAATGCCAGCGTTTGTCCCATCATCAAAATCCATGGCATGCGCATGCAAACCGTTTAAAAAAACGGCATCTTTCAAATTGCACTTTGTTGACACGCCAATTGCAGTAAATATTCCAGCCTCCGGCTGTGCAGCTGCAAAATATTCTTTCACTTTTTCCTTCATAGCTTCTGTGCCTGCAAGGGTAACTCCTATGTAATCAAGAAGCGCCAGTTTTGCCCTTTCATATACAAGCTCCGGTACATCAGCCTTATATAGCTCATCTATTTTCCTCAGCAAAATATCTGTCTGATTATCCATATGTACTTACATATCCCCCAATAAATCGTATCGAATCAGATTTCTTCCATTTTCGTCCATGACTTTCAAATGTTTCATCGTTTTTTCCCGCATCTTACGATATTCCTCCATGCTGTCTGCGACATATGTTAATGCAGCTACCCTATCGCCACTACATGTTGGATTTTTCACCACTGCGCCTTTCGCTTTCAGCGCAAATACCTCCTCAACCCATCCTTGATGTTTACATTCCTCAACGCCTTCCAAATGTGAAAGCACTCCATTATTTGCATATAAAAACTCATTGACAACTGATTTCTTTGATTTTCTATATGGCAGATTCACACGCTTTCCCTCCGTAACATCCAGCATTGCTTTGATCACATCAACACCTGATGCAAGCTCAATCATATGATATTTGATACATCCTCCGGTTCTCGCGCTAAATTCTATCACATAGATATCTTCCTCTTTTACCAGAAGCTGTACTAACAGCGGCCCGTTATCTATCGAAAATGCCTCTACAATTTTCTCAACCACCAAATCTATTTCATCTTCCAATTCCTTTGTAATCGGCGCTGGGTAAATGCCCCGATTGATGATAAATTTATCCTCACTCTTGATTTTCTCAGTAAGCGATCGGCATAATATCTTTGCTTCCCTATTTATCACAAATGCATCTATAGAAACTTCAAATCCATCAATATATCTCTCCACAATCGCCGTATTTGTCCTGCTCATTTCCCTTGCAATCCGAACCGCAGCATACAACTCTGCTTTTGAATTTACCTTCGTTACACCTTTTGAACTGTTGCAGTCCACCGGTTTCACGATAAGAGGGTATTCCATCTTTATTTCCGGTTCGGTTTCTGAAACAATACAAAAATCCGCTGTCGGTATGTTCCATTCCGCAAACCGACTCTTCATATACTGCTTGTTAGTAACCGTCTTTCCCGTGTTACCATCCACATAACACGGTAGTCCCAATTCCTGAGACAACAAGGAAGCAACCGCCAGCGCCTGATCCGTACAGCATGTGGTTACTAAGTCAACCTGCTCTGATATAGCAATATGCCTCATCGCATCAACATTCAATGTACTTTCTTGTAAAAATTTATCTGCATACGGACTCGCCACAGGTAATTTATTGTAATCAGCCAATATCACATAATATCCTCTGCTTTGCAGATCCTGAATTAACCTAATCTGCGGTATTCCCCCGGCCAACACTAATGCCTTTTTCATATGGCTCCTCCAAATTTCCCAAGCAGATCTACTATATATTGCAGTTTATCGAACTCCATATCCGCCCAAAACGGCAGCACTAGAATCTGGCTCGCCAAAGTCCTTGCAACAGACAAGTTCATATCCCTGTACTTGTTTCTGAAACACGCCTGATCCGCCGTCAACGGATAAAAATATTTACGGGCATGAATGTCCTGTTCTGCAAGCATGTCGTATACTTCATCGCGCGTTCGCCCATATTCCTCCGTAATACAAACAGGAAAATACGCATAGTTTTTTGTTACCGCCTCCTTTTCTTCAAACAGACGGATTCCCCTTATACCGGAAAGCTCTTTTTTATAAAATGAATACCGTTCCTCACGACTTTGAAACGTTTCTTTTAAGTGCCGTATATTACAAAGCCCCATGACCGCACAAAACTCATTCATCTTCGCATTGGCGCCCACAGAGGTTACAAGCTCTTCTCCCCGGATTCCGAAATTTTTAAGATTATATAATTTTTCGTAATATAGGTGTTCTTTAAAAGCCACAGCTCCACCCTCAATGGTGTTAAATACCTTTGTCGCATGAAAGCTGAAAACTGATGCGTCCCCATAGCTGCCAATTCCCAATCCTTTATAGTTCACCCCAAATGCATGAGCCGCATCATAAATTACCTTTAAATTATATTTATCCGCAATTCTCTGGATTTCCTCCACATTACAAACATTCCCGTATACGTGGACTGGCACGATTGCCACGGTATTCTCGGTTACCAAATCCTCAATTTTTGTCTCATCTATTGTTCCGTCCGCATCTTTCACGTCGCAAAATACTGGCTTTAAATTATTTCTCACAATCGCATGGGTCGTAGATATAAAGGTGAATGGTGTTGTTATCACCTCCGCCCCAGACGGAAACCCCATCATCTGGATTGCCATTTCCAGCGCCATGTGCCCGTTTACCATCAAAGATAATTCCTTCACATTCAAAAAATCGCGCAGTTCACCTTCTAGCTGCTTATGATAAATCCCCATATTGGTAAGCCAATGCGTATCCCAAAGCGGCTTTATTGCCTCTATATACTCTTCATAAGGCGGCATAGAAGATTTTGTAACCAAAATTTTTGTTGTCATATTATTAGCTCTTTCTAAACCTATATTTTCATTTCATCTCACTGGTAAAATATACGGCTATTCCGCTGCCACATCTTGTATCATCATTGGTATCCCCTTTTCCTTGCAAAGCTGCACCACGCTGCTCCAATCCCCATAATACGCATCAGAGAGCACCACCGCCCGATCCACATCCGGCGTATCGTCATAAATCCCCCAGCCCTCTTCTATATATCTGTCTTTGATCTGCTGATACTCCGCCCAAAGTTGCGGCCTCATGCTCTCGATCGTCGCCTGAATCAACGGGTGCGGACGCCATAATAACGCCACCTCGTCTTTGTTGTTCTTGAATGTCTCAAACACCGACTCCATCTTTTCCAGCATCTTATCACTATGCTGTAACAATGCGCTCACACTGGTATTATAGAAAATGATCTTCTTCCAGCTCCCGTCCGGCTTCTCAATAATTTTCAGCCATTCCCCCGGAATCTCCAAATCTTCCTTCTTGGTATGCAACACCTTATCAATCTTCGGCGAACCCGTCCCCTTGAACTTTTGTTCCAGAAACTTTCTGTCCGTATGTTCTCCGCCAAGGCCCATTTCTTTCGCGGCTTTCATGTATTCATTGATATAAATCTGCCGCATATTTTCCGACTGGACAATCACCTGATCGGCGTAGATCGTTCCCGGTGTGAAACAAAAATGCTTCATTCTATCAATGGCCGCCTGATTATCCGGTTCGATCTCCTCCAATATAAAATATGGTATATATACTAATTTATCTGTATAACTTTTCAAGTCCCTCGCATAAAAATAAGGGTGTACGCTGGTCACATGGTTGCATTCATCATAGGGATTATGAATATAAATGACATCCGGGCGCTGCGCTTGCAGATCGTACTCGTCATAGCGGGTAATCGGCACATCCTTGGGGTACTGATCTCCCTCGTAATGCATCTGCCCCAGACTCCCATCAGGGTTTTTATCAAAGTAAGGAATCGGAATCACATACGCGTCGCAATCGGGATCGGCGTCCGCCGTCCTCCACACGCTCTCAAGGCTGTCCCACATGGAAGCCTTGTAGGGCAGAAACACCGCGCTCTTCCTTACCAAAATATCGTTTTTCACGCTATTCTCAATCCGGATCAGGTCTTTTCGCAGATTTTTATAGAGTTTACCGCTGGAAACAGACTGCTGCTGCCGGATCAGCTCATAGGTCTGGTAAAGCTGTTCGCAATAATGCTCCAAAAGACCGACTGTGGCAAACTCCTCCCCTTCGGCCTCCTCAATCATACCGCCAATCTGGATTGCGCTGTCCTGACACTGCTCTAAAAGCGTAAACGCTGCTTCCTGATTTCCCGTCTCTATTGCCTTTTTTATGGCGTCATGCGCCCTGTCCAACAGTCCGAGCGCATCCAATATCTGATTTTTCTGTGATTTTCTCATGGTCTCGGACCGTCCTGTCAAATGTAAAGTGACATCTTAAAGTTTATCGGCTGAATAGAGAAAAAACTTTAAGAATTTATATATGCTGCAACTTCGATAATTCATCCTTCGATAGATAAACTTGCTTGTCCTCGTCTATCTCATTTTTCCTATGGTACTCTTTGTATGCGTATATGGCATCTTTTAATTTCACTTCACTAAGCTTATCTTCCTGCCTTCTATATTTTTCTAATCCGTCATGATTTTCCAAAAGAAATGTGTTATCCATCTGAATATAGCTGTCTGTATCAATCACAGTTTCATCCGGATTATTATTGTATATTACTTTATTGCTCTTTCTTGCAGCCTTGTATTCCTTTCCTTTTAAGGAATCCAACTGTGCGATCTCTACTGTGCCGAATTCATCGTTTATTTCAACTACAAGGTATGGATGCCTTGTTTTGGAAATCAAACCGCTATTATTAAACCGCATTTTCAAAGAGAGAACCTGCCCTACTTCTATCATGCGCGCATCCTCTCTAACACTTTTATCATATCTGCATATTGTTCCGCATATTCTTCTTTACGTGCCATAGAATCCATAATTTGATCTTCTTTTTTATAGTATCCGTGTTTATCAATCCACTCCGGATCTTCATGCGAAAGTTCTATCAGTTCATCAAGCGGCGCATTCTTGAATGCATCATAAATACTGTCAAGATATTTTTTTTCATCTTCCCCTATAGACACCGGATTATTTCGCATATTTAACAGTACAGAATATTTTTCCTGCACATTTGGGTCTACCGCGCCATTGTCATACGCATAAAATACAGAATCCATAAGTGGTTTTCCGTATTTCGCAATATAAATATTCTGCGCCATGTGCAAATATTTGTTAAGCCGTGCATTTCCTACATAAAACTTTCTCCCGTTTTTCACAAGAATTTCCTTATTGAAAACATCCTGCTTTTTATCAAGGCTCAAAAAGTAAATGGCCACATCCACACCCTTCAGCATCATAATCCTCCTTTCCATATGAAAAAAGCAGACATAAAAGCCTGCTAAAATATTGTTATCAATCGTCTACAAATCATTCTAGCACCTAACCATTACTGAAATTGCGGTGCCTCTAAAGAACTCATCAACGATATGTTAACTATATCATGATATAAGTTCAGTTGTCAATCCTCCGCCCTCCCTTCTTCCATATTTTTCCACTTCACATATCGTTTTCCAAATTTCACATTTTATAAACTTTTCTGCCATATTTTTCCATTTTTTATGCGTTATATATATTTTCATTCTATTTCCCATGAAATCATGTACAGTAGAGTCAGCATTACCGCCTGCTTAGACGCGGCACATTTACACATAGAAAAAACTGTCATCGCAGCAGGCTGCCCTGACATGGAGGATAAAAATGGAATTTGGTGAATTTTTAGCGAAACTGCGCAAAGAAAGAGGCATTTTACAAAAAGAACTCGCCGCTTACCTGAATCTGAGCATAGGCGCCATCTCCAACTATGAACGCGGCGTCCACACTCCCGATCTCAAAACGCTGGTTAAACTGGCGGATTTCTATGATGTGTCTACCGATTATCTGTTACAGAGAACCAGATATAAAGCAAATTTCAGCGCCCTGAACAAGCGCTTATCCGCCGACTATACCGTGAGCGATCTCATGAACACCACTTTAGAACTGGACCGCCACAATACAGACGCGCTGCTTGACTATTATGAGCTGCTGTCCATGCGCAACTCGATGAATCATCCGACGTAACGTCCACTCCTTTCTCCGCCTGTTTATGAAAATTTCACACAAACACAATTCTTCTCTCATTGACATCCGTTTGGATAGTATTTATCATAGAAGAAACGGTTTAAAATGTAAGGAGAAGGTTCTATGTCATCACAACCATCGGTCGCTGAAGAAATCAGGGAACAACAGAAAAAAGCGTTTGCAACCATGAATTTTAAGGAGAAACTTTCCTATTTCTGGGACTACTATAAAGTACACACCATTGCGGCAGTGTGTATTATTATCTTTCTCATCAGTTTTATCAATTCCTACCTTTCCAACAAACCCTACGCCTTTTATACTGTCCTGTTAAACGCGGCGGATTCGGAGGAAAACCGTGATACTCCCGCTCTGTGGGCCAGTGAATTTCTAGAGTATGCCGGAATTGATCCGGAGGCGTATCAGGTAAATATCGACACCACTACGGACATTTCCGCCGGCGGGGGCGACCAGTACGAACTGGCCAACCGCCAAAAAATGGCAGCCATGATGCAGGTTGGGGATATCCACGCCATCGTGGCGGATACCGAAACCTTCGAGAGCTACGCCCGCCTGGAAAATTTTTATGTGCTCACCGATGCTTTCAGCGCGGAAGAACTTGCCCCCTATGCCGACTATTTCTATTACACAGACGCCGCCGACTTTGAGGCGGAAGTCGGCAGCACCTTAGAAGAGTTGGAAGCCGCACAGGCCGAAGTTTACCAAAAGATCATCGACCATCGGGACCCCTCCGCCATGGAAAAACCGATTGCCGTCGGTATCTGTATTCCCAAAACAGGCAATAAACTGGCCGAGGCCGGTTACTATGACTATCTCGACGAATTGGACTACACCTTTCAGGGACACCCATCCGAAGTGGTGATCGGTATTCCCCTGTCGGTTGAAAATCCCAAACTGGCATTGCAGTTTCTGGAATATCTTTTACAGTAGTTCCTTCAACATCTGATTGACAGCGCCGGGATCGGCTTTGCCCTTCATGGCTTTCATAGTCTGCCCCACAAGGAATCCGATCGCCTTTTCCTTGCCGTTTCGGTAATCCTCCACGGACTGCGGATTTGCCGCAATCACTTCCTCCACGGTTTTCTTAAGCGCTCCCTCGTCGGTAACGGTCTTTAGGCCCTTCTCCTCCACATAAATTTCCGGATCAATATCCTTCTCGAACATGACCTCAAAAACTTCTTTGGCCACCGAACTGTTAATCTCTTTCCGCTCTGTAAGACCGATCAGTTTCGCCAGATGTTCCGGGGAGAAGCACAGATCGGAAGCGTCCGTCTCCCGCTCCTTCATCAGGCGCAGGGTCTCCCCCATCAGCCAATTAGAAACCTTCTTCGGCTGGCCGCCAAGAGCCACAGTGGCCTCAAAGAGATCCGCCAGCGGCTTTTCCCCCGTAATAATCTCAATGTCATAATCGGGAATATCAAATTCCGCTTTATAGCGTTTCATTTTCTCAGTCCGAAACTCCGGCTGTTTCGCCCGGATCTCGGCAAGCATTTCCTCGCTCACGCTGATGGGCGTCAGGTCGGGATCAGGAAAATACCGGTAATCCTGCGCGTCCTCCTTGCTCCGCATCGCATAGGACTCGCCCTTCGTATCGTCCCATCTTCTGGTCTCCTGCACCACGCTCTCTCCCGATTCTATCAAATCGATCTGCCTGTCTCTCTCTCCCTCGATGGCTCTGGTGATCGCTTTGAAGCTGTTTAAGTTCTTCATCTCCGTTCTGGTTCCGAACTCCTTCGCTCCTGCCTCCCTGACGGAGAGGTTTACGTCCGCGCGCATGGAGCCTTCCTGCAATTTACAGTCGGATGCGCCCAGATACTGGATCACCAGACGAAGCTTCTCCAAATAGGCGATAACCTCCTCGGCGCTTCTCATGTCCGGTTCGGAGACAATCTCAATGAGCGGCACACCGGAGCGGTTGTAATCCACCAGAGAACAGTCCTCCCACTCGTCATGAATCAGCTTTCCGGCATCCTCCTCCATGTGTATCTCATGAATGCCCACCGTCTTTACGCCGCCCTCCGCAGTCTCGATCTCCACGCCGCCGTTTCGGCAGATGGGAAGGTAGAGCTGGGAAATCTGGTAATTCTGCGGATTATCGGGATAAAAATAGTTTTTCCTATCAAATTTAGCATACCTAGTGATATTGCAATTTGTGGCAAGCCCCACCGCTATGGCATATTCCAGAACCTGTTTATTCAAAACCGGCAGGGAACCGGGCATTCCCGTACATACCGGGCAGGTCTGGGTGTTCGGCTGCGCCCCAAAAGCGGTGGAACAGCCGCAGAAAATCTTCGTCTTAGTAGCCAATTCCACATGCACCTCAAGGCCGATTACCGTCTCGTATTGTTTATTCATGCCTGCCCACCTCCTGCTCATAAGTATACGCCGCCCGAATCAGCTTCTTCTCCTGAAAACAGTCCCCGATCATCTGCAGACCAATGGGCAGCCCCTTACCGTCCTGTCCGCAAGGCACGCTGATTCCCGGCAGACCCGCCAAATTAACGGCTATGGTATAAATATCTCCCAGATACATCTGTATCGGGTCCGTCAGACTTTCCCCCAGCTTGGGAGCTGTAGTGGGAGCCACGGGGCCGAGTATGATATCGTACTTCGCAAAGGCTTCGTCAAACGCTTTCTTAATCAACGCTTTTACTTTCAACGCCTTTAAGTAATATGCGTCGTAGTAGCCGGAACTCAGCACAAAGGAACCCAGCATAATGCGCCTCTTCACTTCCTCGCCAAACCCCTCCGAACGGGATTTTTTGTACATATTGTGAAGACCCGCATACTCCTCTGCGCGGTAGCCGTACTTAATGCCGTCGAACCGCTCCAAATTCGAGCTTGCCTCCGCCGCCGCTATCGTATAGTAAGCTGGGATCGCATAATCCACCAGACTCAAATCAAACCGTTCCACAACCGCGCCCTTTTTCTCAAGCGCTCCCGCCGCCTGTAGGACAGCCGTCTTCACCTCGTCGTCAAGCCCCTCCCCCAGATAATCGTTAGGGATGCCGATGCGGAGTCCTGCCACATCTTCCGTCAAGGCCGAAGTAAAATCCGTGTCATCTCTGGCAATAGAGGTAGAGTCCTTCTCGTCGTGGGAAGCAAGCGCCTCCAACACAGTGGCGCAGTCCGTCACGTCCTTTGTCAGCGGGCCGATCTGATCTAAGGAAGAGCCGTAGGCAATCAGTCCATAGCGGGACACTGTGCCGTAAGTAGGTTTCATGCCCACAACGCCGCAGTAGGAAGCCGGCTGTCTGATGGAACCGCCCGTATCGGAACCAATGGCGTAAGTACACTCATTTGCTGCCACCGCCGCCGCAGAGCCGCCGGAAGAACCGCCCGGCACATATTCCGGATTTCTCGGATTTTTCGTGGGTCCATAGGCCGAGGTTTCCGTAGTGGAGCCCATGGCAAACTCGTCCATATTGGTTTTGCCAAGAATCACCGCCCCCGCCTGTTTTAAATTCTTCACGGCCTCCGCCGTGTAAGTGGGCACAAAATTATACAGAATTTTTGAAGAACAGGTGGTAAGCAGTCCCTCCGTACAGAGATTGTCCTTCACCGCCACCGGCACGCCCGCCAGCGGCCCCGTCAGCGTTCCCGTCTCAATCTGCTCCTGCACGCTCTTGGCCTGTGCCAGCGCCCCTTCCCTGTCCACAGTTACATAACAGTTGTACTTTTTATCTTCTTTTTCAATCTGCGCAAGCACAGCCTCTGCAGCCTCCACCGCGGTGGTTTCTCCCGCCTTGATTGCGGCCGCAAGCTGTACTGCGGTCATGTCTGTAATCGCCATATTCTTTTCACCCCTTATTCGAACGTCCTCGGCGCCATAAACATCCCGTCCTTCTCCTGAGGCGCGTTAGATAACAGTTGTTCTCTATCATCCCCATTGGTCACCACATCCTCGCGGAACACATTCTGCACGGGAAACACATGGGACATCGGCTCCACATCCGTCGTGTCCAGTTCCCCCAGCTTATCAATATAATCCAACATTCTGCCCATGTCCGACTTGGCCTGCTCCTTCTCCTCGTCAGACAGTTCCAGCTTGGCAAGAATGCCTACATATTCGATTGTCTCATCGCTTATGATATTCGCCATAGTTACCTCATTTCTCAGATACTGTAATCCTTCGCAATGCCGGAAGAACTACGCCCTCACCTTAATATGCACTTCCCTAAGCTGCTGCTCCGTCACATCCCCCGGCGCGCCGCACATCAGATCCTGCGCGGAACCGCTCATGGGGAAAGCAATGACTTCCCTGATATTTTCTTCGCCTCGAAGCAGCATAATCATGCGATCCACTCCCGGCGCCATGCCTGCATGGGGCGGCGCGCCGAACTGAAAGGCGTTGTAAAGAGCGCCGAATTTCGTCTTTAACGTCTCCTCGTCGTACCCCGCAATGGCAAAGGCTTTCTCCATAATCTCCATATCGTGGTTTCGCACCGCGCCGGAGGAAAGCTCCACGCCGTTGCAGACAATATCATACTGATAAGCCAGCACCTCCAACGGGTCCATCGTGTTAAGCGCTTCCAAACCGCCCTGCGGCATGGAAAAGGGATTGTGGGTAAACCCGATCTGCTTTGTCTCCGGGTCCCGCTCAAACATCGGGAAATCATTGATATAGCAGAAACGGTACGCATTTTTCTCGATCAGATCGAGTTTCTGCCCCAGCTCCGTGCGAATCTGTCCCGCATAGTAGGCCGCCCGCTCCTCCTTATCCGCCATAAAGAAAATGGTATCGCCAGCGGCAAGCCCTGCCAATTCCCGAAGCTCCCCTTTCTTCTCCTCGGGAATAAACTTGTCGATGGGGCCTTTATAACTTAAGTCATCGGCCACTTCCAGATAACCGAGTCCGCCCATGCCCATATCCGTTGCAAATTTTAACAGCTTCTCATGAAAACCCTTGGACATTTCCGCATGAACCTTGATCGCCCGGACTGTCCTGCCGTGAAAGGGCTTAAAAGTACAAGCCTGAAAGAAGTCCGTCAGATCTATAATCCGCAGCGGATTTCTCAGGTCTGGCTTATCCGTGCCAAATTCCAGCATGGCCTGTTTATAGCTGATAATCGGATAAGGCGCTTTCGTCACTTCATACCCTTCCGGCGCAAATTTCTCAAACGCTGCCGAGAGCACTTCCTCCCCCACCCGGAACACATCTTCCTGCGTGGCGAAGCTCATTTCGAAATCTAACTGATAGAACTCGCCGGGGGACCGGTCGGCCCTTGCATCCTCGTCCCTGAAACAGGGCGCGATCTGAAAATATTTGTCAAAGCCAGACACCATCAAAAGCTGTTTAAACTGCTGGGGCGCCTGCGGCAGGGCGTAAAACTTCCCTTTATACTTTCTTGACGGTACAATATAGTCTCTTGCGCCTTCCGGAGAGGAAGCGCACAGAATCGGCGTCTGAATCTCCAAAAATCCCAGTTCCGTCATCTTCTCCCGCAGAAAAGCGATCACCTGGGAGCGGAACACAATGTTATCTTTCACCTTCTGGTTGCGCAGGTCGAGATAACGGTATTTCAAGCGCACATCCTCCCTTGTCTCTTTCGACGTCATGATCTCGAACGGAAGCTGTTTATAAACTTTGCCAAGCACATCCACCTTATGAGCCTCCATTTCGATGGTGCCCGTCGGGATTCTGGGGTTGTAAGTCTCCTCGTCCCTCTTCTCAATCAGCCCTTCTATGGAAACGCTCATTTCTTTCGTCAGGCCTTCCAGCAAAGAAGTGTCCCGCATCACCACCTGCAGCACCCCGTACATATCCCGCAAATCCACAAAGGACACGCCGCCGTGATCCCTGATATTCTCAATCCATCCCGCCACGCGCAGTTCTTTGTCAATGTCGGCCTCACTGATTTCCTGTAATGTGACGTCCCTGTACTTGTTTTTGATTGTCATAGCTTTACCATCCTTTCCAATATGGTGTCCCGAAAATAAAAAACCCCGGAACACATTCCTGTATTCCGGGACGGATATTTCTTTATCCGCGGTACCACCCGCATTGGCAAACCGACCTCTCTGACAAGATTGTTAACCGCTCTGCCCACTCAAACACTTAACGCGTGTAACGTACTGCCCTAGCCGCCACATTTATGACAATCCCGTCATATGCTGCGCATATTCCCACCGCAGCGCCGGGTTCAGGCAATCTGCTCCGGAGTGTTCCCATCCCCGTCTTTCACAAACAGCGCTCTCAGTCGGTGACGCCGTATTCCTGTCGCTTCCCTCAGGGTGAGTCTCCTTCATTGCATTTTCTTTGTATACATGTATAACATAGTTCTTTCCAATGTGCAAGTCCTTTATAACAAAAACCGGATCTTGTACTCCAAAAAATACAACCGCTATCTCCGCCTCTCCTACTTTCAACCCATTTTTCCAAAACTACATATAGATAATCGCCTCACGCCCGATCTCGGCCGCATTCGTCTCCACAAACGCGTTCACTCTCTCCTCGTATCTCGCAAAGCGGACTTTTTCATCCACATAACGAATCCCGTATATACTGCCCTGCGCAATGCAGGCGGCCCGTCCGTTATAGGAAATGGGCGTCTCGGAAACCGCCTCTAAAAGTGCAAATAAAATTGCCCCATGGGCCACCAAAAGAACCCGCTCCGCACCTTTACAGGAATCCACAATCTTGTGAAAAGCCCGGCCTGCTCTCGCCACCAGATCCGTATGAAGCTCAATGCCCGGAAAATCACAGCCGGGATAACGGATCTCTCCCTCCTTGATGGTCAGGCCTTCGCCTTCCCCGAAATCCCGTTCGATCAAAAGATTTTCCGTCATAATCCTGTTCCTCGGAAAATTCAGCAAAGCCGCCGCAATCACGGCGCTTTCCTGCGCCCTCTTAAGGGGACTCGAAACCATGGCGTCCATGCGGACCCCCATATTACGCAATATCCTGACCGCATCGTCCACCTGCACCCTTCCGTGCGCATTCAGCGGAATATCCGCATGCCCCTGTAAACGTCCCGTCTTATTCCAATCAGTTTCCCCGTGTCGTATTAAATAAATGTCCATAAAACTGATACTCCTCTCCCGCTTCCCCCTCCCCACAAGCGGCATTTTCTTTTATATTATCTATATATGATATGATAGTTCCATTCTTAAAGCGGCAGCGCCTTGATCCGGTCCACTGCCTCCACCGTATTTTCATAGCTGCCAAAAGCCGTCAGTCTAAAATACGTCTCTCCGCTTGGTCCGAAACCGGAACCGGGAGTTCCCACCACATTGGCCGTCTCCAGCAGATAATCAAAAAACTCCCAGCTTGTCATGCCCTTTGGCGCTTTCAACCAGATGTAAGGCGCATTGACGCCACCGGACACCTGATATCCCGCAGATTTCAGGCCGTTTAAAATGTAAGCCGCATTTTTCATATAATAAGCTACCAGTTCCTTCGTCTCCCGCTTTCCGGCCTCACTGTAAACCGCCTCGCCGGCCCGCTGGATGATATAGGGCGCGCCGTTGTACTTGGTGCCATGCCTCCTTGCCCAGAGAGCGTGCAGGGACACATCCCCCGCCTTAAGCTCCTTCGGAATTACGGTATACCCAAGACGCACGCCGGTAAAGCCCGCATTTTTGGAAAAAGACCGAAGCTCGATGGCGCAGGTTCTCGCTCCCTCGCACTCGTAAATGCTGTGGGGCACGTCCGCCTCGGAAATATAAGCCTCGTAGGCGGCGTCATAAATGATGACGGAACCGTTTTTATTGGCATAATCCACCCACTCCTGTAACTGCGCTTTCGTGATCGTGGAACCGGTAGGATTGTTCGGGAAGCACAGATAAATCAGATCCGGCACGGTCTTTGGCAGTTCTGGTGCGAAACCGTTCTCCTGCGTACAGGGCATATAAATGACATCGCTCCAGTTTCCCGTCTTCTCATCATAGACGCCTGTTCTGCCCGCCATCACGTTGGTGTCTACATAAACCGGGTATACGGGATCACAGACCGCAATTTTATTGTCCGTAGAAAAAATCTCCTGAATATTGCCGGAATCACACTTTGCGCCGTCGGAGACAAAGATTTCATCCGCCTCAATCTGACAGCCCCTCGCCTTAAAGTCGTTTTCCGCAATGGCGTTTCTCAGAAATTCATAGCCAAGATCCGGCGCGTAACCGCGGAACGTCTTTTCATCCGCCATCTCGTCTACCGCCTTGTGCATGGCGTCGATAATAGTAGGAGAGAGCGGCCTTGTCACATCGCCGATTCCCAGACGGATCACTTTTTTGTCCGGATTCGCCGTCGTATAGGCGTTCACTTTCTTTCCTATGGTGGAAAAAAGATAGCTCCCCGGTAATTTCAGATAATTATCGTTTACTTTTATCATGGAATAAAACAACCTCCGTATTTATATATTTTATGTAAACCAATTATGACTCTTTTCAAATTACGCCCTCAAAAACCGTGGCCGCTGGACCCGTCATATAGATCAGATCAGCCTCCCTGTCCCATGTGACGGTAAGATCGCCGCCTAACAGTTTTACTGTCACGGTCTCCTCGGTCAACCCGTTTAACACACAGGCTGCCGCCGTGGCGCAGGCCCCTGTCCCGCAGGCCAGCGTCTCCCCTGTACCCCGCTCCCAGACCCGCATCTGTACCGTATGTTTATCAATCACCTTCACAAACTCCGTGTTCGTCCGCTTGGGAAACCGCTCGTGGCTCTCAAAGTAAGGCCCGATTTCCTCTATGGCGAGCCCTTCCACATCGTCCACAAAAACCACCGCATGCGGATTTCCCATGGAAACGCAGGTCATTTTGTACTCCCTGCCCTGCACCGTAATCGGTTCGTCCACGGCCTGTACGCCTTTGCAGAGCACAGGCACAAGCGCCGCTGTCAGTTCCGGCGCACCCATGTTGACCTTCACGGTCTCCACCTTGCCCTCTTTCACAAAAAGCGTCAGATATTTAATCTTCCCCGCACTTATGACAGTAATGTCGGTTTTATCCGTAAGTCCCTTGTCATAAACAAACTTACCCACACAGCGAATGCCGTTTCCGCACATCTCGGCGCGGGTGCCGTCCGCATTGTACATCTCCATCTCAAAATCCGCCTCGTCGGAGGGATTGATAAAAATCACCCCGTCCGAGCCGATGCCAAAATGTCTGTCGCTTAACCGCCGCACAAGCTCCGGCTTTTTTTCCGGCGAAATCTGCTCTTTGTGCCCGTCTATATAAACGTAATCATTCCCACAGCCCTGCATTTTTGTGAATTTCATGTTTTCCTCCGATTTCAGAAAGCCTTTCCCGCCTATTCCGGTCAAAATCTGTGTTTGTAAGGACTTCTGACCAGATACGAGTCCAAGTATAACACAGCTTTTTCATTTTCACCATACATAACAACTGTTTTTCATTATTCCGACTATCCCCTCGCTACGTCCGCATCATGACGAGAACCATGCGCGCCTCCTCCACGATGTTTGTACCGCTGTCCATACTGCATTTTTGCAGATAACGGTGGGCCTCCTGCTCTGTCATATGATTGCGGTTCATCAGCAGCTCCTTGGCCTCCCGGATGACCTCCTCCTCCTCCGCGCTGCGCTCTTTCGGAAATTGTCTGGCCCGGCGTCTGCGCCGCTCGATAGCCTGCGCCATCATATCCACTGTGTTGATCAGATCATGTACCTTAAGCGGCATAGAAAGGCTCATAATATCCCGGCAGTCACACTCCTGCAAGGTGTTCGCGGAAGCAATCAGCAGCATTTCAAATCCTTTGGGAAGGCAGGCGTGCAATTCGCTGTACATCATATCCGACAGTCTATAGCTGCATATCACAATCCCGCCGTTTAAATCGTCCATCCTGCTCAATGCCTGAGACCCGGTGCTGCACACGCCGTCCACACGAAATCCGTTTTTCATGAGCAGATTTCGGATTCCTTTGGCCTCTTCCGGCTTTGGCAAAACTACTATAATATTAATCACACGCACACCTCCCTTCTTCCAGTATTGTATATCAGTCGTTACTTAATATTGATTCAGGTATTCGTTGATCTCCCAATCCGTGATCTGACTGCGGTAACGGTTCCACTCCTCCTTTTTCAGCGCAATATATTTCTCAAACACATGATCCCCCAGCGTCTGTCTCATAAAGGCGTCCTTCTCCATACAGGAAACCGCCTCCGCAAGCGTGCCCGGCAGTTCCTCAATGTTACGCTTTTTGCGCTCCTCCCCGCTCATGCGGAAAATATTGCAATCCACGCTTTCAGGCGGAACTGTCTTCTTTTTGATCCCGTCCAATCCAGCCCGCAGAATAGCCGCCAGCGCCAGATAAGGATTTGCCGCCGCATCCGGACAACGAAGCTCCATCCGCACCGCATCCCCCTCGGCTGCCGGAATCCTGATCAAGGAACTTCTATTTGTGGCGCTCCACGCGATATATACCGGCGCCTCATACCCGGGCACAAGCCGCTTGTAAGAGTTAACGATGGGGTTTGTAACCGCCGTCATGCTCCTCATATGCTCCATAACGCCTCCCAAAAAGTCATAAGCCGTCTGGCTCAAGCCGTTGGCGTCGCTCTCATTTGCGAAAATATTTTTCCCGTCTTTCAGAAGGGACATATTAATGTGCATCCCCGACCCGTTCATGCCATACTTAGGTTTCGGCATAAAGGTAGCATGGAGGCCGTGTCTGCGCGCAATCGTCTTGACCGCCAGCTTAAAAGTCATGATATTGTCGGCTGTGGCAAGAGCCTCATCATAGAGAAAATTGATCTCATGCTGTGCCGGCGCTACATCGTGATGGGAGGCTTCCACCACAAACCCCATATCCTCCAATGTGAGCACCATATCCCTTCTGGCGTTCTCGCCCAAATCCACCGGCCCCACGTCAAAATATCCCGCTTTTTCGTGGCTCACCGTGGTAGGCATACCGTTTTCATCCAGATGGAAGAGGAAAAACTCGCACTCCGCACCCACGCGGAACGTGTACCCCATCTCCTCCGCCTCTTTGATGGCCTGTTTCAGCACATAACGGGGATCGCCCGCAAAAGGCTTCCCATCAGGACGGTACACGTCGCAGATAAACCGCGCCACCTTTCCCTGCTGCGGCCTCCACGGGAAGATCTCAAGCGTGCTGGGATCGGGATAAAGATACATATCGGAGTCCTCCACATCCGTAAAACCTGCGATGGAAGACCCGTCAAACATACATTCATTATCCAGCGCTTTTTCTAACTGCGCCGCCGTAACCGCCACATTTTTCAGATTGCCGAAAATATCCGTAAACTGCATACGGATAAATTCCACATCCTCCTCCTCGACCAAATTAATAATATCCTGCCTACTATAATTTTTTCTCATGAAATACCTTCCTTCCTACATTCTCTTCGACCGCTGCGTATAAGCAGATTCGAAATGCTTCTAACTCTGCTTATACGCACAAAAAGGACGCTCTCTTCCCATCAGAACGCCCTTGTTCCGTATTATCATAGCAGTTTGCAAGTTCTCCTGTCAACCCCGCATAGCACATAAACAAGCTCTGACTGCGCGCGAAAATAAGGGCATAAACTAAAGCCCCTCCACATAAACTGATAAAAAAGAATCACTGTGGGGATATTTGTATGAGTTCTAAAACCAAAATTGTCGTGCTTCATGTAAAAGAGTTAATATATACCGGTATTTTTGCTGCACTCGGTATCCTTTTTATCATCCTGCTCATCATCATGTTTCTTCCCAAAGAAAAAAAGCAGGAAACTATGTCCACCGTAACGCAGACTGCCACAGACACCTATGTGCCCGGCGTATATACAACTTCGCTGATCTTAAACGACAACGTGGTGGAAATCGAGGTGACTGTAGACGAAAAAAATATCAATGCCATCCGTCTGGTCAATCTGGATGAAGCCGTCACAACCATGTATCCTCTCATCCAGCCTTCCTTCGAGGATCTCGCCGACCAGATCATCAAAAACCAAAGTCTGGAAGGGATTACATACTCTGACGACAGTAAATACACCTCCATGATCCTCCTTGACGCCATCACCACTTCACTGGAAAAGGCCTATGAGAACGATGGGGATGTGGAGACGGAATAATGCCGCAGAAAAAAACGGCCGGTTTCTACTCCGGCCGTTTCACTGATGCAGTAACCCCTCTCAGCGATTGTCCATCCTTAACAAACTCTGCCAATCTTCCGGGAATCCCATCGTCTTTATATCCACTTTTTCGTATTTTTCAAAAAGCATATCTATCTGATCTACAAAAATATTCCAATGAGAATCTCCCTTCAGCAGCGTCCGCATACATAATAAAACGCCAAAAATCCGATTATTGCCAATTCCAGCCCCACTATATTCTTTATATAACATTGGCGTCTTTGACAGCTTCGCATTATATAGTCTTCCGTAGTGGGCGCAGATATTTCTCACATAGGAAATGCTCTCCAACCAGCTTTCAAGATATGTATAGCCCACCCCAAAGGTTTTTGCAACCGCTTTCTTATCCGCATTCAACATATTTTTATAAAATTTGGATAAAGTCCCAAAGCTGAACACCTCAACCAAAGCATAGAAGGGCAGATGGCCTCCTTCATAATTTTTCTGAAAATTTTGCACAAACGGCGCCTTGGAATTTCTTCTGAGCTCTTCCGCCATGTCGTCTAAAAAAATGTCAAAATATTCTCCATTGGCGAAATTATCTTTTTGCAAGTATCCCAACACTCCGTACCGCTCGGAAAAATAGTTCCCTAATCGGCATCTGACGTTGATCTCTATCTTCTCTACAACGGGAAAAAGAATCTGTCGAAAATTGGCGTTAAACAAATATAAATCTACAATCTGCTCAAATGTGACGCTCCCGTCATAATCGTCATTCTTTGCTTTCAAATTGAGGCTGTATGCTTTTACAAGCCTAAAATAAGAAATATCGTTCAGAATCTTCCGAGCATATGCCTCATCTTCTATGACCAATCCGATACTTTTTAAATTTTTGATCTGCTCCTCAACCGTCATTGAAGGTTGGTGCTTTTTCAATTCTCCCATATATAATACTCCCCAAAATTAAAAGACCCAACGTGGTCCGCATCGTTGAGAGGCGTGTCGGGTTCTGTTATTTGTATTATATGCAAAAAGGAGGAAAAAAGTCAATCATTTCTTAACTTTTTCCCCTTTTTCCGCTTTTCCCCACCGTTTACAGCTCTTCCAACGCCTCCAGCCACATCCTTGCGCAGGCGTCCGATGGCATCCTCAGATCGCCCCGCGGCGAAAGCGCAACGCTGCCCACCTTCGGCCCGTCCGGCAGACAGGACCGCTTAAACTGCTGTGCAAAAAACCTCTGGTAAAAAACTTTTAACCACTTCAATATGACGTCGTTGTCATAAATTCCCACAAAAGCCATGCAGGCCACCCTGTATACCTTGGCTGGCTCGAACCCGCAGCGGAGCATATAATATAGGAAAAAGTCATGCAGCTCATAAGGCCCCACCAGATCCTCCGTCTTCTGGGCAATGACGCCGTCCACGGGCGGCAGAAGCTCTGGACTTACCGGCGTATCCAGCACATCCAGTAAAAGCGTTCTAAGCGCTTCCTCACCACAGGTATCCGCGTAATAACGCACCAAATGGCTGACCAGCGTCTTTGGCACACCCGCATTCACACCGTACATAGACATATGATCCCCGTTGTACGTAGCCCAGCCAAGCGCCAGCTCCGACATATCCCCCGTACCGATCACCAGCCCTCCGGTTTGATTGGCAGTGTCCATCAGCACCTGCGTACGTTCCCTCGCCTGTCCGTTTTCATAAGTCACGTCATGACAATCCACGTCCTGTCCGATATCCTTAAAATGAACGTTCACCGCCTCCTTGATATCCACTTCCCGCAAAGTAGTCCCAAGCAGCCGCGCAAGCTTGCAGGCGTTATCGTAAGTTCTATCAGTGGTGCCAAAGCACGGCATTGTAACAGATGTTATTTTATCTCGTGCAAGGCCCAGCATATCAAAAGCCCGCGCCGTCACCAGCAAAGCAAGCGTAGAATCCAGTCCGCCGGAAATCCCTAACACCGCCGACTGGCAGCCCGTGTGTTCCAACCGCTTTTTCAAGCCGTAGGACTGAATCGACAAAATCTCCTCACAGCGCTTCTCGCGCTCCCCGGTCTGGTCCGGTACGAAGGGTCTTGCCGAAAAGCTTCTCTCCACAATCGTTTCTTCCTGTTCCATATGAACAAGCAGAATCCCATGTTCCCGCGCATTTTCCCCAAAAGTGCTCATTCTGCGCCGTTCATGACAGAGTCTGTGAATATCGATATCCGCGTAAATGGCTCCCGTAGCAAACCGCTTTGCCTGCGCCAGCACGATGCCATTCTCCGCAATCATATTATGGCCGCCGAACACCAGATCCTGCGTAGATTCCCCTTCCCCCGCCGAACAGAAGATATAAGCCGAAATCTGTCCTGCACTGGCGGATTTTACCAGCATCTCCCGGTAAACGTCTTTGCCCACCGTCTCATTAGAAGCGGAAAGATTCACGATCACCGTAGCTCCTGCCAGCGCGTGAGCCGTTCCCGGCGTCTCCGGCACCCAAATATCCTCGCAAATTTCACATCCGACCGTCATTCCCTGCACTGCGTCCACCTGAAAAAGAAGATCGGTTCCGAAGGGAACCTCCCGCTCCTCGTAGAAAAAAGGCTCCGGCAGCAAATTTCCCGGTGCAAAATGTCTTGTCTCATAAAACTCCGCATAGGAGGGAATATGCCTTTTCGGAACAAACGCAAGCACTTCTCCGTCCTGTAACACCGCCGCCACATTATATAACTTATGTTTTTTTATAATGGGAAGTCCCACAAAAACAAGCGCGTCGCTCCCCTCCGTAGCCGACGCCACCTCTGAAAGCGCCTCCAGCGCCTGCGCAAGCAGAAGCTCCTGCAAAAACAGATCGCCGCAGGTATATCCCGTAAGACAAAGTTCCGGAAACACAATCACTTTTGCGCCGCGTTCCGCCGCAGTCTCAATCTCTTTACAGATCTCTTTCGCATTATAATGAGGATCAGCCACTTTGATTTTTGGCGTCACTGCCGCCACTTTTACAAATCCATGTTTCATGTTCCGTTCTCCCTCTCTTCCCTGCTTCTTCTTTGTTTCTCCTTTTACTGATTTTTTCCGTTTTTTATATCTGTTTTTAATCTCTAACCTCTGCTTGTCATTCGCAATACGCCCGTCAAAAATCATATTTTCTGTTATATATAATCTGTTATTTTTTTGTTAACACTCGTTATTTTAATCCTTGTTTTTCCCGTAAATACAAGGAATTTTAGATTTCAGTCCCTATGTTGCAGAAAAATTGCAAAATCCAAAAAATCGTCTGTATATTTTCGTTAAATCTTCTTTTAGTTTTTGACTTTTTCTTTCCTCTCACAAAAAGGGAGCCATCAGACAAATTTTATTCCACAGCAGCCGTTTTCTAATTTTTTCTGTCCCCGCCTGCCGCCAGCATTTTTCCAATACTTTTCTTTCCTGTTCCCTTTCTCTTTTAGTATCTACCGTTATTTTGAGAAAATCTCCGATGTGTTTTTCCCCTTCTCAATTTTCTCCACGCAATCTTACTCTTCCCTATTTATCAGCGTTTTATCCATATTCCAAATAAGATTTCAGTCGTTCTTTTTTCTATTTTTGTTTCATCCTGCGTTTCTTTCTATAATCAAAATTCCATTCTTTCGCATGTTTATTATCAATCATTAAATCCTGCTTTAATCGCATCGGTTTGGCGCATCAGATACTTCTCCTGCTTTCATCAGTCTTTCGACCTCCTCCGTTGAAAAAGCATATCTTTTATTACAGAAATGACAGTGCAGTTCCACTTCTTTTCCCTCGGCCGCCAGCTCTTCCAATTCCTGTTTCCCAAGACTCAAAAGCACCTTCTCCACACGCTCCCTGCTGCAATTACAACGAAAAGCCACGGGCATCCTGTCGGTGATCTCCACGCCAAACTCGCCTAATACCAACTCTAGGATCTCTTCCGGCGTATTGCCCGCTTCCAACATGGCGGTCACCGACGAAAGACCGGAAAGCTTCTCTTCCAAACGATCGATCACCTCGTCCGGCGTAAAAGGCATCAGTTGGACGATAAAACCGCCCGCCTGCCGCACCGTATTGTCCCGGTTCATCAAAACCCCCAAGGCCACCACAGAGGGCACTTGCTCGGAAACGGCAAAATAATAAGTTAAATCGTCCCCGATCTCTCCCGTCTGCAAATCCACCGTGGAAGCATAAGGCTCCTTCAAGCCCATATCCTTCATGACATGCAGAACGCCTGCCCCGATCACACCGCCTACGTCCAATTTCCCCGCGCTGTTTGGAGGCATCATGGCCTGCGGATTGTCCGCGTAACCCTTCACGCATCCCGCCGCATCCGCCGTGGCGGTAAGACCGTGTACCGGCCCTTCCCCCTTGATCTGCAAAGTCAGGATATCCTCTTCTCCCTTTAACATACTTCCCATCATCAGCGCGCCTGTCATCAGCCGTCCCAAAGCCGCCGTCACCACCGGGCTTGTATCATGAGCCGCCCTTGCCGTCTCCACCAGCTCCCTAGATGTCACCGCAAAAGCGCGTATCTGCGCGTCCGCCGCGGTCGCCCGCACCATATAATCCGCCATGCCGTCTATTCCTTTCTTTCGCAATTCATAACATGCGTTTTGCACATGTCCGTATTTTTTAGGTTATTTTATCACTTCTTGATTGGCCGTCGTTTCCGTTCCCTTGCGCGCCACCACATAAATCCGTTCGCTCTCATCCGTCACTGTTCCATGGGTGTCGGCGTCTATCGCCGCCACAAAGGTAAGCCCCGCCTCCATGAGAAGCGCCTTCATCTGTTCCAGACGATACCCCCGCTGGTAGTGGATTTCCTGAAACCGCCGAAACCACGCCTCCTGTTCTCCCCTCACAAAGACCGTCAGATCGTACTCATTGATCTCCTGCTCCTCATGATAATAGTTTTCCCAAATAAAGCTGCAGTCTTCCCTATTTTCCGCAATGGTGGCGTCGCCGATCACCGTAGCATATTTATACACCGTATTAAAGTCAAAAATAAAAATGCCCTGCGGATAAAGATAATTATTGACAAGGCGAAAGGTCTGTGACACGTCCTCCTCTTCCAGAAGGTAGTTCAGACTGTCGCAGACGCAGACCACCGTCCCCACCGTGCCGTAAAGCTCAAATTCCCGCATATCCTGCAAAAGATACAGAATCGAAAGACCGGACCGCTCCCGTTTTTCCATGGCGATCTCTAACATTTCCTGCGCGTTATCCACACCGATCATATCATATCCTTTACGGGCGAGCAGTTCCGTCAAAGTGCCAGTCCCACAGCCAAGATCGAGGATTGTGTTGCGCTCCTGCCAAAGAGGATCAGACGCTTTTTCACTTTTTGAAATATCGTCCACCCCATACTTTTGAAACAATTCCATCAAAAACCCGCACCATTCCTCGTAGGGGGTATCGTCCATCAGTTCATCATAAACCTGCGCAAAATCCGTATAGGCTTCCATTTTTTAATCACCTTTTCCATTTCGCATGTAAAACGCTTTCCTTTACTGTATAACAACAGACGGGCTTTCGCAACACCCAAATCCGCCTCTTTCCAATGTTTTCCCCATTTCTTAAGAAACAGGAAAGCATGTAGACAGCCTCTCAAAAATATGTCATAGTGAAATCGTAAAAAGCGGATCGTTCGTGCAAATGCAAACAGAACAATCGTTATTTTTATTTTTAACGTCACACAGAGGAAAAAACGTTGTCTCATTAATCAGAAGCGTATGCGTACCATATTTTCTAACCTTAACGCTTCGGAATGGAGGAATCTTACAACATATGAATCAAAAAACAAACGATGAATTGAAACGCTTGGTAGAACAGGCTGTGGCCGGAGACAAAGCGTCTCTGGAAACTGTCATTCTCAGCGTACAGGATCTAGTCTTTAACCTTTCCCTGCGAATGCTCGGCACGTTTCCCGACGCAGAGGACGCCACACAGGACATTCTGTTGAAAATTATGACCCATCTCTCCTCTTTTCGGGGAGACAGCGCTTTTTCCACTTGGGTATTCAGCATTGCCACAAATCATTTGAAAAACTACAAGAAACATATGTTTGCCAAATTTCCCTTAAGTTTTGAGTTCTATGGGGATGACATCAAGAATGGGAAAATCGACGATGTGCCCGATCTGACACAAAATGTAGAGGCCTCCATCCTTGCCGAAGAACTGAAGCTTTCCTGCACCAACGTTATGCTGCAATGTTTAGACGCCGAGAGCCGGTGTATCTTTATCCTAGGCACGATGTTTCAGGTGGACAGCCGGATTGCCGGAGATATTCTCGGCATCACCCCCGAAGCCTACCGCCAGCGCCTATCAAGAATCCGCAGCAAAATGGCGGATTTCCTGAAAGAATACTGCGGCGAATACGGACAAGGGACATGCCGCTGCGCGAAGCGGGTGAATTATGCCATCCAAAATCACAGAATCAGCCCAGACCAGTTGGATTTTACTACCGCCGCTCCCTCCGAGGCCATGCTGGAAGTCAAAAAAGCAATGGAAGAGATCGACGATCTGTCCCAGCATTTCTCTTTTTGCAAAACTTACCGATCACCCGAAAGCCTGAAAGAGTTTGTCACCAAGTTTTTAGACGGAACCTCATTTTCCGTCATCCGAAACGCATAGGAGGTTATAAACATATGAATTTATCCCTGATTTTAAAATACTTAAACGAATTGAGCGAAAACAATAACCGGGAATGGTATCACGCCCACAAAACGGACTACAAAGAAGCAAATACGGCATTTGAGACATTACTGCAAGAGCTGATTTTTAACATCGGGGCTTTTGACGGCAGCGTCATACAGAACGACCCCAAAAATCTAACTTTTAAACTGGTGCGCGATACCCGGTTCAGCCATGACAAATCCCCCTACAATCCCGCATTCCGGGCACATATTTCCTCCAAAGGAAAGCTTCCGGTTCCCGTGGGCTATTACCTGATGATCAAACCGCAAAATCAATCTTTTCTGGGCGGCGGTCTGTTTGCCGATATGTTTAAAGACGCCACGACGATGGTGCGGGATTCTATTGCGGAAAACGGCGAAGAATGGGATTCGCTGATCCATGAGCCGACGTTTGCCAAATATTTCACCGTGAAGGGAACCGCACTTAAGAATGTTCCCGCCGGATACGACAGAGAACATCCGCAGGCGGAATATTTAAAATACAAAAGCTGGTATCTGGAATATCCGTTAAAGGACGAGGAACTGACCGACGCGGATGCTTTTCTCGCTAAGGCAGTCGAAATGTTCCGTATCATGAAACCTTTTAACGACTTCCTGAACCGGGCGCTTGCAGACTTTCAGATGCCCACAAGATAAATAAGACGCAGCCTATCGGTATATCAGACTTTCATGGGAAGTGAAGTTCACCTTACACTCCACTTCCCCGTCAAAACATCCCGTCTCTTTCCCCACTCTCTGCAAGGGAAAGACGAAGGTCGCGTACTTCTCAAAAGGCTCCCCGCTTCCAAGCCGATCCACCGCCTCTATCGTTTCTCCCACCGCCCAAAGGGTGGTCTTTCCGAGTCTGCCAGAAAGCGTGAGATGCACCCATTCGCCCTTCGGCAAGGTAATATCAAAGGTCTCGGTTTTTCCCTCTCTGGTAAAACCGACCTTTCCCGTCTTTTCCTCCGCCGCATAGAAAGCCCACTTGCCGTAGACGCCGTCCCCCTCCGCAAGAATCTGCTCTCCGGCCGCATCCGCATCCAGCTTCACCTTCATTTCAATCTCATAGCTCGGCTCCGCCGCCTCTGTCTCAGCGTACAGATAAGAGTCGTCATGACCGTCCGTCCCCTCAAACATTCGCGGCATAAAATCTACACTCATGTCAAATAACGTCTCATAGCCCGACTCCCGTCGTTTCTGCGCAAACGCTTCCAGCTTCTCCGCACCCCACAGCTTCACGGCCAGCGTATCAAGCGGCCCACGGAACCGCAAAAACAGATCGTACTCGCAGAGACCTAAGTCCAGTCCGCCGCTCATATCGTTCCAGATCATGTAGGAAGCGCCCAGCATCTGGGGAGAATAAACGGGTATGGTTTCTATCCGGTTGTAATCGTAAAATCGGTTCGGCTCCCAGTTTTCATACAATTCTTTGGCGTTCAGGCAGTCATAGCCGCCGCCAGGTATGATATAAAGGTGGTTATTCTGCATGTTAATCAAGGAATATCCCTCTTCGTACATTTGAAGCGGGTCCGCCCACACCGTACTCCAAAGATTCATTTGCAGATTTTCGGGGGAAGGCTTGGTCGTACCGCCCATGTTAGTGAGGCTGCCCCAGAGGCGCACCGTCTTACCCGACTCCTGCACCAGATCGTTGATTCTCGTCAAATACTGCCGGTACTGCTCCCCGTCGCCGTAATACTCGTCCATGCCGATATTCACGATCTCCGCCTCTCGGAACGCGCCGTTTTTCTCATCCAATGCCTCCCGCCAGATTCCCTCCACAAAAGCGACAGCTTTGTCATTTCCTAGGTCAATCTGATCTACCGACTCGTTTGAGGTGCGCAGGGCATACTCGGGATAAAGCTTTGTGATGGAGAGGGAATGCGCCGGGGTATCGATCTCCGGCACCACCGTTACGCCATAAGACTTCGCCGCGGCAATAAACTGGGCAAACTCCTCCTGCGTATAGGCGTACTCCGCCGAAGTCAACGCTTCCCCCTTTTCATTTGTAAGCGAAGATTCCAGACGAAACGCGCTCTGAGCCGTCATCGCCTGCTCCGGTGAATCGGTCAGGCCGCTGGTGGCAAGAATCTCATTATCATTTAAGTGAATCGTAAGATCGTTCATTTTATACCATGACATCGTCTCCATCATTCGATAGAGCGTATCCAGAGACACGGGTTTTCTGGCCACATCGATGCCGAACCCCCGCACCTGATAGAGCGGATAATCGCGGATCTGGCCCTGCGGCAGATTTGGCCCATAGCACAGCATCTGCATCAGGGTAACGACGCCCCAGCGAATCCCCGTCGCACTCTCCGCTTTTATGACGCATCTGTCAGTAATGTCGCAGGTATATCCTTCCTCCCCCAAACCGTTTTGCTCTTGCGCATAACCCAAATAGATGTCTCCCGGCCCCATATCCTCCAAATTTCCCCGGTACACTTCCGCCTGAAAATGCATACGGCTGTTTTCACACTGTTTTTGAAAAAGCGTTGCCACATCCCACAGGGCCTGCTCGTCGCCGCCCACAATAATCCGCACCGTCTCTCCCTCGGCCAAATTGAAGACGCCTTTGCCGCCGCGCCATTCCGCAATCGAGGGAATCACCCAGTACGGACAGCCGTTTGCCTCGTCTTCCGCCTGTCCCGACGCCGTATCAGACACCCCATCCGCCGCTGGCACCGTCACCTTGAAGGAAACCTCCCTCGTCTCCTCCATGCCCCTCGTGTCCTCCACAAGATACCCCACCGTCACTTCCTTGTCCTGAATGGTATCATAGACCCTGCCGTCCGCGCCAATCACCTGCTCCAAATCCGCGCCGATCAGGCTGACTTGAAAACCGTCGGGAGCCTCCGGCGATACCAACTGGCGCGTACCATTCGCCGCAGTTTCAATAACAGGTGTTCTTAATTTATAAGCCGTGGGCTTGTCCCCATATACTTCAAATTCATAGAGGGAAACATTCTGGTAGAGATCGGAAAAATCCGCCTCCTCCTTCGACACCGCATACGTGGACAGGCGCAGATACCGCGTCTGTACAGCTTCCTCCAAAACGATCTCCTGCTGTAACGTCTCCGGCGCCGTCTCAAAACGCTGCAGCGTCCGCCAAGTCTCCCCGTCCAAAGAGCTTTCCAGCGCATAGGATGTGACGTTCGCCCGCTCCCATTTCAGTACAACAAAAGAAACTGAAATTTCTTTGGGAAATTCCAGCCTAATATAGTGGGAGGCGTCCTCCCTGTTATTCTCGCTTGACCAGCGGGAGGCGCGGTCCGTGTCGTTTCCATCGATGGCCATAGCCGCAGACAGCGCCTCCTGCTCCACGCTGTCACAGGTGGCCTTCACGCCCCTTTTCAGGGCCAGATTTGGATTGCTGTCCCCAAAAGACACACCGCGAAGCAAAACGCCGATCAGCCCCGCCGCCGCCAAAACCACCGCGAAGGCCGCTCCCGCCAGCATATATGTTTTCTTCTTTTCGCTCTCTTTCATCCACGATCCCATCCGTCAAGATCCCGTACGCTTTTTCCTTTTCCCAATGTTTTCTATCCCACAAGCGCCGCTAAAAGCCCGTAGGAAAGGAAAGACATAATCACCGTCGCAATCGCAATCCCCAAAAGCTCCGCCAGAATGGCCTTCTTGAAATCGATATCCAAAAGCGCCGCAATCAGGGAACCCGTCCACGCGCCCGTGCCCGGAAGAGGGATTCCCACAAAGAGCACCAATCCCCAAAATTCATAACGCTTGATATTGTCACTCTTGCTCATGGCGCGGCTTTCCAGTTTCTCAATGATACCGCGGAACAGTTTTATCTTTTTCATCCATTTAAACACCTGCTTGATAAACAGCAGGATAAAGGGAATCGGAATGATGTTTCCTATGATACAGATCGGAATCGCCGTCGTAATCGGAACCTGAATCAACTGTGAAACAATCAACCCGCCGCGAAGCTCCAAAATCGGCACCATGGAGATCAGAAAGACCACGATCTCCTTACTCACATATCTTCCTAACGTATTGGCAAACGCCACTGCTAAACTTTCCATATTATGATATTCCTCTCCCTTTTGTATTCTTTTATGTAATTATACGAGTTTTCTGTTGTAGATATACGCGCACTCGCAAAGCCGCGCTTTCGCGCTCCTACGCTATACAATCTGATCCAGCGCCCGGTAAAGCGCCTCCATCTGTTCGTCGGTGCCAATGGTAATCCGCAGATAGTTGTCGATTCTCGCCTTGTTCCACCACCTGACATAAATGTCATGTTCCTTTAACTTCTCAAAAATCTCGCGGGCTGGCACGGCTTTGTGAGAGGCAAAGATAAAATTAGCGCTGGATTTTGGGAACACAAAGCCCCGTTTTGCAAGTTCCTCCTCCGCTCTCTCCCTTGTCTTCATGATCTTATTACAGCAATCCGTAAAATAAGCCTCATCCCGCACCGCCTCCACGCTGAGAGCCAGCGCAGGCATATTCATGGTAAAAGAATTGACGGAATATTTCACATCGTTGAGATAACGAATCAACGGCGGCTGTCCCATGGCGTAACCGATCCGCATTCCAGCCATGGAGCGTGACTTGGAAAAGGTCTGTACCACAAGCAGATTGTCGTACTTTTCAATCAGCGGCAGGGCGCTTATCCCACCGAAATCAATATAAGCCTCGTCCACGATCACCACCACGTCGCGGTTATTCTTCACAATCTCCTCCACCGCGTCAAGGGATATCAGCTCGCCCGTGGGCGCGTTCGGATTGGGAAAGATCACGCCCCCATTGGGCTGTCTGTAATCCTCCGGACGAATCCGAAAATCCGCGTCAAGCGCTTTCGTCTCATAGGGAATCCGGTACACATCCGCCCACACATCATAGAAGGAGTACGTAATATCCGGGAAAAAGACCGGCCTATCCGACTGGAAAAAGGTCAAAAAGATCATAGACAGCACATCGTCCGAACCTACGCCGATAAAAATCTGATCGGTTCCGATCTGATAGTGCTCCGCAAGCGCCTTCACCAGATCCGTTTTCTCTGGAAAAGCGGGGTACAACCGCAATTTCTCCGCGTCCAGCTCACGAATGGCTTCTGCCACTCCCGGCGCAGGCCCGTAAGGGTTTTCGTTGGTATTCAGTTTGATAATGCCTGCTTTCTGCGGCTGCTCGCCGGGCGTATATGGCGTTACGCGCCGCACATTTTCTTCCCATTTCATGATGCTTTATCCTTTCTCGTCATATCCGTTCCTACTATGTCTCATACAGTCCACTCCGCCGCCAGTCTCGTATACTCCGCCGCCTGCTCCTCATTGCCGAGCGCCTGATAGCAGGCCGCCAGCCCCCGAAGCGGCAGATCGCCGCCGCTGTGGATATTCAAAACGCTCTCTGTCTCGTAGGCCGCATTGTACAGCCAGACGACGGCCTCGTCATAATCCCGTCTCTCCGTATAAAAATTTCCCAATTCATAGCAGATCTCCGCGCATCCCCCGGCAGTCACCGCTTTCATGGCATATTTAAAGAAGTCTGGCACATCCCCGGCCAGTCTGGCCGCTTTGGCCGCTACGCAGGCCGCCTCCATAAGCTCCTCATCCCCCCGCTTTCCGTCCGCGCAGGAGGCCTGAAAAAAAGCCCGGGCCGCCAGAAAATCCTGCGCATCCCCAGAGATGAAAAGCTCCTTTGCATAGATATTGTGCAGTCTCTTGTCAAGAGGCTCCCCCTTCTCCACAAGCCGCGCAAACGCCGCCAGATCACGGTTCTTATGGTTCTCCTCCGGCAAATGCTGAATGCAGATTTCACTATCATAAATAACAGGCGTAATCCCTACCTGTTCATGAATTGCCCCCTGCCAACGGAAAGTCCTATTCCGCTTAAACAATTTGGGCCGAAGCTCCTTATCATAGTTATAGATCGTCCCGTTTTCAAGCTGATTGGCATAATACATCTGCACAATCTCAATCTCCGGCAGAAGCGCCTGTTTCATGCGAAAGAATGCCTCCCTGTTTTCCGCATCCAACACCTCGTCCGCGTCCGCCGAATAAATATACTCCATCTTTGCTTTGGAAAAAGCAAAGTTTCTCGCCTCGGAAAAATCCCCCGTCCATACAAAATCATAAACCTGATCCGTGTACGCCGCCGCGATCTCCTTGGTTCTGTCCGTGGAACCCGTATCGACAATGATCACCTCGTCCATCAGCCCTTTTAGGCTGTCTAGACATCTGGCAAGAATCCGCTCTTCATTTTTCACGATCATACACAGGCTGATTGTGACCATTTTCCAAACCTTTCTTCATGGGCGCCGCTCTGTCCGCCGCGTCTTTCACCGTCCCCGCCGATAACCGTACAGCGCGTCCGCCCGCATTCTCTCCTCCACAGGCAGCCACCTTTGTGTCTCTCCCGCGCAAAAAAGCAGGTTTCCATAGCGGTGTTTCTTCACAAGCTTCCTTGAGGGCAAAAGCAGATACCTGGTAGTAAAGGACATATCCCCCATCCGTTCACGCATCTTTACGACATATGCGTCATTTTTCTTCCGCAGTCTCTCTCTGCCTAAAAAACGGTATCTTTTCCCGTCCCAGTTATAAATCCTTACCGTATGATACGTAAGGTCATGCTGTACTGCCCCCAGAACAACAAGCAGAAACAGCAGTACGGCGGCGGCCCACAACAGGCCGTCGTCCCAAGTTACCATCCATTCTCCTATCATTGTGCCTCCGTTTCGGCACATTCTCCCCATATACACACTAGAGTATCATACTCCCCCGCCGATTGCAATTCAAACCCGCATAGACTATAATAAACGCAACAATCAGCGAAAGGATCACCGCCATGAATACACACAAAGATAGCCACAGCGTCACAAGCAGCCCCCTCATGCACCTTGAATTTATCATCATCCATACGATCATATGGGGCTTTGCGCTCTGTGTTCTGTTTTACGTGTTCCAATTACTCCTGTCGATTTTACGGGATCTGCCCGGTATCGGCATGCTGCGCCGCCTCCTGATGCCGCTCCTGTATTGTCTGAACATGTTCTTTGAATGGCCGAATGTCATGCTCACCGCTCTGGTTATCACGATCATCCGCTGCGTTTTGCGCCGCACAGAAGTCTCTTTGTCCGACAATACCGTAATCATCCGGCGGCCCGGTCATACAGACCGTCTTTTTCTAGCGGATTTTATCCGTCCAAAAACCGTGGAATCCTATATCAGCTTCCATTTCGTCGGCTGGGTCTTCCGCAGACGCTATCTGATTTTTCAAAATGACAGTGGGAAAGAAGTCAAATACCGGCTCTACGAATACAGTGAAAAAGACTTGAATCAAGTGATGCAGCTACTGACACGGGTAAGCCGCACGGAACAGCTTGCGGAAGACGATAAGACGGAAATCATGATGAACGCTTTTCAAAATACGTCGGAAATGACCATAGATCCCCGGCATCTCTGGCGCCAGATGCTGCGTCCCCTTGGCATTCTCTTCCTGCTCAGCGTGGCATCTTTTGGCGTATTTCTCTGGCTGTTTTACCGGATGATCTTCATTCCCCCGCAGTACGACACCGGCTCTGTGCTCGTTACCATCATAGGCTACGGTTCCATTGCGCTTTCCCTTGGAAGCCTCGTCCTGCTGTGCCGCTCTTTTTGGGCCTTGGTTGTCAACGCCGTGCTGAAACGATCCTGTCCTCAAAAAATCGTTTTCGCGGGCAATATGCTGCAGATCGATCATACTATGTACAGCGTAAACCGTATCCAACAGGTCATCATGAATCCGCCCGCAAGGAAACTGCCCCTGTTCGGCCATTACCGAATCACCCTCATCACCATGGACGGCACGCACCAATACTGGCTTGGCAATACCGCCGGGCTGGGACACGGAAATTGGCAGACACTCTGCCGCAAGATGCAGGGCCTGTTAGTCTCCTGTCCCGCCAAACTCACTTATCGGTAAGACGACAGGCAGACCGCAATTGATCAATCCCTCTCTGCAGCAGTAACGGCAGCGCGATCCCTGCCGCCAGATAGACCATTTTAAAGGCTTCCGAGCCTTTTACAAGATAATAATAGTCGATGTTTTCGTGAAACTGTACGAAATCAAAATCCGCCAGATATCCCGTGTGCGCGGCAATGCCCGCCAGAATCATCTTAACCAGCATAAACGCCATAATGTGATGCATCATCACCGCATACGTGTTGCGGCCTAGGTACAAAAGAACCCCGCCGCTACGGTTCCCCTCACAGAGCGGAGCCAGAATCTTCGCCACCCGCAGCCAAAAGGCAGTACCTGACACCACTGTCACATATGGGATAAGAGGGCCGTTGGCAAAGCCCGTGCACCAAACGCTGCTGTAGGCCAGACCATTACAACACAAGGATAAAACCACCTGCACGCCGATCACGATACTAAAATAAGGAAAATTTGCGAGCGTATCTCTTACTTCCAGTTTTTTCTTATAAAACTGCCCCATCTGAAAACAGGGATAGAGAAAAAGAATCCGTCCCGGCATCTTATACCAGCCCCACACATGACCGCCGATGGAAAGCTGCACCACCGCCATTCCCACCAAAAGGGTTCCCAAAAGGATCAGCCATTCCTTGTCGATACGCATCTTTTTTAGCAGAAGCCGCATACACAGGTTCATAACCTCTATCAAAAAAAGCGCTGGCACAAACCATGCCGCGAAATGATAGAGAAACTGATACCCGTGAAGAAACGGGTCCAGAAACAGGCTCTTTAGGGAGATCGGCTCTCCCATGGAAAACCCGCCGAAAGCTCTCAAGGCCCATGCAATCACCCCATAGACCAGATTCCAGAGCAAATAGGGCACAAGCAGCCGCTTCGCCTTTTTCTTCAAATAGAAAAAAGGCTTCTCTTCCTCCTTCTCCCGGTAAAAATAGCCCGAAATAAACAGAAAAAGCGGCACATGGAAAGAATAGTAGGGAAACAGACCGCCCACCGTCAGAATGTCATAACCCACGTGGCCCGCCACAACCATCAGGATGGCGAAGGCTGAGAGAATGCCGAACGCAACATGATACGGAGACTCCTGCTCCTGCATTTCCATTCCCTCGCTTTTCTCCATTTTCAAACGTGTCACAAATGTCATATTCCTTTCTTGCCTTTCCTTATATTCTATCCCCGCCCCTCACAGGACAAAGTGTAAAATTTGTGATACACTAAAACTACTACCTGATTTATCTTAACAGGAAATCCAAAAGAAAGAAAGTGTCTCTATACCGATGAATAAAAAACATATGTTATTTTCATGCCTCTTCACCCTATTTCTGCCGTTTTTCTGCGGAGTCCTCACAGCCTGCGGCTCGGACGCCTCGCCCGCCTCCGCCATCCACGAAAACGAATCCGAGGGAAAGCGCATAGACGCCCCGCTTCCAAGCGAAGAGCACCTGCGCGCCTTTGATCAGATACTGGATATCGAAGGGGAAGACTTCACCCCTGTTTCCGCTACGTCCATACCAACAAATCCCTATCCCGACTTAAGCGTCCCCACCTATGTCACAAAAGTGGAGGACACTTGGTTTATCGTGGACTGCTATCACGACCAGATCATCTACCACGACAATCTCTCCGACCCCCTGACCGACTGGCAGGTGCTGACCGGCGAAATCGACAAGGGGCACACCATCGCCAGCGACGGTATGGTGTATCTGGCGGACGACACAGAGGGAAACCGCATCCTTGTCTTTGAAAAAAAAGAAGGCGTTTTCTATCACACCCAGACACTGGATGCAGTCGGAAACCGCCCTCACTATATTCTTTATGACGCGCCCACGGACACCTTCTACGTATGGAGCTCCATGAGCGGCGAAATGTTTCTCTGCCGCCACGATCCAGACAGCCCGCAGATGTATCTCACCGAGATCCGCAAAATAGAAAACCTTGCGGATGCCTACGTGCGCTCTTTCACCATCAAAGACAGCGATATCTATTTCGTCTCCGGTATTCCCGGCTCGCCCGCCATCCTGCGGGCCGATCTGTCCACCTTTGCCATCGAGGAGACCTATCCCGTACCGGAGTCTATGGCTGGCATGGTACAGCTCACCGTCGCAGAGGACAGCTTTTATCTCACTGTCTCCACGGACATTATGGGAAATCAAGATGCCGCCACCATGATACGCACAGAAGATTTATCGCAGCTCACGGAAGGAGCTTACGAGGACGTCTATGCGAATTTCATCGGCGGCGGCACCCCTTATTATATTACTTTTATAGATAACAGTTATTATTTAACCGAACACCGCATTCCCGGACATGCTGTCTGGAAATTCGACATTACCGAAAGCGGTATCTCCAACGTGGAAGCTATTTATTGACGCTCCTGTCACTTTTCTTCCAAACTTCCGCTGATATTCCGAATCACAAACAGCGCCGCCACCATCAGCACAATTCCTACCGGCAATGCAATCCACGCGCTCTGCGCAAATCCGGCCACGATATAAGTGACAAAAGAAATCGCCGCCGCCATTACCGCATAGGGAAGCTGGGTGGTGACATGATTCACATGCTCGCACTGCGCGCCGGCCGAAGCCATAATCGTGGTATCGGAAATCGGGGAACAGTGGTCGCCGCACACCGCGCCCGCCATACAAGCGGAGATAGAGATAATCATTAACTGCGGGTTGCTGTTCTGGAAAACCGCCACCACAATAGGAATCAGAATACCGAAGGTGCCCCATGAGGTGCCCGTCGCAAACGCAAGCAGACAGCCCACCACAAAGATAATCGCCGGCAGGAAATTCAGGAAAGCGCCTGCGCTGGATTCTACCAGACCCGCCACATAAAGATCAGCCCCCAGACTGTCCGTCATTGCCTTAAGCGTCCACGCAAAAGTCAAAATCAAGATCGCGGGCACCATCGCGCGGAATCCTTCCGGAATGCAGTCCATGCAGTCCTTGAAGGAAAGCACCCTGCGAATCTGATAAAGCACGATGGTAATCACCAGTCCGAAGAAGCTGCCGAGGGTCAACCCCAAAGAAGCGTCCGAATTGGAAAAAGCCGTCACAAAATCCGCGCCCTCAAAGAAGCCGCCTGTATAAATCATGCCAATCACACAGCAGATAATCAGGGAAATAATCGGAATCAGAAGATCGGCAACGCCGCCTTTCGTGCTGATTTTCTCCTCCTTCACGTTCTCATAAGGGCGTCCCGGCGTGGTGTAGAGGTCGCCTTTCTGTGCGTTCTGCTCATGGGTCTTCATCTTGCCGAACTCCGTTTTCATCAACACCATACCTACCATCATGACAATCGTCAAAATTGCGTAAAAGTTATAGGGAATAGCACGGATAAAGATCGAAAATCCGTCCTCCCCCTCCACGAATCCAGTCACAGCCGCCGCCCATGAAGAAATCGGCGCAATGATACACACTGGCGCCGCCGTCGCGTCGATCAGATAAGCCAGCTTCGCCCGGGAAACCTTGAACTTGTCCGTCACCGGACGCATCACGCTCCCCACCGTCAGACAGTTAAAATAGTCGTCGATAAAAATAAGCACGCCCAGTAAGATCGTCGCAAGCTGCGCGCCCACCCGGTTTTTGATCTTGCCTGCGGCAAACTGCCCGAAGGCCGCCGATCCGCCCGCCTTATTCATCAGGCTGACCATAGCTCCCAGAATGACTAGGAACACCAAAATACCCACATTGTAGCTGTCCGACAACACGCCGATGATGCCGTCCACAAAAATATGGGTAACCGTCCGTTCAAACTGAAAACCGGAATACAGAAGCGCTCCCATTAAAATACCGACAAACAGGGAACTATAAACTTCCTTGGTAATCAGCGCAAGCCCGATGGCCACAACAGCCGGAACCAGCGCCCAAAAAGTCGCGTGAAGGGCGGGCACATACTCAGCCTCCTCCTCAGCAGCAAACACGGTCGTGGAAAATGCAAGCGCCATCAAAAGTACCGTGGGCAAAAGCATCATCCACCTTTTTTTCATTTGTTTCATCACATTCTCTCCTTCTTCTTGTATTTATGAAAAAACCACAGATACGCCGCCTATCGCCACGCATTTGTGGTATTTTATAACCCTCTTCCTATTTTTTACTTCAATCCGCAAAAGCATTTTACCATAGACAGACGGAAAAAGGAAGAAAAATTTTATATCGCCGCCACAGGAAAATACCATGCCTCCCGATTATAAGGCAGTAATTCGTCCGCCATACATAAAATAATCCCCGGCTGTACATCCAATTTCAGTTTTTCTAACACATGGAAATTTTTGTCCGCATGTTCCGGCGCTTTCGCCTTTTTGATCTCCATTGGATAAAGCCGATCTCCCTCTGCAAGCAGCAAGTCGATCTCTTTCCCGTCTATATCCCTGTAGAAATAAAGATCCGGCCTTTTTCCTGCATTATAATAGCTTTTGACAATCTCGCTGACGACATAGGTTTCAAAAAACGCCCCGTCCATCGCGCCCTTTTCCAAAGTTTCCGCATTCGGCCATCTGCACAAATAAGCAGCCAAACCCGTATCCATAAAATACATTTTCGGCGTCTTAACCAATCGGTTTGTCACATTATTATAATAAGGACGCAAAATAAAGATAACGCCGGAACGCTCCAAAACGGATACCCATTCTTTGATCGTAGGAGCCGACACGCCGATTGACTTGGCAATCTCGCTGTATTTTAATTCCATAGAAGTGCGGGCCGCCATAAATACCAAAAAATCATAAAACTCCCCAAGTTTCCCAACCAGCGCAAGTTCCTTGATATCCCGTTCCAAATAAGTATTAATATAATCGGTGTAAAAACGCTCCCTGTCCAGCCCCTCCGCAATCAGTTTCGGCATACCTCCCGTAAAAATCCGCTCATATATCTCATGGACATTTTTTTTCTGAAATCCCTGCATTTTTTTTCGCAGACAGTCCAAGGAAGGATGAAAAAGCTTTGCTTCCCTTCCGTCAAGCTCCGCAGCAGAAATACCGGACAGATCAAAAACCGCAATCCTTCCAGCCAAAGATTCCGATACATCTTTCATCATTCTGAATTTCTGGGAACCGGTAAGCCAATACATTCCATTAACATCCTCTCCCTCCAGCGCCTTCTGGTCTACAATCCGTTTCATTTCCAGAAGTATAGACGGTACGCGCTGAAATTCATCGATCAGTAAGGGACTGCCATAGGTTTCAAAGAAAAGCTGCGGGTCTTTCTGTGCCAGCCTTCTCGCATTGCCATCGTCCAGCGTTACATAACGCCTGTTTTCTTCCTTAATGTGATAGAGCATCGTCGATTTTCCCACCTGACGCTGCCCGCAAACCATTACCACGGAATAACAGTTCGACGCTTCCCTGATTTGACTTTCCAAATGTCTCTGAATATACAAATACAAACCTCCTCTCGCAAAATCCGAGTAAAATAAAGTCATGCTTTATTTTACTCGGATTCAAAAAATTTATCAAGCCCGTCTTTCTCTTAATTTAGCGCATAACAGCTAAAATAACCGTCTTCACACCCTCGCCCCCATCAGATTTCCGGAAGCGTACCGCCTAAGCCCCCTGTAAAACACCGTCACGGAAATCCCAGCAAGCAAAGCGGCATATCCCAACACCGTCAAAAGCATCCCTGCGTCAAAGCCGACTATTACATGCACGGGATGCCAGACCGCCATCCCCACCGGAATGATAAAATAGAGTAAAAACCGGGAAACGCCCTTAAAAATGCCATCAGGATAAGTGCCGAAGCTTACAATCCCCATAACAATCTGGTTTTGCAGCATATCCATCCGCACAAACCAGAAAGACAGGCTCCCCATAAGCACGGCAAAGGCCGTAAAAATCACCGCTCCCGTTACCACAAACAAAAGAAACAAGAAAAATCCGCCCATACCGGGCTTACAGGCGCACACTAACACCGTTCCGTACAGGAAATCCCCAATTGCCGACACATCGGTGGAAGAAGTGAGCACACTTACCAACACATTCTTGGGCTGTACCAAATAGGCGTCCAGTTTTCCTTTGATAATCAGCTCCGACAGGGAAAAGGCCCTTGCAAACAGGATATGGGACAGGCCGTAAGACGCTGCCATAAGCCCCCATAGCAGCATAATTTCCCGCATGGCGTAGCCCCCTACATCCCCCCGCAGCCGCAGCAGAATCATCCACTGCACCAAAAAAGTGGCATTGTTCAGCGCCATAAAGCCTACATTGGTAAGAAAGGTAACCTTGTTCACCATCTCCCGCATGATATTATATTTGACGGAAAGCGAACATACCCGTATTTGATTTTTAACCGCCGTTAACATACAGCTTCTTCACCCCTTTTCCGTAAATCAAGAACATCAGCCCACAACCTACTGCCAGATATACTCCCTGCGCCGCCAGAATTTCCACACATTTCTCCGGACTAAAATCCACAATCAGCTTGGCCGGTCCGTAGCACACCGTATAAATCGGCGTCATTTTTAATAACGGTTGTAATTTTTGTGGAAAGATTTCTACCGGAAACAGGATTCCCAACACCACGATCAGTTTATTATACAGCCACTGGAAGGGCGTCGTATCTTCAATCCAGAAAGAAAACAGGCTGATACACAACTTGAACACCGCGTTAATGGTAAGTCCCAGAACCACGCACAGCGCCATCGCTGGAACCGCTGCAAGCGGAAACCTTGGCAGCGGCCCTACCATCACCACCCCGATCACCACAGCCAAAGCTGCGTACATGGGCAGCCGGACACTCCACTCCCCGGTATATTTGGTCAGGACATACAGCGTATAGTGGTATGGCTTATTGAGCAGATAGACGATATTGCCGCCCCGGATATCCCCCGCCACCTCTCCTGCCACAGAAGCCGCGCCAGAACCAAAAAACAACATTTCCGTCATCATCACATACCAAATCATCTGCTCCTTCGTATAGCCCGCAATCAACTCCCCGGGCGTACGGTACATGTATCCCCAGAGCTTGATAAAGATAAAAATAAAAACAAAATAGCCGAAAAATCCGAGCGCTACATTCGCCGCATACTGTAGGTTCTCCATCAGAACCGAACTGTAAATCACCGCATATTTTCTCATTTCAGTCCTCCTCCGATTTATAAATATCCACAATAATCTCTTCCAGAGAATGCTGCGGATCATGACGTTTCAAATGCTCCACGGAATCATCCAGCACAATCTGTCCCGCATTTACAACGATCATGCGCCTGCAAAGCTTCTCGATGTCTCCCACATCGTGGCTAGTCAGAAAAATGGTGGTCTGCTCCTCCTCGTTCATCTGCCTGATCAGTTCCCGAACGTTTTCCTTCACCACTGGGTCTAAGCCGATTGTGGGTTCATCCAGAAAAAGCACCTTAGGCCGATGAAGCAGCGAAGCCACAATCTCACAGCGGATGCGCTGTCCCAGCGATAGATTCCGCACCGGGGTATTGATAAAATCCTCCAATGCAAACCGCTCCAAAAGCTCGTCGATCCGCGCCTCTGTCTCTTTCTCCGAAAGATCATAGATTGCCCCGAAAAAACGAAAATTGTCATAAGGAGTTAAGTGTGTCCAAAGCTGCTCCTTCTGCCCGAATACCGTTCCGATTCTGTAAGCAAGCTGCCTGCGCTTTTTCACGGGGTCAACGCCAAGCACCTCCGCATGACCGCCGTCGGGATAGAGAATCCCTGTCAGCATCTTGATCGTCGTGCTCTTCCCTGCGCCGTTTGGCCCGATAAAAGCCAGCATTTCCCCCTCCTCCACGGCAAAGGAAACATCCTTCACCGCCCGAATTTCTTCCGTCTGCGGATGCAGAATGGCCTTGACGCTTCCCTTCATCCCTTTTTCCTTACGCTTTACCCGGAATGTCTTCGATAAATTTTCCACCTTGATTGCCTGCATTTCTGTCTTCTCCTTTAAACGCGAAGAGAACCGCCTGTTCCGTACACTCTCGTGCACTTCCCATGCGGTTCTCCTATCTGAATCCTGATCCCCGCATAGCCAAATAAGACTTTCCGTCTTACGGCCATGCGTCTATTGGCTTTTCGCCACTTTCAGGCTGTGACCGTAATCTGAAAAATCTGCATAATACCCATAATGACCAAAATTCGGGATAAAATCGTGTGTAACATATCTCGTTCTCCTCTTTGAATTTTCAGATAGAATATCACAGTCTTTAAAATCTGTCAAACATTAATTATAATAAAACGCCGTCCTTTTAAATCTCACCCAGCAGAAAGGCCATCGCATTGATCTGCTTTATGCCATCCTCACTCATCGGTATCTCATCCATCGTCACGATATATTTGGGATAATGATCCTTGACCGCCTTAAGCGGCGCCAATTCCCTCTGATAGGTCTGCGAATCAAGAATGCTGGCGGAAACCTGATAATACGCTCTGTCCCCTCCCCTTTCGGCGACAAAATCAATCTCCAAATTTCCCACTTTACCGACAAAAACCTGATATCCCCGCCGTCGAAGTTCCAGATATACCATATTTTCCAACACATATCCCACATCCCGTCCCCGTCTGCCAGATACCAGATTTCGCAGCCCCTGATCTACTAAATAATATTTTTCCAGAGACTTTAAATACTGTTTTCCCTTTACATCATATCTTCCCGCCCTGTATAGAATAAACGCCTCCTCCAGCGCATGAATATAGTTTTCTACGGTTGCAGAAGTGGTTTTTCTCCCGAAAGACGTGAGACTGTCCGCTATTTTCTTGGAAGACACCATATTGCCCACATTGTCAAACAGAAACCGTATCACACTCTCTAACAGGGTAACATCCTGAATCCGTTTCCGTTCCACTATATCCTTTAATAAAACCGTATGATAAATCCCCTGTAGGTAGTCTCGTCTGATCTCTTCCTCCTCAATGCTGGCCGTATAGGGAAAACCGCCGTTCACAAAATATCTGTTCCACGCGTCCCTCCTATCGCCTCCCGACAATTCCAGATATTCCGCAAATGACAACGGCAGCATCTGTATTTCCAGATACCTTCCCGACAAAAACGTGGCCAGCTCACCAGAAAGCATATGCGCATTGGAACCCGTGAGATAGAGGTCTGTGTATTCCATGACAAACAGGGAATCAACCGCTTTCTGAAACTCCGGCACAGCCTGAATCTCATCCAGAAAAATATAAGTCGTCCGCCCTGAAACAAGTCTTTGCTTGACATACTCATACAGCGCATGATATTCCAACAGCGGCTCATTTTCCAGCCGCTCAAAATTTAGGAAAATGATCTGCCTCTCCTCCACGCCCTGCTCTCGCAAGTACGCCTGAAATTGCTGTAATAAGGTGGATTTTCCACAGCGGCGCACGCCGGTCACCACCTTGATGATCTGCTTGTCCCTTGCCTTTATCAATTTGTCCAGATATTGTTTTCTCTGTACCATATTTCCCACCTATATATGTTTTTATTTTTTATAGTATATCACAAAAAGCTAAAAATAGTAACAAGTTTTTATTTTACAAAACAAAAACTGCCGCACCATTCGCGATGCGGCAGCCTCTATGTACCCACTATTTACAGTCTTGCTTTTCCCCGCAGATACTCGATCCACTCTTTTCTCTTCATAACAGAGCATTTATGCTTCACGGTTTTTCCATTTTCGGGATTCTGGCAGATCACCATAATGCCCGTGGGAATGATCGGAATCAATCCGCCCACATTGACAAGCTTCAATTCCTTAATGTCGCTGTACTTTACGGCAAAATTGCTCGCGCCAAGCAGTCCGCCTGCAAAAATAAACTTCTCGTTGGTAAAGAAAAAATTACCTCTGGTCTGGGACATAAATTCCCACAAATCACCCTTCGTATGTTCGACAATGTGGTCGTCCGCACTCATATATTCCGCCTCTTTCAAAGACGTCTCCCACTTGTTTACCGCCGCTGCATCCAATTTCATTTCTTTTCCATCCTTTCACAATTTTTTTACTGTATCTCCCCGTGCAGTTCCTGCAAGGACTTGACTTCGCTGCCTTTGTGGGTTTTCAGGTAATGAATCCCCTCGGCCGTCACTTTCGCCGCCGCCACCGTGGTGATATAGGGCGTCTTCGCCTTAATCGCCGCCTTGCGTAGATAGCTGTCGTCGTGCACGCTGTCCTTGCCTACAGGGGAGTTGATGATCAGGTCAAAATCCCCGTTGGTAATCATATCGTTTACATTTGGCCGTCCCTCGTAAATCTTTTTCGCCTTTGTGGCGGGAATCCCCGCCGCCGTAATCAAATTGTACGTGCCTTCCGTAGCAACGATTTTAAAACCGTCCTCCGAAAGCCGCTTCGCTACCTCGACCACCTCATCCTTATCCTTCTTGTTGACGGAGATTAACACCGTTCCCCCCATAGGAAGCTTTGACTGCACCGCCTCCTGCGCCTTGAAAAAGGCTTCGCCGTAGGAACGGGACAGGCCCAGCACTTCGCCAGTAGAGCGCATTTCCGGCCCCAGAATGGGATCTACTTCCGGGAACATATTGAAGGGGAAGACTGCCTCCTTTACGCCGTAGTAAGGCACCGTCTGTTCATGAAGCCCCAAAATCGGCGAAGGCCGGCCCGTGATATCTGCGGTAATAATATCCGTGGCCAGAGGCACCATACGGATATTGCAGACTTTAGACACTAACGGCACCGTACGGGACGCTCTGGGATTGGCTTCCAACACAAATACCTTGCCATTCTCAATCGCATACTGCATGTTCATCAAGCCCTTGACGTGCATTTCCTCCGCGATCTTTCTCGTGTACTCTTTGATCGTCTCCACGCTCTCCTCCGGGATGTGCACGGAAGGAATGATACAGGCCGAATCGCCGGAATGGATGCCCGCAAGCTCGATATGCTCCATCACAGCAGGCACAAAGGCGTGGGAACCGTCGCTGATGGCGTCCGCCTCGCACTCTAACGCATGATTTAAGAAGCGGTCGATCAGAATCGGCCTGTCCGGGGTCACGCCCACTGCCGCATTCATATACTCCGTCATGCTCTCGTCGTCGTAAACCACCTCCATGCCTCTGCCGCCCAGCACATAAGAAGGACGCACCATCACAGGATAGCCGATCTTTGCCGCAATGCCGAGAGCTTCCTCCACGGTGGTGGCCATGCCAGACTCCGGCATGGGAATTTCCAGTTTCTCCATCATCGCCCGGAACTGGTCGCGATCCTCCGCCAGATCGATGACGGAAGGGGACGTGCCCAAGATACGCACGCCGTTCTTTTCCAGCTCCGACGCCAGATTCAAAGGCGTCTGCCCGCCAAACTGCGCAATCACGCCAAGGGGCTTTTCTTTGTTGTAAATACTCAGCACATCTTCCAAGGTAAGCGGCTCAAAATACAGCTTATCCGAAGTGTCATAGTCGGTGGACACAGTCTCCGGATTACAGTTCACGATAATCGTCTCAAAGCCCAGCTTTTTCAGGGCCATCGCCGCGTGAACGCAGCAATAGTCAAACTCGATGCCCTGTCCGATACGGTTTGGCCCGCCGCCCAGAATCATGATTTTTTGTTTATCCTCATTCACAGGATTCTTGTCCGGCGCATTGTAGGTCGAATAATAGTAGGCGTTATCTTTTGTGCCGCTGACATGAACGCCCTCCCACGCTTCCTCCACGCCGAGCGCAAGACGGCGGTTACGGATATCCGCCTCCGGTATTTCCAGAAGCTGGCTTAAATACTTATCGGAAAAGCCGTCCTTTTTGGCCGTAATCAGCATATCGTCCGGCAGCATTTTCCCTCTGTAGTTCAGAATGGACTCTTCTTCCTCCACCAGCTCCTTCATCTGCTCGATAAAGTACGCCTTCACTTTGGTAATCTCAAAGATTTCCTCCACCGTAGCTCCCTTGCGAAGAGCCTCATACATGAGGAAATGCCGTTCGCTGGAAGCCGTAGACAATCTTCTGAGCAGTTCCTCTTTCGGCAGGGTATCAAAATCCTTCGCATGGCCGAGTCCATAACGCCCCGTCTCCAAAGAACGGATGGCTTTCTGGAACGCCTCCTTGTAAGTCTTGCCGATACTCATGACCTCGCCCACGGCGCGCATCTGCGTACCCAGCTTATCCTCCACCCCTTTGAATTTCTCAAAAGCCCAGCGGGCAAACTTGATCACCACATAATCGCCGTCTGGCACATATTTGTCCAAAGTCCCATACTTGCCGCAGGGAATATCCTTAAGCGTAAGGCCCGCCGCCAGCATGGAAGACACCAGCGCAATGGGAAAGCCCGTCGCTTTGCTCGCAAGCGCCGAAGAGCGGGACGTACGGGGGTTAATCTCGATCACAATGATGCGGTCGGTCACCGGGTCGTGGGCAAACTGCACGTTCGTACCGCCGATTACCTGTACCGACTCTACAATCTTATAAGCCTGCTCCTGCAGCTTCTTCTGGCATTCCTCCGAAATGGTAAGCATGGGCGCGGAACAGAAGGAATCCCCCGTGTGCACGCCGAGCGGGTCGATATTTTCGATAAAGCAGACCGTAATAATATTGTTGTCTGCATCGCGCACCACCTCAAGCTCCAGTTCTTCCCAGCCGAGAATCGATTCCTCCACCAGAACCTGCCCCACCAGACTGGCCTGCAGCCCTCTAGCGCACACCACTTTCAGCTCGTCCCTGTTATAAACGAGACCGCCGCCCGCACCGCCCATGGTGTAGGCGGGACGAAGCACTACTGGATAACCTAATTTCTCCGCAATGGCCAGCGCCTCATCCACAGAATAAGCCACCTCGCTGCGGGCCATCTCAATTCCCAGCTCGTTCATGGTCTTCTTAAATTCGATCCGGTCTTCCCCTCGCTCGATGGCGTCCACCTGCACGCCGATCACCTTGACATTGTATTTCTCTAAAACACCCGCCTTGTTCAGCTCGGCGCACAAATTAAGCCCGGACTGCCCTCCCAGATTCGGAAGCAGCGCATCGGGGCGTTCCTTTGCAATGATCTGTTCTAACCGTTCTGCATTGAGCGGTTCGATATAAGTGACGTCCGCCGTCTCCGGGTCGGTCATAATCGTCGCCGGATTGGAATTGACAAGCACAATCTCATATCCCAATTTCCGCAGCGCCTTACACGCCTGTGTTCCCGAATAGTCAAACTCGCACGCCTGTCCAATAATAATCGGGCCGGAGCCAATGATCAATACCTTGTGAATATCTGTTCTGCGTGGCATATTTTCCCTCCATGTCTTCTCTGTTTCTGTACTAGAAATAAGTATACAAAAAAAACTGCATTTTAACAATGCAGTTTTTTTATAACACATGTAATTTATACTATTTGCTCCCGCCTACACAGTTTTAAATTTCTCAATATAAACCGGGAAGGTATCGGTGCCTTTCATCTCCTTGCCTGCCGAAATGGTGACGTTCTTGTCGGTAATGAGATATTCCACGTTCGCGCCCGCTTCCACCACCGTGTCCTGCATCAGAATACAGTTTTTAACTACAGCTCCCTTTCCTATTGTAACGCCCCTGAAAATCACGCTGTTTTCCACTTCGCCCTCAATCACGCAGCCGTCCGCCATCATCACGTTCTGTACTTTCGCGCCGTCTTTATAATGGGTCGGGTTGTCGCCGCGAATCTTCGTATAAATAGGCGCGGACGAGAACAAAGCGTCCAGATTATAATCGTCTAAAAGCTTCATGTTCTCTTCAAAATAGCTCTTCATACCGCAGATGCGCGCCACATAATCCGTATACTTGTAGGCCTGCACATTCAGCTTGCTAAGCTGCGGCATGATCACATCGCGCATAAAGAAGGAGCGTCCCTGCATATACGCGTTGCTGACAAGCTCGATCAACAGTTCCCGCCCAATGATAAAAATATTCATGGACGTGTTCTGCACGCCGTCCGTCTTCGGGTTGATGCTCACCTTGCGGATGCGTCCCTGCTCGATGTCAAAGGTATAATAGAAGATCTGGTCGTTTGTCGGGTAATCCAAAAGCTCCTTCGGCAGCTCCTGCTCATTGTAAGCGATAGTGATATCCGCGCCGCTTTCCTCATGAGCTTTAATCATCGCGTTAAAGTCAAAGTTGACTACCACATTGGTGTCCGACATAACCACATACTTTTCCTTCTGGGACTTCAAGAATCCCAAGAGATTTGCCAACGCGCCGGCACGTCCCACATAAGGGCCGCCCACCTGCTTTTCGGCAAAAGGCGGGAAAATATGCAGGCCGCCGTTTTTACGGACCAAATCCCACTCGCGCCCGGAACCAAGATGGTCCATCAGGGAATGGTAGTTTTTATTTACCACGACGGAAATATTATCAATGCCGGAATGCGTCATACTGGACAAAATAAAATCAATGATACGGTAACGGCTGGCAAAAGGGATAGAAGCCATCAAACGCACGCTGACCAGCTCCGGAATCAAAGGGTCATAACTGTTAGGAAATATAATACCGATTACATCTGTGCTTGATTTTAACATACCGTTTCACCACCTTCTACATTATTTCTGACCATGGCAGTAGGCCCGACCACAGCATTTTCGCCTATGATCACATCCGAACCGACAGTTGCCACGCCATTTTCGTCATCGGTAGGCATCGCGCCTACCACGGCATTCTCACCGATCGTCACATTTTCCGCCACAATACAGTGCTTCACCACCGCGCCTGATTGAATCGTCGTACCGCCCATGACAACGGCGTCTTCCACCACCGCGCCGGCTTCCACCTTCACGCCGCCAAACAGAATGGAATGCTTTACCGTGCCTTTGATCCGGCAGCCGTCGGTGATCATGGCGTTTTCCACCACCGCGCCGGCATTGATCTTATGTCCAGTCATACCAGCATTACGGCTGTAAATTTTCCACCCCTCGTCAAACAGATTGATCCCGCTGTGTTCGGGGTCGAGCACCTCCATATTCGCTTCCCACAAAGAAGAAATCGTCCCTACATCCTTCCAATATCCGCTGAAATGATAAGCGTACATCTGCCGTTTGTCACGAAGCAGATTCGGAATGATGTTATTGCCAAAGTCGTTCTCCGAATTCGGGTCCGCCTCGTCCTCTTCCAAATACTGTTTCAGAATATCCCAGTTAAAAATATAGATACCCATAGAAGCCAGATTGGACTTGGGATTCTTCGGCTTCTCCTGAAACTCGGTAATCTTATCGTTCTCATCAGCCACCATCAGGCCAAACCGGGGCGCCTCCTCCCACGGCACTTCCATAACGGCAACGCTGAACTCCGCGTTTTTCTCTTTATGAAATTCCAAAAAATCACTGTAATCCTGTTTACAGATCTGATCGCCAGATAAGATGATCACATACTTCGGGTCATAACGCTCAATAAACGAGATATTCTGGTAGATCGCATTCGCCGTGCCCTTATACCAGTCCGACCCATGAGCTTTCTGGTAGGGAGGCAGCACATGCACGCCGCCGTAAAGCCGGTCTAAATCCCACGGCTGGCCGTTTCCTATGTATTCATTTAACTCCAGCGGCTGATACTGGGTCAGGATGCCCACCGTATCGATGCCTGAATTGACGCAGTTAGAAAGCGGAAAATCAATGATACGATATTTGCCGCCAAAAGGAACTGCCGGTTTTGCAAGCTTATCTGTCAGCGCGTAGAGGCGTGAGCCCTGCCCGCCGGCAAGAAGCATCGCAATCATTTCTTTTGCCATAACACGATTCCTCCTATTTTTCTTGATATAAAAATTATATTACAAATGGAAGGATTTTTATAGAAAAATTGTAAAATTTATGTAAAAAATATATATTAGACTCAGAAATTTATGCACTTTGCACATACCTTTGCTGCTCATGAAGAGCTTAACTGATCCAAATACTTTCTAAGCTCTTCCGCCTCTTCCTGCGTAATGCCTTTCCGATCATTCTGGCTTCTTATCATCACAATCACATAGAAAGTAATCCACAAAATCATCCCGTATTTTTCCCATATCTCTGCCATTTGCTTCTCCTCTTACCTTTCTATTTATACAGTATATAATTATAAAGTATTTATATATTAATTGTCTATACTTAAAGTATTTAACTACATAATCTCTGTATATAATATTTATATATAGGAGAGCTACAAATATGAAGTATATACACCTACGTATCATGGAATTACTGGAAGAAAAGAAAATCAGCAAAAACAGAATTTGTAAAGATCTAGATTTGCAAAGAGGAAACTTTAATCGTTACTGCAAAGATAATTTCCAACGCATTGACGCCAATTTGATTGTGCGTTTATGCGAATATTTGGAGTGTGAGATTTCAGACCTGTTGGAAATACGGGAAAAGTGACAGTAATGACAGGAGTGCGTTATCATTGAAAGAGCAAACGTTCCGGATTATCATTTATGTTTTCATTATTTCAATTTTGTTATGCTTATTCTATTTTTTCTTTGGGGGTCAGATTTTAAATGACGCAAAGGCACGCCAAATCGAAAAGGGCATGTCCGATATGGCGCTCCCTGCCGATATGGAACTTGTGGAGGTAAGCTCATATGTAGGCAACACCAGCGGTACAGGCAACCACATTGAAATCTGGGCTGGGATTTTGATCCGTACTGATCTTGATGAAGACACGGTGCGCGGCTATTTTGATGGCTTTACTGTTTTGGCCGTGCCTAATGATCTGAAATATCTGGACTACATTCAGTTTCAAACGCTTAACGAAAATGACACCGCAAACGGCTATTATGTGGTCGGTAAGTATTACGATGCTTTTACACAAATGGATCTACGCGGTCATTAACGATACCGTTTTCAATTCACGCGTAACCTCCTGCAAACTATCCTTATTTTATATATACTACAGCCTACATTTTATATTTTCCTACTTTAGTGTTGTTTCCCCGCTAAAAGTAAATTATAATGATAACTACAAACCAAAAAGCCAAAGTAATTCATCAGGGAGATAATAGAATGACAAATATAAAAGATATCTCAAAGGTGGTTACCCCGATTGCACAAAAATACGGTGCGGACAGAGTAGCATTGTTTGGTTCACGAGCAAAAAATACTGCAAAGGAAACAAGTGATTATGATTTCGTTATATCCAAAGGGAATATAAAATCTTTGTTTCAGTTGGCATCTTTTATTGATGAACTTGAAAAAGCTTTTAACGCAAATATAGACGTAATTACAGATACGTCAAATGATACCGCATTTCTGGAACAAATCAAAAAAGATGAGGTCGTTGTTTATGAATCAAAAAGATAAAACGATTTTAGAAAAAATAATGGTGTATTGTCTGGAAATTAAAAATACACATGAATATTTTGACCATGACAAGACACTTTTCGTAAATGAAAAACGTGGTTTTATATACAGAAATTCAATTACCATGCCAATACTGCAAATTGGAGAACTTTCTAAAATGCTATCCGAAGATTTTTTAAACAGCTATACAAAAATACCATGGAAAATGATTATGAGAATGAGGGATATTGTCGCTCATCATTACGGCAGTTTAGATTATGAGATTGTATGGAATACATCAGTTTCAGATATTCCAAAACTGCATCTGGAAATAGAAGAAATACTAAAAGGCAGACAATAATAGGTACAAAAAAACTGCATTTTAACAATGCAGTTTTTTATAACTCACAGCTTATCTCCCTACTCGCCCGATACCTGCGTTCCATCCGCCTTCATATGGTACTTATCCTTGTAAATCAACTGCGAAATCGGCACAATCTCATACCCCTTTTCTTTCAAGCCTGTAATCACGGCGTCCAGCGCATCCGCCGTATATTTCGCGCCATTGTGCATGAGGATAATGGCGCCATTGTTGAGCTTATCGGACTCCACCACGCGCCTTACGATATCGTCCGCCCCATAATCCTTCCAGTCCAAAGAATCAATCGACCACTGGATCGGATAGTAGCCGCATTTCTGCACATTTTTTATGACATGATTGTCATAATCTCCGTAGGGCGGGCGGAACAGACACATTTCATATCCTGTCAGCTCCTGTACCTTAGTATGTACTTTTTTAATCTCCTCTTGGCATTCCTCGTCGGAGATCTGGGACATGTTTTTATGGTTCTCGCTGTGGTTGCCCAAATCGTGTCCGTCCGCCAGAATCGCCCTCACATCTTCCGGATAAGATTCCACCCAGCCGCCGGTCATGAAAAACGTCACCTTCACATTATGCTTTTTGAGAATGTCTAAAATCCGTCTCGTGTCTTCATTGCCCCAAGCTGCGTCGAAACTGAGCGCCACTTGCTTTTTGTCCGTCTCCACGCAGTAAATTGGAAGTTCCCTGCCGCCCACAGAACTGCTCACGGTAATGGAATCAGGCAGAAAACGCGCCACTCCCTGAACCAACGCCACCGCCGCCAAAAGAAAGGCTGCCGATTTGGCCGTCTGTATGGCCACGTTTTTTAAAAACAGCTCCCGTTTATGCTCCTCCTTTGTCTCTTCCCGTTGAACTGTGCTCACAGAGCCACAATACTGCCCGCATCCTCTCTGCAGCTCCCGTTTTGCATTCCATTCCTCCACCTTTCCGGGGTCGGGCCAAACCTCCTTTCTGTTCCGCCCTCTGCGCTCCCGCTGTATTTTATTTTCCAATTCCCCCATGGCAAGCTTGATCTTATCATTCCAGCTTCTTTTTCTTGGCATACTCTTCTCCCGCACTTTATTCTAATCCAATATATGCGGCAAACCAGCGAATTTTGTACCTATTTTTTCCATTGCTGTTATTACTTTTCCATCCGCCAAAGTACAGATTAAAAAGGACAAGGGACGGAGGCCTTGTAGGCCCCCGCCCCGTTCTCTTTCACCTTTTTACCATACAGAAAGGCGTTTAAAGCATCTTCTTCATCTCATCAGCTACAAACTGTACTTTCGTGCCTACAATAACCTGTACCGCAGTCTTGCTGGGTCTCATAACGCCTGCCACGCCGGCAGATTTGATCTTCTTTTCATCTACAAGTGTATAATCGTTGATCTCCAGACGAAGTCTTGTAATACAGTTGTCAAGAGACTTCACATTGCCCTTGCCGCCAAGGCCTTCCAGAATGATGGAAGCCACTTCCGCGAAGTCGCTGTTGGAAAGAACAGCCTTCTTCTCCGCCTCTACATCGTCATCCTCTCTTCCGGGCGTCTTTAAGTCAAACTTCACGATAGCGAAACGGAATACCACATAGAATACCGCAAATGCCGCAAGGCCCAAAGGAATGATCAGCCATGTATTCGCCGCAGCCGGAAGCGAAGCCGAGAACAGAAGGTCTGTCGCGCCTGCCGAGAAGCTGAATCCTGCGCGGAAGCCAAGCAGTACGGTAATCGTCGTGAAAATACCGTAAAGCAGCGCATAAATCAGATACAGAACCGGTGCAAGGAACATGAAACCAAACTCGAAAGGCTCCGTAACGCCGCAGACAAAAGCACAGACAGCCGCGGAAGCCACAAGACCGATCGCCACTTTCTTCTTATTGCTCTTCGCTGTGTGAATCATAGCCAGAGCCGCACCCGGAATACCAAACATCATACAAGGGAAGAATCCCGACATATACATACCAAGGCTCCATGATACGTCCGCACTGGTCTCGCCTGCCCAGAAGTGGGACAGATCGCCGAGGCCGACTGTATCAAACCAGAATACATTGTTCAGTGCATGGTGCAGACCCGTAGGGATCAACAATCTGTTCAGGAATGCATAGATACCTGCGCCAACCGCTCCCATACTTACAATACCGTTACCCACTGCAAGCAGAGCGCCATATACAATAGGCCATACAAACAACAGGATCGCCGACACAACGATAGCTACCACGCCGGAGATAATTGCCACGCAGCGCTTGCCGCTAAAGAATGACAGCCAATCCGGCAGTTTCGTGGACTTAAATTTATTGTAGCAGCTTGCGCCGATGATACCGGACAGAATACCGATAAACGGATTCGCAATCGCCGAAAATGCAAGAGTCTTATTTGCATCATCCACGATAGAGGGCATCAGCGTACTAACTACGCCGACAGAAAGCAGATTCGTCATCATCAACCATGAAGCCAAGGCCGCAAGACCTGCCGTACCGTCATGATCATCCGCCATACCAACGCCGACGCCGATTACGAACAGAAGCGCCATATTATCGATCAGCGCGCCGCCTGCCTTCACAAGGAAAAAGCCCAACAGATTCAAAAAACCGCTCATCTCACGCCCTGCAATCATCGTCGCCGGACACAGCGCATAACCGATTCCCATTAGAATACCGCAGATCGGCAGACACGCCACCGGCAGCATCAGGGATTTCCCCAGTTTCTGTAAATATTTCATCATAAGCGATACCTCCCATATTTTATAAGTTTTCTTCAAAGAACTTTTCGAGCGCTTCCAGAGCGGCGTCCTCGTCCTCGCCTTCGATCCGGCAGACAACCTCCGCGCCCTGCTTGATTCCGAGCCCCATCAGCATGATCAGCTTCTTCGCCTCCGCGCTTTTCCCCCCGGACTCAACTGTAATCTTGCTGGTAAACTCGCCCGCCTTCTTTACCAGCAGACCCGCAGGTCTGGCATGCAGCCCCACCGGATCTTTGATTACATAAGTAAACTCCCTCATTTCTAATCTCCTCCCTCCTTATCTTTTATAGGTACTCCCAGATCTTTCTGCATCCGGGCGTATCATTATGGCAGCGCTCTCACCGCCCCACGTACCTTGAGTACCGCTGACGCCGCAACGCTCAGCTCATCCACACCAATCTTCAAAAACCATTCTGTAAGCTCCGTATCAGCGCCAAGCTCCCCACAGATCCCTACCCAGATGCCCGCTTCATGGGCGTTCTTCACAGTCATCTCAATCAGCCTAAGCAAAGCTTCATGATGGGTGTCGCAGATCCCTTCCAGCTTCTGGTTCTGTCTGTCTACCGCCAACGTATACTGCGTGAGATCGTTGGTCCCGATACTGAAAAAGTCCACTTCTTTCGCCAACCGATCGGAAATCACAGCCGCCGCCGGGGTCTCAACCATAATGCCAAGCTCCGCTTCCCCTACTGGATAACCTTCCTTTGTCAGCTGCTCCTTTACCATCTCCACAATATACTTGATGCGCTTTACCTCATCCACCGATATGATCATGGGAAACATAATAGCCAGTTTTCCGTGGGCAGCCGCACGGTAAAGCGCCCGAAGCTGCGTAATGAATATCTCCTCCCGGTCCAGACAGATGCGGATCGCCCGATAGCCGAGCGCCGGATTTTCCTCTGGCTCCAACCCGAAATACTCCACTTTCTTATCCGCCCCGATATCCATTGTGCGGATCACAACCTTCTTTCCTTCCATCTTCTCAAGGACAGCCTTATAGCTCGCATACTGTTCCTCTTCCGTCGGAAATGTCTCTCTTCCCAGATAGAGGAATTCGCTTCTGAAAAGTCCAATCCCTCCGGCATCCGCCGCACAGGCCGCCTCCGCGTCCTCTACATTGCCGATATTCGCAAACACGTCGATCCGCTTCCCGCTCTTTGTGACATTATCCAGCCCTTTCAGTTTTTCAAGGGCTTCCAGATCGGCCACCCACTGGTTTTTCCGCACAACTTTTTCGGACAGTATCTCCTCCTCCGGCTCCACCAGAAACTCGCCCTCAAATCCGTCTACTACACAGGTTTTTCCGTGCAATTCATCCGAAAGGGCAATATCCACGTTCACCAAAGCCGGCAGATTCATACTTCTTGCCAGAATCGCCGTGTGAGAGTTCGCCGATCCCTTCACCGTCACAAAACCCAATATTTTTTTCTTGTCGAGCTTCACCGTCTCACTGGGCGTCAGATCCTCCGCTACCAAAACCACCGGCTCATCGGAGTCGATCTCCTCCTCCGGCAGATCGAGCAGTATGCGGATCACTCTTTGGGAAATATCCCGGATATCCGCCGCCCGGCCTCTCATATACTCGTCATCCATCGCCGCGAACAGCTCCGCAAACTGCGTTCCCGCCTGATCTACCGCATACACCGCATTATAACCGTTCTCAACCTCTCCCGCGGCAGTATCCAAATAATCCTCATCCTCCAAAAGCATCCTATGTACGTCAAAGATAGCGGCATGATCCTCTCCCACGTTCTGCAGGGCCTCATCATAAAGTCTTGTAAGCTGCGCCTTCGCGCGATCCACAGCCGCGAACAGCCGCTCCTTCTCAGCCGCCGCATCCGTCACTTTCTGATCCGTCACCTGAATATCGACCTTTTTATAAAGATAGATCCGTCCTATCGCAATTCCCCTCATCACGCTTTTTCCAATATAGGTATCCATCTCCACCTCCGCCAAACCGAAACCCTTACTTTTTGAGTGTCAAAACAGTATCCCCGGCCTCCACATCCCCGGCCTGTGCCATCGCAACTTCTGCAAACTCATCGGTGTTGCAGATCACAATGGGAGTAATAATTTCATATCCGGCAGCCTTGATCTGCGCCAGATCAGCCTCCAAAAGAAGATCCCCTCTGCTTACCTTCTGCCCTTCTTCCGCATGAATGGTAAAGTGCTCTCCGTTCAGCTTCACCGTGTCCAATCCGATATGTAAAAGCACCTCCGCCCCGTCGTCTGTCGTGATCGCCACCGCATGGCCGGTGGGAAATACCGTAGTGACCGTACCGTCCGCCGGTGAAAGGAACCGGTTATCGCCGGGAATCACTGCCGCGCCCTGTCCCAAAATACCGTCCGCAAACGTAGGATCGCTGACCTCGCTGATGGGAACCAGCTTTCCACCCACTGGTGCGCAAATCTGTATGCCTTCCTCTTTTTTCCCGCCTCCAAAGATATTTTTAATAAGTCCCATACCGCGCTCTCCTTTTTTGCATTTTTTATATTTTTACGCTTGTATTTTTCTATCACCATAGCATTTTAAACATTTTTTGTCAACATCTCGTATTTTTTGTCGTTTCTTTTACCTATTTTGTTTCTATTTTATGATCTGTTTTTATGCATTATGTATACCTTTTGACGCATGGACACATTTTCGAAATAAAGTCAAGAAAAACTTGAAATTTTTTTATTTTTTAAGAACCGTTTTCTCCATCCCCATATCCCGCATAGAATTTTAAGGAAGCATATGGAAAAAAAGGATTGCGTATGCTATACTGTGTCAAAACCGATTTTAAAACCATTCAAAGGAGGAAATGCTATGGCGGATGAACACAAGAAAGGGTTGAACGCCGACTTAATTGAAGACGATCTGGAAAACTGCTGCAGAGGCGAATCACTTTGCGGCCAGTGCCGTGGAACATCATGCAACATAGGTTTTGCCAAAAAATGCGTTTCCAATTATAAGCAGGCCCCCAAAAAGGAGGTTCCCGGCGGCCCCAGCGGCATACCTACTACAGACTTTCGTACTTTTGACGAGTTCGAACTGGAAACGGCCATTGCGCATATTTTAAAAGAGTGCAAAGACTGTAAGGAAGATCATGTGGAAGACTGCATCATTAATGTGATACGCAACTGCTACGAAGTCAGTCTGATCGGCGATACGCATCCCTACGAGGGCAGCACCATCCAGTATCTGATGTTCCTGAAAGAACATTTTCCAAATCAGGCGGCGTGCATTGCAGATATTTATGCAAGCCTGCCCTGAAAATAAAAATTTTTTCCCAAAACCCCTTTACAAATCCGGGGAAAAGACGAAATAATAGATATAGGAAGATTCTGTTATCACCAAATATATGACACGGACGTCGGAAAAGATGACAAGGAGGGTAAAAATATGGGAATCAATTTAACCGGTTTAAATTCAGGCATGGCTGACACCTACTCTACGCTGCTTGGCGGCATGGGCGGCTCTGACAACGCGGGAGGAGTGAGTTCTCTGCTTGGCGATTATGCCGCAATCAAGAACGGCAGCTACGGCAAGATGATGAAGTCCTACTATGCAAAATTAGAAAAGCAAGAAGCTGAGGAATCTGGCGAAGTTGACAAAAAGAAGGCCGGAAAGGTCAAGGACAGCGCTTCCGCTTCCGCGGCGGCATCCCTTTACAAATCCGCTTCCACGCTCACCTCTTTAAACTACGACGACAGGAGCGAGGAAAACATCGGCAAGATCACCGACTCTGTTTCCGCCTTTGTCAAAGACTACAACAGCTTGATGAAGAGCGCGGCCAAGAGCGAGAACTCAACTGTAAAGAAGCAGGCGGAGTCCTTATACAACTCCTACTATACGAATTACAAGCTCTTCGCAAAAGTCGGCATCACCATGAATTCCGACAGAACCTTGTCCTTCGACGAGGATTCCATGAAGAAGGCTCTGCAGGACACTGAGCACGGAAAGGGCGCTACCGTAAAGACACTGTTTGGCGGCATCGGTTCCTTTGCAGACAAGGCAGTGAATAAAGCGAGCCAGATTTACCGCGCAGCGGGCGACGGCGAGGCCGTTACCTCTTCCAAGGCAAAATACGCGGGCGTAGGACGTTCCTCTTCGACGAGCAGCACATCCTCCACTAAGGATAAGGACAAATCCAAGACCGTGACGGACGCTTCCACAGCTTCCGCCGCAAACGCGCTTTATAAGTCCATCGAGAATTTGGGCGCAACCGACATGAGCAACAGCAATAAGGACAACGTTTATAAGGCGTTCTCCGCTTTTGTAAAGGATTACAACAGCCTGATCGAAAATACCGACAAGAGCGCGAACAGCAATGTTATCAATCAAGCCTCTTATTTGAAGAACATTATCAGAAACAATAAGAGCGCTTTCTCTAAAATAGGCGTTACCGTAAATTCCGACAAGACTCTTTCGATCGACGAGGAAAAGTTTAAGGATGCGGACATGAGCAACGTTAAGAGCCTGTTTAGCGGCGCTTACTCCACTGCGGAGAAGATCACCGACAAGGTAAACAGTATTTACCGTTACGCGACACAGGGAGAGGCACTGAACAAGAAGACCTACAACAACGGCGGCAGCGGCGTCAACGCGCCGACTATGGATTCCGTATTAGATACGATTGTATAACAAATCGAACAAGTGTCAAAAAAGGCGGAGCCGGTTTTCCGGTTCCGCCTTTTTTATGTGGACAGGGAAGAAAACTTCCCTGTCCTGTTATTGTACTGATTTACGCAAACGGATTCTCCGTCGGATACGGCAGGCTCTTAGGCTGGTTGTAGCCGATCTCGCTCACATCCACGCCGATATACTTGAATACCTCGAATAACGCTTTGCCAAAGTGGCCGAACGCAACCGCGCCGTGATGCGGGTAATTCTTCTCAATCAGCACATGACGGTAGAATCTGCCCATCTCCGGAATCGCGAATACGCCGATACCGCCGAAGGACTTGGTCGCCACAGGAAGCACCTCTCCCTCCGCCACATAAGCGCGCAGGATATTGTCCGCAGTGCTCTGCAGACGGTAGAAGGTAATGTTGCCGGGAACGATATCGCCCTCCAGCGTACCCTGCGTCACTTCTTCCGGCAGGGATCTTGCCATAATCATCTGGTACTCCATGCTGCACTTGGACAGCTTCTTGGAGCAGGTATTGCCGCAGTGGAAGCCCATAAAGGTATCGGTAAACTTGTAGTCAAACTTGCCTTCGATGGATTCCTTGTACATATCCTTCGGTACGGAGTTGTTGATATCGAGCAGGGTTACAATGTCATCGCTGACAGCTTCGCCGATAAACTCGCTTAAGCAGCCGTAGATATCCACCTCGCAGGATACCGGAATGCCTCTGCCAGTCAGACGGCTGTTCACAAAACAGGGAACGAAACCGAACTGTGTCTGGAATGCAGGCCAGCACTTTCCAGCGATCGCCACATACTCGCGGTAGCCTTTGTGCTCCTCGATCCAGTCGAGAAGGGTCAGCTCATACTGTGCCAGTTTAGGCAGGATTTCCGGCTTGTTGTTGCCTGCGCCAAGCTCCGCCTCCATATCCTTCACAACATCCGGAATACGGGAATCGCCCGCGTGCTTATTGAACGCTTCAAACAGATCAAGCTCGGAGTTCTCTTCGATTTCCACGCCCAGATTGTAAAGCTGCTTGATCGGCGCGTTGCAGGCAAGGAAGTTAAGCGGTCTGGGACCGAAGGAAATAATCTTCAAGCTGGAAAGCGCCGCAATCGCCCGTGCAATCGGCACAAACTCATGGATCATGTCCGCGCAGTCTTCCGCATCGCCTACAGGATATTCAGGAATATAAGCTTTCACATTTCTAAGCTTTAAGTTGTAGCTGGCGTTGAGCATACCGCAGTAAGCGTCGCCGCGCCCCTGAATCAGATCGTTCTGAGATTCCTCGGCAGCCGCCACAAACATCTTCGGACCTTCGAAATGCTTTGCAAGCAGCGTCTCGGAAATCTCCGGGCCGAAATTGCCAAGGTATACGCACAGCGCGTTACAGCCGTTATCCTTGATATCCTTTAACGCGTTCACCATGTCGATCTCGCTCTCGATGATGCAGACAGGGCACTCGTAAATATCCGCCGCGTCATACTTCTTTGCGTAAGCCTCCACCAACGCCTTTCTCCTGTTGATTGCCAGAGAAGCTGGGAAGCAGTCACGGCTTACCGCCACAATACCAATTTTTACTTTCGGTAAGTTATTCATTTTTTATACCCTCCTTTAACCGGGTTGACCGGTATGATTACTCTTCTTACGGAGAATGCTGCTTTTGCATTCTCCCGAGTGAAACATAGAACTTCTTAACGAAGCAGCCTTTGCTGCTGAGTTTATAGAAGTTCTTTTCACTCTGTTACTCGCGGATATCGAGATTCTTTCCCACAAGCCCGATATGCGAGCCATCGTCAAGACCGCCCTCAGCGTGGCCGATCAGCCATTTATTCTGGGCGGTAATCAGGGAATCTTCCCATCCCTCGTGCTTTTCCTTCAGCGGATAGTTCGTGCCCGCCGGAAGTACGATGCCCACCTTGAAGCCACCCTCGTCCGCGCTGCACGGTGCATAATGCAGGGTGGTGGCGTAGATTTCCACCGCCGTGCCCGCCGGCACCAAAAAGGCCTCCATCTTAGCCGTCTCATACTTGAAATCATCGGTGATATCCTGCTGCATACCGAGAATCAGCACCGCGTCTGTAGCCGCCACATTGATCTCAGAGCTTCTGTGATACTCGATCGCGTTCAGCTTATAATTATGCCCATTGCAGTAGCCAACTTCGATCGGCAGTTCTCCGTAGGTTCTCTTCTGTAACGCCTTAGCCGCCGCAGTCTCCTCCAAAGCCGCAATGGAAGGCTCGTAAGCCACGCCCTCCGGCAGCGGCGTCTTACTCTTGATCGCTTCCACTAAGTCGGTAAAGTCGATCCCCTCCACGACCCTGCCGTACTTACGAAACGACGGATCTGTCAGTTTTTTGATTTCCATCTGTAACCCTCTCCTTTCTCCGACAATTCTTATTTCAATGTTCCAAACAGTTCCTTACAGGTCGGATAAATCTGCTTAAACTGCTGATATCTTTCTTCATACTTCGCCACCAGTGCAGGCTCCGGCTCCACCGTGTCCACAATCTTCACAATCTTAGAAGCCGCTTCCTCCACGTTTGCATACTCGCCGCAGGCCACCGCCGCCAGCATTGCGCCGCCCATAGCCGGCCCTTCCTCGCTCTCGATCACGTCCACTTTCAGGTTCATGATATTGGCGATCATCCGCTTCCAGAGCGGGCTCTTTGCGCCGCCGCCGCAGATCTTCGTGCGCTCGATATGAATGCCAAGAGACTTCGCTACCTCAAGGGAATCCCGCAGGGCAAAGGCCACGCCTTCCAATACCGCCTGCGTCATATCCGCTCTCGTGGTATCCATGGTCATGCCGATAAAAGTACCCCTTGCGTCCGGATCGTTGTGGGGAGAACGCTCACCCATCAGGTAGGGCAGGAAATACACATGGTTTTCTCCCAGCTTGTCGTCCGTAATCGCTTTCTGCTCATCGGCGTACTTCTCCGTGCCGATGATATCGTCCATCCACCATTTATTGCAGGAAGCCGCGCTTAACATACATCCCATCAGGTGATAGTGCCCGTCCGCATGAGCAAACGCATGGAGGGCATTGAACTTATCCACGCCGAACTTATCGGAGGAAATAAAAATCGTACCGCTGGTGCCGAGGGAAATATTGCACATACCGTCTCCCACGGTGCCCGTTCCCACAGCCGCCGCCGCGTTGTCGCCGCCGCCAGCCGCAACCTTCACAGTCTCTGGAATTCCCAGTTCCTTCGCAATCTCTGGAAGCACCGTCCCCACAGTCTCGTAGCTCTCGTAAATCTTCGCAAGCTGCTCTTCCTTCACGCCGCAGATCTCGCACATCTCCTTCGACCAGCAGCGATTCTTCACGTCAAACAAGAGCATACCGGAAGCGTCGGAAACATCCGTACAGTGCACGCCTGTCAGCTTGTAGGCAATGTAATCCTTGGGGAGCATAATCTTCTTAATCCGCGCAAAGTTCTCCGGCTCCTTGTTCTTCACCCACAGTACCTTCGGTGCGGTAAATCCCGTGAAGGAAATATTGGCCGTATAGGCGGACAGCTTATCCTTGCCGATCTCGTTATTTAAATAGTCGCATTCCTCCGTAGTTCTTCCGTCGTTCCAAAGGATCGCCGGCCGGATCACCTCATCGTTCTCATCCAGAATCACAAGTCCATGCATCTGTCCGCCAAAGCTGATACCCGCGATCTGGCTTTTATCCACATTTGCAATGAGTTCTTTGATTCCCGCGATTGCTTGCTCATACCAGTCCTCCGGCTTCTGCTCCGACCATCCCGGATGGGGAAAATATAACGGATATTCCTTCGATACGATATTGACGATCTTTCCGTTTCCCTCCATCAGAAGCAGCTTCACGGCGCTGGTTCCCAAATCCACTCCAATATAATACATATCAGCCCTCCCATTCACCTGTTAAAATTTTCCGTGCCCGTGCACGCTCTCTCTTCTTTCATGATAAGCTGTCCCGAGGGGAAAAGCAAGCCCATATCTTTTTTTCGGAACTTTATACAAAATGCAAGGGAACGCATTGTCTATTTCCACCGAGTATGCTACGCTAGTCACAGGCCAAATCTTTGGCCGCGCACTTACGGAAAGGAAAACCCGCTATGGCAACTATCAAAGAAATCGCCGCTCTCGCAGGCGTATCGCGGGGCACAGTGGACCGCGTGTTAAACCACCGCGGCGACGTGAATCCGCAGACGGAAGAAAAAATCATGCAGATCGTGCGCGATCTGGATTATAAACCCAACAAAGCGGGGATTGTCCTTGCCGCCCAAAAGAAAAACCTCAAGCTTGGCGTTATTTTGCTCGGCGTCGGCAACCCTTTCTTCGACGACGTGCTTCTTGGCGTACGCGAAAAAGAACTGGAGCTTGCCGGCTACAACTGCAGCGTCCTCGTAAGACAGACGGAATACAGCTTACAGCAGCAGCTCGACGCCATCGACTCCCTCCTTGCGGAAGGGATAGGCGGCCTTGCCATCTCTCCCTACAACGACAACGCCGTGCGGGAAAAAATCGACAGCCTCTGCGCGCAGGGCATCCCCGTGGTAACGCTGAACACCGATATCGAAAATTCCAGCCGTCTTGCCTATGTGGGCAGTAATTTTTACCGCTCCGGTGAAACCGCGGCCGGGCTTATGCAGCTTATGACCCGTGGGGACGTGCACGTCGGCATCGTCTCCGGCTCTAGGAACATTCTCTGCCACACCGAACGTATTGCGGGTTTCTCCCACGTGATCGAATCAACCCCCAATATCCGTATCGCAGACATCGTCAATAACAACGACGACGATAAAACGAGCCGTGAACTGACAAAAAAGCTTCTCGCAGACCACCCCGAAATCAACGCCTTTTATTTTACTGCCGGAGGCGTATACGGCGGTTGTCTGGCCATAGAAGAAAGTCCGCGTAAAAATGACATGACTGTCATAACAAACGATATCGTTCCCACGACCCGCGAATATATGCAAAAAGGACTGATCGCAGCCACTATCTGCCAACAGCCCTTTCAACAAGGTTTCCAACCCCTCTCCCTCCTGTTCACCTACCTGACTACAGGAGAGATGCCCGCCTCGGAAAATAACTATGTAGATGTGGACATTCGTATTAGGGAAAATTTGTAAGCCTCTAGGAAACGCTGGCGGAAACCGCGTTCCCCAGAAATTCCTTCTCAAATTGATCCGCTGGAGCAGGTTTCCCGAAATAGTACCCCTGTATCATATCCGGCTTGGTGGCCATCATTTTAGAGAGTTCTTCCTTTTCCTCGATTCCCTCCATACAGACCACAGAGCCAAGACTGTGCACCATATCTATGATATGACTGATAATATTAAAATCATAATCGCTGTGCAGCGCCTGTACCACAAAACTTCTGTCAATCTTTACGGTCTTAAAGTCAATGTCTTTCAGATAACGCATATTGGAGTAACCGGTACCGAAATCGTCAAGCGCCAAATCGATATTTTTCGCTTTCAAATCCTTGAAAAGCTCCTTGATATGCTCGCTTGTCTCAATATAGCCGCTTTCAGTCAGCTCAAGCACCAGACTTTCCGGATCGACTCCAACTTCCTGCACGCACCTCTCCACATCCTGCATCAAATCGCTCTTGTGAAGCTGGACATAGGAGAGATTCACGTTAATATGAAACCCCGGTATGTACTGCTGCCATTTTTTACAGGCTTTTGCCGCCTCCCACAAAACATACCGGCCCACCGGAATAATCAGCCCGCTCTCCTCCAGAATCGGAATAAACACCGCCGGCGACATGTTCCCATATTTCTCGTTCTTCCAGCGAAGAAGCGCCTCCGCCCCGATCAGTTTATAATCCTCAGACGCGGACACAATAGGCTGGTAATACACCTCAAAGCCCTTGAAATCGTTATTGGCATCCTGCCGCAGCGCTTTCCGGATGTCAAGCTTTCTCATGTAGACGTCATAGGCCTCCTGATCATACGGACACATCTGGTTTCTACCGCTGCGCTTCGCCTCGTTTAACGCAAATTCCGTATACCGCATCATTTCTTCCACGGTTTTTCCAGTGAAATCTCCCTCAAACACACCTGCAGAAACGGTGTAAAAACGACTGTATTTCTTACATTTCGCCGCTGCCGCTATGGACTGCTGTATCTGCCTGTAAATGACACGGGGTTCCTTTCTCATGGCCTCTCCCTCATCCACGATCATGAACTCGTCCGCCACCAGACGATACACCTTCACGCCCTCATCTACCGTCTTAAGAATACATTCCGCAAGCTCCCGAAGCACTTCATCGCCCGCCTCAATGCCTTCTCTTTCATTGATCTCCTTAAAGTGATCGATGCCGATGCGCATCATATAATGAACAGAATCGGCATTCTCCCGGAGAAGATTTTCCATATCCAGACGAAACCCCGCTTCCCTGCGGAGTCCGGTAACATTATCGGCTTTCGCTTTCCTGCCCAATTCGCTGACTGCACCGATCAAAAGCCTGTGCCCCTCGGCGCCCGTCACCACCGTACCGCTACAGCTCACCCAGACTACCCTGTTCATACGGTCCATCCAGCGGTACTCCAACGTATGCTTCTCTTTCTCGCCCAAACGGCATTTTTCCAGATCCGCCACTACCATCTCATAGTCGGCAGGGTGCGTCACCTTTTGCAGGGTCTCCTTGCAATTCTCAATCGTCGTGGTATGAAAGGGGAACCGCTTCGTCGCCTTTTCCGGCAGGATATAAGTATCCGCGCTCAAATCCAGAATAAACAGATACGCGTCCGAAGACTGCTGTATTACTTCGATCACCGTTCTGATCTGTTCCAGCGTCATATTCTGCAGCACTTTGCCATCGTTTAGTCTGTCTCCGACGCCATCAGCCAAAAACATCGGTTGCACCCCCTCCTCCGAATTAACTACTACCAATTATACAATCCCTTCTATGCCTTGTCAAACTATTTCTTGTATATTTTGTATAATTATAACCAAATATAAGGCTCCGCTTTTGTTTGTATTGCACAATTAGTTTACATAATCGAAACATAAAAACACTTCTATACAAAGAAGACGAGTTTTGCTATACTGGGAATATGCGGAAAAGCCGCTTTGAAAATTGCCGATCGGAGGATTTTTCATGACTGAAACGATGATAAATAAAAAGAAAGCCGTGGTCTCTCTGGGACATGAGGCGCTCGGTTATACCACGCTCGAACAGTGGGATGCGGTCAAAACAACCGCGAAAGCCCTTGCAGACTTAGTGGAAGCCGACTATCAGCTCACCATCACCCACAGCAACGGCCGGCAGGTCAGCATGATCCACAAGGCCATGACGGAGCTGCGCCGCATCTACATCGACTATACGCCTGCGCCCATGTGCGTCTGCTCCGCCATGAGTCAGGGATATGTGGGATATGATATCCAAAATGCGCTCCGCGCCGAGCTGCTCGACCGCGGTATCGCAAAGACCATCAGCACCATCTTGACACAGGTTACGGTGGACCCCTACGACGAGGCCTTCTACACCCCCACAAAGGTGATCGGCCGCTATATGTCGGCTGAGGACGCAGAGTTGGAAAAAAAGAAGGGCAACTTTGTAAAAGAAGAGCCCGGTAAAGGCTTCCGGCGCGTGGTCGCTGCGCCTAGTCCCATCAACATCGTAGAAATCGATGCGATCCGCACTTTGGCGGCAGCCGACCAGATTGTCATTGCCTGCGGAGGGGGCGGTATTCCCGTGATCGAGCAGAACCATATGTTAAAAGGCGCTTCCGCTGTCATTGAAAAAGACGCGGTAGCCGGCAGAATGGCCATCGAATTAGAAGCGGACGAGCTGATTATCCTGACAGGCGTCCCTCTGGTTTACCGCAATTTCGGGCAGCCAAATCAAGAGCCGATCTCCTCCCTCACCGTCTCGGAGGCGAAAAAGCTCTGTGAAGAAAAGCAGTTCGGGGAGGGCACTATGCTTCCGAAAATCGAAGCGGCTATTTCCTATCTGGAAACCCATCCCGAAGGACGTGTTCTGATTACCTCGTTGGGGGATGTGAAAGAAGCGCTCAAAGGAAAAAGCGGCACCGTCATTTGCGCCTGACTTTTTTCTTCTTTTCCGTTGTATTCTGCCCTAAAGTCATCAGGAGCGCGCCGATGATAATGCAGAAATCTGAAATGTTAAAGACAATGCGGCGGATTCTTTTATTTTTCACGGGAAAGCTGACGTAGTCCACCACATAATTTCTAGCCAGGCGGTCATAAGTATTGCTGTACGCGCCGCCCAGAAGCAGGGCAAGCCCCGCTTTCAGGGTTGTCTTACCCCGAAAGGTAAACGCAGCAAGAAACGCCGCCGTCATAAAAAGGGTTAAAATCAGGGACAGAAGGACAACCGCCTTCTGTCTCTTTTGTCCTGCATCCAGAAAAGCGCCCCTGTTGTGATACCTTCTGATCAGAAGCCTTCCCCCGCAGACGGGCTTTTCCTCTCCCACCTGCAGATGCGTTTCGATATGGTTTTTGAGTAACAGATCCAGCAGGAAAATTCCCACCGCCAAAGCCGCAAAGATGATTGCCGTCATATAATCTCCTGTTCCTTTAAAAATACGGTGCATTGCATCCAAGTTTTGATTGTATTATACCCAACATATCATTACAAAATCAATAGCATTCAAAGCTTTTTTGTGTTGCACCGTATTTCTGAACAGGAGTTCTCTGACCTTATTTCTTACGGCTTACCTTGGTCTGCTGCCGCCTATAGGTGTCGTTGTCTTTCTGCTGCAGCTCATTTTCCACCTGCGAAAGCTTCCTCTCCAACTCCTCCGTCTTTTCCTCATCCCCGGAAGCGGAGCGAATCTGCCGCTCGATCTGGCTCTTTTTCTCCTTCAGTTCCCGAATCTCCCGATCCACCCGATCCGTGTTGGCAACCCATTCTTCATCTTCCTCTTCCGGATTCTCCCCGTTTGCCTTCGGCGGTTTCTTCCCGTCCTCATTCCCGGCTTTTTTCGGATCGTCATAGAAGATTTTGCGGTTTCCTTCCTCGTCCTGTCCTACATGGTACAGGCCTGTTGGCTTTGCGCCGGACTTCTCGCTGCTGATATACTCGTCCTGTGGCTGTGCCGCTTTCGCTCTTTCCGCGTTCTGCTCCGCTTCCTTCTTCCGCATGGCTTCCTCTACATACTTGCTTGCGGGACTGTTGGAATTACCGTTGATTTTCATGGACATAACTTTTCCTCCTTACCTATCGTATTTTCGGGCGGTACCGTCCACTAACAGCCGCCCTCACTTATTCTTTCGACAAGGAAAAGCGGCGCATCCATGCTTTTGCCGTGGGATGTCTTCTGAATGCCGTAAAATGTCTTACGGCTGCCACAGCTCGCTTTCTGATTGCCGTTTCAAGCTTTCTGGCATCTGCGGAACGATCAATAGCACATGAAGCAGAAAAACAGAACCTTGTATTTTCATACTCACCGCGCCCTGATACTTTTCCGCCACCGCCCTGATATTTGACAGACCCGTCCCCTCCCTCGGTATCCCCTTTCCCTGAAAGCTATTTTCTATTTCCATAAATAGGAATTCTCCCTGCATACGCCCGGTCACGCGAATATACCTCTTTTCTTTGTCCTCCATCCCGTTGCAGGCATGAATCGCATTATCCAGCGCATTGGACAGAATAATACAGATATCAATATCCCGCAGGCCGCAAGGGTAAGGTAAAAGAAGCGAACAATCCACATCGATCCCCCTGCTCTTTGCAGTTCCCAGCTTATTCTCCACCAAAATATCTACCGCCGGATTGTGCGTGCAGACGGGAAAGGACAGCTCCTGCGCCATCTCCTCCATATCTCCCACATAGCGCATGGCCTCTTCCCACTTCCCACTCTGCAAAAGCTGTTTCACCACCGCAATATGATTTCTGACGTCATGACGGAACGCCGTCGTTTTCTCGTAGCGTGTTCTGGCCTCCTCCACATATTGGTTCAAAGACCGCTCCTGCTGTGCTAATAGCGACACTTCCGTGCTGAGACGGACATTCTGCAGCGTTCTTTGATAAGCAAATAAAATGCAGAACACGCTTCCCATTCCCAAAAGCTGGATCGCGAGCATCTGGTAGTGGTTGGTGTATACGGTAATCCCGCCGCCGTCCGTAACATTGACCCCGTAAATGATAGAATTGATATACTCCTCCATAAAAAAAATCATCAAAACAGGCACTAGTATCATAAACAAATACTGCTGCCTGATCGTTTCTCGATTAGAAAAATACCGATATATCATGCGGCAGCAAAACCAGAACAGCAAAAGCGATACCAATTCCCCCGACAGCATAAATGCATAACCTTCCATTTTCCCATCCGGCGCAGGCATCAGACTCCAAAGCGATTTCACGACTCCATAACTAAGCTGCATCACCTCCGTCAGCAGCACGGCATATAAAACAACGGATTTCCAATCGTTTTCTCCATGTTTTCGCATCTGTCCGTCCCGAATTTCGCCCGACGAAAGCAATATTCCGCTCACGGCAAGCAAAAACACGTAGGCTCCGATCTGTGCAATACCGCCGTTCGGGACAAAATAAATGACAACGCTTCCGCACACCGCAAACAGACAATACCTAAAAAAAGTCCCTCTCTTATGCAAAAACCGAATAAAAAAGGCAAATCCCAACATCATCTGCACGATGCCGCTTCCCATCCCATAGACGTCCAGCCACTCCATACCTTCCACCTTCCGTTTCGTCTGCTCTCACAGATCTTCCATATACTGTAAAATAACCTGGGAAAATGTACCGGCCCGCAGCCTTGAAACCGGTATCTCCCTGCCGCCCTCCATATACGCCGTCCCGTTTTGATAATTCTTTAGGTATTTAAGATGGATCAGATAGCTTCTGTGACACCGAAAAAAACCGCTGCCCAGCTTACTTTCCAAATTTTCAATCCGCTCGTAGTAATCGACCACCTCGGAGGAGATCAGATGCAGATAGATTTTCCTGTCAATACTTTCGCAAAAAACAATATCCATCAGAGGAATAATCCGGCTGTCATATCCCTTACGGACTAACAATCCGGTTTGGCCGGCATTTTGCAGGGAAGTAAAAAGCCGCTCCATCGTTCTCTCAAAGGCTTCCTTCCTAAGCGGCTTTACCAAATAGTCGTAAGCCTGCACGTCAAAAGCCGAGAAGACCATTTCCCGCAGAACGGTAACAAATATCAAAACGCCCCGAAAGCCGCGTTCCCGCAGTCTTCTTGCCGTCTCCATGCCATCTGTCCCCTCCATCTGAATATCCAGAAAAAGAACGTCTACCGGCTTGTCATACCGCAGCAGTTCCTCCCCGCAGGAAAACTGCCGAATAGATACCTCCCAGTTTTTTACGCGAAAAAAGTCGGAAACCAGCTTCCGAATCTGATCGGACATGTTTTTTTCATCATCACAAACGGCAATGCGGATCACCTCATCACCTCCTGTTATCGCTTTTTCTTGTTTTATCGGTTGTTGAAACCTCCAGAACGACCGCTCTGCTGTGAAATGGTTTTGAAATGCTGTGAAATGTCTGTTATTTATGAAACTGCAGCAGCACCGTCAGTCATCCTACCGTTATTTGCCGTCTTTCGCAGCCTGATAAGCCTCCACTGTCACGCCGAGCGCTTCGCATGCCTGCTCAAGCGTCAGCGAAAGGTTCTGCATGGCATGATCTACAGCAGAAACAAGCATTTGTTGGATGCCCTGCTTCATTCCCTTTTCCGTCGCATATAACTCCAAATCCTTCTGGCACCGATAATAGTCCTCCCTCGCCTCGGCTTCCATCCTTGCCCTTTCATCCGCAGTCAGTTCCTTGTAGGTAACCACACACTCTTTGATTGCCGCGCTTTTTTCCGCCAACATCCGCATTTCCTCCCATGTCTCCGCTTTAAACAGCCTCGCCCACTGATACAGCTCCGGCATGTCCGTTTCATCTTCATTCTTCCCTAACTGGTTTAATTGTAGCACACGGATTGACATTTTGTCACTATATTTATGTGCGGTATCTAAATTATAAAAATAATAATCCAAGTACAGTTTGTTCGGGAATCCTTTCGGCGTAAAATCCAGAATCCCGATATGTATCGTTTCTTTTACCTTTTGGTAGGAATCCCCCTTTTCCAACTGGTCAAAGCTTCTGCTCAGATACGCCAGCGATCTCACGGGCCAGTTCCCTTTATCCAGAATCTGCATTTCGATATCCATAATACAGTTATCGTTCATTTCCAGCTTTAAATCGAGCATCATCAGCTTATCCTCGATTTTCTTCCCGATCTCTATGGGATTCATCACCCGTACAGTTTTAATCTTCTCCGCCTCCATGCCAAGCAAGGCGCAGAGCAGTCCTCTTAAGGCCATTTCATTTTCCTGCAGCACCGCCTTAAACATAAAATCATTGGTCAGCCGATACTCCAGTTTTCCCGTCAAAAGCTGATCCTCCCATGTCCAGTTTTCTTTTGTCATTTGTCCTCCTTTTTCGCTTTCTTACATTTATGGTTTCATTTTTGGAAATCCCGGAGCGAGACGCTCCCTACGATGCCCTGTAGGCAAAAGAATAGTATTAGATTTTCCAAGTGTATTCAGAATAGCATATCGGACCGGATCTCGCAAGCAAAAAAATTACCACCATCACTTCCCAAACTGCAGCAGCACCCGCACCGTTCTTTTTATGGTAATCCATAAAGGCCGGGGCACGCCGTTTTTTTTGAGGGCCAGATATCCCTCCTGAAACGATACCAAATAATTCCCAAGACCCGCGTTGCTGGTGCCGCCGTAAAACATAGCCACCAGAACCTCCGGCACATAGGAAAGCGTATTTGACTCGTCCTTCAAAAAGCGCACCATAAACTCATAGTCCGCCGCGCAGCGGTAAGACGTATCGTAAAGACCATATTTCTCGTACACAGACCGTTTCAGAAAAAGGGTAGGGTGTCCGGGCATCCAGCCCTGCGCAATCCTTCCCTGCCCCATATGCCACTGTCTAACGATCCGCTCCCCTTCCGTATACACCAGGTCAGAGTGCGCCCCGATACACCCCGGGCCGCCCTGCTCCATGGCTGCCACCAGCCTGCTGACCGCATATGGTTTACATAATTTATCATTGCAGACCGCAATCACATCTCCCGTACTCATGCGGTACGCCTTGTTCATAGCGTCGTAGAGACCCTCGTCCGGCTCTGACACCCACCGCACCGAAAGACCCTGCCTGTCCGCCGCCTGATCGGCAAACTGCCGGATCAATTCCACCGTGCCGTCGGTAGAACCGCCGTCCACAATCACCGCTTCGATGTCCCCGTAATCCTGCTCTTCAATGGCCGCAAGGGTAATCGGCAGACTTTCTTTTACATTATAAACTGTCACCAACAAAGAAACCTTCATATCACTCCGCATCCGCCCTTGCCCATGACAAGGCCTCTTCCAGACTATCCGCGCCCAAAATATTGAGCATAAAATCCGTGTACTCCCCGGACCGCTCCGTGTCGATATCCCGGAACACATCCCTGATGTATTTCGGAGAATGGTCATACTCATACACGCCAAAGGCCATCCCCGCCATCACTTCCTCCGGGGCGTCCGTCTGCCGGTTCATCAGAAAAGCGTCCACATAGGGATTATCCTCCACAATATGGTAGCAGTAAGCAAAGGCCGCCGCCTGCAGCCTCTCCCCCGAGCCAGAAGTAAAGCCCAGCTCCGTAATGGTGACGCTGCGCACTTCCCCCGCCCGGTCCAGATAGTCCTCTTCTAGAAGCATGTCCGTCAACACATTCAGATTCATGATGGACAGATGCGAAGCGTCCCTCGTCTTATCGTACTCCTGCGACCAATAATTGACTCGCGTAAGCGGTTCCGGATAGGGGTGAATCGCAATGCCCCAGTCGTAATTGCCGTGCTGCAAAGCCGCCTCGTTAAAAGCTTCCAGAATATCCCTGCCGTTAAAAAAACGGCCGTTATCTCCTTCGTTGCTGTTCCATGCATGGTCAATGCTGAAATATACCCGCGCATTGGCATAGCGGCTTTTCACCGCCTGATAGAAGATGCGGAAGGACTTTTCAAACTCTCTTGTATAGTGGTACACATCCTTGGTGTTCATATAGTTCCAGACCCGGTTCTGGTTAATCTCATTGGCAATCACCCAGCTATGTACCATGCCGTGCTCCCCGCTGGAATAGCGTTCCGCCAAAAAGGAAGCCACGGCTTCCAGCGTTCTCGTTCCTTCCGCCTCCGCCGCGTTAAACATATAATAATAAGCGCCGCTCTCCGGATTTTTGGCTTCCGGATGAATCAGCTCCGGAAAAGCCTCGTTCCAATCATTCAACACCACTGCCGTAGCGGTCATGCCGTGCTCCGTCAAATAGGTAAACAGTCCGTCATACCCGTTGACCGCCGCTCCGTTAAAGACATAGTTTCTTCCCCGGTAGGCGTAGGTAATGGTCGGAAAGGTCTGATCCGTCGTCTCCCCCATGATATGAGAAAGGGGAATATTGTAAATGGTATGTTTTACGTTTAAGTCTGTCAGTTCCGGCGTCCCCACCATAGTCGGGTCTAACAGAAGCCCCTTCTTGGAGCCAAGCTCCGGATAAGGCTCCTGATTTTCAGCCAGCGCCTCCGGATTCAGCAGATACACGCCCTGTCCGACCTGCACATAGTTTCCGTCGATCCGAAGGGCCGGGATAAACCTTTTGAACAGGTAAATATCCCGGTACGGAAAGGTTGTCTCCCACTCCCTGTCCTTCCGCCCTCTGGTAACCGGCTCTTTTTCCAGCGCCTCCGCGTCCTCTTCCCAACTGTCCGCCTGAAACAAGTACAAATAAGCGTCATCGCTTCTAGGAATCAGCGGCATATCCAGCGAATAGCAGAGTTTTTGAAGCTCTGTGTCATAGGTCAGGGATAGGTCCATGGCGTATTCCGACAATTCTTCCAATGACAAGCTTGTCTCACCCATCGTAAGCTCTGTCAATTCTTTTTCCTTTTCTACCGCTGCCCCGTCCCCTGCCGCTTCCTCGGAGACAGGCGCGGCCGCTGGCTCCGCCTCGTTTCCGCATCCGCCAAGCAAAGCCGCCGTTATCCCAATGCCCAAAAGCAGGAGACAACCGGGATGTATCTTACTTTTCTTTTTCTTATACACACCCAAACCTCCCGCGCTCATTCATAATTTACCGTAATGGCAACCGACGGCGGTTCGCTGATGTCGTCCGACGCCGCCCTGTCGCCCCTTTTCATCTGCTTATAAATCTCAAAAAAGTGAGTTGTGGGCACCTCCTTGAAACGCCACTCCGTATCTACGACCGGAATCGCCGCACATCCTTCCTCCACGCCGTAGCGTCTCACCTGCCCGGCCTGCGCCTCGCTCCATCCGTTGTTCGCATAGAAACTGTCCAGCGTGTCCGTCACGGCCGCTCCTATGTTCTTGACCGCGCTGGTCAAAACCCTGTCCGAAACTCTGGCCTGATCCACATCCGCGCCGATCATCAAGCCGTCCTGATTCTCAGCCGCCTCCAGCACCGATTCATAGAGACCGCCGCCGCAGGCAAAAATAATCTGAACGCCCTCCGCATACCAGCCGTCCGCTTTCTCCCGTACCGCAATATCCGGTGAAAAGGTGTCCGCATACCAATATTTGACAACCACGTCGTCAAGCGACAAGTCCTTGGCCGCAGCGTCGATCCCCTGTAAATACCCGTAGCCATAACGCAAAACGGCCGGCTCTTCCTTGCCGCCTATGAATCCTAAATTCCGATATCCTTCCCATACCGCCATATAGCCGGCCAGATACCCGGCCTGTTCCTCATGGAAAAGTACGCAGTGTACATTTTCAGAAAGCGCAAGCGCCTCTCCTTCCCCGTCATGGGGTACGCCGTCGATCAGCAAAAAAGCGGTCTGCGGAAAGCTCTCCTGCACGGCTCCCACCGCCTCGCCAAAATCATTCCCTGCACAGACGATAATCCTTGCATTTTCCTGTGCAGATCTTTCGATCAATTTCCGATAACTCTCCGGATCGTCTGAATTGGCATTGTAATAGGAGAAGGGCTTGCCTGCTCCCAAAGCGTACATCCGCACGCCATTATAGACAGCTTCATTGTAACCGCCATCCTCTACAGGGCCGTCTGTCAACAGGACAATCTCGCCGCCCGTCTCCCTGTAATCTCCATAGGGGTCTTCAAACATTTTTTGAACGGACTCCTCCCATGAAGTCGTCTCCATGCCGGAATCTTCCTCTTCTTCCTTCTCCGGCTCCTGTTCTGTCCCATCCGTCTGTTCATCCGCAGATACCGACATCCCGCCCGCAGTCATCCCGCAGCCTGCCAATATATAAGCTAAAATCAGCCCGGCCATGCCAAGCCATTTCCTTTTCATTGTCACTACGTCCGCCTTCCCAAGTTGTTATCAGCCTATTATTCAGACATACACATTCATAAGGTAGCATACCACAGGCAGGCGGAATCAGCAAGTTTTCTGTCCTACAGCCGCGCCAGCGTCTCAAACGTCCCGTTAATATTGATCCTGCCATATCCCCACTGTCTGTCTGGGTACACCACATTGTCCGGGCGGTCCGCCCCCTGAATCAGGTAGCTCTTCGTCCCCCTGCTGTCCACCATATACGCGTTTCCGTCAACGACGGCCCACTCTAAAAACTGCGCCACACATCCAGCCGCCAAAGCCGCCGCCATACTGGAACCGTCCGTCTCGCCCAGCGCCGTCGGCACGCCCACGCCGGGAGCCGCCAGATCCGGCTTGATCTCACCGTTTCTGGTAAAGCCTCTGCCAGAAGGCGCATACCAACTGTCCGTATAGCTGTTATAGGTAGATATCGTAATCACCTGAGAAGCGTTCGCTGGCTCTGTCAGCGTCACGTCCGGACTTGGCGTAAGAAACGTGACGCTCCCTTCCAAAAACGCCTCGATCGGCAGCCACATGTGATACATCCCCTTGCCCCGCATTCTCCTCGCAGAGGACGTCACTTCCACCGTCCAAATACCGGGCGTTGGATCGGCAAAGCGCATAAAAACCATGGGATCGCCGCTGTCCTTCTCCACCAGCGTAGAACCGACGCGGATTTTGGTTCTCTCAAAGACAAAGGACAACGTCCTGTCCGCGCCGCTGCGAAAGTCAATAACCGGCGTTACTTCTCCGCCGGGAGAACGGATGGCAACAGAATAAGCGTCCGGAAGGCTTCCCCACAGCTCCACACAAAATCCCTTCATGGGCTTCTCCACGCGAATCTCCACATTGCTGGGCATAGAATGCTCATAATGGTGCTCCTTATCCCCTTCATTGCCGCCGCCCACCACGACCGCGCGGCTCCTGCGGCCCGCCACGGTATTCAAATAGGAATCCAGCGCAGAGGTGCCGTCATGGCTGCCCATATTCGTGCCCAGCCCGAGAACGATTACCACCGGCCGCTCAAATGCCACCGCCATCTGCTGTAAATATTTGACCGCCTCCATGATGTCGTTTTCCTGAAAGGCCGCCGCCTGATCATTGATCAGGTAATACTCCCGCAAATAGGCTTTTGCCTCCTTTAACTTCACCACCGCGATATCCGCAAGGGGCGCCGCTCCGCGAAACGCAAGCCCCTGATTCAGCAGGCTTCCCGCCGCCGCAGAGGCCATCCTCGTACCGTGTCCGTTGGTATCGGTAGTGGGCACCACCGTAAGCGGATTCTCGGCGGCCAAAGCCCTGTCGATATCCGCCCGGTGATATTCCGTTCCGTATTCAAACCCAACCGGCGGATTCCCAGTCTGTATGGTCTGATCCCAGATGGAGATAATGCGGGTGCTCCCGTCCTCCCGTCTGAAAACGTCGTCCTGATACCTGATTCCCGTATCAATAAAACCCATGATAACGCCGCTTCCCTGTAAGGCAAGCGGCGGATTTTGTACCCGTATGTTTCCCATAGCCGCAAGAGGCGAAGAATCAAACGTCCTCTCTCCCATCTGCATCAGTCCGTACAGCTTGGGGATTGTGGAATAGCCATAATAGCTCAAAGACAACGGCATCACCTGGCTGCGCCTCACATTGGCCACGCCATATCCGGCGTCGATGGCATGATAGCAATAATCTACATCTGTGGCATCTAGAATTTCTTCAATCACATCATAGTCCGCGATGATATCCAAAAACTCATCCGAAACAATCATTTCTCTACAGGTCAAACACGAACACCGCCCTCATACTCCTTACGGTATTCTATGCATAGAAACAGGGAAATGATTCTCTATCATGTACCGGTCTGCTGCACCACATTCAGATGATCCGGATGCTCCGCGCTTCTGCTGCGGATATCGATAACCGGCCCGCCCGTCCCCTCGATATACTCTTTGGTAATGGTCACGCGGCCAATGTTATCGTCCTTTGGCACTTCATACATAATATCCAGCATAAACTCCTCAATAATGGCCCGAAGCGCCCTCGCTCCCGTCTCCTTCTCCATAGCCTTATCGGCAATGGCCTCAAGCGCGCCCTCATCGAAGAGCAGCTCCACCTCGTCCAGCTCCAATAATTTCTGGTACTGTTTCAAAATCGCGTTTCTCGGCTCTTTCAAAATCTGCACCATCATGTCGCGGCTTAATCCTTCCAGCGTAAAGATCACCGGCAGGCGGCCGATAAACTCCGGAATCATACCAAACTTCCGGATATCCTCCACCGTCACCCTGTTTAAAATATTCTTTTCCTTATCGTATTTATCCTTAAGCTCCGCGTTATACCCGATGGAAGTCTTCTTGTTGAGTCTCTGCTTAATGATCTCGTCCAGATCAGGAAACGCGCCGCCGCAAATAAACAAAATATTTCTGGTGTTCACCGTCGCAAGGGGCACCATGGCGTTTTTGGAATTGGCGCCTACGGGCACCTCCACCTCCGCGCCTTCTAATAGCTTTAGCATTCCCTGCTGCACAGATTCGCCGCTCACATCCCTCGCATTGGTATTCTTTTTCTTGGCGATCTTATCAATCTCGTCAATAAAAATAATGCCGCGCTCCGCCCGCTCCACGTCGTTATCCGCCGCCGCCAGAAGTTTGGAGACCACGCTCTCGATATCGTCGCCGATGTAGCCCGCCTCCGTCAATGAGGTGGCGTCCGCAATGGCAAGCGGCACGTCCAGAAGTTTCGCAAGGGTCTTCACCAGATAAGTTTTGCCGCAGCCAGTAGGACCGATCATGAGCATGTTGGACTTCTCGATCTCAATCTCCTCCATGGTGCCGGTAGCCACCCTTTTATAGTGATTGTAAACCGCCACAGACATCACCTTTTTGGCGTGCTCCTGCCCCACCACATACTCGTCCAGCTTTTGTTTAATCTTATGAGGCGGCAGGATATCCCTGATATCGATCTGGGCCGCTTCCTTTTTCTTCTTTTTTTTCGGCTTCTGCTTATTCGGAATGCCGCCATCCCCCTGCAGATCAGCCCGATTTACAAAGCTGATATTGGGAAATCCCTTTCCGCTGTTAATATCGCTTATATTAGGATTATTTAAAAGTCCCTGATAATCAAACTGGCTGACCGTATCCATGGTCTTATGCATACAGTCGTCACAAACGCAGATATGGTTAGGAAGCCTGAACATTTTCCCAGCCTTGCTTTCCGGCCTGCGGCAGATAAAGCAGACGTCCTCGTAATCGCTTCCGGAATCGTCCTTTTTCGTCTCCTCTGTGTCTGGTTTCTTTTCTTCTAACTCTGTCTCTTCGTAAGTATCGTCTCTGTGATCGTCCATATTATACCCGTCTTTCCTCTCCCCTTAGGTTTCTAAAGCACGTATTCATTTTATCACAATTCTAACGTCCATAGTATAAAATCTTTCTGAAAAAAGACCGCATTCTCTTCGGAAAATGCAGTCTTTCTCATTCACGCTATTTATAACATTCGTTATTGATTTACTCGCTTACCTTATTTCCCAAGGTCATCTGCCGCGTAACTTCCTCGTAGCCGTTCATGGTCATGGTCATGACTTGCACTTCCACGGTATCGCCCTTGGCATAGAATTCCAGCTCCTTCTGCAGCTCCTCCATGGACGAGATCCGGTCGCCGCCAAACTTGGTGATAATATCGCCCTGTTTTAAGCCAGCCGCCGAAGCCGCCGTATTCTCAAATACCTGCGCCACATACACACCCTCCGGCATACCGTAGGCCTGAGATACCTCCGACGTCACGCTGATACCCGAGATACCGAGATACCCTCTCTCCTCCTCGGCAACCTTGCTTTTGGTCTCCCTGAGCATCAGCTCCGCAATGATCGGGCTTGCCGCAGAAATGGGAATCGCATAGCCCATGCCTTCCACCGCGCTCCCGCCGATCTTATTAGAGTTAATACCGATTACCTCACCCTTAATATTGAGCAGGGCGCCGCCGGAATTACCGGGATTGATGGCCGCATCCGTCTGAATGAAAGTGCCCTCCACCTCGTCTCCTACATATCCGTATCCAGACCCGGAAGACAGGCTGATACTTCTGTCAAGAGCGCTGATCACGCCGGTCGTTACGGACTGGCCGTAACCAAGGGAATTGCCAATGGCAATCGCCGGCTCGCCCACCGTCAGTTCATCGGAATCGCCCAGCGTAGCCACCTCAATGGAATCCAAGGTAGAAGAAGACAGCTCCGTGAGCGGCACCGCGATCACGGCCAGATCCATTTTGGAGTCCTGCCCCTTGATGAAAGCTTCCGCCTCGCTGCCCTCGTTAAACTGCACCGTCAATTTATCCGTATCCGCCACCACATGATGGTTGGTGACGATCAAAAGCTCCGTGTCGTTTTCTCCCACAATGATGCCGGAGCCGCTGGCGTCCGCCTCGCTGCTCATGGACTGCCCGTAGAAGGACATGGTCTCCGTATAGTGGTTGTTCACCGCCACGATGGAGGGCATCACATTTTTCACCACATCGGTCACGTCGGTCACCACCGTTGTCGCTGTCTCCGACTGTTTGATCGCAGCGCCGCTTGGCTCCGCCTTGGGAGTTTGACTCGCCTTTGCCTCTGTCGTTGACGAACTCCCCGTCTCCTCCTGAATCATTATTTTGTCGCGATCTAACATCCCCGAAGCCGACTCCACAATATAAAGTCCCAATCCCGCAAACAGACCGAAGAACAGTCCCAAGGACACAGCCGCAAGCGCTTTCTTAAAATAACTGCCCTGCCGCTTCGCTTTCTTTTCTTTCTTCTGTTCCGCCTGCGCATAACTTCCGGCATACGCGCCGCCATACTGATAACTGCCCTGATTCTGATAAGAGCGGTATTCGATGCCCGGCTGTCCCGCCCCTTGGTTTTGCTGGGGGCCCGCCTGCTGCGTACCTGTCTGCTGCGTGCCGGAATGATCCGGATATCTGTTTGGATAGTTGTTCGGATAATTGTTATCGTACATAATCTCGCTTCCTTTCTTATATCTTGCGGGTTTTTCGTCCCGCCTCGTTATTGCCCCTCGCTGATTATGTCCTTAGTATATCTGCCATTTGTGTTTAAAATGTGATCAAATTATATAAAAATTGTGATTTTACTCGACCGTCACCGACTTCGCCAGATTCCTCGGCTTATCCACATCGCATCCCTTGCCCACGGACACATAATATCCGAAGAGCTGCAACGGGATAATCGCCAGCGAATTGGCAAAATAAGGGTTCGTCTCCGGAATATAAATCACATAGTCCGCCGCCTTCTCGATCTCCTTATTCTCCTCGCAGGTCACCGCCAGCAAGAACGCGCCTCTCGCCTTCACCTCCACCATATTGCTGATGGTCTTTGCATAAAGCGCAGGCTGGGTGGACACCGCCGCCACCAGCGTCCCCTCCTCGATCAGGGAAATGGTGCCGTGTTTCAGCTCGCCCGCCGCATAAGCCTCCGAGTGGATATAGGAAATCTCTTTCAGTTTCAGAGACCCCTCCAGAGAGATCGCATAATCAATTCCCCTGCCAATAAAGAACACGTCCTTCGCGCCGATATAACGGTTGGCAAACCGCTGAATCTTATTTTTATTGTTAAGCAGAAGCTCAATCTGATCGGGCAGGCACCGCAGATCCGCCAAAAGTGACGCGTATGTCACATCGTCGATCTCTCCCCGCACCCTGCCGAATTTCACGGCCAGCAGATAAAGCGCAATCAACTGTGCGCTGTAAGCCTTCGTAGTCGCAACGGCAATCTCTGGCCCAGCCCAGGTATACATCACATTGTCCGCCTCTCTGGCAATGGAGCTTCCCACCACATTGACAATGCCAAGTACCTGAAAGCCTCTCTTTTTGGACTCCCGAAGAGCCGCAAGGGTATCCGCCGTCTCCCCGGACTGGCTGATCACCACCACCATGGCGCCCTCCTCCAAAATCGGATCACGGTAACGGAACTCAGAAGCCAGATCGACTTCCACCGGAATCCGCGCCAAACCTTCTATCACATATTTTCCCGTAACGCCCGCATGATAGGCCGAGCCGCAGGCCACAATATGAATCTTTTTCACCGCCCGCAGTTCGTCGTCGCTCATATTAAGCTCCTCGATGACAATATCGTCATCTTTCAGGCGGGGCAGCAGCGTGTCGGTCACAGTCTTAGGCTGTTCGTACATCTCCTTTAACATGAAATGCTCGTAGCCGCCCTTCTCCGCCGCGTTGGTGTCCCAGTCAATATAGACTGGCTCCTTTGTGGTCTCCTCCTCATCCACCGTATAGAAGTGCATGTGATCCGCCCGCAGACGCACCACTTCCTGATTATCCACATAATATACTTTTCTGGTATATTTTAAAATCGCCGGCACATCCGAAGCGATAAAGCAGCCTTCCTCGCTCTGTCCCACGATCAGCGGGGAATCCTTTCTGGCCGCAAAGATCTGATCGGGGCAGTCCGCAAAGAGAATGCCCAGCGCATAGGAACCTTCCACGCGGTGAAGCACCTTTGTGATCGTTTCCAATGGATTGCCCTTGTAATAGTAATCCAAAAGATGCGCTACCACCTCCGTGTCCGTCTCCGACACAAAATGATACCCCCGTTCTGTAAGCATCTTGCGAAGCTGTAGATAATTCTCGATAATCCCGTTATGTACTACGGTAATTGTCTCCGCCTCATTGAAATGGGGATGCGCATTGCTGTCGCTCGGTACGCCGTGGGTCGCCCAGCGCGTATGACCGATCCCACACAATCCCGGCATAGTCTCTCCGCCATGCGTCATATTTTCCAGCACCTTAAGCCGGCCCACCGACTTCGTGATGCTGACTTTTCCATCCTCTCCGATCACCGCCATTCCCGCCGAGTCATATCCCCGGTATTCCAGCTTGGAAAGACCGTCCAGAATAATGGGCGCCGCCTGTTTTTTTCCGATATAACCTACGATTCCGCACATACGATACCTCTTTCTGAAACGTTACCCGCAACGTTTCCGCATAAATTTCTTTTCCTATCTATTGCCCTGTCTCCAGTATTCCTGATTGGAGGACATGGCCACCGCCAAACGTTTTGGCAGCAAGCGGTAGTTTTTTCCGCACAAATACCCGGCATACTTAAAACCGCTCTGTAAAATAACATTCGGTATTTTATTCTGCATTCCTTTTGTTTTCAGATCGTCTATGGTATTCTTCACAAGGCGCATACCCTCCGATTCCGAAGGATACGCCGCAAATACCTCCGGGTGATCCGCCTGGGATACGCCCAGATCGAAATTCCGGTGAAACTGCTGTCTGAGCGTATAATTATGGGAATGATACACCTGCGCCTCCGCCGCATAGGCGATACCGTAATCCGCTTCCACCGCCTTGGCGGCATAGAGCATATCTTCATTAAAAATAGCGCGGTTGACAAATCCGCCCAACGCATTGAAAATGTCCCTTTTGTAGGCGGCGCAGACATTAGAACAGAAAAACGTCTTAATCCCCAGCTCGGGAAGATCCGCCTTCGTCTTGACCCTTGACTCTTCGGGATAATTGAAGCTCCTTGTATACCGTTCGATCTCGCCGCTCTCCGGGCCGGGAAGCTGCCTCGCGTAAGCCGCCGCTATCTTCTCGCCGCGAAGCCCTGCAAGCAGCCGCTCCACCAGATAATCGTCTGCAGGCATGGCGTCCTGCGTCATCATGAGAAACACATCAGCCTGCGAAAGCTTCACGCCATGGTTTCTGGTGCGCCCATGGTCGAATTCCCGCTTCGACAAATGCTTCACTGTAATATTATGATACTTGCTTTCCAACGCAGTACCGTAAAGCAGTCTGTCAAAATATTTTTGCTCCGTATTCATAATAATAATCCGGTTTACGGGCACTGTCTGCGTCTCAAGCTTCTCTACCAGCTTCACAAACCCGCGATCCGGCTTATAGACGGGAATGATCACATCCACTGTCTCCATGCGCGCGTCCTCCGTCCGCTTTCTCTCCTTTATATAGTAAAAGATAAGGGGCCTGCAGCACAAGCCCCTTTTCTTTTACTTGTTTAAATATCCGTTTGTATCCTCGTAAATCTTCTGACTGCATTCCTTCACGGTAGCGGATGGCTCGTAGTCGTCCACCCCATACAGGAACTGATGCAACCACTTGACATTTTCCTCCAAATTCAGAGGGATCACGCAGGAGCCCTTGGAACCGATTGTGGCCGTATCTCTCATACCCTCCTGCGGGAAACCGGAGTGATCGACGATAGAATAGCTTCCTACATTGCCAAGCATATCGACAATCTCCGACAGATCGAGGGAAGTATACACCTCGTCGAATACGTTGCCCGCCGTCTCCGTCAAGGTGGTCAGGTTCGCTTTCTTCGCCTGATCGGCCACCGCCAGAAGCACCTCTCTCTGCCTCTCGGCACGCTTAAAGTCGTCTCCCGCCGTGTAACGGATTCGGCAGTAACCGGTAGCCTGTAAGCCGTCCAATAACTGATATCCGGTCTCCTTCACCGGCGTGTAAGAGCGTTTCAAATCCTCCGCGATACAGAGCTGGTAGTTATTCAGGTGGCTGATCTCCGAGTCGTCCACGTCGATCATGACGCCGCCGAGCGCATCGATGGAATCTGTCAGACCCGCAAACCCAACCGTGACAAAGTCCGTGATATCCAGATCCAGATTCATATTTAACATATTAATGGCCTGCTTCGGACCGCCCTTCGCATAAGCCGCATTACATTTATTATAAGAATCATTGCTCAGGTTCAGGTAGGTGTCGCGGTAAACGGAAACTAGCTTACACTCTCCCGTTTCCTGATTGATGGAGGCGATCATAATCGTATCGCTTCGGGTATTCTTCGTCAACGCGCCGGTGGTGGAGTCCACGCCGAACAATGCAATGTTTCGGTAGGTAGTCCCTTGCGCTTCCTGCGCTTCCTGCGCTTCCAATACCGTATCGTTAATGATAATATCGTTCTCCTCAATCACCATCTTGCCGCTTCCCCTCGTGCCGAGAAGAACCGCATAGAGCACAACCACTGCAACCAGCAGAACCATAATTTCACACACAAAAAGAATAATACGCCTGCGCTGCTTTTTGGCCTGCGCCCTTTTGCTCGATTTTTTCTTACCTGAACTCTTCTTCTTGGAGGAGCCGCCGCTCTTTCCAGAAGATTTCTTCCTGGGTCTTACTTCGTCCTCGTCATATTCATCGTCGTATCTTTTAGCCATACTCTGTACTCCCTGATTCTCTTAAACTGTGTTTCTCTTTATGTCATTTTTTGTCAAATAAAGCAAGCCTTAGTGGCCGCTCTTATACGATTATACTACATCTTGATATAATTGCAATATAATTCCCCGTTTCTTCTGAAAGTCTTTCACAATTCTTAAGATTTTAGTATCTCTTTTAATAGGCGTTTTTATTGATAAATCCCTTGAAAATTGTAAGAAACATAATTTTAATGTCAAAGGACATCGTCCAGTTTTCAATATAAAAAATATCAAATTCGATCCGTTTTTTAATGGAAGTGTCTCCCCGGTAGCCATTGATCTGCGCCCAGCCCGTAAGTCCCGGCCTGACCTGATGCTTGACCATATAACGGGGAATCTCCTCCTTAAACTGCTCCACAAACTGAGGGCGTTCCGGCCTTGGCCCCACCACGCTCATATCTCCCTTTAAGATATTGAAAAGCTGCGGCAGCTCGTCTATACTTGTCTTCCGCAAAAATTTTCCCACCTTTGTGACTCTGGGATCGTCCTTTTTCGTCCAGCCCTTCTCCTCGGCGGAGGGCTTCTGTACCATCATCGTGCGGAATTTATACATCCGGAACGGCTTGTTGTGAAGGCCGATCCGCTCCTGCTTAAAAACAACCGGGCCGCGGGAGGTACATCCCACGGCAATGGCGGCAATCAGCATAACGGGCGACGACACCACCACGCCCACCAGCGATACGACAATATCTACCAGCCGCTTCATACACCAGTTCAGGGTGTTGGTGAGCGGCACGTAACGAATATTGATGACCGGCAGTCCCATCAGATCCTCCGTGTAGGGACGGCTCGGGAAAAGACTGTTATAATCCGGAATGAACTTGGTGTGCACGCCGGACTTCTCGCACAAGTCCACGATATGTTCCAAATGGTCATAATCCTCCAGAGGGAGCGTGATCGCGATTTCATCCAGCTTATTCTGAGGCAGAATATAGAGAAGATTTTCTATGGTGCCCAGCACCTTCACGCCCTTGTAGAGCGTACCCGCCGGCACATGATCATCCAGAATGCCCCGCACCACATAGCCCCACTGGGGATTCGTGTTAATTCGTTTGATATATTCCTCCGCCGCGCGGGAGTACCCCACAAGCAGAATGTATTTTAAATTGTAACCCTTTTCGCGGAAATACTGCAGAAGCACGCGGATCAGCGAACGCCCCAGCGTGGTCAGGATAATGTTGATGCCGTAAAACATCGCCATCATGGTACGGGAGAAGTGAATCTGCGCAATCAGATACCAGCCAGCCAACAGCAATACCATACCTACCGTGTTCGCCTGAAAGATATTCAAAATCTCATAACGGTGAACCGTGGCCCGCTTCGGCGTGTAAAGATTAAAGGCATAATAAAGAACGAGATACCCCGGCACAATCAGATAGAGCATCTCAAAATAAGTGCGCACGGAATAAGCGCCGACGCTGGGGTCCATGTCTGAAAAAGGACTCGCAAACTTCAAATACCACGCCAACGCATAAGACGCCGCAATGATGACGGCATCTAACAAAACATGCAGTCTGTTAAAATATTTCTGGTTGTCTTTTATCATAATCGATCTATGCTCACATCTGTACCCGCAGGCCCGCGTTTTCCATATTTTTCGATTCCATCGACCCTTGCGTTTTCTAACTAGTCTATGCAATAATTATGCTTATTTTACAATAATCGGGAGGAAAAAACAACCATATCTTACAAAATGTACAATTTCTGGTAGTTACAGTCGAAGCCGATACCACATGTTGCGCCACAGTTCCCACTGTATACCTATATAAAACGGCAGACGCTTCCCCGCAAAACGCACCCGCCGCTTTCTCCCCTCGGCCGACCAGCAAAGAAGGATTCCCTCCGTCAGGCCCTTCCACCAGCTTCCGCCCAGTCCTTTTCTCAGAAAAAAAAGCTGTTTGATGAAAAAACCCGCCAGAAGAAAGGGCAGATTCAAAAGAAGCTGTGCGGGCGGCATATTCTTATAGGCCAGATATACGCTGTTTCTGGCCGTTTGTTTCGCCTTGAATGCATTATAGCGCGAGCCAGAAGAGGCGCTTCCCGCATGGCGGACTACCGCTTCCGGCACATAGAGATTCCGATAACCGTAGATGCGGGCCCGATACCCCAGATCTACGTCTTCCAGATAGGCGAAATGATTCTCGTCCATCATACCGATCCGATTAAGCGTCTGCCTGCGGTAAATACAAGCGCCGCCGCAGGCGGAAAAAACCTCCCTTGGGCTGTCATAGTTTTCCCTCGGCTTATCCCTTCCCGCTGCAAAAGCCCAGCCCAGCGCACAGTAATAATCGCCCGCGTCGTCGATCAGCTCGGGACGGCGCAGATTCACCATCCGGGCCGCCCCGGAAAAAGCCCGACTGTCGCCGTCCATTGCTTTTTCCAACGCTTTCACAAACCCCGGCTCCGCCACCGTATCGTTGTTTAATAAAATAACATATGTTGTTTCACTGGTTTCCATGCCGCGGTTCACCGCTTTACAGAAACCATAATTTTGATCAAGGGCAAGCAGCCGGACTTGCGGAAATTTTTCCCGCACAAGCTCTCTGCTCCCATCCGTGGAACCGTTGTCCACCAAAATCACATGCGCCGGTTCTTTTTCCAAAGAGCGGAGGCAGTTTTCCACATACTCGATTCCGTTATAGTTCGGAATCACTATGGTGGAACGAATCCTCTCTTTCTTTTTTTCTGTTTCCTTTTCCAGCGACATGCCTGCTCCTCCGTTTCCCAGCCTTTGTGCACCGCGCTTTTCCATTCCGTCTTCTCACAGCCTCATGGTAACCGACGGGTCCCACACTGCCAGATAACCGCTACTGCGTACCGCCGTTCCGAGAGCCACACTCAATTTCCGGTATCCAGCCTCATCGCAGGACAGCCCCGCCACATCCGCAATGCGAAGCTCCTTCTTTTTTCCGCCCTCTTTCACAAAAACAGCCTTCTCCCGATAGGGCAGACCCGTTATTTGGGAAAAGAGCGGCCAAAGCTCCTCCCGCAGCCGCATCAAACGGATGTCCACCGCCGCGCAGTCCTGCATAAGCGACGCCCGATGGGTACTCCCTCCCGTAAAGCGGGCGGGCAGTCCCTCAAAAAGACAGCTTCCATCCTCGCTATAAGCGCCAGCTAACACCCGGCCGCGGCTGTCCAGAAGCTTTCCGCCCACTATGCCGACTTCTCTTCTCGCAGACAGGATATCCGGATCATAACAGATGTGATAGAATCCCAGATGCAGGCTGTGTTCCACCTGCGCCCGCAATCCCCGCCTCTCGCAAAAGTCCGCAAGGGCGCGTCTTCCCGCCTCGTAAGCGTAAGTCTTGCTTCCCGTGTTCAGGGCTGTGGAATCCCGATGGGAACGCCAATGATAGAGCACTTTCGGAATATGACGGATGCGCGCCGTCTCTGGAAGAAGAGCTTCTGCGGGCCACAGACTGTCCACTGCCCGAAGCACCAGATCATAATCCTGCGCGCCGTCGTATTCTCCCCTCAGCAGCAATGACTTCATCAGCCCCGCCTCCACCGCTAAAAAATGGCAGATATAGTTATTTGACAAAATTAAATCCAAATTAAATTCTAGCTTTTGATGCGGAAACACAAAGCTTTCCGCCCCTTCATCATACTTATCCTCGTCAGAATATAAAAAGGCCGGAGGACATCCTTCCAGTCTGCCCATATGCGCCGCACGGGCCATTTCATATAACGCATCAGGTGTTATGAAATCATCATGATCAAGAAGAGCAATGTAATCCCCCGCCGCCAGCGCAATGCCCGCATTGGTATTCTCCGCAATGCCCTTGTTCTCGGAAAGACGGCTGTAGCGTATCCGCAGATCCCCGGTCTCGTGAATGATCCGCCGCACCGTGCGCTCCACGTTATCACTCTCGCTCGCATCCACGATCACCAGCTCCCAGCGGGAATACGTCTGCGCCTGCACGGAGGCGATCATTTCCCGCAGATGCGCCTCCTTCGTCTCATAAGCAGGCGTGACAATGCTGAACAGAAAAGGCGCATCCGCCGTCTCCCGTCTCTGCCCCACAAGCGTCTCCTCGTCTGGGGACAGGTAGCGGTAGTCCGCTTTTCGTTCCTCCTGCACGCGCTCCGCCGCCGCATAGAACGTGCCCGCCAAGCCGTTCTTTTTCAGATAATTTACGGTTTTTCTTACATTGTCGATTTTCAGTACCCGGTTTCCCATTACGGCGTCTCCCGCTTTCTAAAGAGCCGCCCCGCACTTACATGCCGGGGCGGCTCTTTTTCTTTTAAATATTCTTTTTTACTTCCTCCGTCAACCGATCCAGCTTCTCCTGCGCATCCTCAAGGCTTGTGCCCTTCACGCCCATATAAAACTTGATCTTCGGCTCCGTACCGGAAGGTCTTGCGCAGCACCAAGAATCGTTGGTCAGATCGAAGTAAAGCACGTTTGACTTCGGCAGCCCTGTCTCGCCCGTTTCGCCCGTCTCCAGATTCAGGGTCTTTCCCGTGTCGTAATCCCTAAACTCCTTCACCGTAAGTTCGCCGAAGCTCTTCGGCGGATTCTGGCGCAGCTTGTTCATCAGCTCCTCGATCTCCTTCGCGCCCTCCACGCCCTTCTTGGTAATGGAATACTGGCTCTCTTTATAGTAACCATATTTCTCATAAAGGTTGATCATCTGATCCCAGACGGTCCTGCCGTTCTTCTTACACCATGCCGCCATCTCGCACAGGCACATTACCGCCACAATCGCGTCCTTATCCCTCGCATGGGTTCCGGCCAGACAGCCGTAGCTCTCCTCTAAACCGAACACGTAATTGTTGGAGCCGCTCTGCTCAAAGAGCTTAATCTGCTCGCCGATGAACTTAAAGCCGGTCAGCACCTCGATAAATCTTACCTTATAATCCTCCGAGATCGCCCGCGCCATATTGGTGGTCACAATGGTGGTCACGAGAGCAGGATTTTCAGGCATCTTACCCGTAACTGTCCGCTCTCTCAAAATATATTCCGCAATCAGCATGCCGGACATGTTACCCGTGAAAGGCACATACTCGCCGGACTTGGTGTCTAACGCATAGATACCGAGTCTGTCCGCGTCGGGGTCTGTCGCCAGCACGATATCCGCATTTTTCTCTTTCGCCAGCTTGAGGGCAAGGGTAAATGCCTTGGGGTCTTCCGGATTGGGATATTCCAGTGTGGTAAAGTTGGGGTCGGGCATCTCCTGCTCGGGCACTACATAGACATTCTTAAAGCCCAGCTCTGAGAGAATCCGTCTTACCGGCACATTACCCGTACCGTTGAAGGGCGAGTACACAATCTTCATGTCCTCCGCCATTTCCTTGATCACGTCGGGATGGATGATCTGCTTTTTCAGCTCCTCCATGTACTTATCGTCGATCTCTTTGCCGATCACCTCATAGAGTCCGGCTTTCTTAGCCTCCTCCTTATCCATGGTCTTCACGGTATGGTAATCGGTCACATTGTTTACTTCCGTGATAATCTCTTTATCCTTGGGGGCCGTCACCTGCGCGCCGTCCTCCCAATAGCACTTGTAGCCGTTGTACTCCGGCGGATTGTGGCTGGCCGTAATCACGATACCCGAAATACAGCCCAGCGTACGCAGCGCAAAGGATAACTCTGGCGTAGGACGAAGCGCGTCGAACACATACGCCTTAATGCCGTTAGCCGCAAGACACAGAGCCGCCTCGTCTGCAAATTCGGGAGACATTCTTCTGGAATCGTAGGCAATCGCCACGCCCTTCTTTTCGCCGCCCTGTTTCTTTATGTAGTTGGCAAGACCCTGCGTCGCCTTGCGGACCGTATAAATGTTCATACGGTTCGTGCCCGCGCCGATCACGCCGCGAAGGCCGCCCGTACCGAAAGCAAGTTCCTTATAAAAGCGGTCCTCGATCTCCTTCTCGTCGTTCCTGATCGCCAGAAGCTCCTGCTTGGTCGCCTCGTCAAAGTAGGAATCCTCCAGCCAAAACGTAAACTGCTCTTTGTAGCCCATCTTGAAACCCTCCTTGTTTTATTATTACATATGTTATTTATTGTTTTCCCTCTTCTCTATAGTCTTATTTATTTTACCACATATCCCCTTTGGCCGCAAATATTTTGCCTTTTATATTTTTAGCGCAAAATCGCTCCGGTCCAGCGAAAAATTCGGATTGTAATAGGGATCGCCCTGCTCGAGAAGCTCCTTCCACTGCTCGCGGAACAGCGCCGACTCCTTGTCATAGCGTTCCGCATTGGCCCCCGCCAGATCCGTGCCGCGGGAAGTGGATTCATAATGGTAAAGCTCCGCAAACGGGGTAAATACGTTTACGCGCCCCGTCTTCCATGCGCGGATACACAAATCTACGTCGTTCAAGGCCACGGCGAACTTCTCATCCAGCCCGCCCAGCTCTTCGTACAAAGCCTTTCTCATCATCAGACAAGCTCCTGTCACCGCCATCACATTCTGGGCATAGCAGAGCCGTCCCATATACCCCAGATTTCGGCTGCTTACGCGGTAATGGCTGTGTCCCGCCGTCCTATGCGGCCCAAGCCCCAGCACCACGCCCGCGTGCTGTATCGTCCTGTCCTCGTAGTAAAGTTTTGCGCCCACCGCGCCCACGTCGCTTCGCTGGGCATACATCAAAAGCTCCTCGATCCAATCCGGCGTGATCACGCTGGTATCGTTGTTCAAGAGAAGCACATACTCGCCCTCCGCCTGCGCCACGCCGAGATTATTGATTCTGGAATAGTTAAATTCACCCTCGTAGGTCGCCACCCGAATCGCCGGATTTTCCTGTATCTGCTTGTAATAGGCAAACACTTCGTCCCTGCCGCTGTTGTTCTCGATCACAATAATCTCGTAATTATCGTAAGTGCTGCGCTCCACGATGGAAGAGATACAGCGGGTCAGATCCTCCAAATGATCCTTGTTGGGAATGATAATGGACACTTTGGGTTTCCCCAGAATCTCATATTTGATCTGGAAAATCGTCTCAAACGCCTTGGTGGAGGTGATTTCAAAATTTTGGAATCCCTGCGACGCAAGATGAGCCGCCACCGCCCCCTTGGCCGCCTCGATGGCATAGCTTTTCGCATTGATATCCGAAGCCACGCTCCCCTCATGGGATCTCCAATAATAGAGAAGCTTCGGCACATGCACCACACACTTCGCGCGGGAGGTGAGACGCAGGATCATATCGTGATCCTGACTTCCGTCAAACTCCGACCGGAACAACTGCGTGCCGTCCAAAAGCTTTCTGGCAAAGGCGCTGAAATGACAGATATAATTATTCGCCCGCAGATTGTCCGGCGCATAGTCCGGTTTAAAATGCAGGGTAATCATATCGTCTATGGTTCCGCTTCCCTTAAAGGTAGCCTCGTCACAGTAAATATAATCCGCGCCCTTCTCGCAAATCGCCTTCATATATTCAAAGAGGACGCTGGGATGAAGCACGTCGTCATGGTCAAAAAGAGCGATATAATTGCCCGAAGCCATAGAAAGACAGGCGTTCGTGTTGCCCGATATCCCCTCGTTTTTCGGCAGCTTCTTATACAGAATCCGACAGTAGAGACTGCTTCTGGGACGCAGATACTGTTTATCCTTGTCCATATATTCCCGGCAGACCTGCTCCACGTAAGCATGCTCCTCATCCGACCCGTCCGCCAGACATAATTCCCAATTCTCACAGGTCTGATCGATCACGGACTCTATCGCCTGCCGCAAAAAATGTTCCGGCGTATTGTAAAGAGGCATCAGAATACTGAACTTCACATCCCTGTCAAACTTGTGAAGCCGCTGTCTTGCCGCCTCCTCAATCTCCGGAAAGCTGGCCGTCCCATGCTGCGCCCTCGCCTGCCGTTCTATCATCTTGGCATTGATCTTCCTCGCAATTCCTTTGAGACTCCCGTAATAACCAAGCCTCTCCTTAGCGCGGACAAGCTTATGAAACAGCATACGCAATGGTTTAGAGGCCCGCCACAAAAAACTTCCCTTGATGCGATCGAGCTTCCTCTGCGTCATCTCTTTCTTTTTTTCCGCTTCCGCCAGCTTCCGGCGAAGCCTCTGGCCGCGGCGTCTTTCTCTCTTATAGGATTCCTTATAATAGCGGAGCGCTTCCGCCTCTGTCATATCCCCTCGTTCCATGCCAAACGTTTCCTCTCTCTACTCCTCCGTGTCAGAGCTGCCAGCGTCCCTCTGTTCTATGGTTATCCTGCGCTCAGACCAGTCCACAAGCGTCACCTCCGGCTCCGACCCGTCCTGCGCCTTTCCGACGGCGAGCATACCCACCCGGTATTCTCCCGGTGAAAGCTCCTCCCGCCTTACCCGCAGGACAAATCCAGCCAGACCGATATGCTTCTCGTCCGGCAGAATCTCTTCCACATCCGCCCGGTGCCAGTCTGTGGGAACCGCCAGATAGCCTCCGCCGTCGGTACGCTGTAAAATCACCTTTCGTTCAAAAGCCGCGTTGTCCGCTCCGGGCAGATAGCTCCATCCCATAATCCAGACGATATCCGGCTCGTCCCTGTGTATTTTATGCTGCATCTCGGCCCGGTCCACCGTCAGACAAAGACCGCCCCGCCCCGCCTTCTTCACAAGCCTGCGCAGGGTCTTTTTCGTCACAAACCGCACCTCCTGCGTACAGAGCTGATCTTCATAAGGAAATTTATAATTACAGGTGTAATCTGACGCGTTGTCAATCAGGTTCTTGTGGTAAAATGGGTCTTTGCCAAGATACGCGGGATGCCTTTGATAAAGCGCTTCCTTCTCGGAGAGCAGTCTGTCCCACTTTTCCCCGCTCTGTTCGTCAAGCCCCCTGCTCAAAGATTCATGATGCCAGAGAATCGCATCGTTTCTCTGCACATTGACATAGCCCGCCTCCAAAAGGCGGAAACAAAAATCCACATCGTTATAAGATACCGGAAGCTCCTCGTCCAATCCCCCGATTTCCTCGTATTTTTTCCTCGCAACCATCAGACAGGCGCCCGTCACGCCCGCCACATTGTAGGTGACACGGTTTCTGCCGAAATAATAATCCTCCTCGTCGGGAAAGGTAACCAGCTTGTGGGACGGGCCGATCTTCATATTGGTAATACCTGCATGCTGGATGTTCTCCGTACCCGCATACCATAACTTCGCGCCCACTGCGCCCACATGGGGCAAAAGGGCCTGTCCCGCCATACGGCCCAGCCAGCTTTCCTCGATGATCTCAATATCGTCGTTCATCAACAGAATCAGATCGCCTCTCGCCTTTTTCTCCCCCAGATTGCACATTTTAGAGAAATTAAACGGCATCGGCTCATAAAGATAAGTAAAGTCGTAGGAAGCCTGTAAAGCCTCCATCTTTTCCCGGTTTTCCTCACTGCTCCCGTTATCCACCACAATCCACTCATAGTATCGGTACTGGGTTTTCTCCCGAAAAGAATGCAGGCACTTTTCCAACACCTCCGGATGATCCTTTGAGAGAATGATCACAGATACCACCCGATGGGGGGCAATCGCCGTATTCTCACTGCCGGAACGGGTACAGCGCTCCCTGCCCGAAACAGACGTATCGTAAAGCAGATGATAGATATCCGGGTCCGCTCCCTGTAGAAGCTGTCCCTGTATGCCCCGCCGCATCAGCGTGTCCTGTTTCAAGGTCACAAACTTTGAGGAAGCGCCGATCAGCAATTTTCCCTCGGCAAGGTCATGGCGAAGCTCCTCTGCCGATTTACCAGTTTTGTTATGGTAGAGAATCTCCTCCATATGGCCGATCGCCGCCATTCTTTTTTTAAAATCTCCTCCGACCAGCTCAACAATCTTCTCCTCTAGACGCAGGCACAACTCATAAAACCCTGCATCCGGGTCTTTCATGCTCACCATCCGGTAGCTCATGCTGTCAAGCACATGATCCCTGACCGCCAGAAAATGTCCCCAATACTGAAACGCAAGCAGCGTATCGGGCGAGTAGTCCGGTTTAAACCACGGCTCTGCCCGCTTCATGACACTCTCCAAATAAAAATCCTCGTCCGCATAGGCGATAAGGCACTCGCTGTTTTTCTCAAAAAACGTTTTTACCGCCGAAAACACATGGTCTGCAAGCAGACCCTCTCCGTAGGTCAAAATACGAACGTCCGTACCCGGCACCGCAATCTCACGAAATCCCTGCACCAAAATCGGCTCCGCCTTCGGTATAACACCCGTTTTCTTATTCTCCGTGTCCGCATTCTCGCAGAAAGCAATCCACTGTTGATACGGATTCGCCTGCTCCTTCAGCGTCTTTTCATAAGCGAGCAGTCTCTCCTGCGCCGCCTCCGCCTTAACAGCTCTCTCATCCGATCCCGCCCCGCCCTTCACACGGCGGAGCAGTCTCCTCGCCGGCGCCGTCGTTTTGGACGCCGCACGGTACAATGGATTCGCGCAAATGCGGTTCAGATTGTCTGAAAGATCCGCCTGACGCCGCTCCGCATCCGCAATTCGTCCGGCCATCTGCGTATTCTTTTTTCGCTCTTCCTCATAGGCTGCCTTATAGTAGGCTGCCCAGTCTTGGCGGTTTTTCTGTCTGCCCATCAGTTAAACAATCCCCTTTTCTGCAAACGTTTCACACTCTCTACTGACATCCTTGTCACCTCCATGACCGCCTCCAAGTGGTTTTCTTCCTCAGACGGCAGCCCCCAGAGGGACAGGGTGATATTTGGGTCCTCCGTGGGAAACCCATAGATATCCTCCCCAATCCGAAAACCGTTCATCTGCACCTGTTTTCCTTTCAGCGGAATCTCCACGCCGTTCCAACCGATTCTCTTGACGTAAATCACACAGGCATGACTTCCGGGATCGATCCGTACCGCGCTCCGTCCCTTGGGAATCTGGACGGAAAGTTCCACCAGCCCTTCGTCGCCGCGCCGAAGCTCCTCCCCGTCCTCCTCCGGAAAGAAGGACTGCTCCTCCAAAAATCCTTTCCCCGTATCTTCATAGATCTGTATGCGGTCGTCGGACGCTTTCTTTCTTAACCCTTCGCAGAAATCCGTCAGCGTATAGACCGGCTGTCCGATGGCCTCCCTGATCTCCGCCATGGAAAGTCTTTTTCCCGTGACATATTTCTGAAACTTCATCTCTTCCCTGCGGTACTGTTCGGCTTCCGCCGGCCCGATCTCCAGCTTGTCAAAAATCAAATCTGGATTTAGCGCATTCCTTTTCTCGTCTTCCAGCAGGTAACAGTAGACGGCGCGGAAGGCAAGTTCCTTTGTCTCAATGGTTCTGTCAAACGTCCATTCGCAGTCGATCACATGCCAGATTTCCTCGTTTAAATAACTATCGATATCGTTCTCTGCGCTTTTGGCGCCTTTTAAATTTCGGTTGTTATCCCCTTGTGGAATCAACACATTTCCAAAAATTAGGTCATAATCGGCAACCGCTTTTTCCTCTCCCCATGCAATTCTTTTCAGATACTCGTCGAAGAGTTTATGAAAGCCCTCCAGATCATTTTGGGCAAGCCGTTCGTCAAGGATCTCCTCCAGCGTCCTTCCTTCCAAAAATTTAATCGTGATATAAGGTGTCCCCTCCGCCGTCCGCTCGAGCCTGCTTTCATTGATGGCAATCCGGCTCCCCTGATACCGTTCGGACAGCTTTTCATAGGCCTTGGCCGTCGATTCTATGTGGGTTTCAGCCGCTTTGCATAACGGGTGTTTCTCTATAATTTTGCCAAATCCGGTTCCCTTCTGCAAGGTCTTGATCTGAAATTCTTCTTTTCTATCGTTAGAATATCTTACATATTCTTCCGACAAGGACGGCCCCAGAAGCAGCATATAGGAATTGGAAAAGAGAGGGAACTGTCCCTCCTTGATCATCGTATCAAAGACCCGTTTCTCATCGAACAACTGCAGGCGGTCCCGATCAAAATTACGCGTGTTATTAGATAATTCGCCCTGCTGTGGGAGCCTTCGGTCGGAATATAGGGTGGTCATAAACTTATAGTCCGGATAGGGATAATACATCTGCGCCTCCCGAAAACCGCAGCGCTTCGCAATCGAGAGCAGTCCCTCCTTCGTGAACGTGCGCACCACGCCTCCCTCCGGATAGTCCTCAATCCCCGCATAGTAGACTCCAAGATGGTCTTCCCTGCAGCCAGCCCAATACTTTAATCCAAATTTATTCTCAATGGCTATGGCGATATGACCGCCTGTTTTCAAATGTTTTTTGATAATGCGCAGAAAATCGTCATAAGGCGTCTCAGAGCCGATATAGGCCTGCGCATACTCAAAAACGCCGATCAGGCAGATATAATCATAGTCTTTGGGCAAATCAGGCTCCACATCCTGAAAATTACCTACATGGATTGTCACATTCTCCGCCTCCATATGGCGGTAGGCATTGATCATGCTTCGTTTTTTGGAAAGCTCCACGCAGGTCACTTCCCCGGCCCTCCTTGAGAGCGCTCCCGTAATCGCGCCGCAGCCGGACCCCACCTCCAAAACCTTCATGGACGAGTTGATCGGAAGCCACTCCACAACGTTCTCCCGCAAAGGGGACAGATGGTACAGAATTTCCCAACTCTTCCTCTCCTCTATGATACGCGGATATTCCACTGCGGCATAATTTTTGGCAATCTCTAAAAGCTCGTCTTCCACCGCTCCGTCACAGTAGTAATCCTCTCCCGGATAGTGGCTTAAATCCAGTTTTATCTTTCCAATCTCTTCTATTTTATCTGCCGACATGCTTTATTTCCTTCCATGCTTGTCATATTCTCTATTTCACTGTCACCTTTGAATTCATATCATAGAATCCCACCGTGTCCTTATCAGAAATCACTGTCACGTTCAATACGTCGTACAGTCTGTGATACACTGTAAAATCATCGCCCTCATAGCCGGTAACGCCCAGCGAGAGCAGATAATCTCCGCCCTGTAGATTCATTTCCTGCGTAAAGGCGATATCCTTTGTCTCCCCAGCTTCCACAGACTCCAAAAAAGCCTTCTCAATCATGGTGTTCGTGCCCGTGATCTCCGTACCCCGCACGTTTTTGATGGTAAAGGCAAAAATAGGCGCGTTAATCCGCTGCGCCGCCTCCACGCGCATATGGATGGTAAAGGCGCTCCCTTTGAGGATGGTGGAAGTTCTCATGCCTTTGCCGTCCGTGATATAGTATTCCGTAATCTGCGCTTTTTTAGAACCATATTCCAAAAGCTCCGGATTTTCCGCCATGCCGGACTGTTTTTCGGCTTTCTGCGCTTCCAGCTTGCTGCCGTCCACGCCTTTTGCAGCCATCTGGCGAAGCTGCTCGTCGTCCACCAGACGCTCCCCCTCCGCCTCCGGCGCGGCGTACTGCCCCACAAGCACCTGCTTGTAAGTGTCTATCATCTGCTTTGCGCTGCCCTCGCCCAGCTTAACGCCCTGATTTAACAGCACAACGCGGTCGCAATACTTGCTGATGCTGCTCAGATCATGGCTGACGAAGACAATGGTCTTGCCCATCTCCTTAAACTCTTCAAACTTATGGTAGCACTTGGCCTGAAAAAAAACGTCCCCCACAGACAGCGCCTCGTCCACAATGAGGATTTCTGGGTCGATATTGATCGCTACGGCAAAAGCCAGCCGCACAAACATACCGCTGGAATAGGTTTTTGCAGGCTGGTACACATAATCCCCGATATCCGCAAACGCCAGTATTTCATCCATCTTCCGGTCAATTTCCTTTTTGGAAAAGCCGATCATGGTTCCGTTCAGATAGATATTCTCAATGCCGTTATACTCCATATTGAATCCCGCGCCAAGCTCCAACAGCGCGGAGATACGCCCGTTGACCTCCACTTCCCCGGAAGTCGGAGAAAGAACGCCCGTTATTATTTTTAGAATTGTCGATTTACCGGAACCGTTGGTGCCAATGATTCCCACGCACTCTCCCTGCCTGATCGATAAATTGACCCCTTTCAGAGCGCGGTGCTCCGTATGGTGCTTTCCGCGTCCAATCCGCAGCGCCTCCTTCAAGCGGTCCGAGGGCTTGTCGTAGAGTTTATACACTTTTTCTAGGTCTGTGACCTTAATCGCGATATTGTCCATAGTTAGTTCCTTATAATACATCTGCGAAATGACTACGCAAACGTCTGAATACCAGCGTCCCGATACAAAACATACTGATCGTAAAAATCCAAAAATAGGTCGAGGAGTAGAAATGTTCCCAGAACCACACCTCCTCAAAAATCGCGCTCCGGTAACCGTTGACAATGTAGACCAGCGGATTGAGCTTAAAAAGCGTCTTCATATTATCGCTTGGCAGCATCTTGATATTCCACATAATCGGCGTCGCCCACATGCCGATCTGTAACGCAATGGTGATGACCTGCTGGAGATCCCTGATAAATACCACCAGCGCGCTTGTCAGATAACTCAACGCCAACACGAACAAAAACAGACAGATGCTGTAATATAAAATCTGTATCGTATAGACCGTGGGCGTATAGCCGTAGCATACCGCCACAATCAGCAAAATACCCACAAAAAAGATATGGATAAAGGTGGCCGCAATCACCTTAATAATCGGCAGGATACTGATATTAAACACAACCTTTTTCACAAGGTAAGTATACTCCACAAGCGCCATTGTTCCTTGGGAAATCGCCTCGGAAAAATAAAACCACGGCACCAAACCGGCCATCAGATACAGCACATAGGGCGGTTCCACACCATCCGCCGCCACAAACTGTACCCTTGCGTCGAAGACTTTGTCAAACACAATCCAGTACATTAACACCGTCACAACGGGCTGGGCAAGCGCCCACACAATTCCCAGATAGGAGCCGGCGTACCGTTTCTTAAAATCATTTTTCGCGAGCTTCCAAATCAACATCCTGCTCTGGAACAACTCCACGGGAATCGTCACAATCCTCTCGTAGTAGATCGTAAAGATAATACACGTAAAGGCGATCAGCACGCAGCCGCTGACCTTTTTCATCTGCTCCGTCACCTGATCCGCCAGCGGATTGTGGTGCAATACAAGCACAGACGCCAAAAGCAGGCCAAGCCCCCAGAATACAACGATTGCCGCGGACTTTGACACACTTTTTTTCTCTTTTATGTTTTTCTTTTCTATCTTCTCTTCACTCATCCTGCTGCCCTTTGTGCCGCCGTTAACGATATTTCTTTGTAAACGCGGAAAGTCCCTCCCATTTTGGGTCCTTATCAGACATGACAAGCTCCATCCCCTCGGGAATCGGCCATTTGACCCCTATTTCCGGATCGCTCCAAAGAATGCCCCCCTCGTCATTGGGATGATAAAAGTCCGAACACTTGTAAGCAAACTCGGCATAATCCGACAGCACAAGAAACCCGTGCGCAAAATTCTTAGGGATAAAGAACTGCTTTTTATTCTCCGCTGAAAGAAGCACCCCATACCACTGTCCGTAAGTCGCCGAGCCGGCTCTCAAATCCACCGCCACGTCGAATACCTCGCCTGCAAGCACCCGTACCAGCTTGTCCTGCGGGTACTGAATCTGGAAGTGCAGCCCCCGAAGCACGCCCTTTATGGAGGAGGACTGGTTGTCCTGCACAAAAACCTGATCGATCCCCGCTGCCTTATAGTCCTCATAATGGTAGGTCTCCATAAAATAACCTCTGTTATCTCCAAACACTGCCGGGGTAATCACCTTAAGGCCCTCAATTTCGCATGTCTCCACCGTTATCTTTCCCATAATACTAATCTCCTTGTCTTGGAACGTTTCCTGTATCCCCGTTCACCACGCCCGAATACCCTGCGGCATTTTTGGAGTGGTTAATAGAAGTATCAATATTCATGTAACACAAATTCAAATCCACATTGGTAGAAATACCGTCCACCGTTCCCTTGGAGGTGTACTGCCACATGTGATAATATTGGTCATAGGCTGGCACATCCGCATACTCCGCAAGCCACACCCTATAATCTGACAGCCGTGTCATATCTATATTCTCATTCAGCCAGTTGCGGGACGCATAAACGCCAGTCTCATAACCCGCCGCCTCGATCGTCTGCAAAAACGCCTTATGGGCTCTGGTGCGCTGGTCGCTGTCAAGCCCGTCGGCCCGGCCTTTGCCGCCCGCGCTCTCGCTGTCAAGGAACACGGGGTAATCCACATCGTAATCCTCGATCAGATGGATCACCATGGAGGCTTCCTCCACCGCTTCCACCTCGTCAAGCGCCTGCGTGAAGAAGTAAACGCCCACGGGAATGCCCGCCTCGATAGCGCCCCTGATATTTTCCTCATATCTGGGATCAATGACCAAGGCTCCGGTAGACGCGCCCCGGTATCCGCAGCGGATAATGGCAAACTCGATGCCAGCCTCCTTCACTGCCTCCCAGTCAATTACCTCGTTCCATTTGGACACGTCGATACCCAGCTTCGCGCTGCCATTGTCAAACTGCAGCTCCATATTCTCCGTACCGTCCGCTTCCTCCTCCGCGCCGTTGACCGCCTTATCCTCCTTTTCCGGATCGATATCGTCCTCAGTCAGCATCAGATACTCGATATTATCGATCACACGGTACTCAATATCCTGCCTCACCTGTATGGTGGTAATCGTATTCGGCACCCGGAAACCGTCCTGTTCGTTAAGGGACACACTGTATTCCCCGGAGCGCAGACCGTCCACATAGATCACGCCGTCCCTGTCCGTATCCGTATACTCGCCCACATTCTGAATGGTCACAGTGAAGTCCGTCCCCGTCACGAGGCGTCCCACGCTATCCACCACCATAATCCGCAGATCCTTCGCCACAGAGCTCATCATCAGAGAAACATTTCTGCCAGCATAGGATTCGATGCTCTTAAACTTAACCTCCGGATCAAAAAAAGTCTCATCGCTCATAAAAGCAGACAGATCGCTCCCTATCTGTCCCTCTTCCGTCTCCGGCTTCACATCTTCCTCCGGCGTCTCGTCCTGCGTCGGCGTCTCCTTCGCATATCCCAGCTTTTGTTTCACCCTGTCCCAATTTGTGGCGGCGATGACGGCGAACGCCGCCAGAAATACGACGATGATAAAAGCCATCGCCCGTCTCATCTTTTTAGAGTCCATTTGCAACCTCTACCATATACTGTCCATAGGCAGTCTTCATAAGCGGCTCCGCCAGCTTAAGAAGCTGCTCTTTCGTGATAAATCCCCTCTTGTAAGCAATCTCTTCAATGCAGGAAATATACAGTCCCTGCCGTTTCTGGAACGCCGCCACAAAGTCCGCCGCATCAAGCAGCATATCGTGACTTCCCGTATCCAGCCACGCAAAGCCGCGTCCAAGGGTCTCCACCCGGAGCGACCCCCTGCGCAGATATTCGTTGTTGATACTGGTAATTTCAATCTCTCCCCTTGCGGAGGGTTTCACATTGGCCGCGATCTCCACCACGTCATTGTCATAGAAATACAGTCCAGGCACCGCATAGTTGCTCTTCGGATGCTCCGGCTTTTCCTCAATGGATAGGGCCATGCCGTTTTCGTCAAACTCCACTACGCCGTACTCTCTCGGATCGCGCACATAATAGCCGAAGATTGTCGCCCCGCTTTCTCTCTGGGCCACTTCCCGCAGCACCTTAGAAAAGCTCTGGCCATAGAAAATATTATCGCCAAGCACCAGCGCCACGCCATCCGTCCCAATAAAATCCGCGCCGATGATAAAGGCGTCCGCAAGCCCCCTCGGCGTCTCCTGCACCGCATATTCCATACGCAGTCCAAGCTGTTCGCCGGTGCCGAAAAGCTCCTGAAATACCGGAAGATCCCTTGGTGTGGAAATAATCAAAATCTCCCGGATTCCCGCCAGCATCAGCGTCGAAAGCGGATAGTAAATCATCGGTTTGTCATATACCGGCATGATCTGCTTCGACACCGCCTTTGTCAGCGGGTAAAGTCTTGTGCCAGCACCGCCCGCAAGTATAATTCCCTTCATGTTCTCCTCCTTCATATCCCGTTTATTTTTCTTTTGCGCTCATTATCTTAAAACGTCACTTCCCCGTCATGATCCACCAAAGAAGCGGAGGTCACGCTTGAAAGATCCATCAACTGTTCCACCAGCTTCCCGCCCTCCCGGGTCTTGACTTCGATTGCCATATTCAGCTTGTCCTTGGTCAGGTTTCTCGCTTTTACCTTACTGCTTTCGCAATGCTTCTCCACGACTTCCATAATCCGGCTCTCCGTCTTATAATCCGTACTGTTCACAAGCAGGATCACCGCCGCCGTACCCACGGACATTTTATCACACAATAATATTATCACAGTTATGACAACAGATGCAACTACCGCCACAACTGCAAAACCCGCGCCACAGATAATTCCCGCGCTGATCGACCAGAAGAGAAACACCAGATCCATCGGGTCCTTCACCGCCGTGCGGAACCTTACAATGGACAAAGCTCCCACCATACCGAGCGAGATCACAATATTGGATTGGATGGTCAGGATCACCGCCGCCGTGATCACGGCAAGGGCAATGAGCGACAGATTAAAATTGCGGTTATAGAACGCCTTCCGGTTCATCATGCGGTAGACCATAAAAATATACGCCGCCACAAGCACGGTGATAACCATGCATAGAATAACCGTCGCAACATCTATTTTGACGGCTCCATACCCTTCCAAGAAGGATTTTTTTAACACTTCTGCAACTCTCATATCCTGACTCCTCCATAGCAATTATATCTCCGGCACAGATAATATTTAGAAAACGCCGTCCACTGCAAAGAATCCAGCTCTAGCTGTCCCTTGACATAGGACGGTAAAAGTTCGTCCCACTTTACCTCCAAAATGCTGCCGCCTGCTGGCAGGACGCTCCGAAAAGGAATCTCCTCCTGCAAAAAACCGCCGACCGCATTGGAAGAGGCGATCGCATCGTCGAAGGTAACCCGCACATTCCCCGCCGCGCCCACATAAGGCGTCCGCATGTACTGAACGATCACCACCGGCCGCAGATTCCTTTCCCGCATCCGGTAAAATAACAGCTTCTGGCCCTTGGAAAAGCCCTCGTCCGCCTCCGGAACCGTCCCCTCCATAAAGCGTTCGCACTGCTCTCTGGTAATCAGACAGGCCGTCTTTTTCGTCATGCCGCGCGTCTTCGCCTTGCATTCCAGACTAATCCTTGCGCCGTCGCAGTTATAAATGCGGATGCGGTACTTCTCCCGTGGATCGACGCCGTCTTCATTTTCAAAAAAACAGGCGTCCTCCGGGCTGTCAAAATAGAGACTGCGGATCAGATACTCCCCGTTCTCCCCCGCATGGACGTCCCGCTCCAAAACGCCCTGCGCGCGGAGTTTCAAAACCTCCTTCTGCATGGCGTCTATCTGGTATTTATATTCATGTCTGTATTCTGTCACTGGCTCAAACAACCCTCCGCAATATAAGCAGTGCCCTCCGTCCTCACCTTTTCTTCCACGGAGTTTATACTGCACACACAGTCCCGCAAGAATAAATCCGAGGCCGCATAGATGCCGTTTTTTCCCGCAATCAGGGAAAGCGTGCCGCCCCGCACTTCCACGACGCCTTTTCCTTCCGCGCCTTGATTGGCTGTCCGCAGCCCATTTTGTTCACTCTGTATCTCTAACGCTGCCGACCGAATCAGGATGCCGTCGCTGCCCCTAATCCCGTCGCCCTTGGCCTGTACCTCTATGCTGCCGCCCAAGAGCTTGATTCTGTCCTTGCTCCGAATGCCGTCCTCATGATAGCCAAACACCCAAAGGGAACCGTCCCCGTTGATCGTCAGGTCAGACACGCTGTAGAAACACGCCTGCCGCTTTTCATAATCCGTATAATCCGGCGAATCCGATAGCACATTCTCTGTTCCCGACACAAGTGTCACAATGACTTTGGAAGCCTCCTCCACTAGAATGGCCGGCCCCCTGCCGGAAGAAATACCGACGCCCGCCAGATACAAATGCACCAGCTCGTCCTCATCCGCATCGACAACGATCTGCCCTTCCAGACTGCCGGAAAGCCAGACGTCGCCGCCCTCCGTAAGAAGAACCGATTCCTCTTCCCATGCATCCAGATCGATGGTTAACGGGTTCTCCGGCTCTGTCTCCTCATCCTGTCCGGTAATCTGAAAAACCTCCTGCGAAATCTCCTCCCGCTGTTCCCCGGCCTCCTCAACAGCGCAGGCCGTCAAGGAGAAAACCGTGCAAAGAGACAGGAGAACGCCTGCGATCCCGCGCCGTCTTTTCATCTTTTCCCCCTTTGCCGAATCCATTTTCGCAACAAATGCTCCGCCCCGCCCAGAATCACGGCCACGGCAAGCGCCATCACTGCGTACTGGAACACAAAGCCGATATCGTAAATGGAATAGTACACTTCCTCGTTTGGATAAGCGGTGGAAAAACTGATCGAAACCGCGCCCTTGCGCACATAAAACAGCGCGTACACCGCACAGGCAATCACCAAATCATGAATCAGCCAGTCCACGCACGCCCCCGCGATCTCCCTGCATCCGGAAAGCTCCCTTCCGTCCGCAATTTTCCACACCAGCATACCGGGCACCAACAGCAATAAGATTATCACACAAACCACTTTTCTTCTCCTCTTTCCAGATCTTACTCTGCAAGAAAGCTTCTCATGGCCTCCTCAAAGTAAGGAATCACATAATCGGCGCGCTTCCTGTAAAACTCGTCCACAACCGCAATATTTTCCCAAAACGTGTCCGCCGTGTAGATCCCGTCGTTAAAACGATGCCAGCTTTTCACCATGGGTTTTTCATAGCGCGCCGCCATCTCATATAGTTTATCATGAACCTGCGGATACGCAAAGTTTTTCTTTCTCATATCGGTAAAGGTCTGCTCAAACTGCCGCCTGAACTCCGCGTTCGCAAGCAGATTAGACATAAGTTTGGTGGTAAAAGGACTGCCCGCCCAATGGGCCTCCTCCGTAAACGGATTGGAATCATACGTGCACATGCCTTCTTTATAGATCCCCGTCGATTCGTCGGTGTCGTACACGCCAAACCGCCACCTGCCGTCCGCATAAGGATTGTTCTCATCCGTCTCTCTGGTACGCCAGCAGCACACGTTATTTAGCGGCCAATCCGAGTTGCCGATGTAAATTTCAAAGCAATACTGCTCGATAAAGCTCTGTATATCCATCATTTCCCCGATTGCCTCATAGTGTTCCGGCTGGGACAAGTCGTTCTCCTTCGCATAGTCCAGAAGCTCCTGATACAGCGCAAGGTCTTCTTCCTCTCCCACCGAAACATGACTCTCCCGCTTGACCACGATCAGGTTGTCCTCTTCGATTCCGTACTTTTCCCGATAGTATTCTTCCCCGTACCGGGCCTGCAGATTATACAGTCCCCAAAATTCGCCGTTCAAAAATACGATACATGGCTCGCCGGGCTGTGTGTCGAGACTTTCCTCCGCCACAAGAGATTGGTTAAACACATCGCGAAGCATAGTCACATTGGTGTCAAGGGAACCGGAGGTGCGCAGCATCTTTGCGCCAAGTCCGAGAACATCCTCCCCGTACACCTCTCTGTCGTAAAAATTAAATCCCTTCTGGCGCATGTTTCTGGAAGCGCCGCCACGGATTCTGACCCCGATCTCCTCCTCGCCCGCAAAGTTCCCTTCCCCGTCAAACAGCGTCACCTTGACGCGCCGTTCTTTCGTCCTATCCGGGTGAGTATAGTTAGCCTCAAAAGAATGGCCCATATCCTGCCGGTACGCCTCCCACTTTTGATAGTCTTCGCCCAGCATATAGATACCTCTGTCTTCCGAGAAAAAGTCCTCCGGTTCGGCCTCCATGGACAGCACTTGAATCCCGTCGTACTCTGGCTTCTCCCCATATCCCACAAAATAAATCTGCGATACGGCCCTGCTGACCTCCCCCGAACCGTTCACGCTAATTGCCCGCACAAGCGTCCCCTTGTCGATCTTATCCTTCGGGCTGTAATCCCCGTCTCTGGAAATGCCCGTGATGGCGGCATAGACATTTTCCGAATGGGACGCGTCTTCTATCAAAATCGGTTCCGTATAGAGTTGGGAAGCCGCCGTTGGCTGAGTTCCGTCCGTGGTATAGTAAATAGTTTCGCCCTCGCCAGCCGCAAGCGAAAGAAGAAAAGGCTCTTCATAAAAACCGCTTTTCACCGAAAAAGCAGGGGCTTCCAGCGTGGGAAGAACAATCGGCGAAAGGCCCTCGTTGCTCTCCCCCGGCGTCCCGTTTTTCACGGTATGCCACCCGTCTTCCAGTCTGGCATAGGACACATCGGCCGCCAGCGGCGGTATTTCCACCCGGTCGATCACCCGTCCCGCGCCATCCGAGAGCGTCACGGCCTCTCCCTGCTTTCGCAGTTTAAAATCCAGATATATGGCGGTCTCTACAGTTTCTTCTCCTTCGGGTTCATATACCGTCAAGCCTCTGCCGCTGCCATCCGCAAACAACAACAGATAGGAACGCGGCGCAAGCATGATTTCCGGCAGAGAACGGCCTTTCTCTCCACCCTCCCCGTCCGTCAGGCAAAAACCCCCAAGAGGCACCGCCGTGAAAGAAGGATTATACAATTCGATATAATCGCTGTCTTCTCCGTCGCCATCCAACGCCAAGGTCAAATTATAGGGGCAGACTTCGTTGATCCGCACATGTCCCGCCGCATAATCGTCATACCATAAACCTACAAGCAAAACCGCCCACAGAGCCGTGCCAAAAAGCAAGGCCCTTCTTCCGGCCGCCGCTTCCAAACGCTTCCTTTGAAGAAGCGCAAAGAAAAGCGATAACCCGTAGGCCGTCACCAGCCATACAACATACAGCAGTAAATAGGGGTTGTTTTTCGGGGACAGCTTCCTATCCCCGAAAAGCAGCGAGATCACGCCGCCCGTACAGACAAGAATAAGAAAGGCAAACAAGAGCGTATCCGCCGCTACGGAAAACCGATTGCCTTTCTTATCTCTTTGCTGTTTCACATATGCCGGCAGTATGCCCGGTACGAGAATCAGGATCACACCTGTTATGAATTCAAGCATCACATACCTCTGCCATATCTTTTTTACACATTGTACATCTCTTCGTAATATTTCTGGTAATCGCCGCTTGTCACATGCTCCATCCATTCCTCATGGGCAAAATACCACTCGATGGTACGGCGGATGCCCTCTTTAAACATGGTCTCCGGCTCCCAGCCGATCTCCTCGCGAATCTTATCGGGCGCAATCGCGTAGCGCCTGTCGTGTCCCTTGCGGTCTTCCACATAAGTAATCAGATCCTCGCTGACAAGGGCTTTTCTCGGATCATTTTCGGGAAGCATCTCCTGCAGGGTCTCAATGATAATCTTGATAATCTCGATATTCTGTTTCTCGTTATGGCCGCCCACGTTATAGGTCTCAAACAGCCGCCCCTTCTCCTGCACCATATCGATGGCCTTGGCGTGATCCTCCACGTAGAGCCAGTCGCGCACGTTTTTACCGTCGCCGTAGACAGGAAGCTTCTTTCCCGCCAGCGCATTGTGGATAATCAAGGGAATCAATTTTTCCGGGAACTGGTAAGGCCCGTAGTTGTTGGAACAGTTGGTGATATTGGCCGGAAAATGGTAAGTGTCCATATAGGCCTTCACCAGCATATCCGAACTCGCCTTGCTTGCCGAGTAGGGGCTGTGGGGCGCATAAGGCGTCGTCTCATAAAAATACCCCCCGTCCTCCTCCAAAGACCCGTATACCTCGTCGGTGGACACATGCAGGAACTTCTTATCCGCTTTAAAACTGCCGTCCGGCAGCTCCCATGCCGCCTTTGCACAGTTTAACATCATCGCTGTTCCCAGCACGTTGGTCTGCACGAAAACCTCCGGATTTTTGATGCTTCTGTCCACATGGCTCTCCGCCGCAAAATGCACCACCCTGTCAATTTCATTTTCCGCGAAAATCTTGGCAATGGCCTCTTTGTCGCAGATATCCGCCTTGATAAACGTATAATTTTCCCGGTTTTCCACTTCCTTTAGGTTTTCCGGATTACCCGCGTAGGTCAGCGCGTCCACGTTGATGATCCGAATCGCGTCGCCATACTTTTTGAACATGTAGTGAATGTAATTTGAGCCGATAAAGCCCGCACCGCCTGTTACCAAATAAGTTTTCATCTTTTCTTCCGCCTCCATCAATAGTTTACATAACTAATATTCATATCTACATTGCCGCTGATGCCGCTAACCTTACCTTTAGAAGAATACTGCCACAAATCATAACGGGTGGCCGTATAGGTCGGCTGGCTTGCATACTGTGCCAGCCACAGCTTATAGTTGGTCAGGCTTCCCGTATTGATCTTCTCGGTGAACCACGTCTTGTTCGCGTAAACGCCCGCAGAAATACCGGAGTTCTGCACTGTCTGGCAGAAGGTCTTGCAGACTGCCGTTCTGGTGTCACGGCTGATGCCGTCGGCCCTGCCGCCGCTTCCCTCCACATCGAGGAAGAGCGGGTAATTGAGTCCGTACCCTTTCACCAGATCAATGGCCATGGAAGCCTCTTCCACAGCCTCCACCTCGTTCACCGCTTGACTAAAGAAATATGCGCCCACCTTCAAACCGGCCGCTTTCGCGCCCTTGATGTTGCTCCGAAACTTAGGGTCCTCCACCAGTACGCCGGTAGAATACCCCCGGTAACCGCAGCGGATGATCACATAGGAAACGCCCGAATTTTTCACCGCTTCCCAATCAATATTTCCGTTATGTTTCGACACGTCGATTCCCATGGTGCCGGAGCTTTTGGCCATCTTGCCGTCGCTTCCAAAGGTATATTTCGCGCCTTGGATCACCTGCTCGCCCGTCACATACTTGCCGTTTTTATCAAAATAGTACAAATGCCCGTCGATGGTCTGCCATCCGGTATACGTGTAGGAGGCGTCTTTTCTCTTGCGGAAAAAGGTCTTATGCTCAAGGTAATCTTGAAAGGTTGCCTCTATATACTTGCCGTCTTTTTTGTAGTAAAGCTGGCTGCCGTCCTTGTCCTTTAACTTCGCGGTTCCGTCCACCGCTTTCCCGACCGTAAGTTTGAGGTCCGCGTAAATGTTCCGATCCGACTTGCACATCGCCCTAATGTAGACTTCGCCTTCCTTCACGCCGGTAACCACACCCTTCTCGTCCACTTTGGCGTATTTTTCGTCATGGCTCTGCCAGATAATCTCGGCGCCTTCCGGATCTGATTTCGCCGTCAGCGTTATGGTCTGGTTGAGGCCGACTACATTTTGGCCGGTAATGGCGACTTTCTTGTATTTGCCTTGTACCGTCACGGTACATTCAAGTTTCTCGGTTCTATTTCCCGTAGCCGTCGTGATTTTAACCGTAACCGTCACCTTCGTGCTGCCCGAACCGATCGCCGTCACCTTACCCTTCTTGTCTACCTTCGCGACCTTTTCGTCAGCGCTCTTCCAATCATCCCCCACGGAAAAGCTGGCTCCGTTATCAACCGCTACGCTCAGCAGCTCGCTCTTGCCAACCTCCAACGTAGTGTTCCCCTTAATCGAAGGCTTCGCGCTCGCACCCAGATCAGGGGCTGGCGTGGAGGTATTGCCGCCTGAATTACCGCCGCTGCTGGTACTTGGCGTACTCGTGCTCGGTGTACTCGTGCTTGGCGTGCTGGTACTTGGCGTGCTCGTGCTCGGTGTACTCGTGCTTGGCGTGCTGGTACTTGGCGTGCTCGTGCTGCCGCTGCTCGTGCTCGGCGTACTGGTACTGCCGCTGCTCGTGCTTGGCGTACTCGTACTATCACCACTGCTCGGCTTATCCGGATCAGGGTCTACCGGGTCTGGGTCTACCGGGTCTGGTTTATCCGGTTTCTCACCGCCTTGATTATTGTCATCCTTGTCATCGTCTTGATCGTCGTCGCCGTCATCATTGTCGTCGCCGTCGTTGTCACCCGGAGTCTCACCTTGATCCGGATCAGGCGTCTCGGTTCGAGGCGCAATGCCCTCGTTCACCATCTTCCGAAACGCGCTGGTCGTCTTCCACGGGTCCACAATATTCTCCAACGGCACTTTCTCGAACTCCTCGTCGGCGCCCCCGACAGGCGTCTTGGTGGATTCCACCCACTCGACCGTGTCTTTCAAAGCCGACTCTACCACCGTATTCTGCACGGTGGCCTCCTCCTTGGCCACATTGATTTCCGACTCGCTCTTCACCTCGTCCGCCACGTCCACTTTCTCATAGGCAATCTTGTCTGTGACTTTCACCGAACTGCTGCCCGACGGAAGCTTATATTTCTCCGCAGCGTCCCCGGATAACGGCAGCATCTTAACGTCGTAGCTTCCAGCGGGTACATCCGTCTGATAGATCACACCGTCCTTATCGTCGTCTTTGAGCGTGTAGCTCTTTGCCCCGGAAACCTCCACCTCAAAAGCCACGCCTCCGATCAGCTTACCCGTCTTCTGATTAACAAACTTAATCTTCAAATCCGACATAATGGAAGTCAGACGAAGCTCTACCGACACTTCTCCGTTTTCGTCCTCTTCTTTCTGCTCCTCCTGCTGCTCCGGGTCCTCTTCCTCTATGTCGATCATGTTTCCCATTTTTGCCGACTCAGATACTGCAAGCAATCCGCTTTCCCCGATCACGGAAACGCCCTCAATCTCTTCGCCGACAGAGGCGAAAGCCGCCACCTGTTTTGCCGTAGACTTGGCATGCACATAAATACCGCCCGTGACAATAGCGCCCACAAGCACCAGAATACCGAGCACAGCCACCGCCATATCCATGCCGTTCATCTCGCTGAAAAACTGCGTCAGGCGGGCCGCGAAGCCGTCGTCCTCATCGTAGTCCTCATCTTCGTAATCTTCGTCGTCCTCGTAATCCTCGTCTTCGTAGTCTTCGTCGTCCTCGTAATCCTCATCTTCGTAGTCTTCGTCGTCCTCGTCTTCGTCGTCCTCGTAATCTACATCATCATCGTCATCTTCATCCTCATAATCTACTTCTTCGTCGTCATCTTCATCCTCGTAGTCTGCTTCTTCGTCGTCCTCGTAGTCTACTTCATAGTCCTCGTCATCCTCGTCCTCGTAGTCTGCTTCATAGTCCTCGTCATCCTCGTCCTCATAGTCTACTTCATACTCCTCGTCGTCTTCCTCCTCGTAACGGCGGTTAGAACGGGAATAGGACGCAATCATATCGTCATCCAGACTTAGAAATTCCAATGTGTCTCCGGTCACAGTGTCGTAGTCCTCATCATCAAAACGATCGTCCTCCAACAGATCCTCAAAACGCACCTGTTTACGCTTACTTTTCGTCGTCGGTTTCCTTTTTTTCCTATTTTGCATCGTATCTTCCATCTCCATTTACAGGTTGACTGCCGCTTCCATTTTGCCTTTTCTTTATGTAAACCATGTTTTTTTAACAATTCTGTAATATTGTAGCACACGGACAGCCTAATATCAAGATTTATGTCGCTTCGCATGCCGTTATTTTATGTTAATTTATGTAAATCGACATATGCCTCCTTCTTTCCCCTCGCGGCACGCGAAATATGCGGTAAATACGCGGTAATTGCGCGATATTTTACGGGCTTTTCTGCGGTAATCCGCTTGACTTTGCCCTATATAGCTGACACAATATAATAGCAACTGACAAATGTCTAACTTACAGAGATTGTGGAAAAGGGGAATTTTTCATGATGTACATGCACTACTGTAAGCGTTGCCAGCGGGTTCATATGTTAAACGGGCATAAACAGTTCTGCCCGAAATGTAGAGGAATGATTACCGAGCTAAAACTCAGTTACATGGATTATGTATCCATGAACGAATCGCAGAGGATATCCTTCTGCATCTGCTGTGCCGATGACGAACAACTCAAACGCCTCAGCACTACATATCGGATGTACAAGTACAGCAAGTGGTACAAAGAGCTGCAGCGGCAGTTAGCGCAGCCGGCGATCCATTCCTATACCGCCTCTGAGCGGAATCCGGTGGGAAACGCCGTATCAATCGTTTGATACAATGGGCAGGGAAAAGGGAGCGTGGTTTGACTTCTAAAGATTTCGGACCGCGCTCCATTTCTGTTTACCCATCTTTTGCAATCTTTCGAAAATCTTCATTTTTTAGCAGTAGATTTTTAAGAAAAATCATAGTAGAATTGTGTGAGAAGCGCTTCTAAGACGCAGCATCAAGAAAGGATCTCTACAAATTATGAGTAAAAACGAAGAAAAAGATATCTTGCAGGATACAGACGCGGAAGATATGACAGATCTGGCAGACGAAAAAGATGGCCATGAAAAAAAAGGCGGGTTCCGCCTAAACCTCAACCTGATTCTATTAGCTGCTATTGTATTCGTTATCGGTTTCTCCGCTTACCGCCTCTATCGTTGGAACAAAGGCACGCCTCCCGAGGACATTCCGGACGCAGCGGAGACGGATTTTGATATCGAAGTTCTGGACAACCTGATTCCTCTCGCTCCGGACAAGCGCGAAGGCTATGTGGACGACGGTGTGACTACCATCCTGTGTCTGGGCGACGATCCCTTCTCCCTTGAACTGGGCGAAAACGGTCTTGCACAGCAGATCGCCAAAAAAACAGGCGCTACGGTCTACAACGGCTCCTTCACAGGAACCACCATGGCGGCTCAGTTTGCCTCCTACAACGACGGCTACATCCTGGATGCCTTCTCCTTCTCCTATGTGGCGAAAAGTCTGGCAAACGGGGATTTTGAGTTGATGAAGACGGCGGCGTCCTACAGCTACGACGAGAACTTTGCCAAGACGGCGCAGATGCTCTCGGAATTGGATATGAACAATGTGGATATGATCTGCGTCATGTACGACGGCAGCGACTACGTCAACAAACGTCCCTGCGACGATCCTAACGCGCCCTATGCGGAAATCACCTATACCGGCGCGCTGCGTTCGGGCGTGAAAGCGATTCAGGAGGCCTACCCCCACATTCGGATCGTAGTGATGTCCCACACCTTCTGCCACAGCATAGACGAAAACGGGAACTTCCAAAACGGCGACCGCGCCGATCTGGGGCACGGCACATTGAGCCATTATTTACAGAAAGAACTTGACGCCACCATGGATGTGAGCGTTTCCTTTATCGACAATTTTTACGGTTCCGTCAACGAGGACAACTATCTCGATTACATGACGGACTACATTCACTTTAACGACGCGGGAAGGGAGCTTCTGGCACAGCGTTTTGCGGACTGCCTGTTCCCGCAGCAATCGGAAGAGTAAGGTCAATACTCTATCGAAAATAGATTCTCAAAATCAAACCGTTCTATCATGTCCCGCGTTTCATCGAGGGCCTGCGTCATTTCACTGGCGCAGGTCACCTCGCAGCTTCCATTGGCAAAGCATTCTGTCATATAACGGTTGATATCCCTGTGATAATGGGTATAATCCGCATAGTTATTGAGATCCGTCACGATTTCTTCCAGATTCGGGAAATAAAAAATCCGCACGTTATCATAGGCAAGCAGGGTCTGCGCAATATACGCGTATTCCTGCATGGTAGCCTCCATATGGTTTTCCAGCATCACATCGTTCCAGTACAGAATGCTGTAGGGCGGGAAAAAGATATAAAAAACAGTATCCGGATTCCGCTCAATATAGGGGCAGAGATTGGTCTGCAGATTTTTGTCCGTTGCGGCAATATACGCGTCCGCAGTGGTCTCCTCCGCTACGGCTTCCGGCGGTTCATAGTTGTGCATCACCCACTGGATATTGTAATACTCGTCCGTCCACCAGCTCTGATACACCGTTGCAAGATCCGTCTTGTCGGGGTCCGCCAAAGGCCTCAGCACATAGTTTAAAAGCACGTCTTTATTCAATAGATACTGCACGTCGTTCAGGTAATTGTCGTCGTAAAGGTACGCCGGAATCGGATATTTCGTCTCATCCACGCCTCCGGTGTAGGTAGTCACATCAACCCCCAGAAAAACCGATTTCACCTCATGTCCGCTGTCAAAAATAATGTCCATGATATTCGCCTGATCCTTCGGATAAGCGCCGCTATAACTGAGCTTGATCGTTTTCAGGCCCATAAGCTCCTCAAACCAATTCGTATTAAAATTCACGGTCATGGAAGAGCCGAGGATCACGCTGTCATACTCCAAGTGTTTTGCCATTCCCGGGTTCTGGGAAAGCTGATTGTCCACCAGATAGGGAAAGCCCTCCAGCGGCGCATGGTACTGGAAAAATGGGTCGACCGCCGCCACCGCCGCCGCTGAAAGAACCAGAAATATGAAAATTGCCGCCACCGTGGACAAAAGCCACTTCTTACATCTGTTCATGTTTTTCCTTTCCTATCGGCAGAGCCATACAGATTAAAAGTTAAAATACAGGAAAGTGCTGACCCCTGAAAAGCTTAAGATACACCACACCATAAGAACCGCAATCACCGCCGCTCCCCCTGCCCTGTACTTAAGGCGCGCCGTCCGCTCTGCGGCATTTTTCCCAACCATGGAAAAATAAAGCCCCGCCGCCAAAATGGCGAACATCAGAAGGTAAGGGCTGACAGGCAGGCTGTCCAAATGCAGCACCTTGAGGACATACCAGAACTCGTCCACCCGAAAGCAATCCGCGAGTCCCTGCGACAGCTTTTTCGTCTCTCCCCAAATAGCCGCCGCCAAAAGACGGTTTGCCTGACCGATATCCGCCGCGCGAAAATACACCCATGCCACGCTTACATAGAGGAAGGTCGCTATTTGTGACAATACTGTCACAATTTTATGACCAAGCCCAGACGTCGTCTTCTGCGAATCCCCGCCATGGCCGCCGCTTCCCGACACACCGCCAAATAGCGGCTTCACCCGCTTCTGCCAAAATCTTGTCGCCACGTAGAGCAGGCCGTGCATCATGCCCCATACGAGAAAGTGAAACCCAGCGCCATGCCAGAGTCCGCTTAAGAAAAATACAACCAGAAGGTTCAGGTACATCCTTCCCTCCCCCCTGCGGTTTCCTCCCAACGGAATATAGACGTATTTCGTAAAGAAACGGTTCAGGGTGATATGCCACCTTTTCCAGAAATCAACGATGTTCACCGCCTTGTAGGGCGAACGGAAATTCTCCGGTATCTCGATACCGAGCATCCTGCCAAGGCCCACAGCCATATCACAATAGCCGCTGAAATCAAAATAAAGCTGCAGCGCATAGAACAAAATGACAAGAACCGCATCAAAGCGCCCAAGGGCCGCGATGTTTCCATAGCCATAATCCACTCCCGCGCCGAACGTATCCGCCAAAAGCACCTTCTTCGCAAGTCCCAGAACAAAAAGGACAAAGCCGCCCGCAACCCACTCCCAATCCGGCCTCTTCTCCCCTATCTTTTCAAACTGGGGCAGCATCTCCGCATGATTGACAATAGGCCCGGCAATGAGCTGGGGAAAAAAGGAAACAAAAAGGGCGTAAGCGTCAAGCGGACAGTTTTTCACCTCTCCCCGGTAGGTGTCCACCACAAAGGAGATCTGCTGAAACGTAAAAAAGCTGATGCCAAGAGGCAGCAAAATACCCCGCAGCGCAAAAGAAGCGCCAAACGCCGTATTCACCGTGGACAGGAAAAAGTCAAAATATTTAAAATAAAACAGCACCCCAAGGTTACATGCCACGGCCAACATCATAACCGCCCGCCGAAACGGCATAGAAGACCCAGCCGTTTCCTGCCCGCCGGCCTTTCCCTCTTTTACGTCCGCTTTAGACAATAACCTGTGAAACCCAAAATTAACGCCGATACTGCAAACCATAATCAACAGATAGGACAGGTTAAAATAGCCGTAAAACCAAAGCGACATGGCCGTGAGAAATACCCTTGCTGCCCTAGGTCTGCGAACCCGCCGGAGGCCATAATATCCAAGCAGACATATGGGAAAAAACACAAACACAAACAGATAAGAATTAAATAACATCTTGTAAGCTCCTACAATGTCGTATCCTCGTAAATCACAAACTCTCCCACCTTGCCATAGACTGAAAAGCCGTAATCCGTAAGCGGCTCGCTCACCTCCCGCTCCTCCTTTAAGACCACATAGGCGCAGGGGAAATTCCCGTTTCTGGTCAGCTCCACAAAGGAAGGCGTATCGATCACTTCCGCCTCCTCCATGGCCTCGTACAGGGCATTGTGGTAATCCCAGCGGGCAATCAACATCTCCCGGCCATAGGGCAGTTCAATGTCCGTACTGTACTGCCTGACATAATAAATCAAGTCCGCGGGAACCAGCGCCGTAACGCGCCCCTCTTCCGGCTTAATCAAATCCACAATCTCCACCGCTTCCTGCGGCAGATGGTACGCGTTCTCCGCCTTAGAAATATGCTCGCTGTCATAAACGTAATCCCCGCAGACCGCAACCATAAGACAGACTACAGCCAGACCGATCCGCCTGTGCCGCCCCATCAGCTTTATCAGTCCGTAGGCGCTGACAAGACTCATCTGCAAAAGCCATAACAGCCGGTAATACGTTTCGGAGTCCTCCAAAACCCGCACAAAAACCTTGCGGAAAAGGGGACAGAAAAACAACAGCAAAAGCAGGGTCGGCGCATAGACAAAGACCGCCCGTCTGCCCTTATTTTTCTCCGCAAACCACAGATAAAGGAGCGTCAAAAGATAAAGGACCGCAAGAAAATGATGTTCATGAAAGCCCATATAATTCTTAAAAATAACCACACTCTCTAAAAAAATACCCCACATATGCCGCTCCTATTTGAGTAGATAGCTATACGCCACCACCACATAAATTCCCATGTAAATCACGCTCGGCACACAGGCCGCTCCCATTTTCAGAATGATCCTCATATCGCGCTTTACCAGCGCAAGAAAAAACGCGGTCAACGCCGTGAGAATGCAGCTTAAAAATACCGCGATGGAGCTGCACACCCCCGCCGCCATATGAATGAAGACAAGCAGCATCCATACGCCCGCATCGGCCCATTTATTTCCGACGTCACTGTCATTTTTCTGATCCGTTTCCCCGTAAAGCAGTAAAAATACCCAGAGAAGCGCCGGAATGACAAGCGAGCCGGCAACAGCCTTGCCCTGCCATGTGCGGGTCAGAAAGAAGGTCTCATTGGTGTAGATGGACACATTGCCGAATATCTGAAACATGCCCATAAGTATCATGAAAATCGGCAGATTTTCCCTATGGAATCCTGTTTTTCCTTTCACCCCATCCTGCCGTCCGTCCCTCTGGGGCTGGCCGGCAAACAGCAGACGGCCGATCTCAAAATAGAGAAGGTAGGTCAACGGAATCAGCACAAGCGGCAGCGTCACATGGGAAAAGATGGTCGCATGAATGTCCGCCCGCACCGCTGCAAAAGCCACCCACATCGGAAACACCGCCAGCGCGTGCCTCACGTCGAGATCGGTGGGCCTGCCCGTATAAGGCAGAATGCGGTACATCACATCCGATTCCTGTGCAATCAGGGACTCCACCACATAGTAAGCGTCGTCGCCGTCAAAAGAAGCGTAAGCCACAGCCTTGTACAGTTGAAAACCCAGTAACGCAAAGAATATCAGCCATTCGATCCACTCGGCAGGAGACAAGCGTTTTCCAAACGCTGCGGCGCGTTGTCCCAGATTACCCGCATATCCGACGCGCATGTCATTTTTCTGTCTCCCCCAGACCAGCCCCGGCCTGCCCGCCCTGCTATTTCGGTACATAAGCAGAAGCCCAGCCGCAGCCGTCAGAAGCGAAAGCCCCGTAAACGCTGCGGAGGCCGCTTTAAAGTTATCGTACTTCACCCACAAAACCGCCGGCACCGCCGCTGCCTCAAAGAGCGCCCACATGCCAAAATATCCGGCAAGCAGTAAAAATCCCGGACTCCTTCTTGCAGGCCGAATAAAGTTTGCCGGAATCATCCCGATGCAAAAGGGAACGACCGCCAGCCAAAATAGGATACTAATTGTCTCCGTCACATACAGCATCAATCATTTTCCTCTTAGTTTTGTTTTCCCGTCAGACGATCTCAATCCGTGCAAATCGCCAGACGGCTGTCAAAGCGCTTACTATCTACAATATTGCCAGTTTCTCTATCTATTACCACAATCTGAACCGCAGCCTCGCCGCCCTGCGGCGTCACATGAAGATAGTTTTCCTCGCCGTCCTGCAAATATAGCGTCCTTGCGCCATCTTCCCCGGCTTCATAACGCGCCTGCCCGAAAGAGCATTCCGTTTGCAGACTCTCTTCTCCCACGCATTCGTATAGCTGTCCCTTTTGCCGGTCCAGAACCAGAAAATAGTCCTCTCCCGAAACAGAGGCTTCCTCAAGCCTTTCGGCTCTCCCACCGGACAGATTGGCCACAAGCGGCAGATACGTTTCCTCCAACCCCCACACATTGGCCTCCCCGTTGATATAGACGCAGCAGTCAAAGGCCGGGTCGGCAAGCATCATCAAATATTTATCCAGCGCCTCCAACGAACTTGCTAATTGGAGTTTATAATCCGTATACCGCCTGTAATCCTCGTCCCAGCCGCTGTACGCCGCCTCGCCCCGATGGTCGGCAAGCTCATAATGCTGATCCAAATACGCGCCCAGATACGCGGTCACCTTTCTGCCGCCCGACCCGTTCAAATGCTCGTGCGGATCGTAAGAGTCGATCGACAAATCGACCACGGACAAATCCAGAAAATTCAGATAGGGAACGCCGTACTCCTTTGCCATCTGTTCGGCGCAGAGCGCCTCCTGCCACTCCTCCTCAGACGCAGAATAAGGCAGATAGACCAGCAAAAGCTCGATATCACGGCTCTGGCACTCCTCTATGATGCGGCGCAGATACTCGGTTCCCGTAGACGTAAATAAAGCCGTCTGCGCAGGTCTTTGGGCTAGTCCCAGCGGTTTTGCCACATCCGCCTCAATCTTCGCCCCTTTTTCCAAATTTATCTCCTTCTCAAAATCATCCTGTCCCAGATCCCACCATCTGTCATGATAAACGGCAAAGTCCCAGACAAATTCCAGACGTTCTTTGGGATCTTCGATCAGATCGCCAAGCATCCGCCATTTTTCTTGGTTAAGCGGCAGGCAGTCGATCTGGGCGTGCAGCAGCTCCTTTGTCTGCACCTTTTCTTCCACTTTCAAATGCGCGCAATCCATCACCACAAGCTGAGGATGCGAACTGGTTAGCGCATATTCCATCATCCAATAGGTTGTCGGAATCTGATTTCCGTACCCCGCCAGATTATAAGAAGCCATCCCATAATCATGCCAAAGTTCCATGGGATATACCGCGTTTGTCATGTGGGAGTTGCCCAGAAACAGGATATCATACAGCTCGCCGTCTTCCAGAAACTCTTTGTTTTTCGTGTAGGCTTGTCCCGGATTCAACAGCTTTGTCATAAACCAAAGCCCCGCCGCAAAAAGGAAGACGGTCATACCTGCCCAGAAAATCTTGATTGCCCTTTTCTTCATACCGCGCTGTCCTTTCTAAAACTGGAAGTAAATAAAATTGGCCGCATCGTATCCCGCACCCCACATACCGAACAAAAGAATGATAAAAACCGCCGCAGCCATCGTCAAAAGCTGCGCCCAATTATCCTGTTTTGCCACAATCTCCCGAATCTTAATCTTCTTGTATTTACAAATGTCCGCCGCAAAAAGAAGCAGAATCCCCCAAAGCATCAGGGTAAAATTTTTCTGATTCAGCCCGCATTGGTATAAAGAGCCGTCAAACCATACCCAATGGTTTTTTGCGGTAACCATTCTTTTGATAATCCGCAGTGCGCTAACAGCCGTATCCGCCCGAAAAAACACCCACGCCAGATCGACCAGAAAAAAAGTAACAGCCGACCGGAGGCATCTATGGCTCAAGCTGTCCGCCTTGATTTCCAAAAAAGCCGCCGCCTTTTTCTTCACCGGCATAAGCACATCCCCTATGATCTGGTATGCGCCGTTTAAAAGCCCCCAGATCACGTAACTCCAATCCGCGCCATGCCAAAGGCCGCTCACCCCGAAGGTGATCAGCAGATTGCCGTATTTACGCAAACGTCCCCTGCGGTTTCCGCCGAGGGGAATATAGAGGTAATCCCGAAACCACCCGGAAAGGGAGATATGCCATCTGCGCCAAAACTCCGCCACAGAAGCAGCCAGATAGGGAGCTTCAAAGTTCTCCATCAGCCGAATCCCTAATATTTCCGCCGCACCCATGGCAATGACCGAATAGCCCGAAAAATCACAATAAATCTGCACCGCAAACAAAAGCGTGGCCACAATCAAATACACGCCGGTATAAGTTTCAAAATCCCCATAGACCGTATCCACAAAAACCGCAATGCGGTCCGCCAGCACTACTTTCAAAAAATAGCCCCAAAGCATCAAAAGGCACCCGTCCCGCAGGCTTGCAAACGTAAGCTTGGAAGGCTTGTCCAACTGACGGAGCAGATTTTGGGAACGCTCGATCGGCCCCGCCACCAATTGAGGAAAAAAGGAGACGAAAAGCGCATAGCGGAAGAAATTCTTTTCGGCGCCGATCTCTCCCCGATAAACGTCCATGGTATATCCCAGCGCCTGAAACGTATAGAAGGAAATTCCCACCGGAAGAAGCAGGTCAAATTCCGGCGCATGGAGCGCAATGTGCAGGCGGTTCAAAATCACATTCAGGCTTTCGATGCCAAAATCCAAATATTTAAAGACAAAGGGCACGGAAAGATTTAAAAAAAAGCTTGCCGCCACACACAGCTTTTTTTGCCTTTGCCGTTTTTCCTCCCGCGCCCCGCCCGCACACTTCTCTATCAGCAAACCAGACACATACGTTACCGTCGTGGAAAACAGGAGCAGAAGCACATACTTTGCATTCCAGCACATATAAAAATAATAACTGGCCGCCAGAAGCCAGTACATCCTGATTTTTTGCGGAATCAGATAATAGATTCCAATGACAATCGGGAAGAAAATTAAAAAGTCCAGTGAATTAAAAAGCATAAACCCTTTTCCTCTTTCGTGATCCAACAAACACTAATACTATAGCACACTTATCCTCTATTTTCCATATTCCGCCGCAAATCTGTGTACATCCTCCCTGAAACATGGTAAACTTATAATATCTGTGGACAAACTATAGAAAAAAGCAAACGGAGACATCTATGAAAAAAGTATATGTGATCGGCGCTGGGCCGGCTGGACTCACCGCCGCTTACGAGCTGTTACGGCAGAGCAAAGAATATGAAGTCATTGTCTTGGAGGAATCAGACGCCATGGGCGGAATCTCCAAGACTGTCAACTATAAAGGAAACCGTATGGACATGGGCGGACACCGCTTTTTTTCCAAGGTGCCCGAGGTAAACGAATGGTGGGAGCATATGCTGCCCACACAGGGTTCCCCCTCCTATGACGATATCGCCCTCAACAGGAAAATACCCCTCTCCCAAGGCGGCCCGGACCCGGAGAAGGAAGACCGCGTGATGCTTCGCAGACGCCGCGTATCCCGCATCTATTTCAACCAGAAATTTTTCGATTATCCGATCTCCCTGAAGCCGGAAACCTTTATCAATATGGGATTTTTCGCCACCATGCAGGCGGGTTTCAGCTACCTTGCCGCCATGATTCACAAACGGCCGGAAAACTCCTTGGAGGATTTTTATGTAAACCGCTTTGGTAAAAAACTGTATTCCATGTTCTTTGAGAATTACACGGAAAATCTCTGGGGAAGGCACCCTTCCGAAATTGCTCCCGACTGGGGCGCGCAGCGGGTAAAGGGCCTGTCCGTCGCCGCGATCTTAAAGGACATCTTTTCAAAAATGCTGCCCGGCAAGAAAAACCGCGAGGTGGAAACCTCCCTGATCGAGGAGTTCAGTTATCCCAAACTTGGCCCCGGCCAGCTCTGGGAAGTAACCGCGGACAAAATCAAAGAGCTTGGCGGACAGATTCTCTGCCACAGCAGGGCGGTAAAACTTCACAAAGACGAAAATAACCGCATTACCGCCATCACCTACGAAACACCAGAGGGCGAAGTAACCGCCGAGGGCGACATCTTCATTTCTTCCATGCCCGTAAAAGATCTGGTAGCGGGCTTAAACGACGTGCCCAAGGATATGGCGGCCATCGCCGCTGGCCTTCCCTACCGGGACTATATGACCGTGGGACTCCTGCTGCCGAAGCTGAATCTAAAAAACAAAACCAACCTCAGAACCATCGCCAATATCGTGCCCGACTGCTGGATCTATGTCCATGACAGAACCGTCCGCTTAGGACGCTTCCAGATCTACAACAACTGGTCGCCCTACATGGTAAAGGATGTATATGGCACGATCTGGATCGGTCTGGAATATTTTGTCAACGAGGGGGACGAATACTGGACGATGACGGATTCAGATTTCACGCGTTTTGCGGTAGATGAGATCATCCGCATGGGACTGATCGACAAACGCATGGATGTGCTGGACTCCCATGTGGAGCGTGTGAAAAAAGCCTATCCCGCTTACTTTGACACCTACGAACATATGGACAAGCTGACCGAATACCTCAAGTCCATCGACAACCTCTACTGCGTAGGCCGAAACGGCCAGCACCGCTACAACAACATCGACCACTCCATGATGACTTCCTTTGAGACCGTAAAGAACATTTTAGGCGGCATTTCCTCCAAGGATAACATCTGGAACGTGAATACGGAAAAAGGCTACCACGAGGAAGTGCAGAAGAAGGACGAGCCTTTAAACGATCAAATCGAGGTAGATTAACGCCTCCGCTGTAATACGCAGCCCGCCAAAAGCAGGATCAGCGTATATGCGGCCATCAGATATAAATAACGTACATTATGAATGGATTGCAGATAGTACCAGGGCGGGAGCAGCATTTTTCCCGCCCTGAAATGCTGTAAATTCAGAAAAACAGGGCAGAGCGCCAGCATCACCACTCCCAGAGGCAGAAGCACAAGCCCCAGCCTCTGCGGCGTGCGGCACAACAGCCTGAGCAGATTGGCAAAAGCCGTCACGCAGGCCGCAAAAACCACGCAGCTTACCACTTCTTTCTTCCACTCCGTAAACACCCCCGCTAACTTCACCGCAAACAGCAGCACCGCAGAGGCGTCCGCCAGAACAACCGCGCACGTCATGTAAGAAGCCACCAGCCGCTTCGCCACGGGCATTCTCTCATATACCCCCTTCTCTTCGTCCCGCATAAACCACAGGGCCGAAGCCAGACCGCAGAAGGTAAGCCAAATGGCGAGAATCCCCCGCAGAGGCGCCTGCACATAGCCGTAATCCTCCGCCTCCGCAGACGTCCGGTCGGGGTAGACCATTTGAAAGAGACTCCCCTCTACCGCCACCCGCTCATAAGCGCTGCGAAGCTCCTCCTCCGTGATTGTTTCCATACCAAGCTCTTCCCGGACGTATCCCTCATAAACCGCATAGGAAAAAGCTGGATAGATGGCCGCCGTCAAAATCTCCCTGCCAAGGATGAGCGGGACGCTGTCACTGCGCTCCAACACCGTCACTACTGGCCGCACCCGGCGTCTCCCCGCAAGCTCCTTAAGCCTCTCCTCCAAATCTTCCTCGAAAATCCATGCGGCGTCCGCCTCGCCGCTCTCCACACAGGCCCTTGCCTCCTCCCCGTCCTTGCAGGGCAGATAGCGGAGCACGCTCTCGCCGTCGAAAAGCCGGTCGGCAATCTCCTCCGCCGCCGCGTCTTCCCCCGGCAGATAAACCGCGATGGCGGCAATGCCCGCAGACTCCTCGGAAAGCCTTCCCACGCCGGCCGCAAAAAGAGGCGCCAGACACAACAAAAGCAAAAAACTTTTCCGTTTTAACAGACGTTTTTGCAAAAGCCAAAGTTTCACAAACATCTCTCGTATCATAGCGGCTCTCTCCCCATCCTTCTTCTCCTGACGAAAACAGTCAAGGCAAAAAATACCGCAAGGTAAGCAAAAACTGCCGCCAAAACGCTGGCGGAAACTTTACCGAAGAGCCCTTCCTCCACATACCGCGCCGCCACTCCAGCAGGCAGACGCCCGCCGACTGCCTGCATCCGCTTCGGAAAAAAGGCGGCCGGATAAAAATAACCCGCCAGATATCCCATCCCGGCTCCGCAGAGAAACTGCAGCAAAATACCGTTCACGATCCCCTCCGCCGCCTCAAAGAGAAAGAACTGCAGAGCGGCAAACATAAGGATCACCGGAAAGAGTATCCGTAAAAAGCCCCAAAAAGGATAAGCTCCCATGCCCTCCCACTCGGGAATCCCAATCCATTCCCGTTCCAGTAAATAGGCAGCCGGAAGGCTCAGACAGAAAAACCCCATAAGCACAAGACACAGATAGGCCAGATACTCTCCCAGAATCTGCCAGAACGCGCCCACGCCCTTTGCTTTTAAAAACTGTGACAAAGCCGCGCTCCGACGGGCAAAAAAACCACAGTTCAAAAGCCCCGAAAACAGTAAAAACAAAAGAAATGCACTGCAAAAATAATACAGCTCCATGGACAGACCGTCCGCATACCCAAGAATCTCCACCTCGCTAAAACCGCTTCGGGAGAGCACCAGATTGATCAAGGAAAGGTTCAGCCGATCCGTCGCCCGCGCTGCCTCGCTGTCTCTTCCTTGGTCGAAGAGAACCTGCTGCATCGCAAAGATCGCACTCTGGGAACTTGTCACCAAGGTGGACGCGATCTCCGTGATCTCCCCCATCACCATCGTTCCAAGGCCCTTTTGCCCCTCCGCCGGCGTGTAGGTGATCAAGCTATCGTTAGCCCCGCTCACAACGGACTCCATCAGATCATCGGGAACCCGCATCACCGCATAAAGGTCTCCCCGCGCAAGGGCATCCTCCGCTTCCTCCTCCGACATGCCCACAAGCTCGATCATAAACCGGGAATCGTCCATTTCCTGCAAGGCCGCTATCCCGAATCCGAGATAAGAATCCGACAAATCCCCTACCATGCCGATCCGGTACCTCGCGCCGCCCGCGTCAATGGCTGCCTGCGCCACAAGCAGGTAAACCAAAACTCCCGCGCAGACGCAGATCAAAAGATCCGCCGCAAGCTGCGCGGGCAAAAGTTTCCATGCGCGTTTCAGTTGTGCCATGAAATAAGCCGATACTTTTCCCATTTACTCCTCCGCACGCAGAACATCCGCCAATTTATGAAAATCCCCGTCATAGGAATAGGCATGCAGAACGCCGCCTTTCAAGATATAACAGTCGTCACACAAATCCAGATCCTGCGCGTCATGGGTTACCATCAATAGAATGCCGCCCTCCCTTTTGTAGATCTCCAGATAGCGGCGGATATCCTCCTTGCAGACCGGATCAAGAGCCGCCGAAGGCTCGTCTAACAGCAAAATCCCGGGACTAGAAACCACGGCGCAGCCAATAGAAAGTCTCTTTTTCATCCCGCCGGACATACGGCGCACGGGCGTTTTTAAAAAATGCTCAATCCCTAACATCCGTAAGGCTCCTTGGGAAAGAGATCGTTTCAGCGTCTCTTTATCGCAGCACATACGGAGGTTATCCCATGCGGTCAGTTCCTCCATCAAGGGATCTCCCTGCGGCACATAACCAAGCGCCTTCGGGATCATCCCCGGCCGCCGCAGAAGGTCTACGCCTTCATGCAAAAATGAGCCGCCATCCGCTTTGCGCACGCCCGCCAAAATCGATAACAGGGTTGATTTTCCGCTGCCGTTGCTGCCTACAATCCCCACGCAGCTTCCCGCCTGTGCCGAAAACGAAACCTCTTTTAAAACGGTTTTTCCCTGATATGCTTTTTTGATTCCCGCTATTTCTACTGCCACAAATACCCTCTTTTCCTATCTGGCAACCGCTTCCTTCACCGCATCCGCGATACAGTCCATCCCCGCCGCCGTTGGATGAACGCCGTCGCTGGTCACCTCGTGCATATTTTTTATCTTGATGCCGCAGTGGTACAAGTCAATGACCGGAATTCCTTTTGCCTTGGCAATTTTGGCAATCGTTCTCCCGTAATCCTTCGCCGACAGTCCAAGCCCGTTGACAAGCTCCACAAAAGGCGTCTGCGTCCCCCAATCTCCGATATGGGGCAGCGTGCAGCAGTAAATCTGCGCAGACGGATATTTTTTCTGCAGCTTATCGAGCAGTAAGGTATAAGCATCGCTGAAAGCGGTAATCTCTCCCTCCTTCACCGGTCTCGTACCGTCGTTGTCCCCCAGAGGGACCGTCTCTAACAGATCGTTCGCCCCCAGATACACAATAATCCTGTCTGGACAGGCCCCGTCCGGCCCGGCAAGGGCGTCGGTGTGAAACTCATTACAGCCGCACTGGGGATCATCCGTTCCAGTGGAATCCCCCGTCACGGTTGCGCCCGCACTGGAGCTATTAGCAAACAGCGTCAGTTCCAGATCATCCGTCACCTGCTGCCACCAAGTATCCTTTACGTCTTCTACCTCCCCAAACTGCGGAAAATAGATACGGCATCCTTCCGCCTGATACCCCTCAAAGGTAGAAATGCTGTCGCCCAGAATCGAAACGGTAGTGCCCTTCAACTGCACTGGCTCCGGTTCGGGTTCTGGTTCGGGCGGTTCCTCCACGGCGGGCTGTGCCGGTTCCGGCGTCTCCCCGCTGTCCGTCTCCTCCAGCCCTGCCCGCTCCTGTTCTGTCTCCTCCTGTCCCGTCTGCTCCTGTTTTATCTGCTCCGCACTCTCCTGTTTTGCCTGCCGATCTGCTCCGTTATCCCCACAGCCCGCCAATGTCAGAGCCGCCGCTGTCAAAAATCCGGCCGCCGCCAAAACTCTTTTGTTCATCATCTCCATCCTCAGTTTTTCTTAAATATAGATTGTCTCGCGCCATGCATCTGTCTGTGCTTTAAAACGTCGTCCACCGCGTCCATACGAAGTCCCGCGTCGATAAAATCGCAATGTTTGCAGAAAGGATAATTCTGCCTGCCCTCCGCAATGGCCTCTCGCAGCTTCCTATACTGCGGACTGTTCCATCCTTCCCGCAGGGAAGTCTCGTTCAGATCGGCAAGACAGGTCACCTCGAAGTTATCGCAGCAGCAGATCCCCAGCTTCCCGAAGGGAGTAATCCACAAATCCGTGAAGGGCATCAGACAGGTTTCCTTCACAATCTTCTCCTTGGACTGTTTGTTGGGCGCGCTGCCCGCCCGGTTTGTCAGCACCTCTTTCAGATAGCGGATCTGTATCAGAATATCCACATCGGGAAACTCCTCCGGGTGCGCTTTCACATACTCATAAATTTCCTGCACGTTGTCGTGCATTTTCATTTCCAGACCATAGTTATTGATGATGAGCTGGTTCACATAGGGCACAATCTGTTTGACCCGCTCCACCGTGAGAAGCAGACCATTGGTTGACATGAAAATAAAGGTGTCCGGCAGTTTCTCCCTCGCATACTTGTGAAACTCCACAATACGCGGGTCAAGCCACGGCTCGTTGTTTCCGTAGAGGGTCAGATGCCCCTTGTAATTCCACTCCGCAAGCTGGTCTATGATGGAATAATAGAGCGCGTCGTCCATCTTCTTATAGGGGCGTTTTTCCGCGTTGATATTGGCTGTGCAAAACTCGCACGTGCTGTTGCACCGGTTCACCGTTTCCAAATTTACCACCAACGGATGGGGCGCTTCCTTGTGGCTTAAAAAATAATCAATATAGTTTTTCTGGGATTTCCTGCGGCTGATAAACTGCAATTTCAAATAGCTCTCGCTGGAAATCCGGGGCAGATATTTTTTGGCGTTCCACCCGATCACGCCCCCGAAATTGTGTACTCTGATTGGCATCGCTATTTCTCCTTATCTTACCATCGTTCCGCTCACGCCATTCGCCAAACAAATTTGGTCTGGCTAAGCTGTTATTTTATATACATATACCGTCATACTCCCGTCCGCCGCCGTATATTCCCCCAAAAGCTCTAAATCCGCTTCCGCGGCGTTGGAAAATGGAATGCGGGAAAAAATATAGTTCCCGCCAAGCGCCCGAAACGCCTGCGCATCCATATAAAGCGTATCATCCGTAGCATACACGGTCTTGGTGGCGCTCACAATGCTTAAATCCGTCCCCGAATAGAGATAGGCCCTCGCGCCCCAGTCGTCGTAATAAATTCTGGTAGCCTCCACCCGCGAAAGCGCGGGAGCAATAATCTTCCTGAAATCTTCCTTGTACTGCTGGGGATAAAACCCCAGATATCCGTCCAGTGTGGCAATCCCGTTATATTCCAGCACCGCCGGATGGAACCCGTAAGCCGCCGACCACTCTCCCTGATAACCGATATCCGCCTTGATTTCCTCAAACAGCTCCACAGCGTAAAACTGTTCGTAGGTGAACTCGTCCACTTCCAGTCCGTGGAAATACTCGTATGCCCTGTTATAACAGGTGTGATATAAATCGTTGTAGCGGGTCGGCGTCAAAATCACGGCAAGAGCCGCCAGACACACAAGGCCGTTGGCCAGCCACATCCGCCAGACTCCCGCCTCATACAGGCGAAGCAGTACGAGAAACAAGGCCGCATACCAGAGAAACGGGTTAAAGAAGATCGTCCGGTTAAACTGCCAGCCCTGCAAAGGCGGCAGCAGCGTCTCCACCAGAGTCCGCAGCGGTTCAAAATCATACAGCCCGTACACTGCGCAGTTAAACAAAATAAAAACCATCAGCAGATTAAAAGGATCACGGTAAAGCTGTCTCCACTGCCTTTTCGCAATCATGATCCCGTTATTCACGATCAAATAAACCGCGCAGACCGGAAGCGCCACTTTTTTATGAATCCCGTCCGCATGAAAGATGCCCTCCCGGAATACCTGCCCAATCTCCTTCCCTATCTCCGGCAGGGAAAGGCTCGCATTGACAATGGAGGAACGGATCGTCACCTCGTCGCTAAACAGCATCTGCCCAAACAGACGGTACTCGCAGGCCACATACCCTGCCGCCAGCACAAACACAGCCGCCAGCAGCCGCAAAACCGGTTTCCACTTTTTCCGGCAGGCCAGCCAGATCACCGCTAACACCAGATAGCCCAGAAGAAACAGCCCGTGGTAGGAAAAATAAGATACCAGCGGATAGGCGAACAAAGCCGCATACCAGAGATACCATCTTTTTTCTTTCCCCCTGTAAATCTTGATTAACAGCCAGACGCACAGCGGAATCGAGGCAAACGCAAACCCGAACGCCGGAAAAAACCAGATCGTCCCATAGACGAACCCCGTCATATACACGATCGGGCGGCAGGCCATATACCGCTCCCCCAAAAGCTCCTTCGCCAGCAGCCGAAACGAAACCATGCCAAGCAGGATCTTACAAAGAAGCCCCAGCGCATAGGCCGTATAGGTGGGAAACACCATAAAAAGCAGGCTGTACAGGGAAAACTCCGAGGGAAGATTGTCGCGGCTTACGCCGCCCAGAAAGGGCACGTCCGCCCCGTGCTTCCAAAAGGAATCCGTATTTTTGAGCATTTGAAACTGCGCAAGAAACAGATCCATGTTGTCGTGAACGCCGATATAACTGCGCTCTCCATAGCCGAAAAATACCCCCGCCATCAGCAGGAAAAATCCCGCAATCGGAAAAACGAACCAATATTTTGTTATCCATAAAAACCACTTCTTCTGCGTCATTGTTCCTCTGTCCTGATGCCCCTCTTTCGGAATACAAACAGCTTCTGCCCGAAAAAGTTCATGACGATAAAGAGACCCATACCGAAAAGCATAGCGATATTATCCATCAGTTTCGCGCTCACCCTGCCGCTAGAACCTAACCCCAGCAGACTTAAGAGCCGCCCCGTCAAAGGCTGGGCTACGGCAAAGGACACCAGATAGCACACGATAATATTCAGGGCGAACCGCCACGGCAGCCATTTGTCACGCTCTTCTACCTTGAACGTCAGCTTGGCGTTGGCGTGGTAAGAAAACACGCTTCCAATAAAATAGGATATCCCGCTGGACGTCCAGTAACCCATATGAATCAAATTGTAGAGCACCGCCATGATGACCCATCCCATCAGCGTATTGATTACGCCTACCATGCCGAAATGGATCACTTCCATGATAAAATCCTTATATTTCAGGTACAATGCTTTCATATTTTTTTAATGCCTTTCCGTCATTTCTGTGGTAAGATATCCACATAAGCAATCAGCAGCGCGCGGATAAAGGAGGTTCTATGTCACATTTAAAAATACACCATATCGGCTATTTAGTCAAAAAAATAGATCGGGCCAAGCAAACCTTCGAAACCCTTGGCTACCGCATAGAACAGGATACCGTCTACGACGATATCCGCAAAGTGGACATCTGCTTTCTCGTAAAAGAAGGTTACCGCGTAGAGCTTGTCTCCCCCGCCTCGCCAGATTCCGTGGTGTCGGGCCTGATCAAAAAATATAAAAACGCCCCCTACCATATCTGCTACGAGACCGAAGATTTTGAGGCCGCCCTCGCCGAACTGACCGCGAGCGGATTTCTCGCCATCGACACACCCACACCAGCGCCCGCTCTTGGCGGCCGGAAGGTCGTTTTCCTCACAAGCGCCGCAGCCGGCATGATCGAGCTGATCGACGGCTGAACCCGCTTCACTCATTCCGCACATACATGGTGACGGTGCCGCATACCTGTTCGGTAAAGTCCGACAGATCCAGACTTGGCTCATAACACCAATGTCTGTCCTCCTGATTGTACATCAGCACCACGTCGATCTCTTCAAAATCCGCCTGCTCGTCCTCTCTCGGCCCGAAGGAACGGTCGATCTTTTTCTCATCCTCCCACCAGTAAAACACCTCGTCATAGCCGTGGAGCCTGAACCAATAATACATGGTTCTGTTTCCTTCCAGATTGGGGGCGAAGCAGGACAGCACCTTTTTGTCCGTCCCCGACACCAGATCAAGGGTATTTTCCATCATTGTCTTTATGCTCTCCCCGCGGTAAGTAAAATACTGCGCTTCCCGCAGCATGACCCTCCCGTGAGCCGCCAGCATCAGGAGCAGGCACAGCAGATAGGCGATTCTCCGCTTCCCGCTTAAGGGCTTGAATTGACACCCCACAACGACAAAAAAGAACGCGAACCCGAACACACAGGGCAGAAGATAACGCTCCTCCAAAGCCGTCTTGCCGTAAGTGACGCACTGGGGCACAATGACCGCCGCTGCCAGCAGTATTTCCCACAATAGCTTTTTGGTCTGTTCCCAGTAAGTCAAAAAAATCAGCCCCATCAAAATACCAAACCGCACATACCATTTCAGATCCGCATGGGCCGCATCGCTCCACACCTGCAGATACTGGTCTGCGGACACGCTCTCGTCCAATCCCACATAGTCGTAGTTATTGGCGCCGATCACAAATACAATCAGAAACATTTCCGTAAGAAAGAGGATGCCGATTGCAAGCAGATAGGGAAGTCTTTCGCGGGCAGCCGCCCACAGATTGGCAATCGTCGCCTTCCGCCCCTGCATCCCCGCATACAGCACATAAAGCCCCACAAAGGGCAGAAGCAAAATAAAAGGCTCCTTGTAGAGCGACATCAAAAAAAGCGCGCCGAAGCTTACAAAGGCATATCCTTTCCGGTCTGTGGACAGCCATTTTTGCAGAAAGAAAAATCCCACCGCAAACATCATCATATCAAAAGATTCCTGCGGGCCAAGCTTCCACCAGACCGCAGACTGATACCCCACCATCACCGTCAGGGAAAAAAGCGCGGCATAGACCATATTGCACTTCATCTGTCTCGCACAATAATAGAGGGCCGCAATCGTTGCCACAATTTCCGCCGCCTTCACAACGGACAGCGCTGTCAGATTGATGCCAAACACATAGGCCATCAAAACCCGGTTAAAATAGTACAACGGGCGAAAGCGCAGGGTCAGGTCAAACCCGACCGCCTCCTTCAAACAGTCCCACAGACTGATCCCGTCTAACGTCATCCTGTCTGCATACTTGGCAAACTCCCAATCGTCCACCAGATGAAATCCCGAAGTCAGCGTACCCATGGCAATCGTAACGCCAAACACAAATAGGGCCGAAAAGCCCCACACCAACAGCGCCTCCTGCCCTTTTCCCAGCTTTTCCAGCCGTTCATACCATTTGTGTATTTTAGTTAACAGCCGATCCGCCATCTCTCTACCCGATCTGCGCGAGAATGATATCCGCCATCTCTCCCACATTCTTCATGGAGACCACCTGCCCCATGTTAAACTTCATGCCAAACTCCTGCTCCACAGCCGCCAAGAGATTGATATGCTCCAACGAATCCCACTCCTCGATATCGTCCGCCGTTGTGGCGTCCGTAACCGTGATCTCCTCGTCGTCAAACACGTCCCGGAACACTTCGTTTAACTTCTCAAATACTTCTTCCCTGCTCATCTTTTCCTGTTTTCTCCTTTTTCTGTTTGATCTATGCGTCCGGTAAACATCGGCCGCGCGGCCTGCTTACACATCCGCATTTACTGCAATGACCGTATTTTTTTTCTGATATTCATTCGGGATGGTAAACCGCCAGATTGTGACGCCCGCGTCAGTTTCTTCCAGCTTCTCAAAGCCCATCTCCCGGTAAAATTCTTTCACCATGGCGTTTTTGGCAGTGGGATAATAATAGCCCAGAATGGTTTTCACGCCGCGCGCTGCAGCCGCCTCTACCATGCTGTCCATCATGGCGTACTCCATATCCCGCTTGAGCACGCGGCAGCTCATCAGCCACAGTTCCAGATGCAGGACGTCTCCCCCCGCACCGGATGCCGGCCTCTCTCCCTGCCTGTAGACCGTGACATCCTCCATGCTTCCCACTCTGCCGATCACCACCGAAACCACCCCGTTGTCGCCGAACTTGTCCGCCAGCTTGCCGTAGCGGGTGATATATCCCTGATCCGCCGCAAAGCCTTCAATGTCCGACTGGGTATATCTTCTCGTGGTTAGATTAAACTGATTGCTCTTGTTGGTAAGCTGGGCGATCCGCGCCATATAGACCGCCTCGAAGGGCCGTATGGTTCCCTCCATTTCCAGAGAAAGCAGATATTCGTGATAATCGGCAAAACGCTCCTGCTGTCTGCTCCTCTCCTGATTCGCCCGGTACATCTCACTGCGCTTCCTATCATCTTCCGACAGGGTTGTCACTTCAAAGAAACCGCCGTGATCCAGCACGCGGATATACTGCTCCGGCGTACCGATCTCTGGCGCCGCCGCTCCCGGAATCTGGGCGCGCACAATCTCCCGCTCCGCCGGGTTGTCGTCCACAAACACCAGACTGTCCGGCAGAATGTTGAGTTCTTGTGAAATGGCGTTCATGTTGCCGCTCTTTGGCTCCCAGTTGGCTTTGATGCTGACAAAATCCTCCGGCCTGATCGTCCCCTCCGGATGATTGAGACCGGCTATGGCATTATCATACTCATTTTTGGAGTTGACCGCAAGCATAACCCCGATTTCTTTCTGCGCCTTGATATAACCTTGAAACTCCGCATACACCTGTCCCATCGGCGTCTCCTGCCCGATCTCCAGATTTTCCGGTCCGTCGTCCCCCACAACGCCGCCCCAAAGCGTGTTGTCCAAATCTAAAACAAGAGCCTTTTTATTTTTGCCGAAAATCGCCTTGACTACCTTCGAGAGATTGTGGGCAAAGGCGGGAATGGCCTGCATACAGCAGGCATACTTATACATATGCCAGTACAGAGGGTCCGCCCACTTGTCCAGACCATAAGAAGCCGACAGATAATTGATATCATGAATATAGAAATTTTCATGCGCTCTCGCGTACTGATAGAACTTTTCGTTGAGCCTGTTTAAAAAGCTGATGCGCCCTTGCAGATAGACCGCCTCCTGATTGCCGAGCAGTCTGTAAAAGGGGTATTCAAAATTGTTCTGAATGACGGGACAGCGGTATGTCTCCGCAATTTTTTCCCACATCGCCCGAAAATGTTCATACTGCTCCAAAAGCAGTTCCTCCACCCGCTCCTCCCGATCCGAAGGAGAAGGATATACCGTCACGTTCCGGTTGGAGGTATGAATAAAAATCAGATCCGGCGCAAACTCCAAAAGCGCAGTATTGTCAAACATCACATCCTGCCAATACTGCGCATACTCCGACTCATAGAACAGGGGACGGATTCCCTGATCCAGCAAAAACAATTCCAAAATCCGGATAATGTCATGGGTGGTGGAGCCTCCCAGAACCGCGATACGTTTCTCCAAAAAATCCGTCCGCACCTCCATAAGAGCGCGCTTTATTTTTTTTGATTTCTTTAAAATTTCCTCCCCGTTGAAGGGATATTCCAATTCCCGCATAGGTTTCTCCTGTGTAGGTTAATCATTCCTCCGGCGCAAAATCATTGCGGATGATAGCCGCCGCTTTCTCCGCATAAACGCGCGCTCCAAGAGGCGTCATGTGAACGCCGTCCTCCAAATATTCATCGGCCGTCTCCGCGTCGATACCGCTCTCCTCAAATGCATTGAAGTAGAGCACGCCCTCTTCCTTATACAGATCCGCAATATAACCGCCGCCCCTTGCGAAGGTGATCAGCGGGCCGTAACCGTAGTCCAGAGAATAACCGTCGCCAATAAACGTGCCGCCGCTGAAAACCTGACAATAATGTGGCCCGATGATCAGGATACCCGCATTCGGAAATTTATTTTTCAATCTCTGCACCGCATCCTCAAGAGCTCCCGTGTAGGTGTGGGTGCTGTCGATCGCTAACGTATCCCCGCCTTCCAGATATCTGCTGTTGGGAATCTGTCCCGTGAGGAAATCGTTCACCCCATACTCGATGATAAAATAGTCCGTCTTTTCAAAGTCGCAGGTCTTTAGCACTTCACCCGCCGCATAGCCCTCGAAGATATCCGGATTGATATTGCCCACAATGGCATTGACTACGCCCATCAGACAGCGGGAATCCCAGGTTGCAAAATTATACTGCTCGTTTGGCATGAGGGCCGCCGTCGTACCGCCCATGGACATATTGTAAATTTTCGCGTTGAGCTGCTCCCCGATGATATCCGCCGCCCCGCTTTCCGATCTGTCGCCGTCCATGATACTGTCGCCGAGAACGACGATCTGCATATCATACCGTCTCTCGTTCTTATCCTTTTCTTCGTCTTTCTCCTCATCCTTTTCCTCAGAGGACCCCGAAGCGGCAGCCGCTTGATCCGGATTGTCACCCGACTGGGTTGCCGTCTTCACAGAGGCGTCCTCCGGCTCTCCCTCGCTTCCCGCAGTCTCCGGCTCGCTTTGGCTGATCACCACGCTGCTGCCCTCCTGAAGCTTTCTCCACTCCTCTTTCAGTTCTTCCACGGTCTGGCTGTTCTGCTCTTCCAATGCCAGTCTCTCCCGCTCCACCTTCATCTGCGCCTGTCCATAAATAATCTCTATGATGGCCAGAATGCAGAAACCGATCAGAACGACCAGCAGCATATTTACGCTTTGTCTGCCTTTCCTTGTATTTGTCATTTTACATTACTCCTTCAAAATTTGCGGCTTTTGTCCGCTTATACGATCTCTATCTTACCATATTTTTTCCATTTTTTATATACCGTACATCGGAAATTAAGCAAAACTTCTGCAAATCTTAATGTTTTTTTCTTCAAACATTTATAGTATAGTATATAATTATATAATAAGTATATAATCACAGCTTAAAAATATGCGAAACATTTCCCCCTTACGAAAGGATAAAGCGATGCAAGTCAGAAACGTCCCAAAAAAAATGAGTTCCCCTTTTTGGCTGGATCTTTTTTTCCTTCTGCTTCTCGCCGCTTTCTATGCCCTGCTTCTTGCCGTGATCAAACCGGTTGACGGCATCAATGACGACTGGGGCATGTACAGCCTTTTATCTGGCGCTTATACCGGAACACCTGACGCGCATGTCATGTTTTTTCTCTATCCCCTTGCATGGATTCTTGCAAAACTTTATACGCTGTGGAGCTTCGTACCTTGGTACGGGCTTTTTCAGCACGGCGTGCAGATTTTATGTCTCTACGCCGTCTACCGTCGTTTTCTGCGGCTGCGGCGCAGGCATAACCCGCTGGCTTCGCTCCTGCTGCCAGCCTTTGCCGCATTTCTTCTTTTGTTTTTTATCATGAATCTCAACGTCCTTGCGGAGGCGCAGTACACCACCACCGCGGGACTGGCGGCTGCGGCGGCTCTGTTTTGTTTTATTACTTCCAAAATCAACCAGCCCGCCGCCGGATTTTTTCTGGATAATATACCGACGTTTCTTTTTGCATGGATTTCCTTTTCCATGCGGCAGAATATTTTCCTTCTCATGCTGCCCATGGCGGGAATGCTGTGGCTTTCCAAATGGGTGATCGGCGCAAGAAGCGGGGACCGAAGTGCCGTCGGAAAACTGTTCGGCTTCGTCCTGCTTCTGGGACTCGGAATAGGTCTCTTATGGGGCGCAAATGCCGCCGCTTACTCCTCGCCCGAATGGTCCGACTTTCGAAAAATAAACCATTACCGGGAACGGGTCGGCGATTTTTACGGCTGGCCGCAGTATGAAGAATGCAAAGATAAGCTGCAGGCGCTCGGTCTGGACGAAGACGCTTACCGATACCGTCAAAACGGCGCTCCCCATATCGGGTACGGTATGGACGTCGAGGACTGGAAGCAGATGCACGATATCGCCAGAAGCTGCTATCTGGCCCGCACCAGCTTAAAAGACCGGCTGAAAAACATTGTGGTTTCCTCCGTAAATGTATTTTTCTACGGAGGCGGTATGCAGCCAGCCAATCTGTTCGTGGGAATTTTACTGCTGCTAACGCCCGCCCTTGCTGTTTATCATCGCAACGCCCGCGCCCTTTTCGTCTATTTCATGTATTTGTTCGGACGAAGCGTAAGCTGGATCTATGTACTCTACGAAGGCCGCTTTCCCAGGCGTATTGTGCAGCCCCTCATCACAGTTGATTTCTTAGTTTTGGGCGGCATCCTTCTTGCCTTTAACCTGCTTTATACGGAAAAGAAAAAACGGTATGCCCTGATCCTGCCGCCGCTTGCAGCGCTCAGCCTTCTTTCGGTTTTCATCACGACAAAGGATGTGCGGCAAAATTACCGCATCCACGAGGAAGTATGGGATGGACTGAAATCCTACTGTTTCTCCCATCCGGAAAACTTTTACATATGGACTTACGATTCCGGGACACTGGAGCATTTCTGTGAGACGCCTTTCGCGCCGGGACAGGATACCTACCAGAATTTCCTATATACAAACTGGGGCGTGGTCTGCAACCCCAATACGCAAAAAAAACTCGCCGACTGGGGCATCGGCGGGTTCGGAAGAGATGTGGTGGAAAGCGAACGCGTCCGCTTCATTTTGCAGGAAGCGCCCTACAATGAAGAACACCCGGTGGTCATGTATTTCCGTCACACCTATCAGGCCGAACTCATTGTGGACGATACCTTCACGCTGGATGGGATCGCCTATATGGTGTATCAACTGCGGCCGCTGTGACATTGTCCGAATAACAGCAGCGCAAGAACCGCAGCAGACAACATCACGGGGTACATATAACGGGTCAATACGCAGGGGCCGAGAAGCAGCGTTCCTAACAGGGCCAGCGGAAATACCGCGGGAAGCAGGAGCGCGGGCCTTTTCAGGCCGATACAGCAGAGCATGTAAAATAGGAGCAGGAACGCATAAAAGGCGGGCTGCATCACAAGGGCCAGCGGCGGGCAGTATCGCCACAGCTCATCTCCCGCCGCGAAATAGCGGTAAAGAGACTGTAGAATCTGCAATTTCTGATGCCTCTCATAGCCCGGCGCAAGGGCCTCCATATACGCCTGCTGATCGCTGGGATAGGTGATCTGCAAATATCCCTTTGCATAGGAATACACTTCGTTGAGATACGTTGTGTCCGTCAAGTCCCAAATCCCCTTATTTTTCAAGAGGAACGCTTTCATATACTCCCCCGGATAGCGCAGTCCCAAAGAAGCCCACTCCTTCATAAACTGCCGAAGCGTCTCCTTGTCGCCAGCAATATCCCGTTTACTCCTGTCCGCAATAGCCGGCACATACTCTGGCAGGCCCTCCTTCCAGACCGCCGTAAGCGCCTCCCTGTCCTGTTCCGTTAATTCTTCCCCATGATACTGCACCACCCTTGCGATCTGCTGGGCCGGCACACTGAGCGTCTCTCTGGCGTAGGTGTCGCTGGTCGCGAAAACGGCGTGAACCATCAGACCATTTACGAACAAATATAGGAGAAAGACCGTCCCGTGAAATACGCAGAGCTTCTTACAAAAGGACGGGTTTTTCCGCAACGCGAATGCCGCCGCGGCAGCGTACACAATCCATGCGTAGACGCTGTTATTGCGAAACAAGAGAAGCAGCAGCGTGACGAGAAGATAGCCCGCGAAAAAACGCCTTCCCGGATATTCCCTGCTCACCGCAAGCTCGTAGACCAAAGCCGTAAACACCATGGTAAGCGCCGCAAAGATCGTATCCTTGGTGATGGAAACGGCCAACATCCCGTGGGTCGGAAAAAACGCCGCACAGAGGACAAAGGCATAACAGAACCACAAAGACACCTGACGTCTTCTCAGAAAAACATACACCCATGAAAAACAGCCCGCTGCAACCGCCATCTGTATGAGCGCATACAAGGCAAGCCCCGCCCTGTCCGCATTGGGAAGAAAAGACAGCCCCTCCCCCACGGCAAGGCACCCCTTTAACAGCAGGGTATGAATCAGCGGATGGTGGGTCGTAAGACCGCTTGAGCGGATCTGGTCCAACTGGGGAATCACATCGTAAGCCATGATCGCCGGATAGTAGGTGGCAAAGGGAATGCAAAAGCCCGCAAAAATCAAAGCAAACGCGCCAAGGAAACGCTTTCCCGCATTTCTGCCAGACTGCGGCATGATCATTCTCTCAGTTTCATCAGCCGTTCGCCCGTCCTCTGTGCCACCCTCCGCTGCGGCCCTCCGCGTCCAGAAAAACAGCATATTTAGTCCCGCAAAGGCGGGAGGCGTAAGACAAATCGTCCAGACAACGGCCTCAGGCGCGCTTCCGATCCCCGCATGGCTCCAAAAAAGCCCCAGCGCCTGCAGCGCCGTAAAAAAAGCCGCCAGCAAAATCCGTACCGGAACAGAAAAAAAGACCTCATCCAAAAACAAAGCCTTTTTCCATAGACAATATAATCCAAACAGCAGGGCCAGCGGAAAAACCCCCATGGTGTACACGCCGCCCGTCCCGCGAAGGAGCAGGAAAATCCGTCCCGCACACAGAAGCGAGGCTAACGCGCAGCACCCTGTAACCGCGGTCTCCCGCACCATTCTTCTTTCCTTTTTCATGTTCATCCCCATATCTCCAGCCTGTCCTTGCGTTCTAAAACATATAACTTATGAATTTTCCCGCACCCGCCTTGTCACGAGGGTCAGCCGATACTCAAAATCCCGTCTGTTTTTCAGCGCCATATTAGACAACATCAATCCTGTAAACAGGGATTGGATCGCCGCCAGCGCGATAAACCCACAGACAAAGAGCGTGGGGAACCTGTCTACCATTCCCGTCTCCACATAGGTGACAAAAATGGGAATAAAAAGCACCACCGCAATCAGCATAAGAATAGCCGAGCACAGCCCAAAAAAGCCAAAAGGCTTATAGTCGCGGTATAGTTTCAGAATCGTGTGCAGCACCTTAAACCCGTCTGAGAAGGTATTTAGCTTGGACTCGCTTCCCTCCGGCCTGTCGCGGTAATCCACCACCACATTCTCAATCTGCATATTGTTGTAGACTGCATGTATGGTCATCTCCGTCTCGATCTCAAAACCGGTGGACAGCACCGGAAAAGTCTTTACAAATCCGTAGCTGAACGCCCGGTATCCCGTCATAATATCCTTGATGTCGCATCCAAACAGCCGATTGATGCTTCCCCGCACAACGGAATTGCCCAGATTGTGAAACGGTCTCTTATTTTCCGTAAAATAGGTGGAGGAAAGCCTGTCGCCCACCACCATATCCGCATTGTGGGAAAGCACCAGCTCCGCCATCTTTCCGGCGTACTCCATGGGATAGGTGTCGTCGCCGTCCACCATGATATAGCACTCCGCCTCGATCTCACGAAACATTCTGCGCATCACGTTTCCCTTGCCCTGCATATTTTCATAGCGGATTACTGCGCCGGCGTCCCGCGCAAGCTCCACCGTGCGGTCTGTGGAATTATTGTCATAGACATAGACCACCGCTTCGGGAAGCGCCTCTCTGGCGTCTCTCACTACCTTCGCAATGGTTTTCTCCTCATTATAACAGGGAATCAATACCGCTATCTTGTCCATCATCCGTCTCCTATGTCAAATATTACCGATATTCTATAGTCTACCATAAAAAACCGTTCTTTACTATCAGATTTTCTAAAAGCCCTGATAAATAAACTCCGCCGCGCTGTACCCCGGCCCGTAATAACCTAACAGAATCACGGCAAACAAAAGCGCATACCAGATCGCCCAGCGCACGGGAAGGGGCTTTTTCGCAATCCGGTCCCGCACTGGAATCCGCCGTCCGCCCAAAGACACCGCCCACAAAAGAAGAAGCGAGAGCAACATCACCGCCAGCTCTACGCTGTCAAGCCCCAGCTCCAAAAGCGACCCGTCCCAGAGAATCTGCGGATTCCAAACGCTCACCGCCCCATGAAGCATAGCAAAGGCGGCCCCCACCGAAGCGGCCCGGAAAAACAGATCGCCGATACACACCAGAAAGAAGGTTCGCAGCATACGGACGCCCGCCACAAACCGTCCTTCCGCATGGATATGGAGACGTTCCATCATACGCGCGCAGGGCGGCGCCAGAAGCTCTTCCATCACAATATAAAACCAATGCAGAAGCCCCGATCCGATCACGAACTTCCAATCGCCGCCGTGCCAGACGCCGACCGTCAGCCAGAGAACAAACATAGCCGCAAACGTAGCGTACTGCTTTCCTCTTTTTTTGCCGAATTTTTCTTTGAAAGACTTATTTAGATTCGTAAAGAGTTTTGACCTAAGAAGCGGATAAAAAACATAATCTTTCATCCATACGCCCAAGGTAATATGCCATCTGCGCCAATATTCCGCCACGCTCTTTGCAAAGAAGGGCGTCTGAAAGTTTTCCGGCAGCATGATCCCGAGGCTTTCCGACAGCCCCAGCACGATATCCATGCAGCCGGAAAAGTCTGTATACAACTGAAAGGCATAACAGACGGTAGCCGCCCAGATATAAAAGCCGCTGTAGCTTTCGTAAGCCCCATATACCGTATTCACCAAAACGCCCAGCCGCTCGGAGATCACAAGCTTCTTAAAAAACCCCCATGCCATACGCTGTAATCCACGCGTCACCTGCCTGTAATCAAACGCATGCGGGGCAAAAAACTGTTCCGCATGTTCCCTGTATTTTAAAATCGGCCCTGAGATCAGATTCGGAAAATACAGACCGTAAAGCGCCAGTTTCAGGGTGTTTCCCTGATGTTCGGCCAGTCCGTAATACACGTCGATCACGTAGCCCAAAAGGGAAAAGGTATAGAAACTCACGCCAAGCGGCACCAGAAAATCCACGCCGGGAATCAGATTGTCTGGGCCGCCGAAAAGACAGACGATGCCGTCCACGGTATTGATCAGAAAATTGACATATTTCAGGGCAAAGAGAATCCCGATATTGACCAGAATAGTCATCACCAGAATCCCTCTGCGCTTTTTTTCTTCTTCCATAGGCGTCTTCGCCAAAAGCCTTGTCCCCGTATGACAGGCGCTCACGGAAACAAAGGGATAAAGAATCAGCGCACCCTGCCCCGCAAGCAGACAATAGGCCGCGCTGCACACCAAAAGAAAGCCCCACTGGAATTTATGGGGAATCGTATAATAAAGGATCAGCAATAAGGAAAAAAAACATAAAAAATAAAATGAAGTAATCGCCATTTCCGCGTCTCCTGGTTTCCACTCGCAGTACAGCCGTTTCACCGCCTGCTTGGACATTATATCACACTCCATACCTACTCGCAAATTCGCGGTTTTGCACCTTCTAACTTGTAAATGCACATACAATGCAGTAAAATAAATAGCAACGTGAGAAATCGGAGAAAATAAGACGTTAAGGCATGGAGGTAGCGATGATCCCTAAAAAAATTTCCGTCTGGCTTACCATAGAGAAAAAAGACAAAACGCTCTTCTGGGGGCTGACGGTTCTATATGGCGTTTATATTCTGCCGCTCATTCTGGCGGACCGCTTTTATCAGGACGATCTGTCCCGCAGTCTTTACGGCGTAACCGGTTGGAACAATGACGCAAGGCCCCTCACCGAACGGCTGATGATCTGGCTGTGCGGCGGTTTCCCTTTGGGCGATGTCTTTCCGCTGCCCCTGCTTCTTTCTGTGCTTCTTCTGGCTTTCACTGTCACGCTGTATGTGAAACGGTATCTGCCCTCGGGCGGTTTTTCCTTTCCCGCCCTTGGCATCGGCTTTTTGGTCATTGCAAACCCTTTTTTCCTCTCCAACCTCTCTTACGCTTTTGACTCGGTCACCATGGCGCTTGCGCTCTGCGCCGCCATTCTGCCCTACGTCGTGCCGCCGAAAAAGGCGCTGTGGAAGATTTTTGCGTTTTCCTTTGTTCTGTGCATGATTACGTTTACCACTTACCAGCCCGCCGCCGGCGTCTATGTAAGCCTTTGGTTTTTGGAGCTCTTCTATATGCTCTTTGCAACGCGCATCGACCTGCCCCGGCTAGTTGTCCGCGGAGCCGCCTGCTGCTGCAGCGTCGTGGTCTATAAATACGTGGTTTTAAACCGCTATATCCGTCCTGCAAACGGCGGCTGGCAGCCGAACGCATACCGCTTCGCATGGCGGTCCGAGGAAGGCTTGGTCTCTGGAATCACGCAAAATTTACAAACATTGTCGCACTATATTGACCTTGTCCTGCAGGGCGTCCCCCTGCCCCTGCTTTTGCTCCTAGGGGCTCTCATCATTGGCGGCATGATCTGCGCGGGCGTTACCCTTTTCCGGAGAAGACGTCCCCTGTACCGGCGGATCTTCTCCCTTGTATACCTGATTCTGCTTCCCCTATTGATGTTCTTGGGCGCAGCCGGCCCGCTTTTGGTTCTGTCGCCCTCCTCTTTCAGCATAAGCGTCCACTCCCTGCTGTGCCTATGCAGTCTGGGGCTGTGGGCGGGCGGTATGCTCACCTTTCTTCCGCCTGCAAGGGGAAAACTTTGGGCACTCCTGTTTCTGCCCTGCCTGCTCTTTGGCCTGACCTTTTCTTACACTTACGGAAACGCCCTGACAAGCCAAAAACAGTATGAGGAGTACCTGACATACAGCATTGTCCATGACATCGAAACCCTGAACGCAGACAACGCCTGCGAAACGCTCACCGTAGCCGGGAGAGCGCCGCGCTCGCGGGAAACTGCCAGACTGTGCGAAAAATATCCGATTTTTACAGAGTTGGTTCCCACCTATCTCACGAACTCATCCTATATCGGCGGCGCGCAGCTTCTGCACTATACGCAGGAAGCCTTCGCCTTCGAAAGCTTGACCGAAGAAGACGAAGACCTGATCGAACAAGCACAGCCCGTTCTCGCAAACAGCGTCTACTCCTGCTACGAAAACGACGGCAAAATCATCATCCACTTTCACCGATGAAACGGAGGCAGCTATGCTTTTTAATTCTTTGACCTTCGCCGTTTTTTTATTTGCGGCCTTTATCCTGTATCATCTTGTACCGGCCAAATACCGTTTTATTTTCCTGTTGGCGGCAAGCTATGTATTCTACATGAATCTGCATGTGGCTTATGGGCTTTTACTCCTGTTTACCACCATACTTACCTATGCTCTGGCCTTGGGTCTGGAAAAGGCGAAAGACAGATCCGCCAAACGACGCTGTCTTTTAGGCGGCATCCTGCCCCTTGTAGGCATTCTTCTTGTCTTCAAGCTGGGCGCGCCTGTCATCGACAGACTCAACGCCTTGATTGATGCGGGCCGTTTGTCCATGCAGCCCTTGACGGTGCGAATCCTGCTGCCCGCGGGAGTCTCCTTCTATTTCTTCCAGTCCATGGGATATCTCATCGACGTATACCGGGGAAAATGTAAGGCGGAGCGGCACTTCGGCTATTATGCCCTCTTTGTCTCCTTCTTTCCGCAGCTATTGGCCGGCCCCATCGGGCGGGCGGATTCCCTATTGCCCCAGTTAAAAAAAGAACGCTGTTTCCACTATAAAAATGTGACCTACGGACTGAAACTAATGGCTTGGGGGTATTTTAAAAAACTGGTGATCGCGGACGTCTTTGCCACAGTGGTAAACAAGGTATACGACAATCCTTACAGCTATGTGGGCCTTGTCTTCATCATCACCACGGTAATGTTCGCCATCGAAATCTACTGTGATTTTTCCGGCTACTCGGACATTGCCATTGGCTGTGCCAGACTTTTTGGCATCGAGCTTATGACCAATTTTAAAACCCCCTATTTTTCCTTCTCCATTCGGGAATTTTGGAGCCGCTGGCATATTTCCTTGTCCACGTGGTTTCGCGATTATGTTTACATTCCCCTTGGCGGCAATCGGAAAGGGCGCTTGCAGCACTGCCTGAATCTGTTTCTCACGTTTTTAGTCAGCGGTTTCTGGCACGGCAGCAGCCTAACTTACATTGTCTGGGGCGGGATTCACGGCGTCCTGCAGATTCTAGAGACGTTTCTCTATCCGAAGACAAAAGGCGGCGGCGCTGTCATCCGTAAAAAACACTGGTGGCAGCTTCCAATCACTTTTAGCCTGTTATGTCTTACCTGGATCTTTTTCAGGGCAAACACCATACAGGACGCTTTCTGGATACTCTCAAGGCTGTTTTGGGATATTGGCCGGCCCTTCAATTACCTGAAAACCGCCGTGATTTGTCTGGACATGTCCTACCTATCTATGTTCGGTATGGCGCTCTCGGCGGCGGCGCTTTTTGTCTGGGATCTCCTGTCCTTAAAACAGGATGTGATCGAACTGGTCTCCCGCCAAAACTGTCTCGTCCGGTGGGGGCTGTATGTGCTGCTTTTAGTGGCAATCGCGCTGTTTTCCTACAAAGGGATTGCGACGGAATTTATATACTTCAAGTTTTAACAGTTCAGCCAGAGCGGTATTTGTCCGGCAAATCATGCTTGCATGAATTTGACAGACGAATGCTGCTCTGAGGGAGCGCCATATGATGAGCAAAGTTAGCTGCGCAGCAGCGAAAAAGTGTCGAAGACACGACTTTGCGAATGGCGCGTGCTGAACAAGTTCACGGAAAGGAAAGAAAATGACAAGAAAAAAAGAAGTTCTCACATTTATCATAAAGTGCATCGCCATCCCCGCAGCGGCGGTTCTGGTCCTGTATCTGTTGAACATCCCCTACCGGAAGATCGACGACGACAAATACCGGGATCTTTGGAATCTGCGGATGCTGGGAAACCAGATCGAGGATGTGGAAATCGCCAACGTAGGCAGTTCCCACGGCGCCTACGACTTCACCTACGACGGCCTTTCGGAGGACGGTTACTCCTGCTTTAACTTCGGCAATGTGAGCCAGACCTACGCCTACGATCTGGCGTTGCTAAAGGAGTATGGCTGCCATCTGGAAGAAGGCTGCGTGGTTTTTATCCCAATTTCCTACTTCTCCTTCAATAACGAGACCGTAAATGAGAGCGAGGCGCAGGCGCTGTCCGTCAAATATTACCACTGCCTCTCCCCGAAAAACATACCCGATTACGACCTGTTTACGGATATCGTGACCGCCAGATTTCCAATCCTGTCCGCCGGCGAGGATCTCTTAAAGCTGCTGCCGGAAAAACTGACCGTCCATGCGCAGGAAGACGGGGAAACGGCGGAAATGGACGAAGCCGCCGTCGCCGAGTTTGCAAACAGGGCCGCCGCCCGCTTCGACCGTCATTTTAACAATAAGGAAACCTACTTTTTACCCGAACGGGAAACGCAGCTCCTTGAAGTGATCGACTACTGCAAAGAGCACGAGTTTACCCCCGTGCTCATTACCACGCCTTTTTCCGTTTATTACACCAATCCGGTGCCGGAAGATTTTCTCGACCGTTTTTACAGCACCGTCAACCGGATTGCATCTGACACAAATGTCAATTATTACGATTACTCCCACGACAGCCGCTTTTCGGAAAACCTGACCCTGTTCTCCGACTCCGACCACCTGAATGCGGAAGGCGCGGACTACTTCATGGAAATTCTGGCGGAGGAGGTGCCGGAGCTGCGGGAGAAGCTGGAGTGAAATCGAACGTCCCTCACCACTTCATATGCAGCACCGCCGACATCTCAAGATGGCGGTCTTTACGCAAATAAAAGTCCGCCGCCGCTTCCTTTGCGATCTCCGGCGTGACTTCCTCTGGCAGGGTAAGCCCCGGATGGAACAAAATTTCCAGCGTTCTTCCGTCTTTCTCCGCTTTCTCCCGCATCTTTTGGTAGAGCCTCGCGACCCTCCCCTTATCCATACGGCCGCTCATCACAAGCCCCCACAGATACATCGGTTTCATTCCGCAGGCCCTGCAATAGCGGTCCACTTTATAAGAATAAAAATGTAAAAGCCTGTTCTTCACAAAGTTAATCGGGCGGTAGGTCTTATAGAGCGACGCGTCTGTCAGAAATACCCCCAACACTTCCTTGGAGTTGCGGATATACTCCACCTGATAGCCTTCCTCGGAAATTGTCTCCAAAACCGCCTCCCACACCACGGGAATCATATGAGCGTGCTGATGGCTGTCGATCCGCAGTCCCTTCTGCGCGCAGGGAACGCCCGATTTTTCTGCAATCGACCTGCATTTCTCCACGGCTTCCTGTACTCTTTTCATCTGGGCCTTGATTTCCCGCACGAGCTGGCTCTTGATTTTCCTGCGCTTTCCAGGTAAGTAAGAAGCCGCAAAAAGACCGCCCCAGCCAAGTCCCATCAAATCGCTGTCCGGCTTTGTCAAATCGGGAACCGCCTCTTTTCCAGCAAGGCTCCTCCCCTCCACAAAGTCTAAATGCACCGACATCAGCGGCAGGAAGGGGAGCTTGGGAATCTCCTCATAAAGAAGCTCCATACAGGCTTCAAAACAGCTCATATTAGGCACAATGCTGATACTGTCCAGCTTACCTTCCCGCATACAGGCAAGCATATCCTTTGACGTATTTAATGTAAGCGCGTAATCATCCGCGTGAATGTCCGGTTTACTCATGTCGAAATCCCTCCTGAAAGCTTTCTCCCCGCAGCCGTAAAACCTTTAGCTGTTTTCCCTGGGATGTGGCCGGAAACGCGTAATAGCCGATCAAATCTCCCTCGTCCGGCATCCAGATATGCACGTTGTCCACCGGATACTGGGTTGCGGGCCATGCCAGATAATCGGGCTGTCTGAGAAGCGATCTGGCTTCCATTTTCGGCATATTCGTAAGCTCCCACCCGTACCGGAGCATATATACCGCGACTATCGTCATTGCGGCAAAGCGCAGCGCTGTCCTGCACACTGCGGCAGACCGAGCAGACCATCCGTCCCACACAAGGGTCCCCACCGTCGTCACTACAAACACATAAATATAGGGACTGCCGTAGCGCATATGAGGCGCGCTGAAAAACCAAAAAACAAGATTGATCATACCGGCGGACAAAAGCGCCGTCAGCCCATACTCCTTCTTTCGCAGACTCCGTACGATCAGATACAAGGCCACGGGAATACAGATAAGACCCACCACGATCACGATCCGATTCCCGATTCCCTGTGACAAAAACCACTGCGGCGCCCAGCCGACCAAAGAATTGTCATACTCCGCCGCGTTCCGAATCCCCCGTGCAAACATTCTGATGTCCAGACTGTCATCTGCAAGCACTGCCGGGTCCATCTTCCAATCCGGGTTGAATAGATCCAGTCCCGCGTATGGATATACCAAATATCCGGAAATGATCACATTGCGGATCAGCCATGGCGCTAGAATCCCCAATCCCGCCGCCACATGGGCAAGAACGGCCTTACCGTCCTTTTCTTTGAGAAACAAATACAGCGGATAGAACGCCAGAACCGCAACACAGGCAGCGGACAGCTTCACCGTGGCGGCGTACACGCTCACCAGACAAAGCCAGCCATACAAAACGCCGTCCTTCGACCTGCTTTCGAGAAATTCGCTCCACTTGATAAAAATATAAAGAATCAGCAGCATAGCCTCAATGTCCGTGCCGGAGGAAGCGATATCATACCCCTTCTGCACCACATAGACCGCCATCACGCATTTAAGCAGATCCGAAACCCTAAGACTCCCCTCGCCCCACAGCCGCACCGTGGAAAAAACATAGACAAGCGCCGCCAGACAGAAAAATCCGTTCAGCGTATGAAGCGACTGCCCAGCGATCCATCCCAGACTGAAAAGGGCCTGCAAGGGCATAAACGCGCTGTTATAGGCAAGCCGCATGTGCAGATTCCCCAGCCCCGGCGCCACGCCGTAATCCTCCACCCAGTGAATCGCCTGCGCATGATACAGCCCCGTGTCGTACTGACCGGGACTCTGGGTCGTCCACAGCAGCGTCAGCACAAAACAAAAAACGACCGCCGCAATCCGCCACGGAGCCATGTGAAAGCCCTCGCAGCCGGGAAAGAGGCGAATCTCCTTTTTCCGGTAAAACCGCTGATACAGAGCTACGCAGAAGACAACAATACCCGCCGCGCCCAAAATGGTGCAAGCGATTCCCGCCACCTTATAAAACAGACTAAAAAGCTGCGCGTAAACGTTCAAAAAAATAATGCCAGTCATCAAATAAATATCGGGCCGGCCCATAACCTTAGCGCGGGCCCCGTACACAATGTCCGTAACCGCCTTACCAAAAAGCAGGGCCGCCCCGCAGATAATCACCCATGAAACAAGCACCGTCACCATCGCCGCTACTCCTTTTCCTCTCCATCATCCTCGCGCCACACCAACGTGTCGATGATATATCTGGGTCTATTTTTCGTTTCCATATAAATCTTGCCAATGTACTCCCCGATAATTCCCAGAGACAATAAGGTGACCCCGCCCAACATGAGCGTCACGCATAACGTCGTCGTGTATCCGGGTACATTGTTCCCCCGTGCCCAGTCTACCAGACCGATCACACACATCACTACGCTGAACAGAAACACCAGAAAGCCGAGACCGCTGATCAGCCGGATCGGCCGGATGCTCATGGAGGTAATGCCGTCCACCGCCAGCGTCAGCATCTTGTTGAGAGTATACTTGGAATGCCCCGCCTCTCTGGCTTTCACGTCAAAATAAACCACATCGGAAGTAAATCCCATAGTAGGAATGAGTCCCCGCAAAAACAGATTGGTCTCCCGGTATTCCGCGAGGGCGTTCAACGCTTTTTTAGAAAGCAGACGATAATCCGCATGGTTCGTGATCACGCGGCTCCCCAGCATGTGCATCAGCCTGTAGTATGCCGTGGCCGTAGCCTTTTTAAACAGTCCGTCGGAATGCCTGTCATTGCGTACCCCGTAGACCACCTCACAGCCCGTCATGTAGCTTGCCAAAAAAAGATCCAGCGCTTCGATGTCCTGCTGTAAATCTGCATCGATGGTAATCACCGCATCCGCATGTTCTTTTGCCGTCATCATTCCCGCCAATATCGCGCTCTGGTGCCCGTAATTGCCCGCCAGACTCACCACCGAAAACCGTTTGTCCTTAGCCGCAATCTCATGGAGCAGACGGAGCGTGTCATCTTTGCTTCCGTCGTTTACAAACATGATCTTGGACCCCGCGGCGACCTTGTTTTCCCGCTCTAAACGGGCCAGCTTTTCTCCCATCACGGCAGCGGTTTTCTCTACCACTTCTTCCTCGTTATAGCAGGGCACCACCAAATATAAAACCGGAATTTCTCTCATCGCTTTTCTTCCTCGTAATAGTTTTGATACCACTCCACAAACTTCGCAAGCCCCTCCTCGATGGGAGTCTCCGGCTTAAA
>CAMXIK010000001.1 GCA_947243855.1 uncultured Lachnospiraceae bacterium | reverse complement strand
GCTTTTTAAAATGTGCAAATCCGCTTTCATACCCTGTATCAATCAGTACATAGCCATTTTCAATAGGATATATCCAATTATTTACTATCCTGCTTCCTACATTGAGCATAGATGTTCTCTCTTTTCATCCATTTTATCTGCGTCAACTTCCGATTTGCTCATTTGATTATACCACTTTTATTCCTTATTTACCACAAAAAATGGGGCGTAGCAGCCGCCACGCCCCACATTTATTATCGTTGTAACGATTTCTCTATCTTACACTTCTGCTCTTTCAAGTCATTCTGCTTCTCATACAAAACGAAAGCTACCATGCCTATTATGAGAACAATGCGGATTGGGATAATCACGTTTTACGCCATGAGGGAAAGGAAGCACCGGAAGCAGACAAGGCATTGTTTTATATATCATAATTATACTGTTTTAACCCTTCAACCTTATGCCAATATCAGATGCGCTATATAATACTCTCATTACAATAACCCTCTCGTTCTCGACCACATAGAAAACTGAATAATTATCTACCGCCAACTGCCTCAACCCTATTGCCCGTTCCTTCTCAGATTCCATAAGCCTTGCTTTTTTCGGAAATATGTTTAACTCCTCAATAGCTTTCGCAATTCGGTTATATTGTCCTATTGCATTTTCTGGTGCTTGGAACTGTATCGCAATATAATTATAGATTTCCTCCATATCCGCTAATGCCTTATCTGTAATCTGTACCTTATATTGTTTCATGCTTAATGACTTTCCCTAAATTTCGTAAAAGCAGAAGCTGCATCCTGCACCCTGCCAGCCTGTATATCATCATATCCCTCTTGCAATTTCTTGTGAATTTCCTCTATTGTCATCAAGTCTGCATTAAGAACAGAGGGAGCATTCGGCAACGTTACTGCAAAAGGGATTCCTCCTGTTAACGAAATTTGATTTAGATACATATCTATTGCTGTAGACATCGGAATGCCTAATCGTGTAAGCACATCTTCAGCTCGTTGTTTTACTGTTGGATTTACTCTTAAGTTTAAGGTTGCTGTTTTTTCCATATCAAATCATCTCCTTTCGCTAAATTGTAACGCATTTGTCGTTACTCGTCAATGCAAATAATAAAATCAATCCACTTTTTCTGGCAACATTTATTTTCTCCAAATCATGATAATATAAATATGGCAGGATATCTCATAGACCACCTGCCATATAAAATAATCTGTGTAAAAAATTTCATCACTCGAACTCAGCGTGTTCTTTGTTGATCTTAACTATATTTGTTTAAGTCTTATGCAAATACACGCCCTTTTTTACTTCAATTACATCATTTATTATGGCTTGCTGATTTTCTGTTGCCAAAATGTTGCCAATTACTCATACTAAAGTTCATCTAACATAGATTCAAATTTTCTCTTTTTTCCAAATGTATTGATATCTATTTTATCTAATGCCTCAAAAACATAATTCATTCTTTCTATTACCCAATTTATCGCTATCTTTACCTTGTCATATAATCCATCCTTCCTAAGTTGCTCAAATGATATTTCACCCACTTTTTTCCCATATTTCTTTTTTAATTCAGCAATAATATCTGTATATTCTTGACTATTCCCCATATCTTTGTACTCATAATGTAAATAATGTAACATACTTATAAATATTGTATGGTAATATGACTGCTCAACACGAACATATATTCTCTCCCCGCGATTCTCAATAAAATGAACAGATATTCCTGAATACATATACTCTATAAACCAATCATCGGAATACGCATTTGCTTCATATAAATCATATAATTCACAAAGTGCATTATATAAAATATTTTTCATAAATCTATCTGGTTGAAGTTCGCATAATATATCAAGGAAATCGGTTGTCATTCTCCCTGACATAGCTTTCAACCAAGATGTAATAAATTGGCATTGCTCTTCATCACTTAATTGTGTTGCATAAACTGCTGCAAAATATTCTTGAAATGATCTATGTGAAAAGCGATAATTTAATCCCTCGTGCACCAACATGCACACTGCTTTCGTCATATCTTCCAAATAATCGCTTTCTCGAAAATTTCCATAAGAATACACTTTCTCTTTAGCTTTCTGTATATTCTCTAAAGCACTTTTTTCTGTAAATTCATATTGATTTTTAAAAAAAGATCTAAAGCAAAAATATGAAAATACTTTTTTAAAATCTTCATATCCAAGACCAGACAATTTCTCCCTTTTGTATTTACCCTTTTTCATAGCATCATGTTTATGAAATAATGCAGAAAAAGCCTGCTCATAAAAGTCTGTTTTGCTATCTGGTATCGAAACACGTTCTTCAAAAGTCATCAACATTATTGTTAACAGTAGAGGATTAGACGCAAATGATTCATATTTATCGAATAACTCCTCATCTAATTGCTTGTAAAATTTATCTTTAATTTCTATATCATAATCTAATTTAGAAATTAAAGATAATGCTTGTTCTTTGCTCAGTGCAACTGCAGAATACTCCTTAAAATCTGACCAACCAACAAATTCATCCAATGGTCTAGAAGACAAAATAATATGATTTTCTGAATACATATTACTAAAATCAATTATTTCTTGCGTTACTTTTTGTGAATTTACATTTTTTACCTCATCATAACCATCAAATAAAATCAAATAACACCCCGTTTCCAAACTGTATCTATAATATTCTTCTTCAAGCTTAAAGCCAAAAGTCCCAAGTATATTATATATATACTCCACAATAGATATATTCTCTGGTGTATACTCATTTAACCCTCTTAATTCTACTAATACAGGTATATAGTGAGTTTCTTGTATAGTATTCAAAAAAAAGTGTTTCATCAACATACTTTTTCCAATTCCACCAGTACCTGTAATAATTATTTTATTCCCCATATTCAACACATTATTCACATTAGAAGGATCTATTGTCTGTTGCCGATTTCTTATTCCCATACATTCAAAAAAGGAGTATAAATAATGTGGCGTTTGACCATATAAGATAGTCTTAGCCATGCCAATATGTTGTTCAGCATCAAGTAAGTATTTCTCAAACGCAGTGCCGTAGTCAATCTGTTCCTTATTTACAATATCTCTATATAGTTTACCTAACTTCTTAACCACACAATTTGCTGCACTTTTAGCCAACTCACTAATTACTTCTGCACTTATTTTATTTACATTTAATTCTTCAGCCATACTTTCTCTTGTGTCCTTTCATATAGCACTATAACATCAAACTTTTTCCTATGCCTTTTATAATTATCTAATATTGGCTACAAAAGCGAACCAATATTTATACCATTAAGAACACAACAAGTAACCCTATAGATTACCTGCCATATAAAATAATCTGTGTAAAAATTTCATCACTCCAGTTCTATCGTCCCCGGCGGCTTACTCGTCAGATCATACAGTACCCGGTTAACCCCCTTCACCTCGTTGATAATCCGGTTCATGACCTTCTGCAGCACCTCCCACGGAATCTCCGCCGTCTCCGCCGTCATAAAGTCAACTGTCTTCACCGCCCGCAGCGCCACCGCGTAATCGTAAGTCCTCTCGTCCCCCATAACGCCCACGCTGCGCATATTCGTAAGCGCCGCAAAATACTGATTGATCTCCCGGTCTAATCCCGCCTTTGCGATCTCCTCCCGATAGATCGCGTCCGCATCCTGCACGATGCGCACCTTTTCCGCAGTAACCTCGCCGATAATCCGAATCCCCAGACCCGGCCCGGGGAAAGGCTGTCTGAACACCAGATATTCCGGAATCCCAAGTTCCAATCCGACTTTCCGCACCTCGTCCTTAAACAAGTCGCGAAGAGGCTCGATAATCTCCTTAAAGTCCACATAATCGGGAAGGCCGCCCACATTGTGATGCGACTTAATCACCGCGCTCTCGCCGCCCAGACCGCTCTCCACCACATCGGGATAAATCGTTCCCTGCACGAGAAAGTCCACCGCGCCGATCTTCTTTGCTTCTTCCTCAAACACGCGGATAAACTCTTCCCCGATTATTTTCCTCTTCTGCTCCGGCTCTTCCACCCCGGCCAGTTTTTCGTAGAAACGCTCCTGCGCGTTGACGCGGATAAAATTCAAGTCATAATTACCGTCTGGTCCAAAGACCGCTTCCACCTCGTCTCCCTCGTTTTTGCGGAGCAAGCCCTGATCCACAAAGACACAAGTAAGCTGGCTACCGATCGCCTTGGAAAGCAGCACCGCCGCCACAGAAGAATCCACTCCGCCGGAAAGCGCACAGAGTACCTTGCCGTCTCCCACCTTCTTGCGGATTGTCTCAATAGACTGCTGTACAAAGGAATCCATCTTCCAATCGCCTGTACACCCGCACACCTGATAGACAAAATTGGACAACATCTTTGTGCCCTCCACCGTATGAAGGACCTCCGGATGAAATTGGATTGCATAAAGATTTTTATCGGGATTTTGCGCTGCCGCCACAGGACAGTCCGCCGTATGGGCACAAACCGAAAAGTCCGGCGCAATCTTGGAAATATAGTCGTTGTGGCTCATCCAGCAGATCGTCTTCGGCGATACATTCTGAAAAAGCACGCTGTTGTTATCCACGCTGACCTCTATTTTGCCATACTCCCTGACAGGCGCCTTCTCCACCTTACCGCCCAGCGCCTGCATCATAATCTGCGCGCCATAACACAGACCAAGCACTGGAATCCCCATTTCAAAAAGCTCTGGAGAACACGTCGCCGCCCCCTGTTCATAACAGCTATTCGGGCCGCCCGTCAAAATAATGCCTTTCGGGTTCATCTCCCGTATTTTCGCCAAATCCGTTTTATAAGAGTAAATCTCGCAATAAACATTGCACTCTCTAACACGCCGCGCCACCAACTGATTATACTGTCCGCCAAAATCCAATACGATAACCGTTTCTCTTTGCATACTCTCTTTCTCCTCAGTGAGCTCTCAAGTTTCATCCTTTATTATACGTTAGCCTCAAAACTCTTGTCAAAACATATTTCCCCGCCTGCGTGTCCCTTGTTCTAACCTGACGCGCCGCCTCTTCTTCCCATCGCCCGCTCCCATTTTCCTCTTTGATACCTGATCTCATAACAGATCCCCCGAAACATCCAGTCAATCGTCATGGCAATCCAAATCCCGATCAGTCCCAGATCAAACACATTGCTGAAAAAGTATGCCGTTCCGATTCGGAACACCCACATGGAAACAATCGCAATCGCCATTGTCCACATCACGTCGCCCGCTGCGCGCAGGGTATTTGGCAGCGTAAACGAAGCCACCCACGCCACCATACACATGATCGCGTGATAACGGATCACCTGCACCGCAAGCGCGCCCGTCTCTGGCGTCAAATGATAAATTTTAAGAAAGAACGGCGCACCGGCCATCATAACAAGGGACACCGCGCTGATACACAGCCATGTCAGGCGCATCAACTTTTTTGTATAATACCTTGTCTGCTCAAATTCTCCCGCCCCAATGCAGTAAGATGCCACCGACAGAAGCGCCATATTAATTGCCATACCCGGCAGAATATTAAAGTTTGTGATTGTGCCGCAGACTGCGTTAGCCGCAATGGCGGAAGTGCCAAACGTGGACACCAGACTTAAGAGCAGAATTTTCCCTAACTGGAACAAACTATTTTCCAATCCGTTGGGAATGCCGATATATAATATTTTTTTCACCTGTGGAAAATCCATGCGCAGGGTAAGGCGTCCCTTGAAACTGATATCTTTTTTCTCGTCAAACATCAACTTGAAAATGAGAACCGCAGACACCGTTCTTGCAATGAGGGTTGAAATGGCCGCCCCAGCAACGCCCATTTGAAACACGAAAATCAGGAGCGCATTTCCCACCAGATTGAGCAGATTCATCAAAAGCGAAATATACATGGTTGTCCGCGAATCGCCCATGGCCCGAAACAACGCGGCGCAGCCATTGTAGAGAGCCAGCGGACAGATCGAAAGTCCTGTGATAATCAGGTACGTGACGGCGCTGGACATGACGGCCTCCTCCACCTGCCCAAACACCGCCCGCAGGATTGTCTTATGCAAAGCAAGCAGTATGACCGTCATAGCAGCGGAGGAATAGAGCAGAAAAAGCACCATCTGCCACGCCGATTTCCCCGCCTGCTCACGGTTTTTCTGTCCCAGCGCATGACCCGCCACAACGGCGCCGCCCGTGGCCAATGCCGCAAAGATATTGATCACCAAAATGTTGATATTATCTACCAGAGAAACCCCGGACACCGCCGCTTCTCCCACGCCGGAAATCATAACAGTATCGAGCATCCCCACCAATATGGCCAAAAGCTGCTCCATGATCAACGGTAAAATCAGCCTTCTAAGATCGCCGTTGCTGTATATGGTTCCCTGCCGGTCTTCTTTCGTGTGCATAGTCCCCCATCGCCCTTCATAAAGAGTATGAACTTATTCTATGCCCATTCTGCGCCAATGTAAAGTGATTGTGCACCTCATTTGTATCTGATACCCTTCTCTTTTAACACACATGCTGATGCAGGTATTTTTCTCTGGTCGCCAGCCCGCCGCGGATATGGCGCTCAGACTTGTTGACATCCAGTACCTTCCTCGCCTCTGCTGCAAGAGACGGATTGATCTGCGTCAGGCGCTCCGTCACGTCCTTATGTACCGTACTCTTACTGATCCCAAACTCCTTCGCCGTCTGTCTCACAGTAGCATTGTTTTCAATAATATAGTTGGCAATGTTCATCGCACGCTCTTCAATATAGTCCTTCAAGAGAAAACCCCTCAGAATACTTTTTTACATTGTATGAGGGGTTTTGAGGGGTTATGACCTTATATTGAACAGATTTAATTTGAAAAAATCCCAATGCTTCCTTTGCCTGTCTTTCTTCCAAAAACAACTCATTTGGGTATCTTATCGACACACCATAAGGCATCAATGTATCTGCATAGGTAAAAGCTGTTCTACAATGCATTCTTTTAATTTCTCAATCTCATTCATACGAAACCGCCACGCTTCCGCCCCTTACAATCTCTATTCTATTCGCAAACTTTCTTTTCAGCAAAGCGATCAAATCATCGTTCCTGTTTTCGGTCTGGGTACATTCCAAAAGGACAGTAACGCCGTCATAATCAATCACTGCCGCTCCGTATACTTTTGAAATCCGAAACAGTTCCGTTATGTCTGCATCGGTACAATGATTTACCTTAACAAATAGAATTTCTTTCATGTGGATGGGCGTATCTGTATAATCCACCACTTTTATTACCTCAACACTCCTGCCAAGCTGTTTTTTGATCTGCTCAAAAGTCCTGTCATCGCTTGTCAAACTGATTGTCATCCGCGATACGGTACTATCCTCCGTGACTCCGACTGTCAGACTGTCCAGATTATAAAGCTTACCGGAAAACAACCCTGAGATACGAGCAAGCACACCTATTTCATTTTCGACAAATAAGCAAATCCATCTCTTTTTCATCCTCTGTTTTCCTCTCCTTCCAACGTAAGGCTTATTTTATCATGTCATTAAGGGAATTCCCCGGCGGAACAATCGGCATAACATTGACTTCCCTGTCTATGATAAACTCAATGACCGTAGGTGTTTTTGTATTCTGTTTCGCACGATTCAAAGCGTCTTTTATTTCTTCTGCCTTTGTAACACGAATCCCTTTTGCGCCATAGCTTTCCGCCAGCGCAAGGAAATCCGGCGTGTATTCCGGACAGCAATGATCAGGCTGGTTACATCCAATCTCACAACTTCTCCGATAGCGCATACAGGTACTCGAATACCGCCTTTCATAAAACATTTCCTGCCATTGCCGCACATTCCCTAAATATCCGTTATTCAGTATGCAGATGATGATTGGCAGTTCATAAACAACCGCAGTCGCCATTTCCTGAATATTCATCTGCATACCGCCATCACCGGATATCACAACGACGTCTTTATGTGGATTGCCGAGTTTTGCTCCGATTGCCGCGGGGAAACCATAGCCCATGGTTCCCAAACCGCCCGATGTCAGCATTTGCTTATTTTCATCAATCGTAAGAAATTGCGTTGCCCATAATTGGTTTTGGCCCACATCCGTAGTTACAATTGCATCTTTGAACATTTCATTGATAGATTGTATAATCATTTGCGGCGTCATACCGACTTCCCCCATCGTAATCGGGTATTCCTTTTTCCAATGGTTGATTTCATTTATCCACTCGAAAATTTCAAGCGGCTTTGCCTTTTCAAGCAAAGCGCATATCGCCTTTTTTGCATCAGCGACAATAGGAATATCCACATCAATATTTCGGGAAATAGACGCCGCATCCACATCAATATGAATGATCTTTGCCTTTCCTGCAAATTCTTCTGTTTTCCCCGTAATGCGGTCATTGAACCGTGTTCCTATTGAAAAAAGAACATCACAGTTACTGATCGCTGAATTAGCGGCATAGCTCCCATGAATGCCTATATTGCCAACATATAAACGGTTTGTTGTCGGGATTGCCCCTTTTCCCATGATCGTCGTAATGACAGGTACGCCTGTCAGCTCTGCAAGCTGTGTCATTTCTTTATTTGCACGGGCAATATTCACGCCGCCGCCTATCAGAAAAACAGGCTTTACCGCATGATTCAAGACTTCCAGCGCTTTATTTAACTGTCCCATATGTACGGAAAGTTTCGGCTTATAGCCTCTAACCATAATTTCTTTCGGATAAAAATCACTGCCGTAAGCCCTCTGGATATCCTTTGGCAGATCAACAACTACGACTCCCGGTTTTCCAGTCTTTGCAATATAAAATGCTTTCTTGATTGTTTCCGCCAACTCTTCTCTTTTTCGCACCATCACAGCATATTTACAGATACTTTTTGTGATGCCCACGAAGTCCACTTCCTGAAAAGTATCATTCCCAATAAGATGTGTCGGCACTTGTCCCGTAAAACATACCAATGGAACGCTGTCATAATTTGCAGTAGCAATGCCAGTAACGAGATTCGTAGCCCCCGGCCCGCTTGTCACAAGACAGACACCGGCTTTTCCCGTAGAACGCGCATAACCGTCTGCCGCATGGATTAAGCCCTGCTCATGACGCGGCAGGATCACATCTATTTCTTTTTCTCCATACAGCGCATCAAACAGGTCTATCGCCTGGCCACCCGGATAAGCAAACAATGTGTCAACTGCTTCTTCTTTTAACGCTTTCACAAATAACTCTGCACCTGTAATCTGTTTCATAATTTCCTCCAATCATTAATGCGTGTGCTTGCACGCGTAATATATACTTTTATGGGGCTGCACCCCTTCCCTGCGACAGCCCCATTGCGCCGACCTCTGCCAGCGTTACATTTTACTGATAGATTCCCCTTACAAACATCTGCACACTTTCTTTTATGTATGTATCCTTCTCAATATCTGTAAGCTCTTTTCCGAACGATGCATTCAGAAATGTGTAACCGAATGTTGCAGAAAATACGGTCAATGCCAACGTTTTAAAGTCTTTCTCCGGTATTTTCCCCTTCTCGCACATCTGATTCAGGTAATTGGTAAATGTCTCCAAAAAAGCCTGTGGCACCTTCATAATGAGCTGTTTGGTTTCCTCATAGAGCTGCGGCGCTCTCAGACCGATCGACAGATTGACGAAATCCGGCGTCATCCTGTCTATATATGCCCTCATGAACATTTCCAAGTCTTTTTGCAAATCCCATGTTACATTTTCAAAAATCTCGGGCGTGACATTCGCCCGCCATCCTGCTTGGTTTGCCCCCTGTAAAACAATATCCTTTTTGCTCTCAAACTTACGGAACAGGGTGCACTCGTTTACACCGGCTACCCTTGCGATCTCTTTCGTGGTTGTTGCAACATATCCTTTGTCCCGGACCAATGTCATCGCCGCGTCAATGATTTTCTGACTCGTTTCATCCAAATCCGCTTCCTCCTCCATGCAAGTACACGCTTTCATTTTAGCAAATAAAGTACCTTAAGTCAATCCTATCTTCTGCATGGCACGCAAAAATGCCGCCTGCCGCATGTATCAGCAAACAGCATTTCCATCATTAAACTTTTGATTCAAATAATCCTCCACAGTACCAACAAAATCCTGTGCATGTTTTAGTTGGATTTCCGAATCTGCCTTTGAAGCAATGAAAAAATCTGAATAATCACACTTTTCTCTGATTCGGTATGCACTATCAATTATTTTATATACGTCACGTTCAAACTCACCTTTATGCACATAAAATTGATTGAAATGCGCAATAACTGAACTATGTTTTGACGCATCAAAATTATCTAAAACATTCACTGCGCGTATACTATGAAAAATGGCATAATAAGAACGATTAATTGCCGCTTTAAAAAGCCCTGCCTTATGATTCATCTCCGCAGCAAGCAAATCTTCTTTTGCGCGATCCAATCTATATTGGCACAATGTCTTGATATCAAGCTGCATACAGTACAATCCCTTCCTTAGACACATTCCGATAAAATGGTGAGATATTTCTCCAATTCTCATATTCCTGATAGCTAATGTCTACTACAGACAATACTTTTAAGTATTTCAATGAAAAATCCGTTGAAACATCATTTAGTCTATCATCATACAGGCGCAATTCATCATTATTTCCATCAACCAAAATCATAATATCAATGTCTGAATCGTCTGTCTGTGTTCCTCTGGCAACGGAGCCATACAGTACAACACTTTTTAATTTTTCACCATATACTTGATGCAGCGCTTCTGCCAATTCCAACAGCATTTCCCTTATATTCTCATCTTTAATCTTTTCCATTTTCTAATCCCCATTGTTTATATATAAATCCGCCTGCGATATTTATAAATATTTTACCCTATAATAAACCCATACACAACCTAAAACGCCACTCTATTTTCAAACTGTTTGTTTATCCCTCCGTCGTCCCAACAATCGTATGAGAATCCCACGGCATAAATCTCATATCCAACACATTTACCAGCCCTGCCTCCTGCATTGTACATACGTCAAACCAAAATACAAAACATACACACTGAGAAACCCGCCGCACGAAACGCCGAAATACATTCCTCCCGCCGTGCGGATTCCCGTATGCGCCACAAATTGTAATCCCACATAAAGAACAAGCGCCGCGCTGACGGCAGCCGCAAGAAGTACCGGGCATAAATAGTAAAAAAACATCTGCTTTGCCAATAGCTTTTCTATCTGCCTTTTTCCCACACCCAACCGATACAAAATCCGATAACGAAATTTATATTTATGGGAATCGCTGATCTGCTGAACGGAAAGAACGGTAAAGGACACGCATAAAAACACCAGCCCGATATAAAAAAGAGGAAAAGAGAGCGTGCTCATCAAAAATTTGAGTTCCAGAATCTCCCGGCTCTTCACCTGTATCGAAGCTGGCATTAAGAAAAGCTCTTCGCTCCCGATTTTTATAAAATCAGCCAGCTCATCATAACCTCTCGTCTTTCCGGCCAGTTCATATAAACGCTCCGATAAACTTTCCGGCACATCTCCGTTTGTCATGACCGCCATAAGAGAGAAATATGGTTTCATCCCCGCAAGTTTCCAATCCGGCACAACCAGCAGATAGTCCGTTCCGTTGTGTCCGTTCTGTGCAAAACCCTCCGTCCGTATGCCGGCGAAGTCAAGCCCTGTATGAAGACCGTTTTCTGGTCTGTCATCTTTTTCCATGATTTCCCGATATACCCGGTTCGACATATGGATGAGATATTGATTGTCGCGCAGGACAACCCTCTTCAACCCCAGCATTTCGCGTAATCTGTTGTAATCGGTGATCCCCATATATACATCATAATCGTAGTATGCTATCTCCCGCCGTCCTTCCGCCAAAAACGGATCGCTTTCCCTATCGGAAAACAGGCTTAAATTCCGATAAAGATAATCTCCCATATCGCTTGTTCCATTTTGATAGACCGTATATTTCAGAATCTTTTTCACATCCGTTGTTTCCCCTATTAACGTTTCCTCCTCGGAAAAATTCTCTTCCGTATCATCACTGATCATAATAACGTCAAACGGATACTCCGCTTCTAACTGCTTATTCTGATAATCGCTTAACATGAACGCAAACGAACTGCCTGTCAGGGCAAACATAAATAATAGGCTTAATGTGCCGAGAACAAAACAGGTATTCCGAATTTTGGAAGAAAACTGTCTCCATAAAAACAGATTTTCCCGCTTATAGAGGAGCCGCCCTTTGCCTTTGATATACGCCGTCCCAAATGCGGAAAGCCCCAGCCAGAAAGCATAAAAGGTAACCGCCATCCCGATCATTTCAACTGCCGCCGTCCCCTTTGTGATTCTGCCCGTAAAAATCAAAAAATACAGAAACAGGACATTGCCAATGGAGAGAAGAAACAACCGTCTCCACAACTGATTCCGCTTTTCATTCACCCTTTCATTTTGTCTGTCCATTTGTAAAAGGCCGATGATTTCCATACGGGAAAAGTTCTTCTTATTCCTGAAAAGCGCCATTCCAAAACAAACGACGAATAAAAACGCTGTCAGCAAAACTGAGGGCGGATAGGATTTGAAATTTTGTCCCACCAGCTTATAGCTTTTTCCAATGCTTTTATAAAAGAGAAAAAATAATACCGTGCGCAGACCGCCGCCCAAAAAGATACCCGTCCCAAAAGCGGTCGCTCCAAGAAAAAGATTTTCCTTCACATACAATCCCGCCATCTGCTTTTTCTGCATTCCCGCCAACAGATAAATTGCAAACTCCCGGCTTCTTTTTTCCAGAATAAAGCGCATCATATAGTGAATCAGCCACCCCGTAACGCCGAGAACAACCGCCGTGGAAACCGACATAAAAGTAATTAACATCGTTCCAGCGGTAGATAATTCCCCGTTATTTCCGTAATGAATCATTTCATAAATATCCTTTGAAAAGAGCAGCGAGTGAAAGGAAAACATAAGCGCGGTTATCATACATAGTGTTAGAAAATAGTTTAAATAATCTTTCCAAAGCCTCCCCGCATTCCGCAGGGCAAGTTTATTCAACATACACGCCCCTCCGTTTTTATCATATCTTCATCCCCGATTTTGGACTGCATGTCAAGAATCCGGTTCAGATACTCTCTTTCATTTCTATCTTCCCGTTTCAATTCGGCGCATATTTTCCCGTCTCTTAAAAATAAAATCCGCTCGCAATAGCAGGCCGAAAATACGTCATGTGTTACCATTAAAATGGTGGCGCCCAGTTCCTCATTCATGATCTGTAACGTATGAAGCAGCATGGCGGACGATTTTGAATCCAAAGCTCCCGTCGGTTCGTCCGCGAGAATTAACTTCGGATGATTGACAATCGCCCTGGCGCAGGCCGCTCTCTGTTTTTGCCCGCCCGACACTTCATACGGAAATTTTTCCATGATATCGCTGATCTGTAAACGTTCCGCTATCTCCTTGACCGTGTTGTCTATTTCTTCTTTCAAGCAGGCCGTATGTACGGCATTTCTTCCAGAAATCCGCCCCCGCTCTCCCTTAGTAAGAATCATGGGCAGCATAATATTTTCTTCTATCGTCAACGTATCCAGCAAATTATAATCCTGAAAGACAAAGCCAAGATTTTTCCGCCTAAAATCTGCCAAGCCTTCCTCATTCATCCCAGACATATCAGCTCCGTCATAAACAACCTGTCCCTCCGACATCGTGTCTATGGCGGATAGGATATTCAATATCGTTGTTTTTCCGGAACCGGAAGCTCCCATGATGCCGATAAACTCACCCTGATCCACATAAAAACTGATATGATCAACGGCGCAGACTTTCACCTTCCCCGTATCATAATTTTTTACTAGATTTTTTACTTCGATATAATGCTGTTCTCCCATAGAGCGCTGCCCTTCCTTTCTCATGGCCCCAATCCTTTGCATCGTCTACCTGCTCTGATCCCGAAGCAACACGGCATAAGACCAGTACACCCCCGCGCAAAAAATCATGACAAAACTACAGACGCCCACAAGAATCATGTAAAACACAGTCTCCCATAGCATTTCCGCCTCGCTTAAAAGATACATTGTCTCCCATGTTGTAATGAGATCATAGTCAAAATATAGTTCGCTGATACCTACGGCCGCCAGACATACGATAATCCCCGCCAACAACGCTTTTTTTATTTTGAAAAACTCGTCCTGTAACTCCCTTCTCACGTCGTCCGAAAAAAACAGAACCTTATTTCTGAGATTTCTGTAAGGATTCTGCTTTAAAATAATGTAAAATACAATGGACAGCAGCGCGACCGCCGACAGGGTAGTGAGAACCGGCTCTACCATTCGTTCATAAAATCCCGGCTCCATGGAAGAGTAGGAAGCCCCGTTACATCCTAAAATAAACCCGCAGGCCGCCGCGATCAGGAAGAATTTCTTTTTATAATAAAGCAGAAACCCGTTTGCCGTTTCTCGGTTTACATAATATTCATTCTGCTGGTTTCCTGCCTCGCCGCACAGCCCTTCCCGATCTGTGGCCGCACTGCCAGACGCCGCATCCATCTCCCGCTCTTCCATCAGCAGATCGTCCAAACTCACTGCGAAGAGTTTCGCAATCAGGATAATTTTTTCCGTTTCTGGATAACCGTTATCGTTTTCCCACTTGCTGACTGCCTGTCTGCTGGTATGCAGTTTTTCCGCTAACGCCTCCTGTGAATAGCCGCGCGTCTTTCTTAATTGGTACAGTTTTTCTCCAAATGTCATGTCCTTCCCTCCTTGTTTTTGTAATCATATCAAAAAAGCAAAGAATGTCCACCCTTTTCCCGTAGCAATTCCGCAACTTGACGTTGCACCATCGAATCTTACAAAAATGTAAGCCGCAACCCATAAACTGTAAGTCAAATGAATGGAAGCGGCTTTCCCTATTTGATATCCTGATTTCAGAAAAGAAAATACCTCACGGTACTACAAGAAAAAGGAGAGCTTAATTATGAAAAAAGTAATGATTGCAGTTGCTGCTATGATGGGAATTATTATCATACGGATGATACTGTCATTCACAGTAAACGAGCAGGTCGCAGAAGTATTTACTAAAGTATCCATTGGTTTTTTATTCTTTTACTTTATCTTACTGTTTGTCAAAAACAGACGGGATTCGAGGAAATCTTAAGCAGATAACTCCCAACCCGGCCGCACAATGCGCCAAAAGAATCACAATATCCTTTGTAATGGTTCCCTTACCGCCTTCTGCCAAGTACATAATTCCCTCAAAAGCTGCGGTGGACGGCACAAAATAATAGAATGGGGCAGCCGTAGAATCCGTCCCTAACAGATAAGACAGCAGCGGTACTGCCATAAACACAATCATAACAATCTTGATAATGGCCACGCCCGTCATAAGGTTCCCGGAACAATTACCGATAACCAGACCGGCCAATGCCGCTATCAAGGCCGAAAGAACAATCAAGATCAGCATAAGAAACGCACGCCAGAATGATAAGCGAAAACAAATACAGGCTGTCAAAACGGCGGACAGGCAGCCTCCAGCAAAGCCGATAAAGATCTTTTGTATCACATACTGACTGCGTGACATGGGCAGAATTTGATTGACAAGGTCAACGCCGTTTTCCTTTTCCGATATGATATTCATAGCGTTAAAGGTACAGCCCATAAACATAGCGACGATTAATGTCATGGCGGTAAAGATATGCTGCAGGCCATCCATCAGATCGGGCCGTTCTAAAACAGTGACGCCTATCTGCTCTGCGTTCTCTTTCCCCCTATCCATTGCGGGAAGCGTGTCGGCCGTCTGCCGGAAGATATCCAGTTCATCGCCGGATATCGTGGTCTTGATACCGTTTCCGTCTGTCTCCACACCAATCAAATTTGTGGAAGGCTCATTGATTGCGGCAATTAATTCCGCCTCCGTTTCATATAATGTTACGGAACCATATCTCTCTAACCAAACAATTGTCTGGGCGGACAGGTCCTTTTCCAATCCGCCAAAATGAAATTCCGCCACGGAAGAAAGATCGATTCCTCCGCTAACATGCAGCGCTAACGCGACAATCACTGGCAATAGAAACGACATGATACAAAATTTGTCTTTCCACACACTTTTCAGTTGATAAACAACCCCTTTCATCATCATCCCTCCTTTCCCATCTCTTTGTAAAATGCAGACCGTACAAGCCGAAACAAAATCACAATTCCACAGGTAAAACAAATATAATAAAAGGGGCTGTCAACGGGCGTTCCAAAGAAGGCGTTTTTCAGTCCCATATAAACATGATAAAAAGGGTGCCAGCCAATCCACTCCATTTTTATGGAAGTATTTGCCGACAAAAATACAGGCGTCGCCGCAAAAACAACGATGATCAGGTAAGCAAGAGAAAACTGTCTGAAATCATGTAAAAGCATGGCGCAGCCAAATCCTATTAACGTCATAACAAGCGATAAAATTGCGGTCTGTACCAACACGGCAGGCAAAACTTCCATATCGGAAAAGCCTACATTGCACACAGTCAAAAGCGCCGCAAAGATCAAATCCGACAGCAAAAACGCCGACAGCTTCGATATGAGAAACAAGCCCTTTTGAAATGGCAAAACTGCATGGACACGAATCACTCCCATCTGTTTTTCCTTGAACAGCACGGCGGCAACTCCCAAAAAACCGACCGCAGTCATTTCTATAAACAGCAGCTCGCAGGACATTTCTTTTCGCTGCTTTTGTTCCCTTGTATTTGTACCTACCGTCTGCGCAGCATACGGATCGCCGGGATGCAGAAGCGACAACGCATAATCGGCCCTGTGGCGATCCGCTTTTTCACTTCCAGAATATAAAAGAATTTCGGGCTTACCGGAACTGGCATCGATTCCTACGCCGTTCGTATCGTCCAAAAGAGCGGCCTGTAATTCTTCCATCGACGCCACCGGAGCAATCAGCTCTGACGCTTCCTTCTGTGTTCCCTGCGGATCATACAGATATACCTTGTAAAGTTCAGCATTCGCAAAATGGAGGTAACCAAAATTGATAAACAAAGTATAAAGAACCAAGGAGCCAAAAGCGATCAAAAAAAATTTTCCGGACAACATCATTTGGCAGTCTTTTTTGAATAAAGAACAAAAATTTCCCCGCATCAGGACAGCCCCCTTCCCGTATATTGAATAAACAAGTCCTCTAAAGTCGGCTCTTCTGACTGTCCGCTGTTCTGCTCTTTTAATCTTTTCGGCGTGTCCAATGCAACGATATTTCCATTTGTAATAAAAGCTACCCTGTCGCATAATAAATCTGCATCCAGCATATTATGTGTGGTTAAAAATACGGTTGTACCCTTCTCTCGTTCTTCTTCTATCATCTTGCGGAACAAAACAGCGCCGGAAGGGTCAAGCCCGCTGGTTGGTTCGTCCAAAAATAGTAATTTAGGGCTGCTGATCAGCACCCTTGCCATACTGACACGCTGCCGCATACCTTTGGAATATGACGAGACCGGTTTTTTCAGGAAATCGGTCTTAAATTCCAATTTCTCCAAAAGCTCTCCGATATCTCTGCACTGATCTTTGGGATAAAAAGAAGAAAAATATTTCAGATTGTCAATGGCGCTTAAGTTTGCATACAAATAGGGAAACTCAAACAGGACGCCTATCTTCTGATAAAATTCCAGCGTATGCACCGCCGAAATCTCCTGTCCAAACAGCGAAACCTGTCCTCCGTGACCCTGCAAAACGCCTGTCAATATTTTCTGAGTCGTAGATTTTCCCGAGCCGTTCGGCCCAAGAAAGCCAAAGATTTCCCCATCTTCCACCGTAAAATTTAAGCCATGCAGAGCCTGTTTGTCTTTTCCATACGAAAAAGTCAGATTTTTCACTTCAATCATTCGTCGTCACCCCGCTTCCCCAAAAACATATACCGCACCTCCTTATCAGCCATTACTGCTACTATAAAGAGGTGCGGTGAAATTAAAGTGCGGTCTCTGTGAAATTGAGGTGAAATAATCTTATTTTATGATGGGAAGGGAGAAGAAAAACCTCACCCCATCCGATAAATTTTCTACTCCGTATTCTAAATCCTGCATGGATAAAATTTGTGCCACAATGGCAAGACCTAATCCCGAACCATGATATTTCGCATTTTTATCACGGTAAAACTTTTCCCATATTTTAGGCAGCTTTTCCGTCGGTATGAAAGCGCCCTGATTAGAAACAGAAAAATGAAGCATATTGTCTTGTTCGGTTACAGATAATCGTATCATTCCTTTGGGAGATACGTTCTTTTTCGCATTGACAATTAAGTTGTCCAAAACCTGCTCCATACGCTGTTTGTCCGTATCAACAAAAACTTTACGCTCCGGAAGTTCGTATTCTAATATAAAATTGGTTTCCGGTATATCTATCAATAACCGCCCTGCTACCATTTCTACAAATTCCACGAAGTCAAACCGTTCTGGCGTCAACGATACAGCCCCGTTTTCCAATGCGGACAAATCTAACAATGTCTCGATCAGCATACCCATTCTTTCTGTTTCAGAAATGATGATTTCAGAGTATTTCTGTCTTTTCCATTCATCTGTCTCGTCCTGTATTCCCTCCGCATAAGCACGGATCACGCCTATCGGCGTTTTCATTTCATGGGATAAGCGGTCGATTAATTCCTTTCGTTCCCCCAACAGTTTTCTTTCCCTCTGCACGTCTTGTTCAAGTCTGCTGTTTGCATTCTCCAGTTTTTCAAACGTATCCTGCAAATTCTCCGACATTTTGTTAAGATTATCAGCAAGCTCGCCAAATTCGTCCTTTGATGTTACCTTGCAAGGCTGGGAAAAGTCTAACCTTGCTGCCCTATGCGCCATTTCACAAATTTTGCTGATTGGATTGGAAATAAATCTTCCCAGTAAATAATCTATCATAAGGGTCAGTAATATAATAAAAATGACCCATAGCAGAAAAGAAACATCCTCGTCCAAAGGTAACCATGTTGAAATAAGGTATGAAACAATCAAAACAATACCTGCAAGCTTTGAAACCATGATTATTTTTTTTCGTACCGTGCGGAGTGAAAAATGCTCTCTCATTTTGCCACCTCAAATTTGTAGCCGGAACGGATGAGCGTTACAATGGACTTACCCTCGCTGCCAAGCTTTTGCCGCAAAGTTTTAATATGCGTATCAACCGTCCGCGTATTCCCCTCAAAGTCATATCCCCAGATACGGTTTAACAGTTGTTCCCGTGAAAAAATCTGTTCAGGATTGGAAAGGAAGAAATGCAGCAGCTCGTATTCTTTATGGGTTAAAGCAATCTCCGCGCCGTCTAAAAGCACTTTATGGGAAATGGAATTGATCGTGATTTTTCCCGCACTGAGCATATGGTTCCGCATATCGTCAGCAGTATCTGTCGAAACGACGGAAGTTCGGCGTAACAGGGCGTTTGCCTTTGCAAGTAATATCCTCGGGCTAAACGGTTTTGTCATATAATCGTCAGCGCCATATTCATATCCCTTTAATTTATCCTCCTCATCGCTTTTTGCAGTCAGCATAATGATCGGCAGGGCGCTCATTTCCCTTGCCGCTTTGCATACGGAAAACCCGTCGAGATGGGGTATCATGATATCCAGTATCATCAGATCCATAGGGTTATTTTTTAATAACATCAGGGCGTCCACCCCGTCATCCGCTGTAAAACAGGTGTGCCCGCCCCTTTGCATATATTCGGAAATGATATCCTGCATATTCTTTTCATCTTCCACAATTAAAATATGAGCCATACATCCATCCCTTAAACGGCTTCTGTCCGTGCAAAGTTATTCTATGCCCAAAGCGTCATACCTCTCCTGCACTTTCACCGGTAATTCCTCATAGGTCAGCTCGCTCCACTCTACCACACCGCGAATGGGACTAACCGTCAACTGCAAAAAAGCGCCCTCTGTCAGCTTACTATTGTCAATCTGCGTATAATAAAAACTTCCGCTTCCAGACAAAAATCCAGCAGCCAAAACAATTACCACTACGACGGCGGCCAAAACAGCCCCCACTCCAATTAATACCTGTTTCTTCATGATCGTACCCTCCTTTTTCTTTACTGGATACGATATCATGCCAGCCTTACATGTGCCTTGTGACAGCCTTGCGTTTACCTTACGTTTTCCAATACGCTTTTCTGCATCTGCGTCTATTTTACCACAGCAAAAAAACGGTTACAATGCCATTCGCCCGACCGCCGCCTCCATCTCCTCATCAGAAACCGTACAGCCGTGCTGCCCGATCGCAATGGACGGCTTCGTTTTGCCGTGGTAATCGCTGCCGCAGGTGACAAATAATTGATGCTCCCGCGCCGCCTCATAAAACGCCGCCGCCTGCTTGGCGCTGTGGTAACTGGAAAACGCCTCTATCCCGTCAAGCCCCAGCTTTAAAAGATCTTCCAGCAGAAATTCCTTCCCTTTCAGGTTTACGCCGGGATGCGCAAGCACCGCCGCGCCGCCGCCTCTATGAATTGTGTCAATGATTTCTTCCATCGCCGGATAATCAGTCTTCGCGTAACAGGGTTTCCCCTGCGAATAAAAGTCCCAATAAAAATTGACGTAAGGGTTATCGCTCCTTGCCCCGTCTAAGCGGTAAGGCTGTAGCAGCGGATGATCCGCATACTCTGGCATTGCAAGCAAAACCTCCGCAAACATTTCCCCTGTCCAGCTTCTCTTCCAGTAGCTGTTTTTGGCTAACGCCAACAAATCCTTGTCCGTGATCTGGGAAAACCCCAGCGCCCGCGTCTTAGAAAGCCTTTTCAGAGAAGCCCGTGCGCTCTGGTCGGCAATATTCTTTTCGATGGCTTCAAAATCGCCGCTTAAAAAGTCAATGCCATATCCGAGCACATGAAAGTTCACATTCTCATAAGTACAGTCAATTTCAATGCCCGCAATATAGGAAATGCCTTTTTCCTTCGCCGCGTTCTGCGCTTCCTCGTTTGCCTTCGCGCAGTTATGGTCTGTCACCGCCATCATGCGAACGCCCGCCTCGGCGCACTGTTCTACCAGCTCGGACGGCGTGTACTCCCCGTCGTCGCTGTATCTGCTGTGCATGTGCAAATCTATCATACCGAATCCTCCTATCTATTCCCTATTTTTCTTTACGATAGGCAGCATCTTTTCATGCATCACAACCATAAGAATCAGAATTGCCAGCAAAAATACTGGATACAACGAAACGCTAATATGGTTCGCAAGGAATCCGAACACAGGCGGCATCAGACAGGTGCCCACATAAGCGGACGCCATCTGTACGCCGATCACTGCCTGCGATTTATCCGCCCCGAAATGCGCGGGCGTGGAATGGATCACGGATGGGTAAATCGGTGCGCAGCCCAGACCCGCAATCACCAGACCAAGCAGAGCGGTGATTTCCCCAAATGGCAGCAGCAGGCATATGACCCCGCACAGAATTAACCCCTGTCCAAGCCGTATCATCTGCGTATCATTCAGTTTCATGGTCAAAAATCCGCCCGCGGCTCTCCCCGCCGTAATTCCGATATAAAACAGACTGGCAAACCCAGCGGCCGTTTCCGCCGAAAGCCCGCGCTGCAGTACGAGGTAGCTGCTCGCCCACAGTCCCGCCGTCTGCTCCAGCGCACAGTAGCAGAAAAACGTCACCATAATCTCCTTCGCTCCCGGTATGCCGAAAATTTCTTTTAACGAAAGCGGTTTTTTGTTCTCTTCCCCGGACTGTTCCGTATCTTCCGCCGTCTGTTTTTTCCACAGCGGCAGACTGAAAAGCAGAATCGCCGTCAAACCGATTTGGAGAAACGCAATATAACGGTAGCCCATATTCCATCCCTGTCCGCCCGTAAGCGCATATCCCATAATATAAGGGCCAAGAGACGCCCCGACGCCCCACATACAATGAAGCCAGCTCATGTGTCTGCTCGCATAGTGGAGCGCCACATAATTATTCAGCGACGCATCCACACTCCCAGCTCCCAGTCCATACGGAACCGCCCACAAACACAAAGCCGCATAGCTATGACTGACGGAAAATCCGAACAGCGCCGCCGCCGTCATCAATACACTAAAAGCCGTCACTTTTCCCGTCCCCAGCTTTTTCGTGAGCCGGTCGCTCTGTAAGCTGGAAACAATCGTCCCAGCAGCGATAATCATGGAGATCCCTCCCGCGTAAGAAACCGGCACGGAAAATTCCCGATACATGACCGGCCATGCCGCGCCAAGCAGAGAATCCGGCAGTCCCAGACTGATAAAAGCTAGATAAATAATCGCCAACAATATTTGAAACATTCTGTCGTCCTCCTGTGTCAGCTTTTATCATTAAGAATAGCATTAATCGACTCCCGATTCAACTTCTTTTGCCCTACGCCAATCCCAAGCTGCCCCTTAATCGCTTTTACCGTAGACTGGTACACCGCATAAATCGCCCCGCCGATCACCGCAATGATGCACAGGCAAAGAGCAATCGCCGCCCATTCTGGCTTAAGCAACCTGCCGTCGTTCGCATAGAGGATCATGGCATACAGCAGAAACATAGCGGTAGTGCCCACCAATGCAGGCATCTTAAAAACATTAGTGCATTGGTTGCGCACCTCCTTATTCAAAAAGGCAGGCGAAGCCCCCAGTTTTTTCAAATCGTCAAAAATGTAGCGGTTGTTCAGCGCGATGCTCTGACAGCGGGTATAACACACCACCAACGCCGTGATCATGCACACGATGAAGATAAAGAGGAACATCATAAACATGACCGCCATGTTGCGCAGATAATCATTTTGATTCAAAATGCGGAAATTCGGCATATAAACCCAAAAGTTTCGGAACATAAAGGAATCCGCCATTTCATAACGAATCGTCGTCATATCATCCGTGTCGCCCCAATATTCTTTTCCCTCCTCGTTTTCCCTGATTTTCTGTACCCGGTCATAGTAGGAAGGGCGCTCGCAGGATTCATCAAAGGACGATACGAAGAGACGGAAAAAGGCATTGGCAAAGGGATATGAGTCCTTTCCGTCCACATTAAATGCCGCAAAACGCCCCCGCCAATCGTCCGTCAGCCCCTCGGATATCAAGGCATAGTCCGCATTGTCAAGCACACAGCAGGGTATCTCCTCCGCGAGATGATCATAGTGCAAGAATCCTGCAAACTCTGTAGCAAGCGCCTTCCTCGTCGTCATATTGGTGATCTCCTTTGCGGAGTTATTGACATAGAGGGAAGTTTCCTCCTGATCGTTCACACACCGGTAAGTACCCGGCTCCACGTCCACTTCCTGCCCGGTGATCATCCGATAAGCGTCCTCGGAAAGTACCATTGCCTCCTGCAGCATAGGGACATATTCGTCATGAAAACGCAGACCGTCTTCCTCCTCAATCCTAGTCATACCGCCCATTCCCAAAGTGACATAATCGCACTCGTTCCAGTCTTTTAAGGAAAGATTATATTCTCTGCCAAGGGCTTCGATCTTAGTCCTGTCTGGCACATTCTGATCCGCCTGATATTTGTAGAAATAATCATAGGGCAGGGACGCATAGCGCAATACCGCCGCAATACCATTAGTCGGCAGATAGAAAATCGCAAAGCATCCGCCTGCAATCAGAAGCGTGACCACCAGCAGATTGTTGACCGTCTGTTTTCCCTGAAATTTCATCATGCTGCGGGAAATGATATTCTTGTATGGATTCTTACGATGACTTTTCCAGCCGTGTACCACCGTGTGCAGCATAACCATATAAAGTCCCACAAACACGGGTGCATAGAGCACACTCACCCAAGCCGGCGGGTACGTGGAAAACCACGCAATGCACGCCCATGGCGCGCCGTACCCCAGCACAGCGCCTGCAAGCAGTACCAGAAAACCCACAGGACCGCACCATCTGCCAAGCTCCTTCACCGGCTCGTTGATATGCTCCTCTCTGATCACTTCCATGATGTTCGTTTTCTTGAGATACCGCCACGCCGTCAGACAGGCGAATCCCACCACCAAAAGCAAAAACAGCAGGGAGATAAACAGACATTTGAAATCAAAAGTGAGAACCATATCCGAACTGTCCACCAAAAGTAAGCGGAACGCATGCCAGATCACCCACACAAAGGGAAATCCTGCTGCCGTTCCCAAAACGGCGGACACACCGCTTAGCAGAATGACCTCCCGATATAACCCCGGCGCAAGACGCTTTCTCGATGCTCCCAGAGCCATCAGAATGCCGAGCTGCCCCGACTTATGCCGAAAAAACAATCCCAAGGCGTAGATGGTAAAGACCACGCAGCCCACCAGCGTCATCACAAAGATCATATACATCTGCTTCGCGCTGTCGCCGCCCTCCGGAAATACTTTCTGCACCGTTGGCGAAAGCATCAGCGCAGAATACGCCGAAATAATCATCAGCGCCATAAAGTTACAGAACAGATAGAGCCGGGACTGCTTCCTGTCCGCCTTCTGTAATTTCTGTTCCATCTGTCTCATATTGATCATCGAATCCATTCTATTTCCTCCTGTCCATCTTACCACATATGCAGAAAATGCCCGCTACTCGCTCATCTCTTTAATTGCGTCTAATAACTGATCTTGGAATACGCTGCGGTCTTCCCACTTTTCAAGCTGCTTGTAAACCGTCCCGTCTTTCAGCAGAATCACTCTGTCGCAAAAGGACGCCGCAAAACTGTCGTGTGTCACCATAAAGATGGTGGCGTTCATCTTCTGTTTCGCATTGATAAACGTCTCGATCACCGCCCGGCTGGACTTAGAATCCAGATTTCCCGTCGGCTCGTCGGCCAGAATGATCAGCGGATTGTTGATCAGGCTTCTCGCCACCGCCGCCCGCTGTTTTTCGCCGCCGGAGATTTCTGCAGGATATTTATCCAGAATATGCCCAATCCCAAACATGGCCGCAAGCTGATCCGCCAGCTTCTCTGCCTCCTTCGATACCTCTCCCTGCACGATGCGCGGCACCAGAATATTTTCCCGGATCGTCAGCCCGTCCAAAAGCATAAAGTCCTGAAACACAAAGCCGATCTTCGTATTTCTAACCCTCGCCAGTTCCTCCTCATTCATGCCCGCCAGTTCCATACCGCCCAGTTTGATATTTCCCTTGTCAAAGGGAATGTAACAGGAAATACAATTAAGCAGCGTGGTTTTGCCGGAGCCAGACGGCCCCATGACCGCCACAAACTCGCCCTGCGCCACATGAAAGTCGATTCCCTGCAGCACTTCATATTTGTTTTTGCCTGCCTCGTATGTTTTGTGAAGCTCCTTTACATATAACATAATCCTTTCCTCCTTAAAATGTATCTGAAACGAACTTATCATAATTTCTCCACACTAAAAGAACGGCTGTCATTTCTGACCTTCTGCGTGTAAAATTTGGTGGGATTTTGCGGAAGATGTAAAATTTGAACGGCTGGAATGTAAAGTTTGACATGACAGTACAGGACTGTACTCCTGAAAATATGATATACTCAACCTATAGCTAGGTAATTATCAAAAGGAGTTTTCTCATGCTGCGAATTGCAATCTGTGATGATGAAATAAACGCAAGGGACGCCCTGCGCTTCCAACTGGAAAAGATACTGATTGAAGATTCGGAAGAGATCGTCTACGAATTTTCTTCGGGCACAAACGCCGCCTCGTGGCTTGCAAACCATCCGGGTGAAATCGACCTGCTTTTTCTGGACGTGGAAATGAAGGGTTTAAACGGCATGGAAACCGCGGAAAAGATCAGAACCTTTGATAAACAGATTATGATTGTCTTTGTGACCGGATATTCCGATTATGTCTTTGACGGCTACCTTGTGCAGGCGTTTGATTATCTGATGAAGCCAGTCATGGAGGAAAAACTGCGGCAGTTAATCGGACGGGTGCGCGCCAAATTCGCTCTGGAAGAATCCCACACCTTTACCTTGAAAAATATGGACGGCACTTGGCGTTTCCATGTTTCTGACATTCTCTATTTTTATTCGGACAGACGGAAGGTCACTCTGGTAACCGCCAGAGGCGAATATTCTTTTTATGCCAGACTGGATGAGATCGAGAAGCAGCTTTCTCCCGATTTCGTGCGGATTCACCAACGCTATCTAATCAATCCTGCTGGCGTTGCGTATCTTGGCAGCGAATCCGTCGCCATAAACGGGCGGGAACTTCCCTGCAGCAGAAGATACCGGGAAACCGCTTTACAAAAAATCGCCAGATCTATGATGGGAGGTCAATGAAAATGAAGATTAACGTAATCACTTTCATCCAAATCCTGCATGGTGTCACCACCTTACTTTCCGGATGGCTCATGATGCGCTCCATGTCGCACCTGATCAAAATTTCTGAAAAAAGGTGGAGGCGCTTTTTGCTGTTTTTCGGCTGTTCTCTGCTTGCCTCCATGATCATTTTTATCGGAGACCCCTTTAATATTCTGGCAACTACTCCGGTTTTTCTGGCAATCGTCCTGCTTACATGCGAAGGCTCCATCTGGCAGCGAATTACCATCGGGCTGATGTTTTCCATGACGATCTTTTCCTTCAACGCTTTGCGGGACAACTATATCCATGATCTTTTGTTTCCGACAAAGACGAATGGATTCAGCGTGATCGTCTTTGGGGGCGATATCGGTAACGAGATATTAATGCAATCCGAACACGGCTACAGCATCTCCAGCCTGTTCACGCTTCCTTTTGCACTCGTCTTGTACCTCTACACCAGAAAATTTGCACCCGATAAAGATTATAGCCTTTCGGACAGTATGTGGCGGTTACTGTTTCTCCTTACTATAACCCCTCTTGGCATTGTTTTGTCTGTCGCCACCCTGTTTCGTCCTTATAACTCTTCCTTTGACATTTTCGTCCACAGAGAATATGGCATTTTGCTTTTGATCTCCCTGTTCGCCATCATCAGCCTGCTCTGGTGCGTCTCGGTTCTGGCCGGGCAGCGGAAACTGGAACAGCAGACTATGTTCACAGAGATTAACCACAAATACTACGAGGCCATGGAACAGCAGCACTTTGAAGTCCGCCGCTTAAAGCACGATCTGGCCAACCACATTCAGGTCTTGTCCGCTCTGCCCGAAGAAAAAAGGGCGGCATACGCCGAAGAGCTTTCCGGCAATACCGCCCTTTCCCAGTCTTTTTCTTACTGCGGGGATTCCACGGTCAACGCCGTGCTCACCGTCAAAAAAAGCGTTATGGAACGATGCCATATCCGCCTAAAAATAGAAGCGGATATCTCCGCGCCGCTCCCCTATGACAAAACAGACCTCTGCGCTCTGTACGCCAACGCGCTGGACAACGCCATGGAGGCGTGCCTGAAACTGGACGAACCGCTAAGAGAAATTTCTTTGAAAAGCAAAGCGGGGAAAGGGCTGTTTTGTCTGGAAATCAGCAACCCTTACCCCGAAGAAGGAACAACGCAGGCCGAAACCATATCCCGCAAGCAATTGGAAAGCGGCATGCTCCCTCCTACTTCCAAGCCAGATAAGAGAAACCATGGCCTTGGCCTGCAAAGCATGTCGGAAATCGTAAAAAGATATCATGGCAATATGGAAATCAAAACAGAAGACGGGGTTTTTGATCTGTTTCTCTATCTTCCGCTGTTTTCCCCGTAGCCCTTTCGTCTTTGGCAAACCGGAGGCAGACGGTATTGGTTTCCTCCGTCAGATCTAGTTTGAGAACCTTGTCGCTACTCAAAAGCTCGCCGTCCTGCGTGTACCACCCAAGAAATTCATAGCCTTCGTATACCTCGTCAACCGCCGCTTCCACTGGATAGTCCGCAAAATACAAGCCCTGCCACCATGTCTCCGGCATGTCTATTACCGACGTGTTGACCCTGATGGAAGCCGCTCCGGCTTCATTGGACAAAATAACCAGCCACACCGGTTCTTTGTCCAAGGCAAACTCTTCCTTCACGTGAGAAAAAACATAATCGTCTCTTTCCGACAAAAAATTCACCAGCTTGTCATAATACTCATTGATGGCTACGCCTTCGTAAAAACGCTCCATATGTGAGGCATAAGAGTTGCCGATCCCCTCCCTCATATCGGAAACAACGGGCAGAATACACTCTTCCCTCCAAAGCGTATTATATAAATCCATATAGGTAACGACGAACCGTTCCCGAAACTCCTCATGTTCCATCAACGCCTGCGCAATCTTATCATTTTCCCATGAAGATACATTTCCCATGTGAAAGGTGTCCTCATGCGCATCATACATCGTCGTTTCCACATCCCACACGCCCCAGCGCCATTTTCCGTCTTCATTCTTTCCCGGTCCGGGTTCTATGCTCCGGTAGCTTCTGGCATTATAACTTAACCAGTCGCTGTCGTTTAAATACAGCATTGCCGCATAATACTCGATAAAACTCTGCACGTCGATCATCTGGCACAGTTGATCATATACCGCCGCGTCCGATTTGTCCGGAACGGTCTCTAACCAATCCACCACATCCTGCGGCGAAGCGCCCCCGCATATTTCAATATTGTCCCGGCTGATGCCATAATGATTCTCAAAATAGTATTCGTCGTATACCTCCGACAAAAGGTACATTCCCCAATACTCCCCGTCTAAAAACAAGTTGCAGTATATATGGGACTGCGTGGCCATATCCCTATCGGCGAGCATTCTGGAAACCAGAGCGTCTCTCAGCTTGGTGCCTTCCCTGTTCGTATAGAGAAAGAATTTATGTACGCTCGTTCCTTCCCCGAAGAGTCCATCAATGGTATTCTCCCCGTCGTAAATTTCACGGGCAAAGGCGGAAAAACTTTTTTGGACGCACCCTCTGGTGGTACTGCCATGAATCCGTATGCCGATTTCACGGTCAAGCACACACGTCCCATTTTCGTCAAATACTTCGATACTTGCCGGTCGTTCCGATTTTTTCCCTCTGATACGATAGTTCGCATCCGCCTGTATCGCATCCTCCAAATCGCCTCCCGCATTGAGAAAGTCGTCGAACCGCTTCCCTAATACATAAATGCCTTCCTCATAATCAAATAAATGATACGGGTCGGTTACTAGGGAAACCGTATACATTTCCATGCAATTCTCTTTCCATTCGCCGCCCACAAGATAGGAGTTCGTGACAACCTCGCTTTTTCTGCCCTCCGCGTCTATCGCGATCGCGCGTACCACCATAAGTTTTTGCACCGGGCCGCCCTCGCGGGAAACCTGTAACGGCGCAAAATCGGTTCTCGCCGCATAGACGTCCGGCTCCCCCGACACGTCCCGAATCCATATCGGTTCCTCATACAAAGAACTTTCGCTGTCCGGCTCGCTCCCGTCCAACGTATAATAAATCCGGCTTCCCGACGGCGCTTCCAGTTCCAGCGCAAATTCGTCCGCATAAAAACCGCCTGCCGCCGAAAAAACTGGTTCCGCTATTTTCTCTTGAACTGCTCCGGCTGAATCATTGGAGACACAATAAGTCTGCTGCGTATGCTCCCACCTGCTCCCCGCATCTGTCATCCTGCTCCATGTAGTATTGCTGTCAAGCTCCGGGACACGAACCACATCTATGACGCCCTCCCGATTGGATAAATACAAGGTTTCTCCCTGCGCGTCGATCCCAAAATTCAGGCTTGCCTCGCCCTCCTGTGTCTCATCGCATCTGCTGTGGATCACATAGTAACTGTCCGGCGGCACCTGGACTGCGGGCAGACTGCACTTATGTAAGTCTTCCTCGTCATCCGAGAGATAATACCCGCCCAAATTGACCGTTTCCTCAGAGCAATTATATAATTCAATCCAATCGCTGGGCGTCTGCGTTTCCGTAAAAGAAGTCGGGAAAAAATCGCTGCATACTTCATTGATGCAAATACCGCAGAAACGATCTGTTTCGCCTTTCCCTTCCGTTTCTTTCGCCAAAAAACTGCTTCCCGCCGTCATGGCGGACAATACAAGAATCATACCGCCAAGCGCAATCCGTTTTCCGCTTCTCATTTGTGTTTCCTCCGCGTCAAATACCGTAACATTCTTCCCAAAAACGACTATAAATTGCTATGCCGCTTATTGATGCTCTTCCTCATATAGTTCCCCAGATTCGTCAGGCATAAAAGAGTCGTCACCAGAAAGGCGCCCGGAATCAGGATCATCCACCATGAACGGGATAAGAGCGCATTTTCCGACAGGGAAAGCATACTCCCCCAAGAGATCACCCCCACGGGGAGACCGATTCCCATAAAGCTTAAGGTGGATTCCGCCACGATGGCATTTCTCACATTCATCACCACCATAAATAAAATAGAGGCTGCAAAGTTGGGCGCCAGATGACGACGCAGAATATGAAAAAAACCGCCGCCCAGACACCGGGCCGCCAACACATAATCCGTGTTTTTTAACTGCAAAACCTCCGTCCGCACCACCTTGGCCATGCTCATCCAGCTTGTCAGCCCAATCACCACAGCCAGACGGTAAACGCCCTCGCCGCCGATCGCCGCCTGCAAAAAAACCGTGAGTAAAAGACTGGGAATGCTTAACACAATATCCGTCGTCCTCATGATCATACCGTCCGCCCAAGACGGCGCATAGCCGCTGATACTTCCCACAAGAACCGCCGCCACTGTGGAAATAAGGGTCGCCAAGAATCCAATCAGCAGCGAAATTCTGCCGCCGTACCAGATCATCGAAAAAATATCCCGCCCCATGGCGTCCGTTCCGAACAGAAACGCCCTGCTGGGAGCAGCATTGCTGTTTGCCAGATCCATATAGACCGGATCTTTTGTCATCATACATTCGCAGGCCAGACAGCCGGCAAGGATCATCGCCAATAGAAGCAAGGAAAACCTAGGAAATTTTCTTTGCAAACTCCCCTCACCTCCTCTGCTGCGCTTCTGTTTTCAGATATATTCGCGGGTCAATCCGCTCGTTCAGGATTTCTGCAATCATATTTCCAAAAATCACCAAAATGCCAGTCATAAGACTGACTAACATCAGCAGATTGTAATCCTGATATCTGGCGCTCTCATAAGCTAACGTCCCAATGCCGGGATAAGAAAACACCGTCTCCGCCACATAAGTGCCGCCTAAAATATGAGGAAAGGCGATCGCCATCATGCTCAGATAAGAGGGCAGGGCGTTTCGCAGACAGTGCCGGTACAACACCTGTTTTCCCGACAGCCCTTTCATCCTTGCCAAAAGCACGTAATCCGCCCGCGTCTCCTCCAACAATCTGTTTCGCACAAGATACGCATAATACCACAAATGCCCAAGCACCACCACCGTAAGCGGCAGGAGCAGATGCCGCCCCCTGTCCGCAAGGCTTCCCTCCGCTCCCATCGAATAAGCGCCGGAGCTTGGCAGCCACTTAAGCCATACGGAAAATACCAAAATTAACAGCAATGACAGCCAAAATTCGGGAATGCAGCTTGTGAGCGTGCCGATCCCACAGACGATTTTGTCCGCCCGTTTCTCCTCCCGCCACGCGCAGAAAAGTCCCAGTAAGAGCGCCAAAACAAAAATGATGACAAAGCCGAGGCCGCCTAAAAGCAAGGTGTTTCCAAGCCGCCCGGCAATCACTTCCTTCACGTCCCTTTTGTATTGATAAGAAATCCCAAAATCACCGTGAGCCGCATTTTTGACCCAGCGCACATATTGCACGGGGATCGGCTCGTGCAGGCCGAGTCTTTCTCTGGCCGCCTCCTGTTCCAGCGTGCCCATCTTCTCTACCCGGTCCCCGTAATAGGCGTAAAGCGGGTCCCCCGGCGCCACTCTGGACAGAGTAAACACCAAAACAGACAAAAAAAACACGCTTAGCACAAATCGAATCAATTCCTCAATAATTGTTATATATGATCTCCTCAAAGATTTCCTCCGTATCTCCAATCCTGTAAAGTTCCCCATCGCGCATCAGGGCTGCCCGGTCCGCCACCCGCGCCGCCACCTTGGGATTGTGGGTAATTAAGATCACAGCCATTCCCAGCTTTTCCCGCAGCTCCAATAACAACGCCAAAATCTGCTCCTGCATCCCTTCATCCAGAGAGGTAGTCGGCTCATCCGCAAACAACACCGCCGGATCTGCCGCCAGCGCAATGGCAATCACACACCGCTGCGCCATACCGCCGGAAAAGTGGAACGGGTACTGCCCTGCCCGCTCTTTGGCGCGGTCGATCCCCACCAATTCCAGAAGCTCTATCACCCTATCCCATCGTTCCCTGCGGGACAGTTCCGGGCTTCGCAGGCGTACTGCCTCGGCAATCTGCGCGCCCACGCTCATGCAGGGGTTCAGGGCTGTCATCGGATTTTGAAAGATCATGGAAAAAGACGCGCCGCGCAGCTTCTGCATTTCCTTCTCCGAATAACCGGTAATCTCTTTTCCCTGAAAAAGTATCTGTCCCGTCTTGATCTTAGCGATATCCGGTAACAGCTTGACAATGCTCTTACAAAGCACGCTTTTCCCACACCCGGTATCTCCCATAATAACCAGAATTTCGCCCGGACGCAAGGAAAAACTAACATGTTTTACAGCCTCGATCTCGCCCGACTCCCTGTAAAAACTGACCGACAAATCTTTGACTGTCAGCACATCCATTTATCTTTCACTCTCCTATCGTCCAGTCCTCAATGTTCCAGAAAATACCAACGCCGTGATGCCCCATCACCGTGTCCTTGGAAATGCCGTGAATCGAGGCGTCCGCCACATAATTGGCGTCGATATAGCAGATAAAGGCGTAGGCCGGGTCTTTGGCAAGCTCTTCCTGAAAGCGGTCGTAGGCATCCGCCCGCACCTTAGGATCATCGGACGCTCTTGCCTGCGTCAGATACCGGTCCACCGCCTCGTTGGAATAGCCGCTGTAATTTGCCCCCTTGCCCGTGCCAAACACTTTATATGTATGATCGTCCGCGTCGAAAGGACTTCCCCAGCCGATCAGATAGGCCATCTGCTTTTCCCAATCGATGCGGGTGGGAATCTCCACCTTGCATTCGATCCCGATCTGGCTGATCTGCTGCGCCGCCGCCTGCGCCATATCGATGCGCACTTGGTCGCCCGCGCCCACGCTGATCACAAACGAAAGTTTTTCTCCATCCCTCTCGTAAAAACCATCCTCCCCCAGCGTGCAGCCAGCCTCCTCCAAGACCTCTCTCGCTTTTTGCGGATTATAAGCGTACTGTTCTACCTTTTCATTGTTATAAACATTGCGCTGCAGCGGCCCGTAGGCGGGCATTCCCTGCCCCAGAAGCACCGCGTCAATAATCGCCTGCCTGTCGATAGCATAGCAGACCGCCGGAATGATATCCCTGTTTTTCTGCCAAAACGCATGTTGGAAATTAAAGAGAATCCCCCGATAATCGGAAGTCTCCATGTCGTAGCAGATATATCCCTCCCTGTCCGCAAAGGACTGTGCCGCCTTGGGCGTAAGAAGCGCCAAATCCACCTCGCCCGCCTCCATCTGTAACGCCTTCGCGTTGTCGTCCGTAACAATTTTAAAAATCACCCGCTCTATGTGAGGCGTTCCCCGGAAATAATGCTCATTCTTAGTCAGAACGATCAACTGTCCCGCATCCCAGCTTTCCAGCCTATACGGCCCTGTCCCTACTGGCGAACGGAAAAAGTCCGCCTCCTGCATGTTCTCTCCTTCAAGCAGATGTTTGGGCAGTACCGCCATCGTCATATAGTCTAAAAAAGCCACATTGGGCGCCGCCAGACGAAAGGCTACGGTTGTCTCATCCACAACCCTGATCTCCTCCACATCCTCATAGTTTGGCGCGTTTTCGGAAGCGTTTTCCGGGTCCATAATGGCCTCAATCGTAAACTTTACATCCTCCGCCGTAAACGGCTCTCCGTCATGCCACTTGACGCCTTCTTCCAGATGAAAGGTATAGGTGCTGGAAGCTTCGTCGAACTCCCAGCTTTTTGCTAACGCAGGAACGACCTCGTTGTCCCCGTTGTGAGCCGTAAGGCCGTCAAAGAGAAGAAGATTGATTTCTCCATGTTCATCCATGGCCGGATTGATGCGGGTATAGTCTCCGCTGGCATAGATTAATGTGTTAGTTTCCTCCTGTCCGCCGCAGGCCGTGCAGAAAACCATGACTGCCATTCCTAACAGGCATATTTTATGATACGCCGCCTTAAAGCCGCGGCAGCGCCGCCAATACTTCTCTGATGGCCATTCCCCGCTGCGTAGCAATGCGTGCCAAATCTTCATACTCATACTTCTCCTTCTTCACGCCGTAGCCAGTAGAGATTTTCTTACGCACTTCCCCGAACGGAGTCTGTACCGTCTCCACAGAACGTTTCAGCGTATACCGTTTTGAACTATTTTCCCTGATGCCGATGGTTGTGGTATGTTTGAACATAAGCGCCGCCATCTCGTCTTTTTTATCCTCCCTGCACATCACATGCAGCACAACGCCCGGTCTGGATTTCTTCATTCCTGCTGGCGTGGTGTATACCTCAAGCGCCCCCGCCTTAAAAAAAACTTCCATCGCATACCCCACCGACTCCGGGGTCATGTCATCCACATTGCAGGCAAGCTCCGCCACCATATCTCCCATCTCGCCGCTCTCCCCCAAAAGGGCGCGCACGCAGTTCGCGGCCGGAAAATCCTTCTTTCCCATCCCATAGCCAATGACAGAGGCGCGCATCACAGGCATCGCCCCGAAACGGCTGGCAAAATATTTTAACAGCGCAGCTCCCGTAGGCGTACAAAGCTCCCCGCGAATCTCTCCCCCGTAAATCGGCGCATCCTTTAGGATATAGGCCGTAGCGGGCGCGGGAACAGGCAGGATACCGTGGGCGCATTTCACCTGTCCGCTTCCCACATGCACGGGAGAAACGATGACCTGATCCGGCGCCAGCCTATCCATCAGCACACAGACCGCCGCGATATCCGCCACCGCGTCCATGGTCCCAACCTCATGAAAATGAATTTCGGTCACGGGCACCCCATGCACATGGCTTTCCGCCTCCGCAATCAGCCCGAACACCGCCATAATATCCTTTCTGATGCGCTCGGAAACCGGAAGCTCCCCTACAATATGCCCAATCTCGTGCATCCCGCTGTGATGATGATGACCATGATCGTGGCCGCCGTCATGGTGATGCTCATGGTTGTGCTCATGATCATGGCCGCCGTCGTGCATCTCCTCGGTTTCTTCCTGTCCGTGCACCCGCACCGAAACATGCGTCCCGCCGATGCCGCATTTGCTTGCCGCCTCGCACACATAAGTTACGCCGGGAATCCCAAGGCCGTTTAGCTCCGCCGCCGTCTTTTCCTGATCTGGCAAAAGCTCCAGCAGCGCCGCCGTGAGCATATCTCCCGCCGCTCCCATACTGCAATCTAAATATAATGTTTTCATATGCCGTCCTTTCTACAATTTATCATACTCGCCAAGTACCCGGCCCCGAATCCGTTGTCGATATTTACCACGGAAACGCCGCTGGCGCAGGAATTTAACATGGACAAGAGGGCGGAAACGCCGTTCATGGACGCGCCATAGCCAACGCTTGTCGGCACCGCAATAACCGGGCAATCCGCCAGTCCGCCAATCACACTGGCAAGCGCCCCCTCCATGCCCGCAATGGCGATAATCACCGACGCGCTCATAATCTCGTCCATATGAGCCAGCAGGCGGTGTAGTCCGGCTACCCCCACATCGTAAAGCCTCACCACCTCGCTGCCGTGAATCTCGGCGGTAAGCGCCGCCTCTTCCGCAACGGGAATATCCGAAGTCCCTCCGGTAGCGACCACAATTTTTCCTATGCCGCTTGGCTTTGGCATCCCGCCTACGATGCCGACCCGCGCCTCCTTATAATAGGTCATTTCCAGTGTTTTTTTTACCTTCCCGGCTTTTTTTTCGGAAAGTCTCGTAATCAGAATCCGTTCCAGCCCGTTCTTTTTCATGCCGTCTATAATGCCGGCTATCTGCGACGCCTTTTTCCCCGCTCCGAAAATCACCTCCGGCGCTCCCTGCCTGACGCCTCTGTGAAGGTCGACCTTGGCGTAGCCAATATCCTCGAAGGGTTTCTTTTTGATCGCAAGAAGCGCATCCTCCACGGAAAGCGCGCCGTCCCTCACCTGCTCCAAAATTTCTCTGTAATCGTTCATTCCCTCGCCTCCATATCCAATAAAACAGCCTGATAATACCGTTTCAGTTCCGCCGCAATCTGCTCCCGCTTTGTAAGCGCCATGGGAAGCTGTGCCGCCGGAAACTGTAATCTGGCCGCCTCCCCGAATCTGCGCACCCTGAAATCCGTAAACCCCAGAGAAAACAAATACTCTTCTGCGGCTTCTGTGACCGCAAGCTTTTCCTCCGTAACCGGTTCCCCCGTCGGAATCCGTGTGGCCAGACAGGCGTAGGCCGGTTTCTCCCATGTAAAAAGCCCTGCCTCCTTAGAACGCCTGCGAATCTCCGCCTTTGTCATGCCGCACTCCCGCAGCGGCGATCTCACGGAAAGCTCCCGAAGCGCCCGCATCCCCGGGCGGTCGCCTTCCTCGTCGGAAGCGTTTGTGCCGTCTAATAAAACCGTGTATCCGTCCGCCCGCGCCGCCTCGGCAATGGTCTGAAAAATGATTTTTTTACAATGGTAACAACGGTCGGGCGGATTGGCCGCAACCGCCCCGCAAGCAAGAATATCCGCCTCTAAAATCCGCAGATCCGCCGCAAGCTGATCGGCAAGCCGCTTCGCATCCTCCAATTCAAACCTAGGTTGAAACGCGCTTTTTACATAGTAAGCGCGCACATCAGCCCCCGCCGCTTTCGCCGCGTACAACAGATAGGCCGAGTCCACGCCGCCTGAAAAGGCCAGCGCCGTTTTCGGATTTTCCGTGAAAAATTCAGGCAGATTCACCCTGCTCACCTCCACACCCATTCAAATCGGACTTATTGCTCCGCCCTCTCCGCCAGAAGCTGCATAGGCTCACGCCTCAAACTTCTGTTCATCTTTCCCCAGCCGATCGTCACCCCGGCTGCCACAATGAACAACGTACAACATACTGCTGGCATTGCGCTGTCCGCCGCTTCCTCCACCGCGATTTCATGATCCAAATTGGTCGCTCCCGCCGTATAAGCCGTCTCATAGTAAGTCTCTCCTGCATTGGCTGCGGAAACTTTAGCAGAAATCCTAAAGCCCGACACAGCCCCAAGCACACTCCCCAGCAAAACCAACAGGGCAAACCCCGATAACATCGACCAGCGGCAGGCTGCTTTGCGCATACCGAGAGACCGCTCGACGGCTGTCCGCTGCGCCTGCTTTGTGATAAACAAATGACTGAAAAAGAACAGCAAAAGCACAGTTAAAATCACCCCGGCCGCCAGCAGCACAAGGGAAACGACTTTCATGTTATCGATTCCCTCCTTTAACCGGGAATATCCCATATCATAGAAGGTAAACTCCAATTTATCCGTGCCGCACGCCGCCCACCCCCGCAAAAACTCGTCAATGCTCCCATTGGGAATCCGGAAAGAAGCTGTCGTGTCCGTCATAGGCCCGCAGTTTATCAGGTTCACACCGTCCCGCGCCTCAATGGACTCCATGGGCACGACCAGCTCGTCCGCCCCCGGCGCAAACTTGCTCTCCGCATCGCTGAAAGCGACATCATAAATTCCCACCACCGTATACTCGGAGGTCTCGAACACTTCGAGGGGATTGCCGTCGGTATCCACCAGTCCCGTATAAAAATTGATACTTCCTTCCAGCCAGAATTTTCTTCCCGCATTCATCTTCCTGTCCGTATACCGCAGCCGCACCTTCACCGAATCGCCAAGAGACAGCCCGTTGTTTTCCATAAAGGCTTTCGGCGCAAGGCACACCTTACTTCCCTTTTCGTACTCCTCCTCACTGATATCCCGCCCTTCGCAGATATAAGCCATTCCGTTGTAAAAAGGCATCAGCAGGGAAGTCTGGTTCGTGCCCGTAACCGGCTGGCAGTCACGCCAAAGCAATGCCGTCTGCGCCAGATTCAGGATTCTACGCCCAGCCTCCGTCTCATAAAAGCCGTCTGTGACTTCAAAAATCTTCTGTCCGCTCCGGAACACATCCTCCGGCCGGCTTCCGTCCGGCAGGAGAAGGTCTGATTCCAACGAGAACGGCACCATCTCCAGACCGATATATACCTCGTCTTTCGACTGCATTTTCTCCTCATAGGCCCTGCCGTGTATATAAGAAGCCTGATGTCCCATCATCGCCACATAAGTCTTATCCTTGTATAGCATTTCCGGTGTCGGATTATGATGGTCGCAGAAGTAATCCACCACGCCCTCCAGACGGGGATCGCCGCCGATCACCTTCGTGATCTCAATCTTCACCGACTCGTCCGGCATACAATCCTCCACGGGAGAAAACTCCGCAAACAGGGTTGCCCACCCAATTCCATCCCCCATGCTTTTTGACATCGTTACATATTCCGGCTGATATGAGATATAAAACGCCCTCTGCTCCGGCCCGGCGATATACGCCGCCCCATCGAAAAGCAGATCCTCCGGCGTATAGTAATGACTGTACTGTGCGTTTTTCTTCACTTCATAATCTTTTGTCTCCGCGTTCCAAACAAGCTCCTGCTCAAAGGAATCCGGTATCTGCCGCACCGTCCCGACAGTCATAAAGCGATCCTCATACTGTGCCATCGTGCGCGTCCCTTTCAGCCAAATACAGGCGCCCAGCGTCATTAAAAGCGCCGCAAATATCATCAGGCCGAGAAATAAAATCGTACGTACAGGCGTGCGCATCATCTGTTTTAAGCTGTTTCTCATCCGCGCACCACCTCCAAGCGCCCATCTGACATCCCGTAGACTACATCCGCCGCCTCGGCCACTTTGTCATTATGGGTCACCACGATCACTGCATAGTTTTCCTCGTGGGCCATTTTGCAAAGCAGCTCCACGATCACAGCCTCATTCTGACTGTCCAGATTTCCCGTAGGCTCGTCCGCCAAAAGAATCTGACCCCCGGAAGCCATGGCTCTGGCAATGGCCACCCGCTGCTGTTCGCCGCCGCTGATCATATTCGGCATCTTCCCGTACAGGGCGTCGGGCAGACCCACTTTGGACAAATACGCCTGTGCCCGCTCCTTCCTTTCCTTTTTCGCCACATGCTGCAGCTCCATGGGAAACATCACGTTCTCTAACACTGTGAGAAGGGGAAACAAATGGAACGCTTGATAGATCACGGAAGCCTGATTCATTCGGTACGCATCCCGGTCTATTTCCCGAATCTCCTTTCCGTCGATATAAAGGTTCCCTTCCGTTGGCACATCAAGCCCTGCCAGCAGGGAAAGGAAGGTACTCTTACCGCTGCCGGACTTTCCCGTGATCGCATAGACCCTGCCCTGTTCGAAGGAACAGCTTACCTCCGTCAGCGCTTTTGTTTTCTGGTATTTTGATTGATATACATAGCCGATCTTTTCCGCTTCTATCATGTTACCCATAGTTTCCCTTCCCTCCCCTGTTCTTACACTTCCTTTAATGTTGTGCAGACAACAGATATACCACGCTTCCCCTGCTCATCCGTCCGTAAGCTGCCGCCGCGCCAATCAAGTATGCAGCCAGCAGCACGCCGTTCACAACAAACAGCCCGGAAAGCGTCTCCACAATCGGCGCCGCCGCCAGATCTCCCACCACATTTCCTATCAAAACCAACAGCATCTGCTCCGCCAGAAACAGAAACGCCGCCTGAAACTTCTTCACGCCCTGCAGACGCATAAGGGCAAACTCTTCCCTCCTGCTATTGCCGGCAAGATAACTCACCACGTAACCGATCAGCAAGACAAGAATGCACACCGCCGGCAAAAAAGACTGCAGCAGTTCTATGGAACGCCTTAAATGCGTAGCGCTGGCAATAAAATCGCCGTCACGGACTGTCAGCGCGCGGCCAGTGTAGGAATCCCCCGCCTCAGCGGACGTCTCCATCAAACCAATATCGCGCATCTCCTCCTTAAAGCTGTTCAACTGAAGCGGATTTCTCACATGAAAGGTAACCATGTCTGCAAAAAAACTAAGCCCAAACTGTGCAAACAGATTTCTCGCCGTCTTTCCGGGAATCACCACATCCGTCCTGATGGCATTGGTCTTACCCGTCGTTTCTTCCATCGTTCCCACAACGGTAACCTCCGCCACGCCGCCCATAGGATGAATGTCGACTTTATGAAATTCACTGGCGGGATCGTAATAATAACATTTCAAGGTAATTTGATCCCCGACCTTCCATCCCCGTTTTGCAAGCTCCTTCTCGTTGACGATGCACTCCATTTTGTCAGAGGCAAAAAAGGAATCCGCATCCTGCGACTCCATATGTATCATATCGTTAGTGAGTTCTCCCACCGCTTCCGCATTGTTCGCACCCGCCACATACAAGTTTAAATGCTTGGAATATTCGGCCTCCTGAAAATCTCCTTCCCCAGCCATCATAACCGTCATATATGACAAGTCCTTTACCTGACTGGACTGCTCCAACGCCTCCACCACCCGTTCCGAGATAAACAGACCATTTCCCAGCGTGCCGTTCAGATTGGTCACTTGACAAAAAATCGGCACATTCTCCGCCAGTTCCGTCAACTGTGTTTGATAACTGCGTATGCTCCCGAAATACAGGTTTAAAAGAAGCACCAGCATAAAACTGATTCCTGTCGTAACCAGATTTGCCGCCCGTCTTCTCTTCAAATCAGATTTGATATAACTAAACATTTCTATCTCCCCGTTATCATAAGATCATCTATTCCAGCTTTTTCTCCAAAAAGCAAACAGATGTGGAAATCTCTTTATGATTTCTGCATCTGTTTTGAAAATGCTACACAATCCGCCTCACCGTAATGATACTCCGATACGTCGCGGAAGTAATCTTAATCCCCGTCCGCTCCGTGCTGGCATGTACGATCTGTCCGTTTCCTATGTAGATACCCACATGGCCGCCGTAGTAAATCACATCTCCCGGTCTTGCTTCGGAGTAAGACACCCCCTTACCGACCGTTGACTGTGCATAGGAGCTTCGGGGAAGGTTAATACCGAAATTCTTATAGACCGACATCACAAAGCCGGAACAATCCGCCCCGTTTGTCAGACTGGTACCGCCCGCAACATAGGGATTGCCGATAAACTTGCAGGCATAATTGGCGATATCCGCTCCCTTACCGCTTCCGCCGGAAACGACTGGCTTTTCCTCCTCATGGCTATCAGAATCTCCGTCGTCGTCATCGTCGTCTTGACTCGCCATCAGCGCCTCCTGTTCTTTTCTGCGCCGTTCTTCCTCCTCTTTTCTCTTTCTCTCCTCTTCCTCCCTGCGCCTGCGTTCTTCTTCCTCAAGCTTTTTGATCTGTGCCGTCTCCTGCTTGATCTTGGCCGTGTAAGTGGCCGCCTCCTGCTTCGCCTTACTCAGCATCACGCCGTAATTTTCGTATTCCGTTTTCTTCTGGGCAAGCATCTCTTCCAGATATTGCTGCCCCTCCTGTAATTCCGTTCTGGAAGTTTCCAGCTCGGACTTATCTTCCTCGAGCCTGTCCTGTATCTCCTCCACACGATGTACCGTCTCCTCATACTCGGCAAGGAGCTTCCGGTCATAATCATACAGCTCCTCCACATAGTTGGCGCGGTTCACCATATCGCCCATATTGCCTGCGCCGAAAAAGATATGCAGATAGGAAGAATCGCCCTTCTCATACATAAACTGGATTCGGATTTTCATGGACTCGTACTGCTCGTCCTTCTCGGCCACAGCCGCTTCCAGATCGATCTGCGTCTGCGCGATATCCTCTTCTTTCTCCTCGATGGCGTCCTCGATCAGCTCGATGTCCGTAAGCAGGCTCACCAGCTCCGCGTCCATCTCATCGATCTCTTCCCCCACGCCCTCCTGCGCTTCCTCCGCGTCGGAAATCTTCTGCTGGGCGTTTTTCAAGTGCGACTGATTTTTTTTCACGTCCTCTTTCAAATCGGAAATAGTGGTAGCCGAAATCGGGTCTACCACTGAAAGACACAATAGTAATGTAAATACAAGATACAACCGTCTCTTTAAGCTCTTCTTCATCTTAGCATCCGTTCTTACATCATGCGGAGAATGCACGTTTTTTCACACGATTACAGTTCGCAGTTATTTACCGTCCTCGGAAAAGGAATCACGTCCCGGATATTGCCCATTCCCGTCAGATACATCACACAGCGCTCGAATCCCAATCCAAAACCCGCGTGTCTGGCGGAACCGTACTTGCGAAGATCCAGATAAAACTGGTAATCTTCTTTATTGAGTCCCAGCTCGTCCATCCTGCGCTCCAACAGGGCCAAATCGTCCTCCCTCTGGCTGCCGCCGATGATCTCTCCAATGCCCGGCACTAGGCAGTCCATGGCTGCAACCGTTTTACCGTCCTCATTCAGCTTCATATAAAAAGCCTTGATCTCCTTCGGGTAATCCGTCACAAATACTGGACGCTTAAACTCCTGCTCCGTCAAGAATCTTTCGTGCTCCGTCTGCAAATCGCAGCCCCACTCCACCTTATACTCAAAACTGTCGTTGTGCTTCTTCAAAATCTCAATGGCCTCCGTGTAAGTCACGTGGGCAAAATCGGAGTGTAACACATGGTTCAACCGTTCGATCAGACCCTTATCCACAAACTGATTAAAGAAATTCATTTCTTCCGGCGCATGTTCCAACACATAGCGGATAATATGCTTTAACATCGCCTCCGCCACCATCATATCGTCCGTCAGATCCGCGAAAGCCATCTCCGGCTCGATCATCCAAAACTCCGCCGCATGTCTGGTGGTGTTAGAATTTTCCGCCCGGAACGTAGGGCCGAACGTATATACATTCTTAAAAGCAAACGCATAAGTCTCCACATTAAGCTGTCCGCTCACAGTCAGATTCGTGGGTTTCCCGAAAAAATCCAGACTGTAATCCACCTGCCCGTCCTCCGTCGTCGGCAGATTGTTTAAATCCATGGTGGTCACCTGAAACATTTCGCCTGCGCCCTCGCAGTCGCTTCCCGTAATGATAGGCGTGTGCACATAGACAAATCCCCTCTCCTGAAAGAACGTGTGGATCGCATAGGCGATCAGAGAGCGCACCCGGAATACCGCCTGAAACGTATTGGTTCTAGGGCGCAGATGGGAAATGGTGCGCAGATATTCAAAGCTGTGCCGTTTTTTCTGCAAAGGATAATCCGCTGTGGAAACGCCCTCCACAATAATCTCCTCCGCCTGCATCTCAAACTTCTGCTTCGCCTGCGGCGTCGCCACGATCTTTCCCCGGGCCACAATCGCCGAACCCACGTTCAGTTTGGATATGGCCTCAAAATTGTCCAGCCCATCCGCATACACAATCTGCAGCGGCTCAAAAAACGTGCCGTCGTTCACCACGATAAAGCCGAAGGTTTTGGAATCCCTGATACTCCTGATCCAGCCGCCGACCGTTACCTCCTTGTCAAAATACGCTTCACTGTCACGATATAAATCCCTGATATCCGTTAAGTCCATAGTTACCCCCTGTTTTCTTCCCGTTCCTGTTATCTGCTCCCGGCTGCCGTTACGCTTTGTCAGTCTGCAATCGTCGACGCCGCCTGAATATTTGCATTTTCTATTAAAAATGCCACTACCTTTTTCCGCATCAGATCTTCCCCGATGGCTTCCATATCCACGCTCTTTTTCAGCTCTTCCTCGGAGGAATAGTTATAAAATGTCATGATAGCGGCGGTTTCCTCTGCGATCTCCTCTTCGGTGGGCGCTAGGCCCTCCTGATCAGCAATGGCCTGATACATCACATACTGTTTCGCCATCCGCGCGCCGTTCTCCGCAAAGGCCGCCTGATATCCCGCCTCGTCGAGCCCCTGATATAGCTGCATATACTGTGCCAGCGTCATGCCTGCTGAGGTGGCTTTGGCGCTCATGTTGTTCTCCACGCTCTTAGTATAACGGGCTACCAGCTCCTCCGGCAGTTCCTCAAAGGTGCTGCTATCCATAATGGAGGAAGCCAGCGCCGTCTCCAGCCGGTTTTCGTAATCGCTCTGCGCCGACTGGTCATAAAGCTCACGAATCCAATCCCGCAGCTCGGCGGCAGTCTGACAGGTTCCCACCTGATACCCTTCTTCGGCTAGCTGTTTTACCAGCTCGTCCGTCAATTCCGGCAGTTTGTTCTCGCTAATGCTGTTTACAGTCACCTCGAACACCACGGGCGCCCCCGCCAGATCCGGATTAGGATCATAGGGATCAGGGAACTTCAAGTCAAGGCTTACCTTGTCTCCTTCATTGGCGCCGACCAGCCCATCTTCAAAGCCATCGATAAACCGTCCCGAACCGATGGTCAAGTCATAGTCCTCGCCAGTGCCGCCGTCGAAAGCAACTCCGTCCTGATATCCGACAAAGTCAATGTTGACAATATCTCCCGCTTGAACCGGCCTGCCTGTCACAGGCACCTTTTCGGCCTTCGCGGCAAGGAAATTTCCCTCAATAAATTTCTCCACCGCGCCTTCCGGCACCTCCGTTTTCTCTACCGAAACCTCAACGCCCTTATAATCGCCCAAGGCCACGTACTTCTCGGCCTTGATATCCTTCAAATACTCTTTGCTGCCGCAGGCAGTCAGAAACAGCGATGAAATTAGCATCGCTGCCAACACATAAAGTTTTCTTTTCATTGTCTCCTCATGACCTCTTTTCATTCATAAATACAGTTTCTACTATAGCACAGATATCCTGAATTTGTCCATATCCGCAGAACAATCACCCATGCCCGCTTGACAGTCCGCGGAACCGAAAACTGCTCCCGAAACAGAAAATGGCGATATTATACTAGAAATCGGTCATTTTGTATCATGACTTGTCAAAAGAAATACGATATACTTCCATCTGTAAGGAGGGCAAGCTTATGAAAAATCAATATAATAAAACTATTACAGCCTGCTTCGTGGGCTATATCGTGCAGGCCATTGTCAATAATTTTACACCGCTGCTGTTTTTGTTTTTTCAACGCAGTTACCAGATTCCCCTTTCCCAGATTACCCTGCTGGTAACATTCAATTTCGGAATCCAACTGCTGATCGATCTGCTTTCCGTAGGCTTTGTGGATAAAATAGGCTACCGCGCTTCCATGATCATCGCCCACGTCCTGTCGGCGGCCGGATTGGTTTTGCTTACGGTTCTGCCGGAAATCCTGCCCGCCCCCTTTATCGGCATATTACTTGCAGTCATGATTTATGCCGTCGGCGGCGGCCTTCTGGAGGTGCTTGTCAGCCCGGTGATGGAGTCGTGTCCCTCCGACAACAAGGCGAAAGCCATGAGTCTGCTGCATTCTTTTTACTGCTGGGGCCATGCGGGCGTCGTATTGGTTTCCACCCTGTTTTTCCATCTGGCAGGCATTGAAAACTGGAAACTGCTGGCATGGTTCTGGGCCTTGATCCCCCTTGGCAACGCCTTTGTATTTGCGCGGGTTCCTATCGCGCCGCTGATGGAGGAAGGGGAAACCGGATTACAGATCAAAGAATTATTTCGGATTCGGGTATTCTGGGTTTTGCTGATCATGATGATCTGCGCGGGAGCCAGCGAGCAGGCAGTCAGCCAATGGGCTTCCACCTTTGCGGAAAAGGGACTCGGCATCTCCAAAACGGCGGGCGACCTTGCCGGGCCTATGGCTTTCGCCATCCTGATGGGCACATCCAGACTCTTTTACGGAAAATACGGCGACCGCATTCATCTGGACCGCTTTATGATTTATAGCAGCTTTCTTTGTATTGTGTCCTATCTGGGGATTTCCCTTTCGCCTCTTCCCCAGCTCAGCCTGATTTTCTGCGCTGTCTGCGGCCTGTCGGTAGGCATTATGTGGCCGGGAACGTTCAGCAAGGCCTCCGCCGCCTTACCCAGAGGCGGGACGGCCATGTTCGCCCTGCTGGCCCTTGGCGGGGATATCGGCTGCTCGGGCGGGCCTACGTTAGTCGGCATGGTGTCCGGCGCGCTTAACGACAACCTGAAAATAGGCGTTCTGGCAGGCATCGTTTTTCCAATCCTGTTATTAATCAGCGTCCTGCTTTGTCGAAAATCAAAAAGAGTCTCCTCATAATAGCTTGCGCAACCTAGGAATCAATGATAAAATATCCAATACATGCAGTGATTCTAGAAAACGGCATAACAAACCGTTAACTATCGAAAATGGAGGCTATCGGATGAGTACAGTTACAATTGTTTTATTGGTGATCCTGGCGGTTCTTCTTGTCGCCGTGGTCGTGTTATATTTCCTTGGAAAGAAAGCGCAGAAAAAGCAAAGCGAACAGCAGGAACAGATCGACGCGATGAAGCAGACCATATCCATGCTGGTCATTGACAAAAAAAGGATGAAGCTAAAAGACGCCGGTCTTCCACAGGTAGTCGTGGAGCAGACGCCCAAGCTTCTGCGAAGCTCCAAGCTTCCCGTTGTAAAAGCCAAGGTCGGCCCTCAGATCATGACCCTGATCTGCGAGGAAAGCATCTTTGACTCCGTTCCCGTTAAAAAGGAAGTAAAAGCCGTAGTAAGCGGAATTTATATTACCGGGGTAAAGGGACTGCACGGCAAACCGGTTGTCGTAGAGCAGAAGAAAAAGAGCAAGTTTAAACAGATGGTGGAAAAAGCACAGGAAAAGGCGGGCGCGAAGCCCGTAAAGTGATAGCTTGGCGGTTTCACGAAAGCAGCGTGAAGCCGCCGTTTTCTATGTCTTTGGGACGGATATCAATTTTAATATGGCAGTCGGAAAGAAACTCGTAATTAATATCGAGGGCATAGTCCACGTCTACGACAATGTTGTCTTCTCTCTCGTCGATTTTGATCTGTTTGGTATCAATGCCCACCAAAATCTGTCCGAAAGGTGTGTTATAGTTGGACAGATTCTTTTTATTTTCCTGAAAAATCATATGTACGTTGACCAGTCCGTTGCGGGTCAGTTCCACCATATGCTCGCTGAATTTGAGGCGGTTTTTCGTGGGACGGTCGAACCCCTCCGTGACTTCTTCATAGATCACGTAATGTCTGTCGTTTTTCTTAAAATAATCGCCTACCGTGACCGTCTCGATCTTGTCGGCGTTCTCCTCCCGCTGATCGAACTGCAGCCCCTGCAACGTCAATAATACTTCTTTCGTCATATCATTTTACCTCTAGTATTCATCAATCCGAATCACTTTTGCGGACAAAATCCCGTAGGTCAAAATCGAGTTGGCAAACCGCTGGAACTTATCGGCTCCGTCGCTGACATAGAAACGGTACAGCTCCGTGCCAAGCTCCGGCCTGTGCTCGCTCTCTAGCCCCTTTTCCTCCAAAAGCGCCTTTAACTCCCGCGCCGTCTCATAAGCTGGATTGACTAACGTCACCTGATCCCCAACGATTTTTCCCACCGTAGAGCGGAGCATGGGATAGTGGGTGCATCCCAGAATTAAGGTGTCAATGCCGCTGTCCACAAGCTCCGTCAAATAACGGCGCGCAATCTCGTCCGTGACTGGATCTTCCCAAAGTCCTTCCTCCACCAACGGCACAAACAGCGGACACGCCTTCCCTATTATTCTGACAGTATTGTCATTTTCTTGTATGTAACGGCTGTAGATTCCACTGTTCATGGTAGCTTCCGTGCATATCACGCCAATCTTTTTATTGACGGTGGCGTCAAGCGCCGCTCTGACCCCCGGCTTTACCACGCCGATCATCGGGATATCCACTTCTTTCTCCAATTCTTCCAACGCGTAGGCGCTGACCGTGTTGCAGGCAGCCACAATGGCCTTCACATCCTGCGTCTCCAAAAACCGCACGATCTGTCTGGAATATCTGGTCACCGTCTCCTTCGATTTGCTTCCATAAGGCACACGAGCCGTATCCCCGAAATAAACAATCCTCTCGTTGGGAAGCTGTCTCATGATCTCGCGGGCCACCGTCAACCCGCCTACTCCCGAATCAAAAACCCCGATGGGCTTGTTATGCCATTCTTCCTTTCCACTCATGATCTGTAACCTTTCTCTATTCTTTTTTCTCAAGCAGCGTCTCTTCACACCACTCCAAAAACCGGCTGCGTATCACCACTTCGCCGTCTCCGGCCCATAAAATCCCAGCGGCTGTGTCCGTCTGGCCGCCCTGTACCACAGCATCCTGTCCGTTTTTCCCCGCTTCTGCGGTCTTGGCCGTCCCAAAATCTACGGCCTCGTTTTCCGTTTCTGCAGTCTGCACCAACTGGCAGGTTGCTTCTGTAAAACAAAGCTCCGGATAAAATACGCTCCACCAAGCTGCCGCGCATACACAAGCCGTCAGCATTTTTATCTTTTCCCACATAATTCCCACTCCCATCTGCCGTTTTCTTCCGACATTGGGAGTATGCCCTCGCAGAGGCGCTCTGATACAAAATCTTTACCCGATCTTACTTTTTTCTGCCGGGATCGATGCGTATTTGCCTGATAATGCTCTGTTCCTGATTGTCAATATGGAGTCTGGCCGCCGTAGCCGCGCCTTCCTTATCGCCCTCCATAATGCTCTCATATATCATCCTATGCTCGTTGACCAAATTTTCATGCCCGCTCTCGTCCTTAATATACTCAAAACGATAGCGGTACATCTGCTCGGACAAATTATTGATCAGTTGGATCAGCCTCTGGTTTCCCGTGGCCTGCACAATGATATCGTGAAGAGCCACATCCGCCTCCGCAATCGTCACGATATCCCCCGTTTTGGTGGCTTCCTCAAAGGTATCGCAGGCCTGCGCTAACGCCGCCTTTCCCTCATTCGTAATTCTGTCGCAGGCAAGCTCGGCGCAAAGGGCGTCCAGCGCGCGCCTCACCTCCAATACATCCTGCAGGCTTTTCTCCGTGATCTGCGCTACCTCCGCGCCCCGTCTCGGGATCATGGTCACCAATCCCTCCAGCTCCAGCTTGCGTATCGCCTCCCTGATCGGCGTGCGGCTCACCCCCAGACGGTTTGCCAGATGAATCTCCATCAGCCGCTCCCCGGGTCTGAGTTCACCTGTCAAAATTGCGCGGCGCAGTGTATTGAACACCACGTCCCGCAGAGGAAGGAACTCATTCATATTCACTGTAAAATCATGATCCATAGAAATCCCCCTTACGCGTTTACGCTGCCGCAAAACCGTGTTGCAAAAACGGCCCCCGCAAGTTTCTCTTCCCTGATCGCCGCCGCCGCTTTCGCCGCCGCCGCCTGCTCTTGATAGATTCCGAACACGGTAGGCCCGCTGCCGCTCATCAGCGCATTTTCCGCACCCAATTCACACATCCTTTTCTTGATCCTGTCGATCACCGGATAAGCCGGCACGGTGACCGTTTCCAATACGTTTCCCATCCTTTCCGTAATCCCCCTCAGATCTCCCGCGGCAAGCGCATCCGCCATGCCGTCGATGTCCGGATGAAAAGGCAGGCTGTCCGCCCGCAGATTCTGGTAGACAAAGGCCGTAGACACATCGATATCCGGCTTAGCCACCGCCAGATAGCATTCCGGCGGCGCAGGAAGCGGCGTCAGCACTTCCCCGATTCCCTCCGACAACATCGTCCCGCCTGCAATACAGTAGGGAATATCCGCTCCCAGCTTCACCCCAAGTTCCCGCAGGTCTTCCGTCGAATATCCCATTTCAAAGAGACTGTTTAATCCCCGCATGGCAGCCGCCGCGTCCGCGCTTCCTCCCGCCATGCCCGCCGCTATGGGAATTCTTTTCGTTAACGTGATGGTAACGCCCTCGCTGATCTTCTTTTCTTGCAGTAAAAGAGCCGCCGCGCGGGTAACCAGATTATTTTTATCCGCAGGCAGATCAGCCCCCTCTATCCGCAGCCTGATACCCGGTTCGCTTTCCTTCTCAAACGTCAAATCATCGCAAATATCTACCGTCTGCATAATCATTTTCAGCTCGTGGTAGCCGTCCGGTCTGCGCCGCAGTACATCAAGACCCAGATTCACTTTCGCGTATGCTTTTTCACTTATCATAAAGGATTCTCCTCCGAGTTTGTATCTAATTCCGATGTACTTTGTATACATGATTGTACTTAATTTTATACAATTTCACTCAAAAAGTCAAGGATAGGTTCTAATCTATTTAGGAAAATGGTACGATATAGTAAATAGAATAAAGAGATTGCCTGCGGGCAGTCTTTTCGCAACGGTAAACATATATTATTTTCCAAGGAGGGATACCCATGAGCGTAAACGGAATTAACGGTGTAAACAGCAATGCTTACGAGACATACCCTGTCAATCAGCAGGAGCAGCAGACAAACAAGACCGCTGAAGAGAACAAAAACGTTGCCGAGAAGAAAGACGACGGCGTTGTCTATGAGCCTTCTAAGAACGATGCCAGCTTATCAGCGAAGAAATATGTACAGAACACAGAGCTGATCAACAAAATGAAAGCGGATGCGGATGAGCACACGAAACAGCTGCAGAACATCGTGCAGCAGTTGATGACCAAGCAGGGCCAGACTTTCAACGTTGCAAACGGCGATATGTGGAAATTCCTTGCCAGCGGCAAGTTCGAGGTAGACGAAGCTACCAAACTGCAGGCGCAGCAGGATGTTTCCGAGGACGGTTACTGGGGCGTAAAGCAGACTTCCAACAGAATCCTTGACTTCGCTACCGCATTGACCGGCGGCGATCCCAGCAAGATCGAAGATATGCGCAAGGCTTTTGAGAAAGGCTACAAGCAGGCTGAGAAAACTTGGGGCGGCGAGCTTCCGGAGATTTCCAAGCAGACCTACGACGCCGTTATGAAGGGCTTTGACAAGATGGCTGAGGATGCGGCTCAGACGACCCAGACCATTACCGAGAACTAAATCAAAAACTTTTATAGAAAGGAATCGGGAATCTTCCCGGTTCCTTTTTCTTTTCCGGAAATGTCTTGCTTAAAGCCCCCGAAACAGCTATGATAAATTTAATAAAAAGCGGGCGCACACAGCGCAGAGAGAGGTATCTTATGGTTACATACGAAAACATCAAAAAAATCCCCTACGGCGGCGATTACAACCCGGAACAGTGGCCGGAAGAAACTTGGGAAGAGGACATGCGGCTTTTGAAGCTTGCCCACATCGACACCGTTACGCTGAATGTCTTTAGCTGGGCTTCCTTACAATCTGACGACGACGTTTACCACTTCGAAAAACTGGACAAGATTATGAATCTGGTTACAGAGCATGGCCTGAACGTATGTCTCGCGACCTCCACCGGGGCACATCCGGCATGGATGGCAAGAAAGCACCCCGATATCCTGCGGGTGGAGCATAACGGCATGAAACGCAAATTCGGCGGCCGCCATAACTCCTGTCCCAACAGTCCCACCTACCGCAAGTATGCCCCCGCACTGGCCGCGAAGCTGGCGGAGCGTTACAAGGATTACGATAATATCGTGGCTTGGCATATCTCCAACGAGTACGGCGGGGAATGCTACTGCGAGAACTGCGAGAAAAAATTTCGGGAATGGCTGAAGGAAAAATACAAAACCATCGACGAGGTAAACCGCGTCTGGGACACAGCCTTTTGGGGACATACCTTCTATGATTTTGAAGACATCGTCGTACCGAATCTCCTGTCCGAACACATGGGCGACACCCGTTCCTGTTTTCAGGGCATTTCTCTGGATTACAGGCGGTTTAACTCCGAGAGCATTTTAAACGCGTACCGGCTGGAATACGAAGCGATTCATGCCATTACCCCAGATATTCCCATCACCACGAACCTGATGGGAACCTTCTTCGGTCTGGACTACCAGATGTGGGGCAAATACATGGATTTTATTTCATGGGACAATTATCCTTCAAATGACACGCCCATATCAGGCACCGCTCTTCGCCACGACCTGATGCGCGGTTTAAAGCAGGGTAAACCTTTCGCTTTGATGGAACAGACGCCCTCCGTCCAAAACTGGCAGCCCTTTAATATGTTAAAACGTCCCGGCGTGATGCGGCTGTGGAGCTATCAGGCAATCGCCCACGGCGCGGACACGGTTCTGTTTTTCCAGATGAAACGCAGCGTCGGCGCCTGCGAAAAATATCACGGCGCGGTCATCGACCATGCGGGCCATGAGAATACAAGGGTATTCCGTGAGACTGCGGCCTTGGGCGCGGAGCTTGAAAAGCTTGGTTCCCAGACGCTGGGAGCAAGAAGCGACGCGAAAGCCGCCATTGTCTTTGACTGGGACAACTGGTGGGCTGTCTCCTACTCCTCCGGCCCCTCCATCTATCTGGATTACTGCGCGGAGGTGGAACATTATTATAAGGCCCTGTTTGATTTGAATATTCCCGTGGATATGATCAGCGTGGAGGACGACTTATCCCAATACGATCTGTTGATCGCCCCCATGCTCTACATGGTAAAGACGGGGTATGACGAGAAAATCCGTGCCTATGTGAAAGAGGGCGGCCGTTTCCTGACCACCTTTTTCAGCGGCTATACGGACGAGCATGATCTGGTAACCGTCGGCGGATACCCCGGAAAACTGCGGGATATCCTTGGCATCTGGGTAGAGGAAGAAGACGCGCTGCCGCAGACTTTGCACAACCGTTTCCACTACCACGGCAGCACCTATCCCGCCGGACTGCTCTGCGACCTCCTGCACACCGAGGGAGCGGAAGCGCTCGCTTTCTATGAAGAAGATTTCTATGCCGGGATGCCTGTGCTCACGAAAAACGCTTTCGGCAAAGGCTTTGGCTACTATGTCGCGTCACAGTCAAACGACGAATTTTACCGGGTTTATCTGGAAGAGATTTGTAAAGAAGCCGGCATCCAGCCCATTATGAACACGCCGGACGGCGTAGAGGTAACCAGACGAATCAATCAAAACGGTACGTTTGTATTTCTGCTCAACCATCGGGAAGATACCTATACCGCGGCCCTTCCCTTCGCGGGAGACGATCTGCTCAGCGGTAAACGCTATGAGGCGGGCGACGCGCTCGTCCTTGAGAAGAAAGATGTGGCGATTATAAAATTAAAGTAGGCTGTCCAAAACGCCTCTGATCCCCTGCTCCTCATATAACTGCTTGTAAGCCGCAACCTCGTCGCGGATCAGCTCGTCGATCACGCGCATACCAAGAAGCTCTACAGGCGCTTTGTCGTCCGTCATAATGCGCTCCCCTGCTTCATAGGCGGACAGATTTTCAGAAACGGTATTCATCATTCCAAGGAGGCCCTCATCCGTGACGGCCTCCTTATGTTTTTCCAAATTGGCGAGCATCTGCGGATTGTTGGAGGCAAAAAGTTCCCTGTTGGTTGTGCCCCTCACATCCACCGTGCAGACCTCCCCAAACACGCTGCTGATGGTGTCCGCCAGATAAGCGTTGATGCTGTCCTCCCCGCTTCCGCGCATATTCATGTTGACCACCATCACGCCGTCCTCTGTCAGATGATCGCGCACCAATGTAAAAAACTCCACGGAGGACATTTGAAAAGGTATCGTAATGTCCTGATAAGCGTCCACCATAATCACGTCATACTTGCCGTCGATCGCATTCAGGTAAGCCCGGCCGTCGTAAGTGGTCACCTTCACATCCTCCGGCAGTTCAAAATATTCCCTTGCCAGCTCCGTGATCTTCTCGTCGATCTCCACGCCCTCTACTGGCATATCCCCATAGTAAGCCCGGCACTGGTGCGCATAAGTGCCCGTCCCCATGCCGAGAATCAAGGTATTGCAGTCCGCCGGATTCTCCTTCCCTGTCATCAGTGGAGCCGCCATGGCATAATCGTAATACATCCCCGTCAGCCCCTCGTCCTTGATCAGAATGGACTGCACGCCAAACAGCACGTTCGTCGATAATATGACGCTCCTGTCAGTTTCTTTTACCTGCAAATAATTATAAATGGACTCTCCTTCGTAAGCCAAATCACTCTCCCAAAACGCAAAGCTGTTCGACGCCCCGAAAACGCAGCATAAAACAAACAGCGCCACCGATACGCCGCTCTTTTTCAACCCGCTTTTTTTGCTGACAAAATAAAGGATGCCAAGCGCCAGCAGAATCGCCGCAAAAATCAGAAAGGTCACAGAAGTGCCCACCGCCGGTATGGAAACGAAGGTAGGTACAAAGGTGCCGATAATACTGCCGATCGTGTTGAACGCGTTCAGCGTTCCCACAGTGCTTCCGCTGTCTTCCAGACTGTCCACCGTATATTTAGCCAGTGAGGGCGTTACCGTCCCAAGCAGAAACAGCGGAAATACAAAAATCACCATACACGCCGCAAAGGCCGCCCAAACCAGAAAATTCGTATTCACCGTAAAAATCAGAAGGGCGGAAATCCCCAAAACGATATATTTTCCCACCACGGGAATCGCCGCGATCCAGACGCCCGCAATCAAAATGCGGGTGTAGAGCTTGTCCGGATTGGGATTTTTGTCCGCGCTCTTTCCCCCGTAAATGTTTCCCAGCGCCATAGCAATCATAATGGTACCGATGATGATGGTCCACACAATCTGAGAGGAGCTGAAATAGGGAGCAAGCAGTCTGCTCGCCCCCAGTTCCACAGCCATCACGGACATACCCGAAAAAAATTCCGTCAGATACAGAAATAATTTATTCTTCAAAATTGACGTTTTGTTCATATCCTTTATCCTTCTCCGTATTTTTGCCCGTCAAATACGCGGAGCCTATTTCAAAGTATATACGATAGTCTTTCATTTTACAATCCGAATTTAAATTCCGCCCTTTACCACCAGTATCTTATCGCCCGCATTGATCTCCTCCGTAGGCAGTTCGTTTACTTCTTTTAACTGCGCTACTGGCACATAATAGCGTTTTCCGATATCCCACAGCGTATCTCCGGGGCCGGCAATGCAGATCACCATACCCGGAAGATCGCTTAATTTGTTCAGATCCAACGGTTCCACCTTGATCTCCGTCACCAGATCCCGATTTTGAATGGCAAATACAATCACCTTAAACTGCAAAGCCGCCTTCACGTCCAGCTCGTCGCTGTCAAGCATGGTCACGGTCAACTGTTCGATGCTGCTTCTCAGCTTGTAGACGCAGGTGGGCAGAATGTTATCCGCCTCTATCACATATTGGAACGGCAGTTCGTTCACGGTGGAATAAATCGTTTTTACATTCGCCGCGCACAGATACAGCGTCGTCACCATAAGCGTCCCCGTGACGGCGATTCCGTTCTCCACAATCGACTGCTCGTCAATCCGGATTTCTCCCTCGGAATGAATCAACTGATACATCGGCATCTCCGGATTCTGAATCCGCACATGCTCCGCAATTTTGCATTTCCCGCTTCCGGCCAGAAGAAGGCTCTTCACCGGCATCTGTGCCGTCAACGCCTCGATCTCTTTATCCACGCCGTAAACGTCGGAAATCACTTCCAGATTTTCTTCCTCATAAAGGTGAATGTTTAGATCCAGCACAGGTTCCACACAGAACACTCTCTCCTCGCCGTCAAAATCCTGACGTACCTCCACGTTGCATTGGCCCAGATGATATTGGATATCCGGGATCATATTTTCGCGGCAGCCGTGACACTCGATAATCCCCGAAAAAGGAACGGTGTTCTCGTACCACTGCGTTTTGTCGTTGTCGCCCTCGCCCTCGTAAAGAAAGAACGCCTTCATTTCACCCTGAATCGAGATTTTTTCTTCCAGCGCCTTAAATTCCACATGGTCGAAGCTGATATGGTGCCATACCGTCTGAAAAATATTGGGCAGATTACCGGTCAACTCCATCTCCTCTTTCAACCGGAAAATATCTTTTTTGTGCAGCACCAATTCCACTACCGGATATACGCACTTGCGGTATTCCACGGGTTCGTCGCAGTATAGGTCAACCGCTGTCTCGCACTCTAGCTGCTCCTCCCGCTCCAGCGTAAAGGAGACCACTGCCTGCACACTCAGTTTACGGGAATTAATCAGCCCTACGGTCAAATCCTCAATCCGATACTCTGTCTGGATCGTATCGTTGTTGCAGACCCCTTCCATATTCACCTTTTCCTCAAAGGGAATCACCGCCTCCATGCTGGCGCACATACCGTCCATATCTGTCAGATACAGGACGGATACCACCAGCTTTCCTTTCAGATTCACTACGTTTTCGCCGGGGCGGATCTCCTCCATAACGATCTCGCCCTTGCTGCTCAACAGATAGTTTGCATCCATCTTGTTATCTGAAATATTCACATCCTCTTCCAATACGATCTGGGTTCCAGCCCTGCCGCTGATCCGATCCATATGTATCTTTTTTTTCACTAGCTCCACAAAAAAACCCTCCCTGCGTATAGTTACTATAAATCTATGCACAGGGAGAGCAGGATATGAATCGGGGCGGAAAGATTTTGCATCACCGCCCGTTCAGCCGCGCCAGTTCTCCGACGATCTCCTTAATACTGCTAAATTGCGAATCCGTCAGTTTATTTAACTCATGACAGATCTGATCCATATCTCTTGGACGGACGGCATCATAATTAAAAAAGTCCATAGGAGTAATGCCAAGATAATGACAGATATAAAAGAAGTTGCTCATAGAAGGGAGCGCCTTACCGGTCTCGATATTATTGATATAGCCGGGATTTTGCCCAATTGACAGACTCATATCACGGGCGGATACCGCTTTTTGTAATCTCAACTGAGAAAGTCTTTCCGCAAAACTTTTTTCATACATCATACGAACCTCTCAATGCCCTTCCCGCTTTACTCTTGTATTATATTGTAACCTATATATTTTTTATTCTATCGTTTTCATTATGATAATTTTGTTGAAATATAGGATTTAACATGATATTATGTTTTAGGATATGGGATCAAAGGCGAGAATATTGCAATTCCTATTTGACAAAAGGAGGCGAATTACAATCAGTGCCTATACGAAACAGGTCTTAACCATTGCAGCCGTCATTATAGTGGTATTGATTGCTTTTCCATTCATAAAACTGCATTACGGAAATCAGCTTTCTTTTTCCAGAGAGCCGGGGTTTTATGATTCCCCGTTTTATCTTTCCATTTATGGCGGCAGAAAATATGCCATACACTATACGTTGGACGGCAGCGAGCCAACCACAAACGATCCCGTATTTAACAAAAATAAACCGCTATACATAGAAGACGCAACAACTCATCCAAATGTTTATTCTATGAGGACGGATACATCGACGGGGTTTTTGACGGACTTAATTGAAAAATATACAGATACAAAAGATATACCCAATTATACCGCGCCTGATTATCCCGTAGATAAGTGTACCGTTATCCGCGCCTCCCTATTTGATTCTGCGGGAAACTGCCTCTCTTCCATCACTGGAACATATTTTATTGGATTTCAGGAAAAGACGGGCTATCAGAATATTTATACTGCTTCTATCGTAACCTCTCCTGAAAATCTTTTTGATGATGATATCGGCATCTATGTTAATGGAAGTACGTTTGATCATTTTCTTAATAATGAAGACAATTTCAGCGAGCTGCCTCATTGGCCTAATTGGGTCTCAAACTATTTCATGCGCGGAATTGGTTGGGAGCGGGAAGCATACATAACGCTTTTTGACAATCAGCAAAATACTGTCCTCTCCCAAAAATGCGGGATTCGTATCAAGGGTGAAGGAAGCTGTGCACTGTTACCCAGAAGCATTCGGTGTTATGCAAGAACAGAATACAGTGAACATAGCGCTTTTCAAGCTGATATATTTCATGAGAATAGCTTTCCTGATAAAATCGTTTTATTTTCTGGCGGCCAAGATAATATATTCAGAGCGAAAGATTATCTCGTACATGCACTGACACAAGACCTACCCTTTGCAACGATAGATTTTATTCCTTGTGTCCTGTTTCTCGACGGAGAATATTGGGGGACATATTATATTACAGAAGATTATGACGCGGAATACATTCATCATCATTATCAAGTTGCCAAAGACAATATTATCATGATGAAACGCAATTCTTACCAAGACAATTTAACCGCAGGGATTGAAGATGACCGGCAGCTCTACGAAGAAATGACCGCCTTTATCAATGAACACAATATGACCGATAGCGAAAACTACAATCGTGCCTGCGATCTAATTGATATAGACAGCTATATTGACTATTATGCTATGGAAATTTATATTGCCAATGTTGATTGGCCTCACAACAATATTGCCTTATGGAGAACGCGCACTAATGATGGTTCCATCTACGGCGACACCAAATGGCGGTGGATGTTATTTGACATAAATCAACCGGGGAAATTCGGCGACTATCTCTTCTTAGATAGTCTTACATATGTGATAGGCGAAGACCCCGTTTTTGCTTCACTTTATCAAAACGAAACCTTCCGCCGCCAGTTTGCCCAGCGGCTCCTATACATTGGCAAAGAAGTCTTCGCGCCTGAAACATGCAATTTATTTATCGATCAATATGTGCAGACAATGAGAGAACCCCTTGCGGCCAGCAACATGCGGTTTTACATGGATGATAAATCTGATGAATTTGAGCAATATGCAGCCGACATGCGCACGTTCTTTGAACAAAGATATGATGTGGTCTGGGATTTCCTTGTACAGGATATGGGAGAGGAGTGGCTAGCGCAAAATGGAATACAAAAATAAAAAAGTAAATTCATTGAAACGCTGAAATCTGTATGGTATCATAATACAAGCTATAGGAGAAAAAGCGTTAAACCGCCTATACCGTATTATGCAAAAAAGGGAGTGATTCTAATTAGTACCTATACCAAACAGTCTTTATCCATTGTAATCATAATTATGGCGGTACTAGCAGTTTTCCCCCTTTTTAAATTTTTTTACGGAAATCAACTGACATTTTCCAGCGAACCGGGATACTACGATGCCCCGTTTTACCTCTCCATTTATGGCGGCGGAAAAAATACCATACACTATACTTTGGATGGCAGGGAACCGACCGTGAATGACCTTGTATTTGACAAGGAGAGCCCGTTATATATAGAAGACGCGTCAAATCACCCGAATGTTTATTCCGCAAGAACCGATACATCGGCTGGGCTTCAACAAGATCTCATCGACCAATATTCAACCGCTTTCCCTTATATTGGTTATACGGCGCCCGCGTATCTTGTGGATAAATGCACCATTATACGCGCTTCCTTGTTTGACCCCGATGGTAATTGTCTTGATTCCATCACTGGCACTTATTTTGTCGGTTTTCAGGATCGGCGCAGCTATCAGGATATTTATACCGCCTCAATCGTGACGTCTCCCGAAAACCTTTTTGACGACGATATCGGTATTTATGTTCTCGGCAATACCTTTGCAGAATGCCTAAAAGGAGATATCACCAGAGACGATCTCTGGTACAGCTTCCAATGGCGGTATTGGCCGGCAAACTTCTTTAACTACGGAATCGATTGGGAGCGGGAAGCCGATCTTACGATCTTTGACAATCATCAAAATGCCGTTCTCTCCGAAAAATGCGGTATCCGCATTAAAGGCGGCGCCACGCGCGGGCAGCTTCCAAGGAGTATTAGCTGCTACGCCAGAGATATTTACGGCGGCAGTAATTCTTTTGATGCGAATATTTTTCAAACAGATAGCTTCCCTCATAAAATTGTCTTGTTCGCAGGCGGCGACGATAATTGTTTCAAATTGAAAGATTATCTTGTAAATACGATGGCGCAGGATCTGCATTTTGCTACCATGGACTTTATTCCCTGCGCCATGTTTCTCGACGGAGAATACTGGGGCATGTATTATATTACGGAAGATTATAATGCCGATTATATCCACGACCATTATCAAGTCGCAAATAGTAACGTCATTATGATTAAAAACTATGATTTGGCCGCCGGACTGGAGGAAGATTTCCAAGCATTTGATGAAATGCGCTTCTTTATGTACGATCATGATATGTCTGATCCCGAAGCCTATCATCAAGCCAGAGAACTCATCGACATAGACAGCTTTATCGACTATTACGCCCTCCACATCTATATCGGCGGATGGTATGACTGGCCCGGAAGCAACTTCGCCCTATGGCGGACACGGGCAAACGACGGTTCCCGCTACGGTGACGGCAAGTGGCGCTGGATGCTGTTTGATATCAATTCCTCAGAGATGGTTCTATCCGATGACAGTCTTTCCCGTGTCTTAGAAGAGGACCGCATTTTCAGTTCATTATATCAAAACGAAGAATTCCGCCGCCAATTTACCGAGCGGCTCCTGTATATCGGAAAGGATGTTTTTGCACCCGAAACATGCAATTTATTTATCGATCAATATGTGCAGACTATGAGAGAACCCCTTGCGGCCAGCAACATGCGGTTTTACATGGACGATAAATCCGATGAATTTGAGCAATATGTAACTAACATGCGGACATTCTTTGCCGAAAGGTACGATGTTGTCTGGAATTTCTTGGAAAACAGTATGGGAGAGGAGTGGTTAGCGCAAAATGGAATACAGAAATGAACTAAAATTTGAGCTGCCCGATTACGATTTCCAGCGGTTGTACTACAGGCTATCGCCGCTTATGCAGCCCGACCGTCATCAGGGCGCGGGCGGATACCTGATCCGAAGTCTTTACTTCGACGACCTGTACGATTCCTGTATGGCGGAAAAGGAAAACGGGGTTCCCTTCCGGGAAAAATACCGAATCAGAATCTATGACAATAACCCCAATTTTATCCGTCTGGAAAAAAAGACGAAATACGCCGACATGACCAAGAAAACGACGCAGCCCTTAACCTTTGAGGAGTACCAAGCTCTTCTGACCTGCCGCCTCGACAGCCTGCACGACATCCAGACGCAAAGCGAAAAAGGCAGTTTATTGGAAGAACTGATTCTGGGGATATTACGCAAAGGCTTTTCACCGAAATGCATCGTGGAATATGAGCGCTTCGCTTTTACGGAAACGACGGGAAATGTTCGTGTTACCTTCGACCGGAATGTTGCCGGCAGCGCGCAGACAGACCGTTTGTTTGACTCCGACCTGTTTACGGTTCCGGTCATGCCGCAGTCGCATCATATTCTGGAAGTGAAGTATGACGAGCTGCTGCCGCACTATCTTTTGCAGGCGTTGGATTTAGCGCGGCTGCAAAGACAGTCCTTTTCCAAATACTATCTGACAAGGGCCGCCATCGGCCGAAAGGAGATTTCTTATGGGATTTAACGACATCATTAAAAATTCAGTTTTAGAGGCTTTTTCCACACCCGGATTTTCGACCACAAACGCTGTCATATCCTTGGGCGTCTGTTTTCTCTTCGCAGTTTACATCTATTTTGTATACCGGTTTATCAGCCGGACAACCTTTTATGACAAAAGCTTCAGTGTGTCCATGGCCATGGTTTCTGTCGTCGTAACGGGAATCATTCTGGCCATGCAGGCCAATCTGATTATTTCCCTCGGCATGGTCGGCGCATTATCCATCGTCCGTTTCCGAACCGCCATCAAAGAACCTATGGATTTGCTGTTCCTGTTCTGGTCCATCAGCACTGGAATTATCTGCGGCGCAAACCTTTATGAATTGGCTATTTTAGTCGCGCTTGTGTGCACCATGGGAATCCTGCTTCTGCAAGTGATCCCCATCAGAACCAGTCCCTATCTTGTCATTATCAATGCGCAGGATAAAAGTGCGGAGGCCGACATTCTGGCTGTCATTCGCCAGTATTCGCCGCGCTATAAAATTGATTCCAAAAATGTAAGACAATCGGGCATGGATCTTATTATAGAAATCAGAAGCCAGAAAGCGAACGAGCTAGTCGACAAATTATCAGAAATCGACCTTGTATCAACCGCTTCCCTTCTCTATCATGACGCGCCCGTCAAAAGTTGATCGGAAGCATTTATGCCATATCCCTAAAAACTAATCGGAGCCGCTTACTCTACGGCTCCGATCAATTCTGTTACATGTTCAATTCCGTACTGTCTCATGTAGGCTTCAATCCCTTCCAAAACCTCCACCGTTGCACAAGGATTGACAAAGTTCATCGCGCCCACAGCTACGGCGGTAGCTCCCGCAAGCAAAAATTCGACCGCATCCTCCCCGCTGGCGATTCCGCCCATGCCAATAATCGGAATCTTCACCGCCTGCGCCGTCTGGTACACCATGCGCACAGCCACTGGCTTGACCGCAGGGCCGGACATACCGCCCGTCTTGTTTGCCAGCACAAATTTTTTTCTGTGAATGTCAATCTTCATGCCCGTGATCGTGTTAATCATGGAAAGCGCGTCCGCTCCCGCCGCCTCCGCCGCCCTCGCCATCTCGGTAATATCCGTCACATTCGGACTGAGTTTCATAATCACCGGCTGTTTTGCCTTTTTCTTAATCTGGGATGTGATATTGTAAAGGGAATCCGCTTTCTGCCCGAAAGCGATCGCTCCCTCTTTCACATTGGGACAGGACACATTGATTTCCAGCATGGCGGCAGATGTGTCAGCAAGCCGTTCCACCACTTCCAGATAATCCTCCACTGTTTTTCCGCATACATTAACTATGACATTTGTGTCATATTTTTGCAGGAAAGCAAGATCTCTCTCCATAAAAACATCGATGCCCGGATTCTGCAGGCCGATGGCGTTTAACATGCCGCCGTACACCTCCGCCACGCGGGGCGTCGGATTGCCCTCCCACGGCACATTGGCAACCCCTTTTGTCACCACGGCTCCCAATCTGTTCAGATCCACAAAATCGCCGTATTCCATACCGGAGCCAAAGGTGCCGGACGCCGCCATGACCGGGTTTTTAAAGGTGACTCCTGCAATTTTCACTTCTGTATTCATATGTCTACCTCCCTCGCCTCAAAAACCGGGCCTTCCGTACAAATACGCGCGTTGTTTACATGGGAATGCGCGTCTTTTTCTGTGGTTCTGCATACGCATCCGAGACATGCGCCCACCCCGCAGGCCATCCGTTCCTCAAGGGAAATATAAGCCTCGATCCCCTTCTCCGCCGCGTATTGTTTGATGGCGCGAAGCATAGGCATAGGCCCGCAGGCCATAATCATATCCGCATGGAGCGAATAGGCCCTGATGATATCCATCACATTGCCCTTTGTCCCCACGCTGCCATCCTCGGTCGCCACATAGACGTCTCCGTACTTTGCCAGATCCTCTTCCAAAAAAAGATCCTTGTTCCGATAACCGAGCAAAATCTGCTTCTTGTCGTCCATCGCCTTGGCCAGCTCCAGCATCGGCGGAATCCCAATCCCGCCGCCCATCAGAAAGACCCGTTTTCCTTTGGCCTTATCAACGGGGAATCCATTCCCCAGCACGCCCAGAATCTCCAACTGATCGCCCGCCTTGCAGGCCGCAAACTCCGCCGTTCCCTTTCCAGCCACGCGGTACACCAACCGCAGTCTGTTCCTCGCCTTGTCCGCCTCGCAGATACTGATCGGCCGGGGTAAAAGCATACTCTCGCCATGCGGATATACGCCAACAAACTGCCCCGGATGAGCGTTCTTTGCCAGCTTCGTTTCCAGCCAGAGATCATAGATCTGCTCTGCGATCTGTTTTTGGGAGATTACTGTTGCCGTTACTTTTTTCTTTCGGGTCATGTACGATTCCTTTCTGTAAGCTGCCTTTCCAGCGTATCTTTTTACCGTTTTCTCTATTATACTGCCTTACCAATCCTCCCGCAACTTCGAAAATGCAATCACAGGCTCCGGCTGATCCGTATGCGCGCCGATCATTTTCTCCATCCAGACCATATCGTACCATCTTCCGAACTTATAGCCACATTTATGGAACTCCCCGACCATGCAATACCCCAAATGCTCGTGAAACCGGACGCTGTCTTTCGTCAGATATGCGTCCTCTAATTCAGGATATGCGATACAGGCGTTCAGATTGAGAATATGCTGGGTGCGGGAAATGTCTTCCAGCACGGTATAAAGCCTGCCGCCAATCCCGCATCCTTTCCTGTCCTTCCTCACATAAATGGAGACCTCGGCTGCCCAGTCATAGGCGGCTCTCTCATGAAAAGCGCTCGTATAGGCATAACCCAAAAGCTCTCCGTCCGCTTCTGCCACAAGGTACGGATAGTTTTTCAGAGTATTCTCGATTCTCTTCTTAAATTCTTCCAACGTGGGAACTTCATATTCAAACGTAATCGCGGTTTTCCTGACGTAGGGCGCATAAATTGCCAGAAGTTCCTTGGCGTCGTCAACTGTGACGGTTCTGATTTTCATTTTCTTCATCCCAACGGGCAATCTTCCGTTTCGCATCTTCATACTCTTCCACAGATATTTCGAGACCCTCGCAAGCTTCCTGCAAATTGACATGAAAATTTTTCATACTTAATTCTATACTTCTTATCATCATTCTAAGGCGTCCCTGCTCCATTCCTCGTTCTAAACCAATCCCCAGAATACTCATCCTCTCTACCTCCCATTCTTCTGATTGCTTGACCTCTCTTACTATCTGATCCAAATCCAAAATTCGGTGATCTTTTTCCGTAACATCCTCATTCTCTAACGTGGTATACTTCATATATTGTAGCAGACTAACTAGCTCCGCACGGCCATTCTTGCTAGTCATATTTAAAAAAATCTTACTAGTTCCATCCTCCAATGCCAGCTCTGGGACTTCCTCGCACTGCTCCGTAAATGTATACATCGCTAAGTTTTTTCCGAATATATCCTCCTGCGTAATAAAAATAATCACTGTCGACGGTAGATTCCTATACTGGGTTTTCTTCCCCGACTTCAAAATGGGCGTGTCTAACATACTTTGATAAAATCGGGAACGCTTACGGATATCATCTTTTTTCGAGTCATTCTGCATCTCCACGTCAAACTGCCTGTCATCCTCATCCAAAGCCCATGCGTCCAGACGGATTGCCCGTTTCCCGGATTTATTCAAAATCACCTGTTCTACCTTAACTTCCTTGAGTTTTAAATTTGGTTCATCCAAGATAATACTGAGCACGTCTTCATATGCCGCTTTCACCTTCATAACCGACAAAAACAAAGCAAAATCACTCAGATTAATCTGTTCATTTGTGTCATAATTCATCCTGTTTCCTCTCTTTCCCATAGTTGGCAGAGAGGTTTCCATCATTCGATTCTCCTCCCTGCGGTTATTTAGTTGTAAGCAAGGAGTTTTACGGAGAAGGCTCCGCAGAAAGACGGATTTTAGATAAAATCCGTTAAGATACTTTCAGAATCTTAGATTTTCTTTGCTTAAGGCGATTTTAACACATTCTTTTTTTCATTACAAGATAACCTTTCCATCGTTTCATTTTATCTTCCAAAACTTGCTTTCTTCAAAAAACCTCTTGACATTAGTCCTATATGGTACTATTCTATATAATATCATTAGGGAGAGCACACTATGACTGAAAAAACAGACGGCGGGATTCTGATTACCCGCATCAAACAGCTTCAGGGCAGAATATTTGAAAAACTGCTGGCCCAACACGGCATCAGCGAATTTAACGGCGCACAGGGGAGAATCTTATTTGTCCTATGGGAAGAGGACGGTATTCCGATCAGCGAACTTGCACGCAAGACCGGACTTGCCAAGACCACTCTGACAAGTATGTTGGACCGTATGGAACAGCGGGAGCTGATTGAGCGCATCTACCCTCCCGCCGACCGCAGAACCGTGAAAATACGGCTGACAGAACGAGCACGGGGATTACAGGAGCACTATGAACAGGTCTCCGACGAAATGAATCAGATTTTTTACAAGGGGTTTCGCGATGAGGAAATATGTTCTCTGGAAACAGGTCTTAGGAAGGTGCTTGCAAATCTTACAGAAAAGGAGGATTACACGAATGGAACTTAGCATGATCAAATCAGGTATCCGCGCGCTGCGCGAAAATGCGCAGGTGGCCTACGTCGCGTCCGTAAACGAGGAGGGTTTCCCCCAGATCAAGGGAATGCTTGTTATAGAGCATGAAAGCATGAAGACACACTATTTCTCCACCAATACCAGCTCCAAACGGGTAGCGCAGTTTCTAAAAAACCCCAAAGCCTCCGTGTACTATGTGGACGATACCAAGGATCAGTATAAGGGCGCATTGTTTACGGGAACCATGGAAGTCTGCACCGACCACGAAACCAAAGCCTTTCTCTGGCGGGATGGCTTCGAAATGTATTATCCGAAGGGCGTGGACGATGAGGATTACTGCGTGTATAAATTTACCGCCGAGACCGTCAATTATTATTATGGACTGAGCAATGTGACCCTATCGGTGGACGAGCTGTAGGGCGGAAACTTCCGCCCTCATTCAGCCGCGGTACACGACCTTTCCGCCGCAAATCGTGTAGCTAACTACCCCCGGCAGAGTCTCCCCCACAAAGGGCGAATTTGCCGATTTGGAAGCGAAATTTTTCACCACCCATTCTTTCTTTGGGTCAAACACCACCAGATCGGCCGGGCCTCCCTCTTTCAGATACCCCGCGTCGAGGTGATACAACTTGGCGGGCGCAAGGCTCATCTTCCCGATCAGTTCCCTCATAGAGAGATACCCTTTATTCACCAGCTCCCGAATCCCCAGAGAAAGGGCCGTCTCCAAGCCAATGATGCCGCTCGGCGCTTCCGTCAGCGGCTTTGCCTTTTCCTGCGCGCTGTGAGGCGCATGATCTGTGGCGATCATATCAATCGTCCCGTCCCGCAGCCCCTCTATAATCGCCAGCCGGTCTTCTTCTTCTCTAAGGGGCGGATTCATCTTGGCCAGCGTCCCGTATTGAATCACAGCCTCTTCCGTCAGCGTAAAATGATGAGGCGCAGCCTCCGCATAGATATGACCGCTCTTTTTTTTCGCCTGCCGCACCAGCTCCACGGCCTCCTTCGTGCTGATATGCTGGATGGACAAGTCCGCTTCTTCCTCCAAGGCAATCTGTAAATCACGCTCCACCATGGAGATTTCCGCTTCTCTGGGGGAACCGCCTATGCCAAAATGCGCCGCCGCCCTGCCCGCATTGACGCCGTTATTGGTAATGAGCGCTGGATTTTCCTCATGAAGGCTAATAGGCTTCCCGCATTTTGCCGCCCGCCGCAAGGCCTCCCGAAGAAGCGTTTCATCCATCAGCGGAATGCCGTCGTCCGTAAACCCTGCCGCGCCCAGCCTGCTTAAACTTTCCATATCGGTCAGTTCTTTGCCTTGAAGCCCCTTTGTCACGTTGGCGCAGGAGTAGACATGAATCCCAGTCTCTTTGCCCTTTTTCAGCACATAGTCGAGGGTCTCCGCATGATCCACAGCAGGTTTCGTATTGGCCATCAACACTACGGAAGTAAAGCCGCCCCGTGCCGCTGCGGCCGCCCCGGTATGAATATCCTCCTTATGGGTAAACCCCGGATCGCGGAAATGCACGTGCACATCCACCAGACCCGGGGCAACATATTGACCATTTAAGTCAATCGTTTCTTCCGCTTTTTCCACTTCATCTGTCCTTACGTTTTCCGTCATTTCATGATTAATCTGCGCTCCCTGCGGCAAAATTTTCGCAATTTTTCCATCTTCTGTATCAATGAAAATATCAAAATATCCTTCCGTACCCGACGCTGGATCTATCATATATCCGTTTTTTAAATATAACATTTTTCGTCCTTTCCGTAATCCGTCACCGCGTTTACTCAAACACCACCGGCTTCTGGGAAAACTCTGTCTTCACCACCACATAAGGGTAGCTTTCCACCGGCTTGCTCTTTTCCTCCGGAGAGGGGCCGATCAGATTTGTGTCTATGTAGACGGCATTGGCCGTCTCGTACAAATCGTTGACCGCAATGCTGTAGCCGCCTGTCTGCTGTGTTCCATACCCCACACAAATGTAAAGAAAGCCTTGATCCTCAAAAGTCAGCTTAAACGCGTTCTCCTTGCGCTCTTCAATTTTTGAAAGCAATTCCTCCGGTATATTGTCCTCCGCTATCACTGTGTATTCCAAATCCTTCATTTTTTCCATGGGGTCCTGTTTCTGCCCGCAGGAGTACACCGCAAAACATAACAGACAGATCAGTCCTATGCTCACCAGTCTTCTCTGATACTCACTTAATCCGACCATCTTTTCCTCCGCACATTCTCTTACTATCTAATTTATTATGCGAAGGCATTGTCTATTCCTATAGAATAATGCTATACTTATTATAAAATTTACTAAAACACAGAAAGGTTTTCGCCATGATACGTCTGATAGCAGTTGCCACCTTTGTAGTCCTGTTCCTAATTTTCAGTATCCCTCTTTTAATCGTAGAATATTTTCTCGGAAAATGGAATCCATCCGCCAAGGACAAAAGCTCACTTGCCATTGTCAACTGGGCTTTTCGCTGCGTTCTTTTTCTATCCGGCGTGTCTGTCACAGTGATCGGCGAAGAAAATGTGCCGACAGACACTTCCGTACTCTACATCGGCAACCACAGAAGTTACTTCGACATCATCATGACTTATGTGCGCGTCCCCAGACCCACGGGTTATATTGCGAAGATCGGTATGTTAAAGGTTCCGCTTCTGTCCCACTGGATGAAAAATCTACACTGTCTCTTTCTTGACAGAAAAGATATCAAACAGGGAATGAAAACCATTCTCACAGCGGTAGAAAAGGTAAAGTCCGGTATTTCGATCTGTATTTTCCCGGAGGGAAGCCGCAGCACCAAGCCGGATGAATTTCTTCCCTTCCACGGCGGCAGCTTTAAGATCGCGGAAAAATCCGGATGCCCCATTATCCCGATCAGCATCAACAATGCGGATCAGATCTGGGAAGCGCATCTGCCCCGAATCAAGAAGACCCACGTTATTATCGAATACGGCACGCCCATCTACATAAAGGAGCTTGACAAAGATCAGAGACGCCACATCGACGACACGGTACTGTCCGTCATCAAAGAAATGTACTTTAAAAACAAAAAGCTGGGGTGAGGCTATTCTTCCCCCACCACCAGCTCATCATCCATAATGGCAGCCAGCAAGAGATAAAGCTCCGCATTCAGATCCACCTGATTCATTACGCCCAGACTCACGTCGATATCGCGGTAATTCCGCTCGCCCTCCCCGTCCAGATAGGAGATCGACAAGAGATTCCGCCCCAGCATATAGTGAATATGATTTTCAAGCACAGTGGCGTACTCATGGTTGGTAATGATGTGATCCACCACTGCCAGTCTTGTCATATTTCTCAGCAAAGCGGCATTGCTGCCCTGCTTTTCATCCGTCGCCACCAGAAGCTTGGAATCCTTGGAGCCGTAAGAAATCGCCTCCCCTTTCAGCATCAGATTCTGTGTCACGGATTTGCACAAAGCGATATCCACAGACTGCTTCGTGGAAAGATAGGTCACACATCCCCAGAAAACAAAGTCGTTTTCCAAATCAGGATCAGGATTCTGCGTCAAGTAGGATTTGATCACACTGTGATAATGATAACCTCCCGTGGCCCGGTAAAGTTCCGCAGCCGCGCAGAAATATTGTTCCTGCGATATGTCCGCCAGATAATTTTCCGCATACCGGTACGCTCTGTCCGAAGCCTGCAGACACTGCGTCGCAAACTCCCGGTCGTAGCTCTGGTAAAGATAACTGAATTTCGCCATGGTAGCCGCAAAATGAATCGTCGCATCCATGGTAATCCCGTCAATATAAAGAATATAACCCGCATTCTTATTGTCAACGGAGCTGACAGAGGCATACACGGCGCCGCTCTTGGCATCCTGCATTTTCAAAAGCCAGTCAATCTCATATTTCACCTCGTCAAGCACATCGGGAATCCCGTTGCCGCTCTCCGGTATCTTCATGTCGTCTCTCATAGCGTCCGGATATAGCTCATAAGCCAAAAGGAGATTATTGATCGCCTGACAGCCTTTCGCCACATCGCGGCTTCCAATCTCATCCACATGCCATCCTCCCGACACGTCAAGCTTGATCATCGCCTCGTCCTTCATCTGCGCTTCTCTGGAATGACAGGCATTGTGCGCCAACTCGCCCGCAAGCTCCGTGGAGAGCGTCAGTCCGCACCTGTTATAATAATACTGCTTAAATACTTTATCAAAAAGCGTTTCAAAAGGCTCCTGTGCAATCCGAAACGCATAGGAGCGTCCGATCGACGGCGCCTGTATGTAATAAGTCCCCTCCGTGTTAAAATCCGTAAAATCCGCATAGCTGATATAGGCGTTTACAGAAGCGTCAAATCCTTTTCTCTCCACCTTGCCCGTGTAGACCTCCCGCCCAGTCTGCTCCTCCAAAATGGAAAATGTCTCCGGCGGCGTCTCCCCGTTGATCATGGCAATCTTATTGCTTCCCACCGCATATCCAAGCTGATCCACCAAAATGCTCGGCAGACTTTCCGGCACCTCGTAATCGAACTCCGGAGAAAGCCCCAGACTGGTAAAATCGTCGCCCTCCTCCCTGCTTGTCCGCGTATTCATCTGAAAGTCCCGCAGATCGCCGCATCCGGCTGGCGCTGTTAGAAGAAGCGCAAAGAGGAGAAGTATGCAAATTTTTTGTTGAAAAAGTTTACTCTTTCGCATTATGGTTTCCCTAATCGTTTCTTTTGCTTTCCCATACAGTTTACCACAAACTCCACCGCTGTAACAGACATCATTTCCATTTCTTTGACGAGTACACGATTTCACCATTAATCAGGGTATAGAGGGTTTCAGTAAAGATTTCCATAGGATTTCCCGTAAATATGGCAATATCAGCGTCCTTTCCCGGCCGCAGGCTCCCTACCCTGTCCGATACGCCGCAGATTTTCGCCGCATTTATCGTGATGGAACGAAGCCCCTCCTCCGGCGCCATGCCGGCCTTTACTGCAAGTCCCGCGCAAATTGGCAAAAACTGGATTTTCGAGACCGGATGATCCGTGGTAATGGCAGTCAAAATGCCATGCCCCGAAAGAAGTCCCGCCGTCTTAAACGCCATGTTCTGTACCTCAATTTTATTCCGGCTGGCCATATCCGGCCCTACAATGGCCGGAAATCCAGCCTCCTTCAACTCTTCCATGACCAAATGGCCTTCGCTGCAATGGTCTATGGTCATCCGCAAATGAAACTCCTTGGCAATCCGCACTGCCGTCAAAATATCATCAGCCCGATGCGCATGGGCTTTTAAGGGAATCTCCCCGCGCAGGACGGGAAGCCAGCACTCATAGCGAAAGTCTTTCTCCCCGCCTCCGTCTTTTTCCTGCTTTTCCATGTAGGATACGGCCTTCGAGAGTTCTTCCCTGAGCATGGAAGCAATGGCCATACGGGTGGAGGGCGACGTACCCTGCCCGGAATAATTGACCTTCGGATTTTCTCCGAAAGCCACCTTCATAGCCGCAGGCGCTTTTACAATCATCTTGTCAATACATCTGCCGTGGGTCTTCACAAAAGCGAACTGTCCGCCCACCACATTGGCGCTTCCGGGGCCGATCATCGCGGAAGTAATGCCCGCCTGCAGCGCGTCGTTGAAGGCGGCGTCCATGGGGTTAATGGCGTCGATGGAACGAAGCTGCGGCGTTACGGCATCCACATTCTCGTTGCAGTCGTCTCCCTCCATTCCCTTCTTCTCCTCCGTGATTCCCATATGACAGTGCGCCTCTATAATGCCCGGCATCACCAGACCGCCCTGCGCGTCAAGGATTTCCCCCTCCGTTTTCGGGCAGTCTTTCATATCTCCCACCGCTGCGATCTTCCCGTCCGCAATCTCAAGATAACCGTCTGGAAAGTCGCGTTCCTCCATTGTCTTGATATTTCCGTGTATAATAAGCATGGATTTCCCTCTAATTTAACTTACTCATGGGGTTTACCGGCTCCCCGTCCTTGGTCAGCTTAAAGTATACATTCGTACCTTCAAGGCTGTAATATTTCGTAGGAGCCGCCACCGTCCCGATTCCGTCTCCCACATGCACATAGCTGCCCTCTGATACGGTGATGTTTTCAAGCTGCCCATAAGTCAACTCATAACCGTTTCCAAGATCCATTACCACGGTATTTCCCGTACCGGGATCATAGCTGACCGAAGTCACGCGGCCGTCCGCCGCCGCCGAAATCGATTCTCCCTGTGCCGCGGAAATTACGATGGCCGGATTGTATTTATACTGATCCAGCGTCGGAAAATAGATCGTCTGATCCATGCTGTAGTTAATCAGCACATCGCCTACAATGGGCCATACCAGACCATCCTCTTCGTTAAAATCCAGCTCTGGCTGCACTGTGGCGGCGATTCCATCCGCCTGTACCTCGCCGCTCATAACGGTATCGACCGTCTCGTCGAACATGCCCGCCTCTTCTTCGCCCTCAGCCTGATCCGCCGCGGCATCCTTCTTTTTATCCGCGGATTTCTTTACGGGGTTGTCCTTCTTATCCGCAGTCTGCTTTTCATCCTCTTCTTGCGCTTCTTTTTCGTCTTTCTCGCCGCTCTTAGACTGATCGGACTTGTCCTTGGCATCCTTGGACTCGGTCTTTCCTATCCCAGCCGCACCGGACGTCGTCCCCGTATCTCCGGTGTTTTCCACATGCAGGGAATTAGCCTCCTGAAAATTCGGATCATAGTCCAGATCGTCTGTTCCAACGCCAGCAAAAAGAGTATCAAGCTCCTCACCGTCCACCATATTTTCCGCCAGTTCTTCGCTGCCCTGCTCCAGCGCCTCAAAATCCACTACATAGTCTTCTTTTTCAGCCCGGTTATTATTTCTCACATAAAGGCCGGTCACTGTCAGCGCCGCCAGAACGAACACTGAGGACGCCAGCATGATGATTCTCTCTTTTCTGATACTGCTTCTATTTCTTCTCGACATGAAACTCGCCTCCTGTTTTCTTCCGGTGCTTTGGCCCTCCGCCTGCCAAAACGGCGGCCGTCTTTTTCCCGGTTTTCTCTGATAGTTTTACCCATTTTTTCCGCCTTATTCAAATTTTGCTAATTCTGTCTGAAAAAAGAAGCTGTCGAGAATCTCTTGATACGTCTGCCCGTTTTTGGCCCTGCAATTTGACGCAAACTGGCTCATGCCAAATCCGTGTCCCACCCCCGTCACTTGAAAAAAAACGCCCGCTCCTTCCTTCTTCATCGTGAAGGAAGCGGAATTAAGGCCAAAGAGGTGCCGAAAAGTCTCCCCATCCACCTCTTCCGCCCTTTCATCCTCATCGCGAAAAGATACCTTTGTCATATATCCCGATTCATCAAAGGAGAATTCACCCGCCTCCCATATTGTCTCACGATCATAGTTCCCTTTTAGTATCCCTAGTATCTCATCTATGTAGGTTTCTTTGTCGACCCGCACTGCGCTGTCATAATCGGAGGACGTTTGATCCTCTGTGCAGTCAACCTTTGTCAAATACGGGTATTCTTCCTCCCCGCTCTCCTTTGCCTCTCTGGTAAATCCGTTACTCAGCTTAAAATAGGAAGCCCGGATAGGTTCGCCCCGATAGGTCAAAATCGTCCCTTTTGTCTCTTCCACAGCCAGACGGCTTTCCCGCAGCGCTTCCCCTGCTTCCTCTCCCGCATCCCGATAAAACTTTGAAAAACCTTCTTCCTTTACCGCAATACTCCTGCCACCCTCTTCCTGATACAAGACCGCCAATTCCGTGCGAAGAAGAACCGCCTGCGCTTTTTTTGCCTCTAAATGATACGTTTCCGGCATAGTTAAAACAAGCCGATACGCCAGATACTCCTCCGCTGGCAGTTCCCAAACGCCCCACTCTAGCGTCACTTTCACCGTATAAGCGTCCTGTCCGTTCCGGCTATCCCTTTTTAATTGTTCCGTCTCCTCCCCCACATGTCCCCAAAGGCACGCGCAGACATAAGGCAATAAAAAAACAAACAAAAGGAAGCTGCCTGCATCCCTCTTGTTTGTTTTTTTTGAGTCGATTCCATTTTTGTTCATGAGACACCCCGCATATCCTATTCCTATGTGGATGTCCGTCTTTTTATTCCCCTATCCTTTCTCGTTGTACACCGCCATATCCAAATGCTGAATCGTTGATACCGCCCCATTCTCATACAGGAAAATGCCAGTCTTGCGGATCATAGCATTTGTTTCGTTTGTTTTTGCAGAATTTAAGGAAAACTGCGTTCCCACATGGGACAGGCCGATGGCTCCCACCCCCAAGTCGGAAAGATGATACAGTTTATCCTCTCCATCCTCGTCTTTTGTCCAGATCAAAAGCTTCTCCCAAATGGGATCTGCCTCGTCGATCCAGCCGTTTCCGTCCGCGTCATAACGCGAGAGATCTTTAAAGCCGTCGCCGCTCTCTGTGCCGAAAAGCTCGCTGCCGTCGTTGATCTTCCCGTCCCCGTTCAGATCGAGGGCCAAAAAGCCGCTGCCCGCCTGCAGGCTTGAGATCTCTTCCTCCTCGCCGTCACAGTCCAGATCAAAGAAAAACTTCTGATCGGAAACCTGCGCGATATTGGTATCCAGATTAATCACGAGAGGGTCCTTAAATTTGGTGTTTATGGACGTCACATAATTTTCCTCATAGTATTCTTCAAATCTGCGGCTCATTCCAAACTCAAGATTGAAGGATAACTCCCTCCCGTCCGCCGTTTTCACAATACCTTGTGTGGAAAAAGAAGTGTTCTCCTCCTCCATGTGATAATACTGCGCCTGATACCCCTGCACCGTGTACATCATAGTGCCGCCCGCCGCTGCCGCGATCGGACTGTTACCCGCACTTCTCTGTCCACGGAAATTGAATAAAAGCTCCAACAGAAAATCTACGCACTGCTGCTTAATACTTTGCAACGCTTCCTGCGGATCGTTTCTTTTGGAAGAAAGCTGCCATCCGCCGGTCATATTCCGCCAGTGCGCGGTAACGTCTTCCAATTTCGCCTCCTCCTGACTCTTTTCCTCTCCCGTTGTCTTTTCACCATTGTCGAGCTGATTTCCAAAGAGAGAATTTAGTCCGTTCTTCCCATTCGTAAACGTGCCGCCGATAAACCGCGCACTCGCATACGTAGTCGAACGCGAGCTTCTGGAGGACTGCATTCCAATGGTACTGGAATTAATAATCAAGGTTCCCTCCTTTTGTATAAGACCGCTTTTCCACACCCGCCTGTGCACCAGACAGCGCCTTCCCTGACGCTTGGCAATAGAAAAGACGGCACTTTTACGGAAATTCCTTTTCCCTAAAAAATACCGTCCCTGGTCTCAACATCATTCAGATTACAGGAAAGTCAAACTCTGGCCATGAGTCCTCTCCCTGTATCTTATATATCGGAATATTTTCCATTTCCTTAATACCTTTTCCTACTCTTCCCCGTCAGCGTTGATGTACGCCGTATACATACTGCTGATCTGGCTTTCGCTCAGAACCTGCTTCCAAATATGTATTTCATCATAGGTGGCTCGGAACAGCTCGTCGTAACAGCTAATCCCCAGATATGCTTTCACACTCTCCGGATTCATATTGAGCTTAGAAACCTCCCCTGAACCGATCAATTCACTGTTTAAATACAGATACCCCATGGCCCTTCCCTCTTCCAGCCCGGAGGCATCATCAGCGTCCACGCAGATGGTGATATAATTCCAATCGTTCAGCTCGATACACTTCTTCTGATCCATGGACGGCCTTACCTCGCAGGAGTTATTAAACGCCGCGTCGATGGTATTGAAAATCGGCACAACCTCCTCGCCTTCCTCCGTCGTCTTTTTGTTAAAGGACAGATAGCTCTGGCTCCCTCCCACATCCATCAGATGGGAACCGATCATCAAAAAAGGCGCCCAGTCACGCATCTCGTCCGCACGAAACCAGAACGAGATCGTGTAGGATTCGTTTAACGCCTCCACCCCCAGAAGCTGCACCCCGTAGCTGCCGTCAAGATAGAGGGCTTCCCCGTCAATCCCCTCCGTAAACAGGGGATAAACATCCTCCGTGATCTCCGGATAAACGCCAGTCGTTAGCTGTCCTTCCTCATCAGTCCTCGTCACAACCGCCGCGTCGTTCATCTTTCCATTGAAAGAATAGCTGTAGTCCGCCCTCGGCACATTGCTTAGAAGCACGTCGTTCACAATCTCCTTCGAGGAATCCACTTCCGGCTTTTCCTGTTCCAGCCCCGGCAGCGTAATCGACACCTGCGCAGTTCCCGCATCTGTACTCGCCGGTATGCTCTCCTGTGCGCTGTCATTATTTTTTATGTTGTTCTGGGTCGTCACAGCGATCGCCACCGCCGCTATCCCCAGAACAATGCCTATTAAGACATATGGGTTAAAACGCCCCCCTGTCTCTTTCTTCACCCCATTATCCATAATTCCCCTAACTCATGCGAAGAATGCCGCTTCTCACACTACCTTGTTGTAATTGATCAGGCATCCCTTCAAAATAATCTGTCTTTCCTCGTCCGTCAGTTCACCCAACGTCAAGGTAAAAGGCGTAAGCGTTCCCTCCTCTACAGACACCCGGTACGCTGTCATCGTCTCCGCCTTCTCCTCCACCGCTTTCCGGATATCCGGGAAAAACAGATAATCGAGATTATGGAAAGGCAGTTCCCCTTCTTCGATCAGGAACGGCAGCATCCCCCAGTTAATCAGGTTGGAGCGGTATCTCTTGGTCGCGTACTCGTTGGCAATGTTCGCCCAGCCGCCAAGCACCTTCTGACAGCTCGCCGCCTGCTCTCTGGCGGAACCGTCGCCCGGCTTCACCGCAAAAATAGTGGAACCAAATCCCGTATTCTCGTGGGACACATTTTCATATCTCTTTTTAATCACGCCCATTACCGGCTTCACGTCTGGATGCGCCTGACAGGGATGCTCTCCCTGCATTCTCGCCTTCTCCGCTCTCTGGATATCCTTCGCCCTGCCCACATACTCGGGATCTTTTCTGGATAACGTAAACTCCGCAAGGCCCAGCGGGTTAGAACGGTAAGAGGAAGTCTCCCCCGAAGGAATCAGCTCGTCCGTGGTCGTCACGGGATCGTGGATCTCCGACACCACCCGCAATACCAGATTCTCCGGCAAAGCGCCCATCACTGGCCAGTCCTTGATATTCGGGCCAAACTGAATCTCCACACTCTCATCCGCCACGCCCTTGGAATCAAAGACACGGTTTTGATAAATATTCGCGTCAAAGTGATACTGATACTTCCCGATCTCCCCGTCAAACTCGGTCGCCGGCGTCAACACGCCTTTGTTGGCCGCCGTAGCCGCAATCGACCTTGCATCCATAAGCGCCACGGAAGAAATCTGGCCGTTTTGCAGCTTCGATCCCTCCCTGTTAGGGAAGTTTCTCGTGGAATGCCGGATGCTGAACGCATTGTTAGCAGGCGTATCGCCCGCGCCGAAGCAGGGTCCGCAAAAAGCGGTCTTTAACACCGCGCCGGTCTCTAAAATCGCCGCCGCGCAGCCGTTTTTGATCAGTTCCATATAAACAGGCATAGACGCCGGGTACACGCTTAAGGTAAAGCCGTCCGCGCCAATGTAGGAGCCACGCAGAATATCCGCCGCCGCGCAGATATTCTCGAATCCGCCTCCTGCACAGCCCGCGATAATTCCCTGATCCACCATGAATTTGCCGTCCTTCACCTTATCCTGCAAAGAGTAAGGCACCGCGCCGTCAAGACTCACCTTTGCCCGCTCCTCCACATCATGAAGCACGTCCTTTAAATTAGCGTTCACCTCGTCGATGGTATAGGTATTGCTGGGATGGAAAGGCATCGCGATCATAGGACGAATCTTCGATAGATCGACCGTGATCATACCGTCATAGTAAGCGATCTCGCCCGGATTTAATTCCAGATACTCCTCTGTCCTGCCGTGAATCTCATAAAACTCTTTGATTTCCTCATCCGTCCGCCAAATGGAGGACAGGCAGGTGGTCTCCGTAGTCATCACGTCGATGCCGATACGGAAATCCGCGCTCAGCGCCGATACGCCCGGCCCTACAAATTCCATCACTTTATTTTTTACATAGCCGTTTCCAAACACCGCGCCGATGATCGCTAACGCGACGTCCTGCGGTCCTACGCCCTTGACGGGTTCTCCTGTCAGATACACGCCCACCACGCCCGGCATATTGATATCGTAGGTCTGGGACAACAACTGTTTTACAAGCTCCGGCCCGCCCTCGCCCATGGCCATGGTGCCCAGCGCGCCATATCTGGTATGGGAATCGGAACCAAGAATCATCGTGCCGCCGCCCGCAAGCATTTCCCTTGCATACTGGTGGATGACCGCCTGATGGGGCGGTACATAGACGCCGCCGTAGCGCTTTGCACAGGTAAGACCAAACATGTGGTCATCCTCGTTGATCGTGCCGCCTACCGCACACAGGGAATTGTGGCAGTTAGTGAGCACATAAGGAATTGGAAATTTAGTCAGCCCAGAAGCCCTCGCCGTCTGAATAATACCCACAAAAGTGATATCGTGAGAGGTCAGCTTATCGAATTTAATCTTTAACTTGTCCATATTTCCAGAAGTATTGTGCTTTTCCAGAATACCGTAGGCGATGGTGTTCTTCGCCGCCTCGCCCTTTGTGATCTCCCGTCCGGTCTTATTTTGAATCTGCGCCGCCGCATCCGCGCTGTCCGGAACGATCTCCGTTCCGTTTAACAGATAGGCGCCGCCATTTGTCAATTGAATCATTGTCTCCTCCATATTTGCGTAATTTTTCAAATTTTTCCCAGTTGATTACTGTCTAAACTATTATTATAAAGGATAAAGGCTGTGGGTGCAACGGATTTTCATAGCAATCCCCGCCAAAATAGACTATAATGACAACAAGAACTTAGATCGCAGCCTGATGAAAACATCCTTAATGCTTTTGTGAGAGGTATTTCCTGATGAAAAAGAAACGTTTCCTGATCATTACCCTGTGCTTTATCGTTTTGACCTTTATAGAAATCGGCATCTTTATAGAAATCATAGCGCATTGTTTTCGTGCCCCTTTGGACAGTCCACCGCTGGTATATAACGAAGCGGGACAAAACGGAGTCACTATTTTGCTGCTATTTATTCCGGTGTGTGTCCTGATAACCCTTTTAATCCGCATCATATTATGCCTGAAACAAAGAAGCCGTGTAAAGAATCTCTTATTGGACTGCATTTATGCCCTTTTGGGCGTAGGAATCGGCTTCGGCCTCTTCTTCCTCAAGGATCTCTTCAACGTACTCCTTGAGTATAATCCATTTTTTTCGTTGGGCAGACGAATCACCGCTTTCGTTATTGACCAACATAATTGGTTGGAGAAGAATTTGCCAATCCCCTAAAGCCAACCCGTTTCTCCGCCTTATGATTCTTCCAAATACTTCTCATAATATCCGTAATCCTCGCTCTTGCAGTTCACCCGCATCCGCACGCCGCTTTCCAGATACTCGGTCTCATACACCACCGCGTTTTCATTCAGGTAAGACACCGCCCTGCCGTCCGTAAAGGGAATCAGGAAGGTGCACTCCCGATACCCGCCCGAAAGTTTTTGTTCGATCAGGCCGATCAATTCCTCCATGCCTATCCGCTTTTTGGCGGAGAGATAAATCGCGCTGTCTGTCACGACAGGCAGACGCTCCGTCAGTTTTTCCGCCTCCGCCCCGGCAAGACCTGGCACATCGTCAGGCGATACCAGATCCGATTTATTATAGAGATAGAGCATGGGAATCCCGTCGGCCCCAAGCTTCTTAAGCGTCTGATTCGTAACGGCGATCTGTTCCTTATAGTGTTCGTCGCTGTAATCCACTACCTGTAAAAGAAGATCCGCTTCTCTGGCCTCTTCCAGCGTAGAATGAAACGCCTCCACTAAGTTGTGGGGCAGCTTATGGATAAATCCAACCGTATCGGATAGCAGGAACGCATGGTGATCCTCCGGCGCAATCTTACGGACGGTGGTATCCAGCGTAGCGAAGAGCATATCCTTCTCAAACACATGCCGTTCTTCTTCCTCCCCCTCGTCCCCGCCGTACAGATCAAGCATGGCGTTTAACAGCGTGGATTTTCCCGCGTTGGTATAACCCACCAGCGCAACCCTCGGAAGTCCCGACTTCACCCGCCGCTTTCTCTGGGTCTCGCGCTCGTTTCCCACTTCTTTTAGTTCCCTGCGCAGCTCCGTAAGGCGCTGTTCCAGCACGCGCCTGTCGAGTTCCAGTTTTTTCTCGCCTGCTCCCCTGTTGCTCATGGAACCGCTGGCGCCGCCCTGACGGGAAAGAGCCGCGTGAAGCCCCACAAGCCTTGGCAGCATATACTGTAATCTGGCCGTCTCCACCTGTAACTTGGCCTCTCTGGAACGTGCCCTGCTCGCAAAGATATCTAAAATCAGCGCGCTCCTGTCCAAGATCGGCTTTTCCAGCCGTTCCTGCAAATTGCGCATCTGCATGGGCGAAAGGGAATTGTCGAAAATAATGACGTCCGCCTCACATTCTTCCGCCAGCGCCTTCACCTCGTCCACCTTGCCCGTACCGATATAGAAAGCCTTATGCACCGCCTCCAGCGTCTGCCAGACCCTGCCCGCCACTTCCATATTGCTGGCCTCGGCCAATGCGCCAAGCTCCTCCAAGGAAGCGACGTAATCCTCCCCGTCGTTTAAATTTACTCCCACCAACAGCACCCGTTCCATAAGTTCTCCTCTTCTTAAAACTCCTCAAGCTCCTTTAAAAACGTCCGAAACTCCTCTTTCGCACGCTCGATCGCCGCTGGATCGTAAGAATCTAACGCCTGTTCGTATTTATGAAGCTCCTGTTCGATGCGGTAACGCTGATCTCCCAGACTCTCCTCGTAGATTCTCTCCCCCATCAGCAAAAGATACTTGTTTTCCTCCCGGTCTCTGGGGTGAATCTTTAAGTAAGACAACGTCTCGAACCGCTCTTGAATCTCCTCCGGCGTCATGTCTGCATTTTTGCCGCCGAAAATCTGTTTTTCCTTCTTTCCGGTGGACACCACCTTTACCTCCACCTCCAAAATGGAATTGATATCGTAGGTGTAGGTCACATCCACGGGTTCTTCCCCCGCAGGGGCGGCGGGCACGTCGATATTCAGTTCTCCCAGCGAAAGATTGTTTTTGGCAAACCGGCTCTCTCCCTGTAAGACGTTGACCCGAATCTTCGTCTGGTTGTCCCGTACCGTGTAAAGCCGTTCCGTACGGCTGGCCGGAATAATGGTATTTCTCTCGATAATGGGACAGAACACGCCGTTCTCAAAAACGCCCTTCTCCCACTCCCGCACCACCTCCGTGCCCAGCGTAAAGGGACAGACGTCCGTAAGAATTACTTCTTTGATGGCCTCGTTTCTCTCCTTCATCGCGCCCTGTATGGCCGCGCCGAGAGCCACCACCTCGTCCGGATTACTATTGGTATCCGGAATGGCCCGGAAAAGCTTGCTGACAAACCGACGGACCACGGGACTCTTGGTGGCCCCGCCCACCAGCACCACCTTGTCGATATCAGAAAGACGGATATGGGCGTCGGAAAGACTGCGCCGCACGGGCTGCCTGATCTTGTCAAGAAGCTCCCCGCAGGCATGTTCGTAAGCCGGAAGTTCCACAGAATAAGTATATACTTCCTCGCCGATTTTACACTCCATAACGGAAGTCTTCCCCTCCGCGAAGCCGATTTTACACTTATCCGCCTGTTTATGGATGTGGCGCAGGGTCTTTGCATCCAGCGTCAATCTGTCAAACTGCGGATATTTCTCAAAAAACATATCCTCCAATACCGCTGTAAAGTCCTCGCCGCCAAGGAAATTGTCTCCCGCCACGGCGCGTACTTCTAAAATCTGGTCGATCCGCTCCAACACGGACACATCGAAGGTGCCGCCGCCCAGATCGAAGACCAGAAACCGCATATGGCCTTGGCTCTGATACAGGCCGTAAGCGATGGCCGCCGCCGTGGGTTCGCTGATAATCCGCTCCACCTTAAGCCCAGCCAGCTCCCCGGCCCTTCTGGTGGCGCGCCGCCTCTCGTCATTGAAATAGGCGGGTACGCTGATTACGGCTTCCGTCACCGGCTCTCCCAGAAACGTCTCCGCATCTTCCTTCAACGCGCGGAGTACAAAAGAAGACAGCTCTTCCGCCGTAAAAGATTTGTGCAGGAGGTTAAATTTCCTGCCGCTTCCCATATCCCGCTTAAAGACGGAGGCCGCGCTTCCCGGATAGAGAAGTCCTCTTTCTACCGCCAGATCGCCCACATAAATCTGCTCCTCCTCATCCATACTCACCACGGAGGGCGTCAGTCTCTTTCCCAAACGGTTCGGTATAATCTGTGGCCCCTCTTCCGTAAAATAAGCCGCCAGACTGTTTGTGGTTCCCAAGTCGATTCCGATTATCATGCTCTATCAAATCCCTTCGTTCTTTCTATTTTTGCGTTTTTCTGCGAAATAGCTTCTCTAAGAATCCCTGCTTTTGTTCCGCATCCTGCGCCCGCGTGCTTCCATCTGGTTTTTGCGGGAAACGTCTGCCCGCCGCGCCGCTTTCTCCCGTTTGATTCTGCATCTTCTGCAAGAGATACTCCGCAGTCTGCTCATCCGGATTTCTCTTTAACGTCTCCGCTAACAGCTCCGTCGCTTTCTCATAGTCTCCCTCTGCATAATGATAAAATGCCAGCCACAGGGAAGACTCAAAACATTGCTGATAGCCGCACCCCGTGCAGGGCCTGATCTGCTCCATCTTCTCAAAATATTCCTTGGCTTTCTCCTTATTCCCCAAGGCCAGCTCGATCCAAGCCATCCATCCCATACGGATCGGCGTATAACTAGGATATGACAAATAATCTTCCATTGTGGCGCCCCGCTCTTTCAACAGCTCCATCACCTTCTCCGCGTGTTTCGCCGCCCTCTCGCGGTTGCCCGCCATATAACTGTTTTTAACCAGCTTGCACTCCACGTTTAATTGATCCCAATTTTCCCGATAGAGAACGGCGGCGTCCCGGTACAGATCCGCAGAGGCCGCAAAGTCGGCAATACTGTCAAAACGGTTTCCCCATTTCTCATACAGCTTTGCCAATTCCGCCTTATCGGCCGCGTTCTTGATCAATTCCTTCTTTCCGTCCTCGTAGCATCGGAAGCCTTCCTCTAGCTTTCCCATCTTCACCAGAACAAAGGCGGCCTGATTAAAATACTCCACTGTTTTTCCGGCCTGCGCGCACCACTCTTTTGTCACCGCAAGCGCCTCCTCAAGGCGGCCTGTCTCCGCATAGCAGTCGGACAGCAGCTCCCACGTATCCTCGTCCTTCGGAAAGACGGCCAGACCGGCGCGGCAGCCTGCAATCGCTCCCTCGTAATCGCCCATCTTCTTCCTGCACTCCGCCAGATGATAATATCCCCTCTCTGAGGCGTCTTTTTTCTCCATCTCTTCCACAGCCCGCCCAAAGAATTCACAGGCTTTTGCAAACTGTCTGTCCTTCTTATAGGTAAAGCCAATATTCTCCAAAATGATATACCGGTCCGCCTTCTCGACAGTCTCCAAAGCCTCTTCATAATCCGCAAGGGCCTTTTCTATTTCCATCCCCTCGTCGTATAAATATGCTCTGTCCCAGAGACGATAAGGCCTGTTGTTCGTCACCTCCAACTGCTTATTGATGTGGAAAAGCGCCGCGTCGTAATCCTCTTTTTTCCACGTCTTCCCGTATCTATTCAAATACCCCCGGTACAGCCGGTGATGCGTGTCCCGATAAAATTCTTCCAGCTCCACCGCTTTCTCATAGTAATTGATGGCCTTCGCCCAATTTCCGGCTTCCTCGTGGCAGACTCCCATACCGAAGTAGAACTCCGCGTGGTGGTAAACCTCCTCCACCAATTCATATTCTTTCAACGCCTCAGCGTATTTTTGCATATCCCGCAGGAGATTTCCCAGCACCAGACGGTAATACGGCTCTTTGGGGCTCATTTTTATGGCCTCCGCCACCAGAGCGGCAGCGTCTATCAACTTCTCGTCGTCTTCAAATACCAGCGCTTTCTCAAAGACCAGCTCCGCCCGATCAAGAACATCCTCCCCGTCCGCGCCGTTCTCCTGTTTTTCACCCTCCTCCTGCTTCGGTTCTCCGTTTTCTTCCTCCTGCGCAGAAAGCAGCGCGTCCAGAAGCTCCATCACCTCCTGCCGCTCCTCTGGGTTCTCCGCCAGCATCCGCCTGATCTTGGCCTCCTGAAAGCAAAGCTTCTTAGAAAACTCCACCTTGTTTTCTCTCGCTCTCTCGATCACGCCTATCGCGTCCTGATACTGGCTGTGATTATAAAAAACCATAGCCGCATAGAGATAGGGTCTGTCATACCCCGCATAAAGATCAATCGCACGGTAGTAATCGTCCACCACCTGCTGCCCGCGTTTCAGATAATAGCAGGCCTCCTGTCTGGTCAGATAGGCGGGATAATAGTTCTCGTCCTGCGCAAGGATCTCGTCGCATTCCTCCACCGCCCTCTCGTACTCCCGAAAAGAGAGGTACTTTTTCGCCAGATAGGATTTGCAGTCCAGACGGCTTCTTTCGTTCGTCTCCCGCTCCATGGCCATCCGCGTCTCCCGCTCTCCCTCCTCACGGTTTCCCATATCGAAAAAGCAAGCGCCGAGTGTACGGTGGGCCTGCGCCGTTTTGGCTGCTCTCTCCGTCTCGTCCAGAATCTTTTCCAGACATGTCAGATATTCCCGAAAGACAGGCACCGCCTCCTCATACCGCCCCAAACGGTAGAGCGTCCATGTTTTGAGATTCAGGCTGCCCTCCTCCTTTTTTAACAGCTCCGGGTCTTTGTCCAAAAGCTCCATCACTTCCGCAAACCGCTCCATGTTATAGAGCCTGCGGCCCAGAAAAAGAGGCACTTCCTCTTTTTCCAGATCCTCAAATCCTTCCCCCTTCTCATAAGCCTCCTGCACCAGAGGCACTAAACCTTGGTTGATCTCATTTAACTGCTCCCGCAGTTCCTCGTCCTGACTATTCACCTTGAGCAGTTCGTTGATATATTTTCCAGCCTGATACCACTGCTTTTGCCGCACCAGATGACCCAAGGCAAAATATCTTGCCATATAATATTCCGGCTCTTTTGCAAGCACTGCCTCCCAAAGAGAAAACCCTCTCTCCTCGTCCCCCGCATCGCTGAATACCTTTCCGGCCCAAATCTGCACATAGCTGTCCTCTGGATAGCGCAAAAGCAGGCTTTCCGCCAGCTCTTTTCCCTTTTCGCTCTCCTCCTGCCTGATATACAAGCGCAGACGTTCCACTTCCTCGTAAGGATGGTAAAGCCCATGTCTTGTCAAGTCTCCAAGGGCCTTTTCTACCCCCTCGGTCTCGCCCTCCTCCAATTGGTTCCTGATCTCAAAAAACTCCATGATATAACGGTCGACTTCCTCGTCATTCTCCGGCTCATAATCTTCCTTCTCCTCAAAGAGGCTGTAATCGAGAAAATCATCCGTATTCAAATGGTATTCGATATGCCGGAGGAAATTCACATGAAATTCCTCCTTCAACGCGTCAAAATCATCCATCACATGAAAGGTTTTGTCAAGCTGCTGCCAGATCACACGCGGCAAAAAGGAATGCCCTGCCAAAAAGCTAAGGATCTGCCCTCTCGCATCCAAAAAGGTATCAAAGCCGACACAGACCGAATCTTCAAAAAGCTCTTTCCAGACTTCCTCATCCCTGCGCAGAAAAATGTCGCGGTAAGTCTCCCGCACCCGTTTCATCCACTGGCCAACCTCTCCCAGCGGCTCCTCCTCCCTCTCGTCTTCCCGCTGTGCCGCAGACCGAAGGGCCTCCTCGTAAGCCTCGCGCAGACGTTTAAACCCTTCCGGGTCGTCCTCCGGATTGGTATCCTTTAAGAGAGACAGATACCGCTGCCGGATTCTGTCTTCCTCCTGCGTCTGCGCTATTCCTAAAATCTGAAACGCTAATTTTTTGTCCATCCCCATATCTCTCCTTTGAAAAAAGCCTCCTTCTAATATTCCGAAGGAGGCCTTCTTTTCAATTCATGCCGCTGCGTTTATGGCTTAACAATCTTTGTGGCCACAGGCGCCGTCGTCACCGGCTCCTTGGGAAGCACAACCTTGTCGAGCTTCCAAATCTCATCCACATACTCCTGAATGGTTCTGTCAGAGGTAAATTTGCCGGAGCACGCCACATTTAAGATCGCGCTCTTCGCCCAGCCTTTCTCGTTCCTGTAAGCCGCTTCTACCTTCTTCTGCGCTTCCGCATAAGCCTTGAAATCCTTTAGGATAAAATAGGTGTCCGCCTTGGCGGTGCTCTGCGTATTCAACAGAGAATTGTAAAGGGAGCGGAACAGATCCGGATCGCCCGGCGCATAGGTGCCGTTGATCAACTGCATCAGCACCTTTCTCACATCGGGATCGTTATTAAAGATCTCGGTGGGATCGTAGCCGCCGTAATTCTCATAACGGATCACTTCGTCGGAGGAAAGACCAAAAATAAACGCATTCTCCTCGCCTACTTCCTCCACGATCTCCACATTCGCGCCGTCCATGGTGCCGATGGTCAGCGCGCCGTTCAACATAAACTTCATGTTACCTGTACCAGAAGCCTCCTTACTCGCCGTGGAGATCTGCTCGGACACGTCCGCCGCCGCAAAAATAATCTCCGCATTGGACACCCGGTAATTCTCAATAAATACCACCTTGATCTTTCCCTTGATGGCTGGATCGTTGTTTACCACATCCGCCACAGAATTGATCAGCTTGATGGTCAATTTTGCATTTTTGTAGCCTGCCGCCGCTTTCGCGCCGAAGATGAACGTTCTGGGATAGAACTCCATATCCGGATGCTCTTTCAATTCATTGTAGAGATACATCACATGCAGGATATTCAACAACTGACGCTTATACTCATGGAGACGCTTTACCTGCACGTCAAAGATGGAACGGGGATCTACCTCGATGCCGTTGTGCTCCAAAATATACTCCGCCAGACGCACCTTGTTCTGGTACTTGATGTTCATAAACTCCTGCTGCGCCTTCTCGTCGTCTGCATAAATCCTTAACTTGTTGATCTTAGGCAGATCGGTGATCCAGTCGCTGCCCACATGGGCTGTCACCCAATCGGCAAGCAAGGGATTTGCATGGAGCAGGAAACGTCTCTGAGTAATGCCGTTGGTCTTATTGTTAAACTTCTCCGGCATCATCTCATAGAAATCCTTAAGCTCCTGATTCTTCAAAATTTCCGTATGTAATCTTGCCACACCGTTTACGGAGTAGCCTGCCGCGATTGCCAGATGGGCCATCTTTACCTGCCCGTCATAGATAATCGCCATCTTCCTGACTTTTTCCTGATTGCCGGGATACATCTGCTCGATTCTTGCGATAAAGCGGCGGTTGATCTCCTCCACAATCTGGTACACTCTGGGAAGCAGTCTGGAAAAAAGCTCGATGGGCCATTTCTCCAAAGCCTCCGACATGATCGTGTGGTTGGTGTATGCGCATGTCTTTGTGGTTACCTCCCACGCCTCGTCCCATGTCAGATAATGCTCATCCATCAAAATACGCATCAGCTCCGCAATCGCCACCGTCGGATGGGTATCGTTCAACTGGAAGGTCACTTTCTCATGGAACTTCCTGATATCCTCATGCTTGCGCATATATTTCGCAACGGCTTCCTGCACAGACGCAGAAATGAAGAAATACTGCTGTTTTAAGCGAAGTTCCTTGCCCGCGTAATGGTTGTCGTTCGGGTAAAGCACCTCCACGATATTTCTCGCAAGGTTCTCCTGCTCTACCGCCTTCTGATAATCGCCCTTGTCAAAGGAATCCAACTGGAAGCAGTTCACCGGCTCCGCATCCCAGATACGAAGGGTATTTACAATACCGTTGCCATATCCTACAACCGGCAGATCGTAAGGAATGGCCGTCACAGCCTGATAACCTTCCTGTCTGAAATTGCTTCTGCCGTTCTCATCCACATAGACATTCACATAGCCGCCGAAGCGCACCTCTTTCGCATACTCCGGACGGCGCAGTTCGAAGGGATTGCCGTCTTTGAGCCAGTTATCCGGCACTTCCACCTGATAGCCGTCGCGAATCTCCTGCTTGAACATACCGTAACGGTAACGGATACCGCAGCCGTAAGCCGCGTAGCCAAGGGTTGCTAAAGAGTCCAAAAAGCAGGCTGCCAGACGTCCCAAGCCGCCGTTTCCGAGAGCCGCGTCTGGCTCCTGATCCTCCACCACGTTGATGTCGATACCAAGCTCCTCAAGCGCCTTCTCCACCGCCTTATAAGCCTGTAAGTTAATCATATTATTTCCCAGAGCACGGCCCATCAAGAACTCCATGGACAGATAGTAAACCATCTTAGGGTCCTGCCTGTCATACTCTTTCTGGGATTTTAACCACTGATCCACAATGGCGTCCTTGATGGCGTAGGACACTGCCTGAAAGATCTGTTGATCCGTCGCCTCCTCCAGCGTCTTTCTGTAAAGGGTCTTTACATTGTATAGGACGCTTCTCTTAAAAAGCTCTGTATCAAAAGTTGTCGCCGGTGCTTTTTTTATCATTTCTTCCTCCTCCTTGCTGTCTCTTATGTCACAGAAGTCTTTTCATATTCCTTTCTATTATAGCTTGTATTTTGTCTTTTGACCATATAAAGATTTAAATTTCACATTTTCCCTTGCAGGAATCGCTGCGCTTCACATCCGCGCCATGCATTTACCGCGCGTCTCATACCGTCCGCAGATCAGTATTCATAGAGTGCGCGGATTTCTCCGCTCTCTAGGTCTTTACAATAACACACGCTTCTGCCGCGCTCATATCCGTCCCGCCATCCCATGCTATACTCTTTACTGTAAGTCAGATCTGTCACGGTAAAAAACAATTTTCCGTTCAGATATTCTATATCTCCGATCTGCTGTACCATATCCCAGTCCACATGCGTCCGGATGCCCAATGCTTCGCTTTCCTCCGAAGTTAGCAATACATAGCAGACGCCGGAAGTATCAGGATAAAAAAGAATCTCGTCAGCGCCGTCTGCATTCACATAGCTGTGGGGCTGGTCGAAATAGGTCTGATCGGCGTCCCGCACCACGATATCATCGACAGCTTTTCCCTGCAGGATGACCTGCTGCATTTCATCCTGCCACTCGCCGGTTCTCTGATCTGGCATGCGGCAGAACAAAACCCTGTTCGCACCATTATCATACAGATAGAAACTCTCTGTAAGGGATTCCTTTACAAGCCGGGTTAGGCCGCTTCCATCCTTTTTCACCCGATAGATCATGCCGCCAGAATATACATGTGCCGTACCGTTGGTAGTGCCAACGGAAAAATAAAGATCATTCTCCATAATCTGAAAGTAAGAAATGAAAAGCGGCGATTGATTTACGTTCACCAAAAATTCTTCCGACACACAGTCTTCCGTATACTCCTGCATGGTGACCGTCGCCAGATCCTTTGTATTCCCCTGATAGTCAACAAAATACAGCGTCACATCATAGGGCTGCAAGTATTCTTCGTACTCTTCCGACTCATTCCTCACAAGCTTAGATAAAAATACCGCTTCCTCCGTGGCTCCCAGATACACCGAGCCGTGATACGCGTCGTTCTTCGGCAGCAGGATATGTTCCTCCCCATCCCGCCCGTCGATCCATGCAAGCGCATTATCCCCCATCGCGCAGACAATCTTGTCGCCCCTCACATCATATATCCAAGAGGAATCATATTCTCTCACATCGCTCCCATCCAGAGCACAGGAATAAACCCCGTCGTGGATCACCTCCCGCCCTTCGTCGTCCGTCCAGCCATATGCACTGGAATAGATTCTGCCATTGACAATATAAAACTCATTACAACCATAATCCATCCCGACCTGTGTCACGCTCCCGTCCGGTTTCATGCACATGATCTCTTTTTCCGTACCCGGAACAGACCCAAAATACGCCCATAGCCCGCCATCCTCCATATCTTCATCGGAATACTGCCGGTAATAAATGTTGCCCTCCCACTCGGCGTACATTTCATTCTCCATAGGCGGAAGGTTTGTCAGGTCGTAGGACACAGGAGCGAAATCATGCTCCGTCCCGCTGTCCGCAGGGAAAATCGTCATACAGAGCATGAGGATTAAGACACATACGGCAGCGATTCTGCCGTTATACTTTTTCCACATCAATCGTCACTTTCTCCCCGTTCACATTCCACTCCTTGGAGACGGAAAGACTCTCTCCCGTGCCAATGCTTTCAGCCAGCACCTTCCCGGCAATCACCGCCTCATTTTTCGCGGCAATCTGTGCCACCTTCTCATTCCCGTTAAAGGAAACTTTGATGTGATCCATGACCTCAAAATCCGCATCCTTTCTCATCGTCTGGATCTTGCTGATGATCTCGTAGACAAAGCCCTCCTCGATCAGGTCTTCTGTCAGGTTCGTGTCGAGCACTACCGTCACATAATTGTCGGCCTCCGCCACGAAACCGTCCTTCTGCGCCATATCAATGAGCAGGTCTTCCTCTGCAAGGGAAACTTCCACACCGTCCACATCAAAGGTAAGCTTGCCCTCCGTCTTTAAAGTCTCCATAGCCGCGCTGCCGTCCACGCCGGACAGATACGCCTTGATGCCGCCGAGCTGTTTGCCGTACTTCGGACCGACAGTCTTAAGCTGGGGCTTGAAGCTGTAGGTGGTAAACGCCGACACATCGTCTGAGAATACAATCTCCTTCACATTCAGCTCATCCTTAACGATATCCAGACAGAAATCGTCGAGCACAGACTCCGCCTTCACATACATGGTGCCAATGGGCTGGCGGTTCTTAATGTTCGCCGTGTTGCGGGCCGCGCGGCCCATCACCACGATCTTCAAAACTTCTTCCATGGAATCCTCAAGCTTCTTGTCGATCATTCCCTCGTCGGCCGTAGGGAAATCGCATAAGTGAATGCTCTCCGGCGCGTCCTTGTCGATACTGCACACCAGATTACGGTAAATCTCCTCCGTCATAAAGGGAATCATGGGAGCCGCACACTTGCAGATATCCACAAGGGCCGTGTAGAGCGTCATGTAAGCGTTGATCTTATCCTGCTCCATCCCCTTCGCCCAGAAACGCTCGCGGCTTCTTCTCACATACCAGTTGCTCATCTCGTCCACAAAGTTATCCAATACTCTGGCCGCTTCGGGGATTCTGTAATTGTCCAGATGATCGTCCACTTCCTTTACGGCTGTGTTCAGTTTGGACAGCAGCCACTTGTCCATAACGGGCAGTTTATCGTATTCCAACGCGTACTTCGTCGCGTCAAAGTTGTCGATATTCGCGTACAGAACGAAAAAGGCATACGTATTCCAGAGCGTGCCGAGGAATTTACGCTGTCCCTCCTGCACCGCCTTACCGTGGAAACGGTTGGGCAGCCATGGCGCGGAATTGATATAGAAATACCAGCGGATCGCGTCCGCCCCATAAGTCTCAAGAGCCTCGAAAGGATCTACCGCGTTGCCCTTGCTCTTGCTCATCTTCTGTCCGTTCTCGTCCTGCACGTGTCCCAACACGATGACGTTCTCAAAAGGCGCACAGTTAAACAGCAGGGTAGACTCCGCCATCAACGAGTAGAACCACCCGCGCGTCTGGTCAACCGCCTCGGAGATAAACTGGGCCGGGAACTGGCTGTCAAACAGCTCTTTATTCTCAAAAGGATAATGATGCTGGGCAAACGGCATCGCGCCGGAATCAAACCAGCAGTCGATCACCTCCGGAACCCGCTTCATGGTTTTGCCGCATTCCGGACAGGTACAGGTAATCTCGTCGATATAGGGCCTGTGCAGTTCCACCGTTTTTGCCGCCGCATTGCCGCTCATTTTTTCCAGTTCTTCGCGGGAACCGATGGCCTCCATGTGACCGCACCCCTCGCATTCCCACACGTTTAAGGGCGTACCCCAATAACGGTTTCTTGAAATGCCCCAATCCTGAATGTTTTCCAGCCAGTTGCCGAAACGCCCCTCGCCGATGGATTCGGGAATCCAGTTGACCGTCTTGTTGTTCCGCACGAGATCGTCGCGCACCGCCGTCATTTTGATAAACCATGACTCGCGGGCATAATAAATCAGGGGCGTATCGCAACGCCAGCAGAACGGGTAATCGTGCTCAAACTTAGGCGCGTCAAACAGCTTTCCTTCTTTGTCCAGATCCTTGATGACTTCCGGGTCCGCCTTTTTCACAAACAGACCCGCATAAGGCGTCTCCTCAGTCATATTGCCCTTGCCGTCCACAAACTGTACGAAAGGAAGGTCGTATTTACGGCCAACCTGCGCGTCGTCCTCACCAAAGGCAGGGGCGATATGCACGATACCGGTACCGTCCGTCATGGTAACGTAATTGTCGCAGGTCACATAATGGGCTTTCTTTTTCTGCTTCGCCGCTTCCTCGCCCGCACAGGCAAAAAGAGGCTCGTACTCTTTATACTCCAAATCTGTCCCGACGTAAGTCTCCAAAACTTCATAGGCCGGCTTATCGTCCGCAGCAAGCTTACCCAGCACCGTATCTAAAAGCGCCTCGGCCATATAGTAAGTGTAACCGTCCGCCGCCTTTACCTTCACATAGGTCTCGGACGGATTCACGCAGAGCGCCACATTAGAGGGCAGCGTCCACGGCGTGGTCGTCCATGCAAGGAAATAAGCGTCCTCGTCCTTTACCTTAAATCTGGCGATAGCGGAACGTTCCTTCACCGCCTTGTAGCCTTGCGCCACCTCATGGGAGGACAGCGGCGTGCCGCAGCGGGGGCAATAGGGCACGATCTTAAAGCCTTTGTACAAAAGGCCCTTGTCCCAAATCTGCTTAAGCGCCCACCACTCGGACTCGATAAAATCGTCGTGATAGGTCACGTAGGGATCGTCCATATCGGCCCAGAATCCCACCGTGCCGGAGAAATCCTCCCACATGCCCTTATATTTCCACACGGATTCCTTACATTTGCTGATAAACGGGTCAAGACCGTACTCCTCGATCTGCTCCTTGCCGTCCAGTCCCAGAAGCTTTTCCACTTCCAGCTCCACGGGCAGCCCATGGGTGTCCCAGCCTGCTTTTCGGGGCACCATACAGCCCTTCATGGTGCGGTATCTGGGAATCATATCCTTGATGACACGTGTCAGTACGTGCCCGATGTGAGGCTTGCCGTTGGCCGTCGGAGGGCCGTCGTAAAAGGTGTAGGTCGGGCCGTCCTTGCGGGAGTCCATACTTTTCTGAAAAATATTGTTCTCCTTCCAGAAAAGGCATACTTCTTTTTCTCTGTCCACAAAATTCAGGTTTGCGTCAACTTTCTGATACATAGCGTCCATCCTTTCTTTGAAAAAGCAAAGCCCCCGTCCCGTAAAAGGACGAGGGCAAAGTTCTCGTGATACCACCTGTTACGACGCACCGCCATCCGCAAATGGCTATACGCTTTCCGATAACGGCGGAACGCCGTCAGAGCCTACTGTTTCATCCTGCACTCTCCGGTTCCAAAACGGTTTCCGGCAAAGGCTTTGAAAGTTCGGTCTGAAACTCAGAAGTGATCTTCTCCGATCCCCTACTCGTACCGGGCTTGCACCATCCCCGGCTCGCTGCAGCTTTCAAAAATCGGGTACTGTCTTCCTCAACGTCTGTGCCTATGATAACTGCTTATCATTTTGGCATTGAAAAGGGGAATTGTCAAGGAAATTTAGCGGCTATTTTCGCAAGTTTCCCCTCACAATCAAAAAATAGCCAAATTTGTTTGCTTTATTTCCTTAAGCATAGTATGATATATGATATATCTGATTACTTTCTAATATCTGTAAGGTTTTATTCGTATTCCCTTTACAGATATCTGATCTTCAACATCGCACGATTCCGTGTGCCTTGTTTTTCCATGCAGATAATTTTCACTTACCATTGCTTACTTGACATTATATCAAAAAAGGAATATTGTGAAAGAAAGGAATCCTTATGTTTGACATTGAATTTTATCGATTATCCGACGGAACATCTCCTGTCGAAGAATTTCTGGATACCCTGAATGTTAAAATGCGAAATAAGGCATTGGACAGCTTACTCATTTTAGAAAAATTCGGGAACAACTTACGTGAACCCTATTCAAAGCATGTCGGCGGAGGACTATTTGAACTTAGAATCAAATTTTCCTCAGATATTTCACGAATTTTCTACTTCTTCTACATAAATAATAAAATTATACTAACCAATGGTTTTATCAAAAAAACCCAAAAGACACCGCGCAGCCAACTAGAATTAGCCAAAAAATATAAAGCCGACTACGAACAAAAGGCCCAAGAAAGGAATTCACGAATATGAACGATCTTCACAAATATCTGGAAAAGCAATTAAAAAATCCAGAATTTCGTGCAGAGCACGAGGCGACAAGAATTGAATTTGAAGTGGCCCAAGCGCTTATTGAAGCAAGAACTTCCATGAATATGACACAGCAGGAACTTGCAGAACGTTCCGGAATCCGCCAATCAAACATCAGCCGTATCGAAAGTGGCAACTGCAGTCCTACAGTCGCCACACTACAGCTTTTAGCAAAAGGGTTGGGAAAACAGCTTTCCATCAATTTTATCCCGCTCAAAAACGAATCGGCTCTACCTCCTCGCTGAGCGGCTTCATTTCATATTCCGGCAGGCTGTCCAGAAGCTCCTCCAGACAAAGCCCCGTACTGCCAACCACATCATGGGCGAGCAGGATGACCTTCTTGCGCCCCAACGTCGTCGTTACGCCGTTTTCTATGAGCTGCTTCGGGTCTGGATTTTTAACCGCGTCTTCCAGACTGGCGTTCCAGTCGTAATAAATGTAGCCTCTCTCCGTCATCTCACGGATGATCGCTTCGCCCGTTTTCTCATTAAAGTCGTTGACGCTTCCGCCCGGAAAACGGAACAAATTCGTCTCCACTCCCGTCACTTCGTATACCGTCTGTCTTGCCTTTTCAAAATCCGCCACATAACTGTCCACACTCTCATATAAAACGTCATAATCATGGTTATCGCAGTGAATGCCAATGGTATGTCCTTCCGCCACGATCTGGCGCGCCACCTCCGGATGCTGTCTCACATTCTCTCCTATCAGAAAGAAGGTAGCCTTAATATTTCTTTCCCGCAGGATCGCGAGCACCTTCCTTGTATTTTCCTCGGAAGGGCCGTCGTCAAAGGTTAAGTACATGGTCTTTGGATGAAAATAGTAGGAAACGCCCTGCACGATGCCGTCCGCGATCTCCTGCTGATATTCCGCAAGACTCAGTTTCCTGCGCTCCGCCGAATTGGAGAGAAATCCAGTCTCAATCAGACAAGCGGGCATAGAAGCGTTCCCCGTCACATAAAAATCCGCGTCGCCCCGCAATTCCCGGTCCGCAGCTCCAGTGCTCTTTAACGTCTGCTGCCGGATCAACTGCGCCAGTCTCTTACTGCCGCTCCGGTCGCCGTCCTCCGTATACCACACCTCCATCCCGTTCACCCCGGCGCCGTCCTCCGCAGCGTTCTGATGAATGCTGATATAGATATCCGCCCCCGACTGGTTTGCTTCCTCCACGCGCGCTTCCTTCGCAACATAGGTATCTGTCTCTCTGGACATGATCACCTTATAGCCCTGCTCTTCCAGCCTATCCCTTACTAACAGCGCAATGGCAAGATTCAGGTCTTTTTCCAGAACGCCTTCCCTTGCGCAGCCCTCGTCCGCACCGCCATGTCCCGGATCTAAATAAACCGTTGGAATCTGTACCGCTGCCGGCTGCCCGTTCTCATTCCCGGCGGGAACTGCCATCTGCTCCGTCACTACAGGGAGGGGTACTGCCGTTTCCTCCTGTATCGTCTCTATCCCTTCCCCGGTAAACGGCAGATCCGCCGCTGCCTCCTTCTCCGTATTCCAAAATTTTTCCGTCAGATACCGGACGCCGCCTGCCGAAGCAATCTTCACGGAAAGCATTGCTGTCAGACTGACGATACACAAAGTAGCGCTCAGTCCGTACGTCCTCCTTAACAGACGCCTTTTTCTCTGCTCCCTCGTCTCATAACCACAGACATACTCCCATGTAAACGACGACTCTCCGTACATCTCTGATGCTCCTCTCTTGTATGCTTTACAGTGTAAGCATACCTGCGGGCTGCATCAGAATTTCATCTAAGTTGCATCAAAACGCCATAATAGTTGCATCAAAATCCCATCTTTTTTGCATCAAAGTTGCATCATCTGGACACTTTCAGGAACAATTCGTTGATCCCCTCGTAAAATCCCAGCGTGACCACCGTCTGTCCGTTCCCCATGCCTTGGAAAACATATTTGCGAAAATACGGCGTCGTCTCTAAGAGCGGGTTGTCCGACTCATAAGGCTCTGGTTCTCCAAGCCCCATATAGGCCGCCCAGTCCGCCACCAGCGCATCCGCGTCGATCTCTTCCCACAAGAGAGGCGTCCTCACATAAAACTCATATATTTTTCCGTCGTCCGCATCCAGATAGGCATCCATCAGACGGTTTGTCTTATCCGCATTTTTCTGGGAATTGGAGAGGCTCATCTTCCAGACCGCCACATTATTGCGCGGTTCCAGCACATCGATCGCTGAGTAAAGCGTCACGTCGTAGGAAGACGCCTCCACCTCCTTTACCTGCTCTGGCAAGATTCCTTTTTCCTTGAGCAGCGCAAGCCCCTCATTACATGTGACATAGATCTGCTCGTCCGTGATCTCCCTGCCGGACGGCCCCCTGCGGTTCACCACAAAGGCATAAGAACCTTCCAGTTCCTGATACTCAGCCTCCACGTCCTCCTCATGCGTCATGGCGCTCGTCTCGCTCTCCGGAATGGACTGGCTGCTCAAACAGCATGACAGAAGATACAGCTTCTCATTGCTGTTCATCTGGTAGCGGTAGCCCTCCCCGGCATTTTCCACGTTTTCCGTATGCGGTCTGTCCAGAATCCCCTGATCCTTATACTCCGCCAGCGCCTCCGGCCCCCATATGGAAACAAACATTGCAAGCGCCGCCAACAGCGGAACCGCCAGATAATATACCTGATTCTTCATATGTACGATTCTCCGTCCCTCTTTTCGTGGGTACTTAATAGGAAGCTGAAACAGGAGCCTTCCCCAACTTTACTCTCAATCTGTAATTCGCTGTGATGAATCTTTAGAATCTCCGCACACAGGGCCAGTCCAAGCCCCGCCCCGTTCTTGCTTCTTGCCCTTGACTTATCCACCATGTAAAACGCCTTGACAATCTTATTTTGTTCCGCCTCCGGTATGCCGATCCCATAATCTTTTACCGCGATCCGGTAACCGCCGTCGGCCGCCTTGCCGCTGACCTCGACCACACCCGCCGTATCGGAACCCGCGCCGTCCGCTCCGCCTCCTGTCTCCGAAGCCTTACAGGCATTGTCGATCAGGTTTACCAGCACGGTCTTGATCAGGTTCTCTTCCATCCATACCACGGCTTCCTCGTAGGCGAAGCGGATATCCTGCTCCTTTTTCTCCGCAAACATTTCCCGTAGATAGGCAAAGAGTTCTCCCACAGAGGTTTCCTGTAAGTTAGCCTCTTCCTGTTTTGCCACGATAATATCCAGAAGCCGGAAGGACATCGCCTCTAAGCGTTTGCCCTCCGTATAGATATAATTTGCCGACAGGATGCTTTTTTCCTCGTCCATTTTGTGGGAACGCAGCATGTCCGCATAGCCGATGATCGCCGTCAGAGGCGTTTTCAATTCATGGGCAAACGCGCCCATAAACTCCTCCCTCGCTTCGATCTCCTCCTCCAGCTTACAGATCGTTTCCTCCAAGGCATTTGCCATCCTGTTAAAATCCCCGGTAAGCTGCCCCAGCTCATCCCGGCTGATCTGTCTGGCCCGGTAGGCGTAATCTCCCGCCGCCATTTTTCTGGTCGCCTGTGTCAGCAGACGAATCGGCTTTGTCAGGAAGGAAGCGATAAACAGCATGACAACCATTCCGGTCAGCAGCATAACAATCGTTACCTTGCGATACAGGGAAAACCCAAGGGCGCGTTCCGTAAACACTCCCGTCACATCCTTCATGGTCTCCAAATACAAAATCCGGTTGAGCGCATTGATGGATACGCAAGTGTGCACATAGAAACTGTCCTGCGCGCGAATCACGCGGTAGGATTTGGTGTGCTGATCCGTCTGCGGCAGCAATCCCTCATCCGTAGTAAATCCGCTGCTGGTATACAGTATGTTTTTTTCCTCATCGGCAATCCGCAGAAGACGCCCGCCGCTCTGTCCGCCCATTTCCAGTTTGGACGCGATCTCCTCCACCACGCTGTCTGGCAAAACGCTGTACTTGAGAGGCACATTCAAAGCCGCCGTCTCAAAAGCAAAGCTTAAGATGCTGCTCTCATCGAGCGCCTGTCCCACCTCTCTTTCCAGAGAAGTCTCGAACACATAGTTTACAAAATAAAAACCGCTGAATCCCAGCGCCAGCGCCAGCACGATCATGGTAGACAGCACTAATTTCATCGAAAATTTCATTCCTGCACCTCTAAACGGTAGCCGACCTTATACACGGCCACCAGATTATGCTCCCACCCCAGTTTTTTCCGTAAACGCTGTACATGCAGATCAAGCGTCCTGCTGTCCGCAAAGTATTCCCCTTCCCACACCTTTTCATATAAGGTCTCCCGAAACAGGGCGACGTTCTTATTTTTCATAAAAAGGAGCAGAAGACCAAATTCTTTGTTCGTCAGTTCCACCGGACGTCCCGCCTTCGTCACCCTGCGCGCGTCCACATCCACTGTCACGTCTCCCGCCGTAAGATGCTGTTCCGCTTTGTTGTAACGCCTGAGCACCGCCTCCACTCTCGCCACCAGCTCTACTACGTCGAAGGGTTTGACCAGATAATCGTCCGCGCCCAGTTTCAACCCCTTCACCCGATGCTTTACCTCATGCTTGGCGGTAATAAAGATCACTGGAATCCCCAGCGGCCGTATGTACTCCATCACATCATAGCCGTCCGCTCCCGGGAGCATGATATCCAAAAGAACCAGTTCAAACTCTTCCTTCTCGATCAGGTCGATCGCCTGCAGGCCGTCCTGTACCGCTGTACAATGATACCCCGCGGAAGAAAGATTTAAGTCTATCAAGTCACAGATCGGTTTTTCATCGTCTACAATCAGTATTTTAGTCATTTGTGCTCTGCCACCCCCAATAAGCCCGCGCTTTCTCTACCAGTATTTCCATCGTGTCCTCGTCGCTGCACCGATAGGCGTCCCTGATCTCCGTATCCGGCACAAACCCGCCGGTTCTCTGATAATAGATCCGGTAATCGCTCTCAATCAGCAGCTCCCCGCCCTCGCCCTCATAGCTGTATCTGGCGAGAACCACAATGTCTTTTAGCCCATCCCCGTCAATATCCCGGCAGGCAACGCCCTTGAGCGCATAGAGATTGTCGTACTCTCCCATCGGCTGTAAGACCGAAACAATATCGCCCTGCTCGCTCACCAGATAAATCATAAAAATATCATAATCCGCAAGCCGGTATGTCCCCGGCGTCACCTGCAGTTTACCCAGCTTGCCGAACGTCCGCAGATAACACTGCTCTGAAATAATCCGGAAACCGTTTCTTTGCAGTTCCCGCAAGGTGGACGCCGTATACAAAAATTCCGTGGAATCCCCGTCCCTTACAAAAGCCGCAATGGATTCCGCGCTCTTATTCATCCCAAAACGGTTAATTTTTTCCGAGATCCGGTAATCCCGGTAAAAACCGTTTCCCGCCGCATTTTGAAAAAGCACGTCCCCAACCTTGTAGGTCTCCCCTGCATAGGCGCCGCTCTCGTTGACGCAGAACGTAATGAGAACGATATCCGTCCGGCCATCCCGGTTCAGATCCTGAAAGGAGACCGCCGCAATGGACTGCACCGGCTGCCGCATCCGTCCCTTGACACAGTAATTGGTCTCTAGCTGCTCCGTCCGGTAAAGAATCCGCCCGTCCCCATCCACGATAAACAACGCCAATCGGTGATACTGCTCGTCAAAAGCCGGCACCATCAAAATGCTGTCCTCTTCCTCCGGCTCTAAGGCAAAAATCTGATCTTCCACCACACGAAAGCCGCCGTCCGCGATCCCGTCCTGATTTTCTATCGCCATCAAACGCTCATAATACGCTTCATACTCCGCCGATACGGAAGCCCCCTCTGTCTCTGCCGGAGCTGCCAGCACCGTTTCCGTAAAAAGCAAACTTCCAATCAAGGCCGCCAGAACAAGCGCACTCCCGTAGTTACCCCGATTCATTCGTCAACGCCTCCACAATCTCTGGAAATTTCCACGTCTTACTCTCCCGTCTCCTTCTCAAAAACCGCCCGCAAATACAATCCCGTTTCCGGTATCATAAATTCCGCCGACGCTTCGCCCATCCTTTCATCGTCCTGCACGCCGTCTATCTCCCATCCGACGAAACGAAAGCCTTCCTTGACGGACGCCGAAACCGTGACCGGATAATCCGTAAAATATTCCCCCCGCCACGTTCCCTCTTCATCAAAGGTCGGCGTAATGGTATTCAAAACCACGCTTCCCGCCGCAGCGTCCGTAATCCCGATTTCCACCGTGGCAAGGCTGCCTTCCAGCCCGAAATCCTCTTTCAAAAACTCCCCCATATACCCTTTCCGGTTTTCCAAGAAGGTGCGGATATTTCCCATTTCCTCTTCCAGCCGGTAAGGGTGGTCAGATCCGAAAAACCGTTTCAAATGGGCATCCACCGGCTCCGCCATCAGGTCAAGATGCGCCTCCATCAATGGTTCCGTGTGAGCCGGAGAAAAAACCTCGTTGGCGATATCCATCATCGTAAGAGTGAAATCTTCTTTAAATCCATCGCTTTGGCAGAGGTTGCGAAACACCGTGCTGTGCTCCATCGCAAAAGCAAGCGTATCGTCCCCCACAAGCTCGAAGTCCAAAGATTTTGTATTCACGTCAAAGAGCATCCACCGCCATCTGCCGTCCCCAAACGCCCCGCCTTCGGCGTTTTTTGACGGTTCCCGCAACCGCCAGAACGCCTCGTTTGTACCGCCGGGCCAATCGAGCCCCCGCCCGATATAAATTTCCGTCGCATAGTAATCCAGATAGCTTTGCAGATCGATGGTATCATCAAGCGCTTCGTATTGATCCGAAACGGAAAAGTCAGTCTCCTTTAGGTAATTCATCATACCGTTATAAATCGCCCAGTCCTCGTCGCTGTCCGATTCCGGCCTGCCGTTTTTGACGATCAGCGCATCGTCCTTATCAATACCATAGTAATGGCTCAGATAGTTGTCGGTATAGCGTTCGGTCAGCCAGTAAACGCCCCAGTATTCGCCGTCCAGAAACGCCGCATAAGGCTCATAGTTCATGGTGCTGAAATCTCTATCTTTTGTCAGCGTCGAGACGAACCGATCCCGGAACTTAGCGATCGTGTCCTGCCCGCCCGCAGACAAGGTCAAGGTGTCCGCCATATAGCCGGTTCCGAATAAATCCGCATAAAACCTTTTGGCCATGCCGTAATCTTCTCTCGCGTAAAGGTTCAGGCTTTTGGGCAGACAGCTCCGGCTGCCGCCTCCCTGAATGCGGATGCCGCAGGACTGCTTCAAAACAACCTCCCTGTCCGCGTTAAAAAGCTGAATATCCGCAGGACGCTCCCATTGGAATCCATGCTGATTAAAATTTTCCGTCAATTCGATATGATTTCCATTCTCATCCAGCTCCGTATCAAATCTGCGTCCGAAAACGTAAATACCATCGTCATAGCCAAACAAGTGATCCGGGTCCGTCACAATGGAAATCACGTTCATGCCCGAATAGCCCGGCTTCCCCTCATATCCTACAAAATAGCTCTCCGTTTTTAGGTCCTGATACTTTCCGTCCCTATCCTGATAAACGGCCCGGACCACCGTACACTTGTCTACCGCATAATCAGGCAGTTGATAGGGAAAGCCCTCCATCGTGGCCTCATATGCCAGATCGGTCCGCATGGAATATACATTCGGATGCAGGGTCGCATCGTCGATTACAATGGGATCTGTGTACAGAAACGCCGTTTCATCCGGTACAGAACCGTCGAGCGTATAAAAGATTTTGGTCCCGATCGGAGCCGACATCTCCAGCGCAAAAGGCTCCTCATAAAACCCCGACTCTCTGGAAAACGTCAGTCCCGTGCGGTCATATTTGTCACACAAAAGAAGCAGGCACAGAAGCCCGCATAAGAACAACAAACAAAACAGCGCGCTTTTTCGACTCATCATCCTACCGTTTCTCCGGATTCCACAACCCAGTTGACAGACTGTATGCCCGGCACGGACAAAAGCTCGTCGAGCACATCCAGATCGAGTTCCCCCTTTGTCCTGACCTCACAGATCATTTCCTCGCGATCAGCTTCCTTATTGGCAGTCCGCACCCGAAAACTTACTATATAAGGTTTTAATTTCTCTTCAAACAGTTTTCTATCGATGCTCTCCCCCGCGCCGTTCACAATCAGCAAATATCGGTTTCTGATTCCCGGCACTTTACTGGAAGCGATCAGAACAACCGCAATAAACAGCACGGACGTAAATGTCAACCGCCAGTTCTGGGAACTCACGCAAAGCCCTTCCGCCATCGCCCAGAAAATAAACATCGTGTCGCGGCTGTCCTTCACCGCCGTCCGGAAACGGACAATGGACAGCGCGCCGACCATACCCAGAGATACCGCAATGTTGCTGCTGATCATCATCATGACAATCACGGTAATCAAGTGCATGATCACTAACGACCAGTTAAACTTCCTGTTGTACGCAATCTTTTCCGAAGAAATATAATAGGTCAGATAGATAATCATTCCGACCGCCAGACCGCACAGCAGGATCACCAGCGTGCGTTTTACGCCGTATTCGCTGCTGTTGGTATAAAAATAGCTGAGAACCTCTTCTTTCGACATGGCAGATTCACTCCCTAATCGTTAAAATCATAAAAAATCTGACGCCCGGCGCAGTATTTACTGTAGGTGCCCTGTGTCAGATCAAACTGCGCAAACACAGCGGACAAAAAGCCCATCAGCTTACCGCTGTACTTCACTTCCAGAACCGCGTTTTCCCGCATAACGGGCGTATAGCAGACCTCAGTGGAAAACAGATCCAAATTGGACTCTGAGGATCTGATATTCATATCCAAGGTAATGCGGGTGTCATACAGCGGATATTTGTAGGCAAGCCTGTCATACTCGATCTGCGCGACAGGACGGTACTGCCCCTGAACCATAATGCCATAGGCTTTCCGGCTGGTTTCAGAGCTGTCAAAATAACGATGCAGCGCCTTACTATTTCCGCGCGCAAGCTCTCTGGCGTCCGATTCCGATACAATCAGACTCAGCTTCTGCTGCCGGTCGTCTGATTTCTGTTTGATCTCCAGCTTACAGAAAGACGCATCCTTGTCATAAATCCGCAGGCGCACCTTCTTACGATCCCTCACGCCCGCAAGTTTTTCCGCAAAATCAATATTATTTACAGAGTCAAAATAAAGGCTCCTCACCGAATAAGGGCCGTCCATACAATGACTGTCCCTTTCCAACAGCCTGTCCAGCCTGTCTCTGATCGCCAAAGCTTTCCCGAGGGGAACCACATACTTGATTTCTTTTCTAAGAGAATAAAGCTCTTTTTCCATTGTTTCATCTTACCATCATCGGCCCCTTTTTGCAACCGTCAGCCATAAAGCAGTCCCAAAACCGCCGCGCTCTCCTGAATACCTTTTTCCCGCTCCGAAGGCTCTCTATGCAGTCTGGTCAATCCCATAATACACGCACCCACCACAGGTTCATAACAGGCCCGCATTACTTCCGCCCCCGAAAGCCGTTCTCCAATCCGTTTTACCACCTGTTTTGTAAGCGGATTTGCCTCTCCCTTAAACACGCTTCCAGCCAGCACAATCTCTTCTTCCCCCGGATTCATCTTCATTCTCCGAAATCCAGCTTCCATATAGTCGACAATCTGCTCCGCATATTCGATAATCAGGCCGCGGGTAACTTCGTCGCCCTGTTCGGCTATCATCAAAATCTGCGGCACCAGGAAACGCAGTTCCTTCCGAAATACATCCTCCATCATATACCGTTTCAGCAGACTATCCACATCAGAGACTTCCGCCTGCTCCAAAAACAGCGGCGTCAATTTGGTAGGCGGGCATAATCCTAATTCCGCATCGAAGACCTTCCTCGCCGCCCTGCGCGCCAGCGCGCTTCCTCCCTGCATTTTCTCTTCCATATAATCCCCGTAAACGAACTGCCTGCCCTCCTTGTCGATCAGCGCGCCGTTCATTCCCGTACCCGCGCAGATCACCGCGCCGTGAGAACGCAGAGCGCCGCTGTAAAAAGCGATCACCGCATCGTTACAGATAACGGCTTCTCCCAACGGAAGTATCTCCCGCAGTGCATCTTCTACCAATCTATCATCTCCCGGCCAATCCACACCGCCGATTCCCGCCACCGTAAGCGCAATCTCCTTCCAGTCAACAGCAGCGCTTTTCAGCGCCCCTTCTGCCGCCTCCCGCACGGCCGTCACCGCAGATTCCATCCCTTCACTGGGAAAATAGGCGCCCCGTGTCACTGCCTGTCCCACAATGAAACCGTCTTCCCTCATAACCGCAGCCGCCGTCTTTGTGCCGCCCTGATCAATCCCCAGAATATATCCGCTTGTATTCGATTTCTCCATCGTGTCCTCCCTCCCGAACCGTCCTAAGCACGCTCCGTCCGTTGTCTGTTCCCTATAGAATCCTTATGGTTTAATTTGTGTATCGATTTACATCTAATTGTATCATACTCGCCTTTTCCCTTTTCGTCAATATAGGAGTCATCTTTATTTCTTTTTGTCTTGACATTTCAAGCCATCATGTTACAATTAGGGTGTAAACTATGAAACATTTTTTATTCTAATTATGTGTATTATGAAACATTTCTTTGGTACAAGATAACAGCAGCATAAGAAAGGAGGCATATGGCTACCATATCAGATATCGCGCGTCAGGCGAACGTTTCCAGAACACTGGTTTCCCGTGTTTTAAACAACAAGCCGGGCGTCAGCCCCGAAAACCGGAAAAAAATTTTGGAAGTCATCGAAGAAAACCACTACGTCCCCAACGGCCTCGCCAAATCGTTGGTATTACAGAAAACCAACACCATCGGCGTCGTTATCGACGATCTGTGCAACACTTTTTTCTTTAAGCTGATCGCCGGACTTCAAGACGCCGCGGAGGCGCATGATTACAATATTCTTTTTTGCAGCGGCCGAAAGGATATGGCCACGAAACTAAAATATGTAGACTACCTTACCGGCGGATGCACCGACGGCATGATCGCCTACGGCAGTTGTTTTGACGACGACGAGCTCTTCCGCTATGTGGCCGCGAAATCGGCAAATAGCGTCCTGATTGAGAGCAACCTGAGCGGCTGCGTCACAGACAAAATTCTGCTTGACAATTTTCAGGGCGCCTATGCCGCTACTGAGCATCTAATCAAACAGGGCCGCAAGCATATCATTCACGTGACCTGTGATATGAACTACCACGTGGGATTGGAGCGTCTCAATGGCTTTGTGCAGGCCATGCACGATTACCACATGCCCTTGGGGCCAGATTCCATTCTCTACGCCGATCACTTCGAAGACGTTGCTTATCAGCAGATGCAGAAACGTCTGGCACAGGGTACGCGCCCCGACGCCTGCTTTGCCGGAGCCGATAAGCCCGCTTTCGGCGTTCTGCGGGCGGCTATGGACGCGGGACTTTCGGTTCCCCGCGATCTGGCCGTCATCGGATTCGACGACGATGAGCCGGATTCAAAAGATATCCTGTTCCCGCCGCTCTCCACGATGCGCCAGCCGCTCTACGAGATGGGACAGGCGGGCGTTGCGCTCCTGATTGATAAAATTGATCATCCGGAGCGCGAACCGATTGCAAAAACTTTTAAAGCGGATCTGCTGCTGCGCGAGACGTGCAAATAACTGTTGACTGGAAGCATCGCGAATGCTTCGGAGAGGAGGATGTTTATGACAAACAGAGGATTAAAAATCGCAACCATCGGCGGAGGCTCCAGCTATACCCCAGAGCTGATCGAGGGTTTTATCAAACGCTATGAGTCCCTGCCCGTAAAGGACATTTATCTGGTGGACATTGATGCAGGCATGGAAAAATTGCAGACCGTCACCGCTCTCGCGAAACGAATGACTGAGAAAGCCGGCGTCGATTTACAGATTCACGCCACTACGGACAGATCGGAAGCCTTACGGGACGCCGATTTTGTCACAACGCAGTTTCGCGTAGGGCTTCTGGACGCCCGAATCCGGGACGAAAGAATCCCGCTGCGCTACGGCAGAATCGGACAGGAAACCACCGGTGCGGGCGGTTTCGCCAAAGCGCTGCGCTCCGTTCCCGTTATCCTTGACATCTGCCGCGATATGGAACGGCTCTGCCCCGACGCATGGCTGATTAACTTCGCTAATCCTTCTGGCATTTTGACCGAGGCCGCGCTCAACCACAGCGCGATCAAAACCATCGGCCTTTGCAACTGCCCCATTAACATGGTGAGCGACATGGCGGAAAAATTTGGCTGCGACGCCTCCGACGTATTCTGCGACTTCGTGGGCATCAACCATCTTGTCTGGGCGAAGCGCGTGCTTGTCAAAGGAAAAGACGTCACCGCCGAAGCCATTGAAAAGCTATGTGACGATTCCGCAAAAGAAGTGATGGCGAACATCCCGGAAATTCACTACGACCCCGCTTTTCTGCGGTCCTTAGGCATGGTTCCGGTAAGTTATCTGAAATACTACTATATGCAGCCGGAAATGCTGGCGGAGTGCACCCGCGCTGCGGGAGCGGAGGGCTGCCGCGCGGAAGTGATTAAGCAGGTAGAAACCGATCTATTCAAGCTCTATCAGGACCCGGCGTTAGACATCAAACCGCCGCAGCTTGCCAAACGCGGCGGAGCGCGCTACTCCGACGCGGCCTGCAGTTTGATCGATTCCATCTATAATAACAGAAAGGACATACAGACCGTAAACGTCCTCAATAACGGCACAAACGCGGACCTTCCAGACAACGCCTCCATCGAGCGCAACTGTGTGATCGACGCGGACGGTGCGCATCCTCTTGCCATCGGACGCACCCCTTTAAAGATTCGCGGCCTTTTACAAAACGTAAAAGCTTACGAACAGCTCACCATCGAGGCCGCCGTAAAGGGCGATTATGACTGCGCATTGCAGGCGCTTACCATTCACCCGCTGGTAGATTCCGCCACCGTGGCCAAACAAATTTTAGACGATATCATTGCCGAGAACAAAGCGTATCTGCCGCAGTTTGCACATTAAAATTTTTCCGGCAGACAAGATTCGCCTTGTATGTATATAATTTCCTACTCTACAAATAATAGTAAAACGCAAACAAAAATAACTACAAATTTGTAGATGGAGGTTATAAGATATGAAAGCAACAGGAATCGTCAGAAGGATCGATGATCTGGGACGCATTGTCATCCCCAAAGAAATCCGCCGCACCTTAAGAATCCGCGAGGCGGACCCCCTTGAAATCTACACAGACAGGGAAGGGGAGATCATCTTAAAGAAATATTCTCCCATCGGCGAAATGGGAACCTTCGCCAAGCAGTATGCAGAAAGCATGGCGCAGGTCTCAGGCCACATCGCATTAATCACCGACAGAGATCAGTTTATCGCAGTCTCCGGCGGCCTGAAAAATTTATTGGGAAAAGCCATCAGTAAAGAGCTGGAAGAAAAAATCGACCATAGGGAAAGCGTGGTGGCAACGAAAGGAGACCGCAGCTTTATTCCCATCAATAACGACGTGGAGGACATTCACCACGAAGCCATCAGCCCCATCATCTGCGAAGGGGATGTAATCGGCTCCGTCATCCTCGTGGAGACAGACCACAAGTCCAGAATGGGCGAAGTGGAACAAAAGCTGATCCAATCGGCGGCCGGCTTCCTCGGACGACAGATGGAACAGTAACACAAACAAAACCCGGAGAGAAAGCGCAAACCGCTTTTCTTCCGGGTTTTTATCACGCGGACAGCATCAGCCTTTCACGCCGCCAAGCGTTACACCCGCGATAATATACTTGGACAAAAGCAGATACACAAGAATGATCGGCACAATTGCCAGCAGAATCATCATGTATATTTTTCCCATATCACGGTTCATATAATCGGCGCCTCGAAGGAGCGCGATCAAGATTGGCACGGTCATTTTGTCTTTCGACTGAATGACTAGCGCGGGAACGAAATAATTGTTCCACGAACCCACAAAAGTAAAGATTGCCTGTACCGCCATTGCCGGCTTCATAATGGGAAGGACAATCTGATTAAAGGTCCGAAATTCCCACGAGCCGTCAATCCTCGCCGCTTCCACAAGCGACAGCGGGAGCGAAGACTCCATGTAGCTGTACATAAAATAGAATACAGCAGGCGACGCGATCGACGGAATAATCAGCGGAAGCAGGGAATCGTACATGCCCATCTTTGTAATCAGGCGCAGGAAGCCCATTGCGGTAACCTGCGTAGGCATAACAAGAATCATCATAATAAACGTAAACGCGATCTTTTTAAGCTTAAAATCGTAAGCATAAAGACCATATGCAGTCAACGCGGAAAAATAAATGCAGATTGCCGCGCTGCAGCCGGAAACGATCAGGCTGTTTATGATACCCCGCACCATGGGAAATTCCCCGTTATTTGCCACACCGTTAAAATTCTTAAAAAAGCTGGTTCCGGGCAGCGCATAAAAACCTCTTTGCAGCTCCGCATGGGAATGCGTTGCGTTTATGATCAGGATGTAGAAGAAAAACAAGCACAAAAAGGACAAAAAGATTAACAGCACATGCGCGAAAACAGTACGAAAACGGTTAAATGATTTTGAACTCATAGTCTATCGCCCTCCTCTCTTTTTCTTTGCTTTGGCAGCCGCTTTGGAGCCGTCCGGATCATTGTCATTTGTTATCTTGTATACGATAAAGCATAAGATGCCGCTGACAATAAACAGATAAACCGAAAGAGCGCCAGCCATGCCGTAGTTTTTACTTCTCAAATGACTATTAAGGAACATAATCAGCGTCATGGATGTGCGGTCCGGATTTCCCTGTCCGTTCGTCAAAATCTGAGGCACATCGAACATCTGTAGACCGCCGATGATGGATGTAATCAATGTATAGGCAAGAATCGGCCGGATCAGCGGAAGCGTAATGCGGAAAAATCTCTGCATACTGTTGCATCCGTCTATTTCCGACGCCTCAAAGATATCAGGGCTGATACCCATGATTGCGGCCATCAGCATAATCGTCGTATTACCAAACCACATTAGGAAATTCATGGTTCCAACCAAAGACCTTACGCCTAATGCGGTGCGCATAAAATCAATGACTTCGCTTATCACGCCAAGCGACATTAATATGGAGTTAACCGGACCCGACTTTGAAAACAAAGTAAAAAACAGCATTGCAAACGCACTTGCCATAATCAGGTTAGGCAGATAAATAACTACCTTGAAAAACTGCTGGCAGCGAATTTTCATCCGCACATCTACAAACCAAGAAGCGAGCGTCAGCGCGATTACGATCTGCGGAATAAAACCAATCAACCACAAAATCAAAGTATTTCCAGCGTATTTCAGCATGTCGGACTCGATCAGGCTCGCATAATTTGCCATGCCGATAAAATTGGGGCCGATTTCTTTAATTCCGGAACGAAAATATTCATAGAAGCTGTATCGAATGGTGTCTACCAACGGTATAAGAGAAAAAATTAAAAAGCTTGCAAAAAAAGGAAGAATAAAAATATAGCCCCATTTTGCGTAATTGACCAATTTACGTTTTTTCTGCACGAACAGCACCCCCTTCTTATATTGAGAATGCGGCGTAACGAGTACGCCGCATTCTGAATCGTTTTAAAAATTACGGCCACTGAATTTCTGTAATCTCTGGATAACGCTCAATGATAGCTGTCTCAAAATTAGATTTCGCTGTGTCGTAATCGATCTGTCCCTGTAAATAATCGCCAAACGCATTCTGAATCAGCTCTACGCAGCCTTGGTCATAGGAGGATAACGGAGCCATCTTAATGCTGGAAAGACTGTCTGCAAAATAGCCGTACGGGTTCTGACTTCCAAGGAAAGCAGAATTAAACTCGTCGTTGCTTGCCGCCGCTTCCATAACGGACTGCGCGTTCGTGAACTCGGTATACTCTTTTGCTACTTTCGTCAAATTATCCTGATTGCCTGTCAGAGCCATGATGATATCCTTTACATGACCCGGATTATCCGTGCCTGTCGCTGCAACAAGATAAGTGCCGCCCCAGTTGTAAGGCAGGGGAGCGTTCGTAACCGCCCAAGAGCCTTCCGCTCCGTCCCAGTTAGGCACCATCTGCGTGTCGATGCCCCATGCCGGGAAGAGATATGCAAATACCTTTGAGCTGGAACTCATTGCGGTAAACCAGTCCGAAGTCCACTGTCCCGTTACTGTGGGATCAAAATAGCCAGCGTCCATCCAGTCCTTGGAATCGGTAACCCAATCGAGGATCTTCTGGTCAACCTTGATCGTCGAGGAACCAGCCTCAACCCAAGGGCCTGCAATATTGTTGCCGTATGTACGGAAAGTGTCCGCATAAGAGCTGAATGCATAGTAGCCCTTTGCCTTAAGCTCTTCCGCAGTCGTCTTCATGGTCGCCCAGTCCGCCGTCTTCTTTCCGATTTCAGCCGGATCGTCGGTGCCGAAAACATCTTTTGCGATATCGCGGCGGTATACTAAAACACCGGGGCAAGCCTGCCATGTGGAAGCTCTCTGTACGCCGTTCGCATCAGACGCCACCGTCTTGGTAAATGCAAACTGATCCGCCAGATCCGAATCCGGATTGATTCCCAGATCAGAGAGGGGCATCGCTACGTCAACATCTGCATCCGTATACTTAACGATGTAATCAAGCTCAGCCGCAAACAGGTCAACCTTATCGTCGGCTGCCGCGTCCGCCTGATTCATAAGCGCCTCGTCCAATTTGTCCTGATACACGCCGTCCTGATTGGGGTTGATGATCCAGTGGATTTCCGTACCATCGTTTAAGGTAGATACGGTGCCGTCATCAGACGTGTTTTCAATTGCCGGATAAACGGCCGTGATACGTGTGCGAAGCTCGTCGTTAAAACTATAGATGTTAATAACCTTTCCTTCGTCGCTGCTTGCTGCCGCTGCGTCTCCGCCTTCCGCCGCAGGTGCGTCCGCTGTCGGCGCGTCTGCTGCCGGTGCGTCCGTTGACGTTCCCCCATCAGAGGAGCCGCCCGAATTTGAATTGCCGCAGCCTGCCAGTGTGCCTGCCAGAACGGCCGTCGTCAATAAAACTGACAATAACTTCTTTTTCATGATAATTCATATCCTCCTTTTTGATCGTTTGTTTGTGCGGCGGGTGCGCCGCATTCGTTGTTATGATTGGAGTATAACTTACCCCCCCCCCAGAATATATTACGTTCTTTAACAAAATATCAGATTCATGACCCAGATTAAAAAAATGTTCCAAATCCGTCGATTTTCATAACGCCGCTCTGTTTTTCAGGTCATGATTCTGATATTTTTCTCATGTTTTTGATTTTCTCCACGTCAAAATTCTTATATGATTTTTCTATCATAATCATATAAGCATACGGGTGCGCTTTACTTTTGGCGCGAAAGGAGGATAAAAATTGAAAGCAATCAAATTTAATGACGAACACGGAAGCTTTTCCATGAAAAATCCGGAAAATACCAGTTATCTGTATTTTCCCCTCGCCTCGGAGGCCGGCTTAAAGAGCGCGGTAACGCCCAATCTCGGCGGCGACGCCAAGATCGATCAGGAAACCTTCCTATTAGAACCGGTCAGCGTGGAAAACCTCCACAACAACCGTTCCACCCGGAACTTCTGGTGCGTAGTCGACTGTGTCGGCGCCTATTCGGCCGTTGGCTCCTCCGCCTCGCAGGAAGCCGCCAAATTTTCTCCTTTACAGGATGAAAGCGAACTGTCCGCCGGTTTCATGTGGCATACCCTGAAACGCGTCTCCAAGCCGTTTCAGTTAGAATCGACCGTAACCACCTTTCTGCCCAAGGACAGCAACGTAGAAATTCAACATATTACGATACGCAATTTATCAAGGCGGGCACAGCACGTAACCGCATACGGCGCGATTCCCATTTACGGACGCAGCGCGGACAACATCCGCGACCACCGGAACGTCACCTCCATGCTGCACCGCATACGGACAACGCAGAACGGGGTATTGGTACAGCCCACCATGTCCTTCGACGAAAAAGGCCATCGGCCCAACCACAAAATCTACTATGTCTGCGGCTCTACCGGTACGGGCGAAGCGCCGGAGCGTTTCTACCCCACCGTGGAAGCATTCATCGGCGAGGGCGGCACCTACACCAATCCCCGCGCCTTGAGCGGGATCGACAACGGCGTCCCCGCGTTCAGCGCTGCGGAAGGAAAGGAGGCCATGGGCGCGCTCCGTTTTCCTAAAATTGTCCTTGACCCAGACCAGACGGCGGAATATATTCTTCTCTCCGGTATAGCGGAGCAGGAAGAAGAAATCGACCGTCTTCTCGACATGTACCGGACGACGGCGCAGGTACAGGACGCGCTTAACAAAACCAAAACATATTGGCAGAATCAGGTGAATGTCAGTTATCACACCGCCGATCCAGACTTTGACCGTCTGATGAAATGGGTCAGCTTCCAGCCGTTTTTGCGCCGGCTGTTCGGCTGTTCCTTCCTGCCCCACCACGACTACGGACGCGGCGGGCGCGGATGGCGGGATCTGTGGCAGGACTGCCTTTCCCTCCTTTTGATGGAGCCGCAGGGCGTCGGCCAGATGATTGCCGCAAACTACGGCGGCGTCCGCATCGACGGAACCAACGCAACGATTATCGGCAGTGAAAACGGCAGCTTCATCGCCGACCGCAACGGTATCTCCCGCGTCTGGATGGATCACGCCCTTTGGCCGCTTATGACCACTAAGCTCTACATCGACCAGACAGGAGACGCGGATATTTTACTAAAAGAAGCTTCTTACTTTAAAGACGCACAGGTGATGCGCGGAACCGACGCCGATGAATTGTGGCAGCCGGGCGACGGATGTTTGCAGCTCACCGCACAGGGCGACGTCTATCAGGGAACGATTCTCGAACACCTTCTGATTCAACAGCTTGCGGCCTTCTATGAGGTCGGCGAACATAACGTTTACCGTCTGCGCGGCGCCGATTGGAACGACGCCCTCGATATGGCGGCCGAGCGCGGGGAAAGCGTCGCCTTCACCTGCGCCTACGCGGGAAATCTGCGGGAGCTGGCGGCCTTGTTACAGCTTCTCGACAACGCCTCCCCGAATCACGAGGCGGAATTGTTAGAGGAAATCGCCGTCCTCTTAAACGACGACGAGGATATGTTTACAGATATTGACAAAAAACACGCTATCCTACATGAATTTGCCGACCGCTGCCGTCATACCGTAAGCGGCAGACGCGCCAGCTTCTCCCTTTCCCTTCTGGCCGCAAACCTGATTCAGAAAGCCAACTGGCTGACCAGCCATATCAGGTCGCAGGAATGGATAGACGGCCCCGATTCAGAAGGATGGTTTAACAGCTACTATGACAACAACGGGCGCGCCGTAGAAGGCTTTTTTGACGGCCAGACGCGCATGATGCTGACCGGACAGGTATTCGCCATTATGGGAAACGTGGCGGAAAACGCACAGATTGAGAAGATTGCAAAAAGCGCAGACCATTATCTCTACCAAAAGGAAATTGGAGGCTACCGGCTGAATACCAATTTCCATGAACTGAAATTCGACATGGGCAGAATGTTCGGATTCGCTTACGGGGAAAAGGAAAACGGCGCCGTTTTCTCCCATATGACGGTTATGTACGCAAACGCCCTGTACCGCAGAGGGTTTGTCAAAGAGGGCTGGAAAGCGCTGAAAACCTTGGCCGACGCCTCACTGCATTTTAAAACCAGCCGTATCTATCCGGGCATTCCAGAATATTTCAACAGTGAAGGCCGGGGGATGTACCAGTATCTGACCGGCGCGGCGAGCTGGTATATGATGACCATGATTACAGAAGTCTTCGGCGTTCACGGCAAAGCGGGAGATCTTGTCATTCATCCCAAGCTCCTCGCGGAGCAGTTCGATCAGGACGGAACGGCTTCCCTCACGGTTCCCTTTGCGGGAAAGACCTTACAGATTCTGTTCGTCAACCACAACCGGAAGGACTACGGCTCCTACGCGATTGACTCCGTAACCTGCGATCAATCGGCGCTTCCCGTAGATCAAGGCGCCTGCTTTACCATTTCCCGCCAGACGCTCGCCGCTATGACTGGCGAGCCGCATGAAATCTGCGTGAATCTGATTTAGATTCCGTGAAACCAGAAAGGAGTTTACATCACTATGAAATACGGATATTTTGACGACGAGAACCGCGAATATGTGATCGAGCGGCCCGACACCCCAGCTCCTTGGGTGAATTATCTCGGTTCCCCCGAATACGGCGCGATCATTTCCAATAATGCCGGAGGCTACAGCTTTGCTAAGTCCGGCGCAAACGGACGCATTCTGCGCTATGTCTTCAATCAGTTTGACCAGCCCGGCCGTTACCTGTATCTCCGGGACAACGAATCCCATGACTTTTGGTCCGCCTCCTGGCAGCCGGTCGGAAAAGACACGGCCTTATACCAAAGCAAATGCCGTCACGGCCTCGGCTATACCAAAATGACCGCAGAGTACAGCCAAATTTCCTCCGAGGCGCTTTACTATGTGCCGCTTAGGAAGTCCTACGAGGTTTGGTCGCTGCGCGTGACAAACCGCTCCCAGCAGCCCAGAAAGCTGACCCTGACCGGCTATGCGGAATTTACCAACCACAGCAATTACGAGCAGGATCAGGTGAATTTGCAATATTCCCTTTTCATTACCAACACCCGTTTTGAAGAAAACCGCATTGTGCAACAGATTCACGGCAATCTGGACTTAATTCCCAAAGGAAAGCAAGTGGACTGCAAAGATACGCAAGAACGGTTTTTTGCCCTCGCGGGGGAAACGGTTTCCTCCTACTGCGGCGACAAAGATATTTTCCTTGGAAAGTATCACAGTTACGGCGACCCGCAGGGCGTTTCCTCTGGAAATCTCGGCGACGCCGTCAGCTATAACGAAAACGCCTGCGGCGCGCTCTCCTGCGCGGTCTGCCTCGCTCCGGGGGAAACGAAGCATATCGTTTTCCTGCTTGGCATGAAAAGCTCCGCCGAGGCTGGCGCCATTGCGGAAAGCTACAAAAATCCAGCCGCGACAGTGGAGCGGGAATTTGCGGAGCTGAAGGCTTACTGGAACGAGAAGCTGCGCCCGTTGGAAGTATATACGCCAAGCCCTGAATTTAATACGATGATCAATACTTGGAACGCCTACAACTGCTTTATGACCTTTATCTGGTCGCGCGCCGCTTCCTTCATCTACTGCGGCCTGCGCAACGGTTATGGCTACCGCGACACCGTACAGGATATTCAGGGCATTATTCACCTCGCGCCGGAAATGGCGGCGGAAAAAATCCGCTTCATGCTGTCCGCGCAGGTTGACAACGGCGGCGGCCTGCCTCTCGTAAAATTTACGCACAATCCAGGGCATGAAGATACGCCGGACGACGCTTCCTACCGTCTGGAAACAGGCCATCCCGCCTACCGCGCCGACGATGCGCTGTGGCTGTTCCCCACCGTCTATAAATATATTTCCGAGACGGGGAATCTGGCGTTTCTCGACGAAATCATTCCCTTCGCCAATCAGGGGGAAGCCAGCGTCTACGACCACCTGAAGCGCGCGATAGATTTCTCTTTTGCGCATCTCGGCCCTCACGGTACGCCCGCCGGGCTTTATGCGGACTGGAACGACTGTCTGCGGTTAGGGGCAAACGGGGAGTCCACCTTCGTTGCCATGCAGTTCTACTATGCCATGACCATTATGAAAAACTTTTCCGAGCAGAAAAAGGATGCGGAATACAACAAATATCTGGAAGAAAAGCAGGCTGAATTCGGAACAAAAATTCTGGAATTATACTGGGATCACGACCGTTTTGTCCGAGGCTTTACGGAAAGAGGCGAGCTGATTGGCGCGGCTGCCGATCCCGAAGCTAATCTCTGGTTAAACCCGCAGAGCTTTTCCGTCATCAGCGGACTTGCATCCAAAGAGCAGGCGGACGCCGCCCTCGCCAACGTTTATAACAGACTGAATACCGAATACGGCGCAATTTTGATGGACCCGCCCTACCACGCCCATGCCTTCGACGGCGCGCTTGCGGTGATCTACAATCAGGGCGCCAAAGAAAACTCCGGCATCTTCTCCCAGTCCCAAGGCTGGCTGATTCTGGCGGAGGCGCTGCTTGGACACGGGGAACGCGCCTTTACTTACTTTATGGAAAATGCGCCTGCGGCGCAGAATGACCGCGCCGAAATCAGGCGGTTAGAGCCTTATTGCTACGGACAGTTTACGGAAGGAAAAGCCAGCCCCCACCATGGTCGTTCCCACGTCCACTGGCTGACCGGTACGGCTTCCACCGTCATGGTCGGCTGCGTGGAGGGCATTCTCGGGCTGCGCCCTGACCCGCAGGGCATCAAAATATCGCCCTCTGTTCCCAAGAACTGGGCTGCATTTGAAATAGAGAAGGATTTCCGGGGCAGACATTTGAGCATCCGCGTCGAAAATCCCCAGAAACGGGAATCCGGCTGTGAAAAACTTCTGTTAAACGGCCGGGAAATAGAAGGAAACTATATCCCGGAAAGTATGTTGGAAGACGAGAATCATATTTTATTAGTTCTCTAAACCGATGTGTCCCACTGTATCATATGATTGAGATCGCGGTATTTTTTCGGCGTCATGCCGACCAGCTCACGAAACTGCTGGATAAAATGGCTCTGCGAGGAAAAGGAGAGGTGATTCGCAATATCAATCAGCGTATAGTCGCTGTAGCGCAGCAGGTTTTTGGCCATTTCAATTTTCTGCCCGCGTATATATGCGCTGACGGAATCTCCGGTCTCCTTCTTAAACAGTCTCGAGAGATAGCTTGCGGACACGCCCAATTTGTCCGCAAGCTCTTCTATTGTGATTCGTTCCTTGATGTGGGAATAAATATATTCCTTACAGAGATTAATATGTTTTGAGGTAGTGTCGTTCCTGTGGATTTTCTGCATTTTTTCAGCATAATCCAACACCATTTCATCATGAAGCTTCCGCACCTCCTGCACGGTATGAAGATCGTCAAGGCTCTGGATATAAAAATCGCTCATCCGGAAAGCCTGTTCCAGCTCCATGCCGTTCTGCCTGCAAAGTCTGGTAATCATCGCCGTAGTAATGACAAAATGGTATTTTAGATTCGTAACTGGATTTTTAGACAGCACGCCTACTCCTTCGCTGTCCGTAAACCGTTCCAGTTCGCAGTTTTTTCTGACCGCCGCCACATCGCCGTTTGTCACAGCCTGATAAAATAAAAATTCCTCCGTCGGCTGCCTGTGCTCCAATTCATCGATTTCGTCTCCCGCTTCAAAAAGAAGCCACTCACTCTGATATCCCATGATTTTTCTCTTTTCTGATCCGCCGTGTTGATGTCCATGCTATTTGATCTATCTTAACACACTTTTTTTCAGATTGACAGGCAATAATTTTATTCGCGCCACAAAAAACCCGCCTTGCATCTGCAAAGCGGGTTTCTCTATTTCATTCTTAAGACTTCGACTTAAGGTCGGAATTATTTGGTGTCTTGGAAGAATTCATAAGCTTCCTTAGCCGTCGCGCCCTTATGCACAACCATGTTGACAGCCTGCGCCATAACCGCCGGTTTCTGGCTCTGGAAGATATTCCGTCCCATATCCACGCCTCTCGCGCCCTTGCTGATCACTTCATATGCCAACTCCAGAGCTTCCTTCTCCGGAAGCTTCTTGCCGCCTGCCACCACAATCGGTACCGGACATGCCGCCACCACTTCCTCAAAGTCTTCGCAGTTATACGTCTTAATGATATTCGCGCCCAGCTCCGCTAAGATACGGGTAGCCAGTTTGAAGAAGCGGCCCGTGCGCTCCATCTGCTTTCCGACAGCGACAACGCCCATCACAGGTACGCTGTAGCGCATTCCCGCATTCACCGCTTTCGATAAATTATCCAAGCTGGAAAGCTGTCCGTCCGCGCCGATAAACGTCTGAATGGCCATACAGTCTGCGTTCATGCGAACCACATCCTCAATATCTACCGCAAGCACCTCATGAGAAAGATCGTCATTGAGCATGGAAGATCCGGACGTCGTGCGAAGCGCGATACCCTTCCGGCAGTCAGCCGGCACGCAAGTGCGGATAGCGCCTCTGGTTCCCATCAGCACGTCCACATAGGGAATCAACTGCGGAAGCAGAACATCCAATCTCTCAAGGCCTGCTGTAGATCCCATGAAATAGCCATGATCGAAGGCAAACATCACCGTATTTCCGCTCTCCGGATCGAAGATATTGGAAAGGTGTTTCTTCATGCCCCAATCCAGATTGTTAGCGCCCTTTACATGAAAGTCTCCCTGATTCGCAAAAGGAACGTCAACCTTATAATCTTTCGCTACTTTTAATCCATCTACATCTGCCATCTTATATACCCTCCTTACTGTAGCAGTCTCCGTCTTTCAACAGGACAGCGCATCTTCTGCGCTGTCCATGTCATTGGTTCGTATTTCTTCTTCGGCAAATCCTCTTAGAAGTTGTAATCGTTTACGTTGTCAGCCGTGAACACGGTTGTCTCTGGAAGCAGAACCACGCCGTTGTTGGTGTCAGCCGTGGTGTCGCCCTCGGAGAGACAGTCGTTTGCCAGAATCTCACAATCGCCGATACCGGGAATGTTCACCTTATCGCCAACCTTAACTTCGTTGCCTGCCGCCATGTACGCCGCAAGATAGCAGCCCATCGCGCCCTGAATACCACAGTCCCAGAGACCCCACTCATACAGAACGTTCGCATCGCAATACTCCTTGATGGACATCGGGCTTGCGAAACCGGTGATGGTGATATCGTCTTTGCCAAGGCCCTTGTTCTGTGCAGCCTTTAACTGGCCGGGAAGAGCGGTGGAGTCGTTGCAGATGATCAGGTCGATATCTGCATAAGCGTCCAGAATAGCCGCGCCTGTAGAAACAGCCTTCTCAGCGTCCTGCTCGGAGTAGTAGTTGTCTGCAACCTTTACCCAGTTGGGATACTTCTCAGCGATAATCTTCTCGCCTGCTACCTGCCAGGAGTTCTGGTCGGTAACGGTTGCCTGTGAATAGTGCCATACATACTTCACTTCATCCGCTGCTGGATCAACGCCGCGCTTTGTCAATGCGTCAACAGACATATCAACAAGCATCTGTCCAAGCACCTCGGGAGTACCCTGAGATACCATCAGGGAACGTGCGTCAGACTCAGCGTCAGAGTCCCATGTGCAGACTGCAAGACCCGCATCCTTTGCCGCCAGAAGCGCATCTCTTACGCCTGCTGCATCTACGGTAGAAATGCAGATCGCGTCAGCGCCGCTTGCTACCGCATTATTGATTACCTGTACCTGATCTGCTGCGCTTGCTGTTGCGCTGCCCTGATAATCTACCGTGAATCCCCAATCAGCCGCATACTTCTGTGCGCCGTCATTGGCTGCCTCAAAGAACGCATTACCTGTAACCTTCGGAATGAATACGACCGTCTTACCAGACACATCGCCGCCTGCCGCAGGCGCCTCTGCCTCTGCCGCCGGCTTTTCCTCTTCTGCAGGCGCTTCCTCCTGTGCTGCAGGAGCCTCCGCTGCGGGCGCCTCTGCCGCGGGCGCTTCCTGTGCGGGAGCCTCCGCCGCCCCGTTTCCGCCGCACGCCGTCATGGTAAATACCATAGACATTGCCAGCGCAAGTGACATAACCTTTTTCATTTTCATATCTTTTTCCTCCTTATTTATTCTATCCAAAAGCGAATTACACTTTGCAATACGCTCTGAATAACTGTATGAAATTGACAGAAATGACTCATTATTTTTAGTTTTTCTGAAATCGCTTAAAAAATACCGCAGTTTTCGGTGAGGAGGCAATCGCGCGTCCCACCACAACCACAATCAGCAAAAGCCCTACCGGCACATCCAGATACTGCGTGTTCACCTTAAAGCATAACGGCAGACCAAAACGAAGGATGCCGATTACCAAAGAAGCCAGCGCCGTACCGATCACGCTTCCCTTTCCGCCCGTACTGAGCGTTCCGCCAAGCACTACCGTGGTAATGATATTCAGCGTCAGGTTGGAACCCAGATCGCTTTTTGAGGTTCCCAGATAAGACGTAAGCATAATGCCCGCAATCGCCGCGCTGACCGCTGATAAAATATAAGTGCTCATAATCACCAATCTGGTGTTAATCCCCGAATACTCCGCCGCCTTCTGGTTGATTCCCACAAGAAAAACGCTGCGCCCGTATTTTGACTTATGCAAAAGCAGATAGGCTATAAGCGTCAATACCGCAAACAGGATAAGCTGGCTGGGAATTACCCCGAAAAGCTTAAACTTGGATATCACCTTAAAACTGTCCGGGAAGCCGCTGATTCCCTTGTAAGCTTCCGTCGCAGACAAATTGGATACCAGCAGCGCGAATCCCGCATATAGGAAACTGCCGCCAAGCGTAATGACCATCGCCTGTACATTACAGTAGGCGATAAAAAATCCGGAGAGCGCGCCGCAGAGGGCCGCCGCCACTACCGCCAAAAGAGCTGCCGCCCAGACATTCATCCCCCCATCCTGCCACGCCACACCGATAATGATGGAAGTGAGGCCCACGATGGAAGCCGCCTGAATGTCAATGCCGCCCGTGATCATAACAAAGGTCACAAACAAAGAAATAATACAAATGGCTATAAAATCGTTTACGCTCGCCAAAAGCACTCTCGGCATCAGGAATTTCTGGTTCTTCATACCAAAGATCACAAACTCTAAAATCAATACGCAGAGAAGAAACATATCCCAGTTAAAAAAGGATTTTATACTTTTTTTCATGCCTGCTCCCCTCCCTTTTGCGCCGCGTTCGCCGCCCTGTTCGTCAGACGTTCCCGCCGGATTCTCTCAGCCGAATGTCTCTGCAGCAGCGCATCCAGCACAACGATGGTAATCAGCATCAAACCCGTAATCGTATTATCGTAATCGGAAGAGAAACCCATAAACACCAGAATACGGCTGACACTGGACATAATAACCGCACCGATGGCCGCGCCGATCACGCTTCCCAAACCGCCCGTCAAACTGATGCCGCCGATTACACAGGCCGCCACCGCCTTCATCTCATAGCCGTTACCCGCAAGCACCGTGATGAATCCGATACGGGACGCATAGATGATGCCCGCTATCGAGGCAAAAATACCGCAGAACACATATGCCAGCACTTTTGTCTGCACGGCGGGAATGCCGACCAGCGTCGCGCCGCCCTCATTATCGCCGACAGCTATAAAATATTTTCCTTTTTTCGTCCTTGTCAAAAGAATATGGATTCCGATCACCGCAGCGATCACCACTGCGTAATACACAGTCAGATTACTCACCAGCGGCTTAGAGGAATACGCCGTAAACGCCGGCGGCAGATTTTCCACCCATGCGCCGCCCGTATACAGGAAGATCATACCCCGCAGGATACCGTTTGTTCCCAATGTAAAAATGAGGGAAGGTATTTTCAGCACCGCAACGCCCCATCCGTTAAACAGACCCACCAGCACACCGATCAAGATACCGGTCGCAAAAGCCAGAACCGGGCTGTGTCCGTCCCGCAGCATGGAACCAACCACCGCCGCCGAAAAGCCCAGATTGGAACCAATAGATACGTCGATCTCGCCGATAAAAATGGCAAAAGCCATACCCACCGCCAATAGCGTAAACACCACGCTGTCATTGAAACAGGCCATGATACTGGACGGCGCCAGAAAGTCGCTGTTAATACATCCGACTATCGCAAACAAAACTACCAGAAATAAAAGGCTGCTCGCCTCACGCGCTTTTGTGAGCTTCTTTATGGTATTCATACACTCACCTCTTTCTCTTGCTTAACGTCAAAGGCCGCCGCCATCAGTCTGTCCTGATTGATTTCTTCTTTAGAAAGCTCCGCATTGATACGGCCCTGAAATACGGAAACAGCCCTGTCGGACAGCTCCACAATCTCTTCCATATCGGAGGATATCAAAAGTACGGACACGCCCTGTTTTCTCAGTTGGTGAATGATCGCATACACATCTCCGCGGGCTCCCGCGTCGATACCTCTTGTTGGCTCATCGAGAATGACCACCTTGGGCGCCGTGGAAAGGCTTCTGCCTATTACGATCTTCTGTTGGTTTCCGCCGGACAGGCTTCCCGCAAGCTGGGACTGTCCCGTCACCTTGATTCGAAAATCATCTATGTATTTCTGCGTGACCTCACGTTCCTTCTTTCTGTTCAACAAGAACCTGCCCATGGATTTATCCGGCAGGAATGCCGAAGTCGTATTGACAGCCACATCGGCAATCTTAAACAATCCGTGAAGGTGTCTGTCCTCCGGCACATAATTGAGTCCGGCCTCCACCACCTTTTTCGTGGAAAGTCCCGTAATATCCTTGCCATCCAAAAGCACCTTGCCGCCGAGCGCTTTATCACGCCCGAAAATCGTCGTCGCAAGTTCTGTCCGGCCGGCTCCCACAACGCCCGCCACACCTAGAATCTCTCCCGGATAAAGTTTCAGGGAAATATCGTTAAATCCATAACCGCTGAAATTTTGCAGTTCCAAAACAGGCGGCTTTGTGTAATCAATCTTATGCTCGGTCTCCTCCGCTTTACCGTCCTCCCCGGACTTTTCCTCCCTGTTGGGAGGCAGAAGCCCTTTTACCAGCGCTTCCTTCGTAAACTCGCCAACCTCGCCGCTCAACGTGATCACACCGTCCCGCATGATCGCCACGCTGGTTGAGATCTCAAAGACCTCCGTCAGACGATGCGTAATATAGATGATTCCGATTCCTTTGGCGCGCAGATCATTCACACATTGAAACAGGCTCTTCACCTCATCGAAGGTCAGCGCGCTGGTAGGCTCATCCAAAATTAATATCTCCGCATTCCGAAGAAGCCCCCGCAAAATCTCTACCAACTGCTGCTCCGCAATGGAAAGGCTTCCAGCCTTGCGGTTTAGGTCAAGCTCCCACCCAACCTCGGCAATCCTCTCCAGCAGCCGTTTGTGCAGCTCCGTCTGCTTTTCGTCAAATCCCATGACAATGTTTTCTTCCACCGTCATATTGGGAAACAGCATAGGCTCTTGCGGAACCATATAAATACCATGCGCCAGAGCAACCGACGGTCTGTTCAGGTTCACTTCCTGATCCTTGATGCGGATTTGTCCTTTGTCCGGCTGATAGATACCCATTATAATTTTCATCAGCGTACTCTTACCGGCGCCGTTTCCTCCTATTAAGGAAAGCACCTCTCCGGCTCTCAGTTCCAAATTAATTCCCTTCAGAACACGGTTTAAGCCAAACGACTTCTCTATGTTCTGAACGGACAGCAAAGTTTGTGTGTTTTCCATAGAGCTTCCCCCATCTAAAAGAGACATTTGTGTGAACACAAAAATTTTGTTCCGTAGAAATATCATAAGCGACATGGCGTTATTTGTCAATACCGAACGCATTTTTTGCAATTTATGTCATTATGACATTGACTTTTGATTTCCCGGTTGATATACTGTTCTCAAGATACATTTGATTCGTTATTAAACTTTTGTGCCATTTTATTCCAATGAAGAGGTGACAGCATGTTTGATGCCACGACCGACTATGAAAAGAATCTCATGATAAAAATCGCATGGTATTATTACATGGAAAATATGACACAGCAGGCGATCGCCGACCAGCTCAACATAACCCGTATGCGGGTCATCAAACTTTTAGAAAAGGCGCGGCAGACCGGCGTCGTTCAGTTCCGCATCTCCTCCTCCCTTGATTTCAGGCGGGATCTGGAGACCAAGCTGATGGAAAAATACCATCTGCGCGACTGTTACACCGTACCCACCAATCCAAATGCGGTAAGTACAAACGATACCATCGCCAGGGCGGCTTCCATTTATATTGCCGACCATGTGAGAGAAAATTCCTACATAAATTTCGGATACGGCGACACTACCTCCAAAACCATCGAATATCTTGCGAAGAATCTGGAAACGGCGGTTTCCTTTGTGTCTCTAACTGGAGGCGTCGGGTATTATCTGCCCAAGTCAGAGAGCAATATTTTTAACGCAAAACTGTATCTGATTCCTTCTCCGATCATTATGTCCTCGGAGCAAATGGCCGACGCGATCAAGCAGGAAAGCTCCGTGCAGGAGGTCACGAATATGATCCGTCTGGCCAGCATGACCGTCGTGGGAATCGGTAGCATGGACGACTCCGCCACCATCGTGAAGTCCTCCATCTTAAATCCCAGCGATTTTAGACTGCTTGCCATGAAGGGCGCCGTGGGCGACGTAATCTGCCACTTCATTGATAAAGACGGAAACTTGGTGGACACCGAAGTGGATTCCCGTTTAGTAAGCGTTCCCCTGAGCACCTTGAAGGAATTGGAAAATGTAATCGGCGTCGCTGCCGGAAAACACAAGCTCCACGCCATTCACGCAGCCTTGATGGGCGGATATATGGATATCCTGATCACCGACGAGGAGACCGCCGAACAATTATGCCAAATTTAGCCGGAAGCTTTATTCTTATTTTATGTATAGAAACATAAACATCATATTATGACAGGAGGTATCAAAATGGGCAAGTATTTAATGGCTTTAGATGCAGGAACCGGAAGTGTCCGTGCCGTACTTTTCGATCTGGAGGGAAATCAACTTGGCGTATCCCAGCAGGAATGGGAACACAAAGAAGACCCCCGGTTCCCCGGTTCCATGGACTTTGACTGGACGCATAACTGGGATCTGACCTGCGGCTGTATCAGGGACGTTCTAAAAGAAACGGGAATTGCCCCCTCTGAAATCGCTGCGATCTCTACCACCTGTATGCGCGAGGGAATCGTTCTCTATGACAAGGATTACCATGAAATCTGGGCCTGCGCCAATGTGGACGCCCGCTCTGACGACGAGGTTGTAGAACTGATCCGCAAATCTCCCGAGCTGGAACGGGACATCTACAAAGTTTCCGGCCAGACCTATGCGCTCGGCGCGCTCCCCAGAATTCTCTGGGTAAAAAACAAAATGCCGGAGATCTATGATAAAACGGCATATGTCGGTATGTTCAACGACTGGCTGATCCTGAAATTGACCGGCGTTATGTCCATTGAGCCGAGCAACGGCTCCACCACCGGTATTTTTGACCTTTCCACAAGAGACTGGGATCGTACTATCATGGAAAAATGCGGCCTGAAATCCGATATTTTCCCCAAGGTTTATGAAAGCGGCACGATTGTTGCCAACGTGACAAAGGAAGCGGCGGACATTACTGGTCTTGCGGAGGGCACACCCGTAGTAGCCGGCGGCGGCGACGCACAGCTTGGCTGTATCGGCGTGGGACTCGTCTCCTCCTCACAGGGCGCTGTTTTCGGCGGCAGCTTTTGGCAGTTTGAATATAACTCAAGCGTGCCGAAAACCGACGACGACTGCCGGGTACGCGTAAATTGTCACGCGCTTCCAGATCTGTGGCAGTATGAAGCTCTGGCTTTTTATCCGGGTCTTGTCATGAGATGGTATCGCGACGCTTTTTGTCAGAAGGAGAAACAGCTCGCCAAAGAAACGGGCCGCGACACCTACGACCTGATGAATGAAGAAGCCGCTAAAATTCCCGCTGGCTGCTATGGCATGTACTGTACCTTCTCGGATGTGATGAATTACATATGCTGGAAACATGCTGCGCCTACCTTTACGAATTTTGCGCTCGATCCCGATAAGTTTAACCGTTATACCTTTTACCGCGCCATTATGGAAAACTCCGCTATGGCCACAAAAGGAAATATAGAACTGGTAGCGTCCGTTACCGGAGAGTTTCCAAAAGAAATCATCTTTGCCTCCGGCGCGTCCAAAAGTCCGCTCTGGTGTCAAATTGTATCGGATGTACTGAACATTCCCGTACATGTGCCGCAAGTAAAGGAAGCGACCGCCCTCGGCGCCGCTATTCTGGCCGGTAAAGGTGTGGGCATCTACACCGATATTGAGGAAACGATGAAGAAAGTAGTCAAGATCGAAAAGACCTATTACCCGAACGCCGAGAACGCAAAGGTATATCAGGATCTCTACGATAAATGGCGCAAGGTATACGCGGCCCAGCTTACGCTTGCCAACGAGGGGCTCACCAAAAATATGTGGGCTGCGCCCGGCGTCTAAACAATATCATACAAGGAGGATAGGCAAATGTTTATTATTGACGAAAATGAAAAAGAATATCGTTTCGGAGACAGCGGTCCCAAATATCTGATGAAAGGACCCCGGTCCAATTTTGCACTGGTGCAGTTTCAAGCCGGACAGGACTTCAAAGCGCACTATCACAATATCATGGAGGAGAACTTCTTCATTCTAGAAGGCGAGGTAGACGTCGAGGTGGACGGCGTATGCCACACGCTGAAAGCCGGACAGTTGATTCACATTGAACCTAAGGAGGTTCATTATGTCATCAACCGCTCCAACAGCGTGGTAAAAATGGTTTCCACACTGGCTCCTTATCAGGAAGTAGACAAAGTGGAGGTAGATTAAACAGATGGCGCAGACATTATCGGTTCTCGAGATGGTGCTTCCGGTCGTCATTATGATTCTGATCGGCTACTTTTGCCGTGTGTCCGGCATCCTCACCAAGGATGGCCTTGGCGGAATCAAAAGTGTGATCTCAAACATCACCCTGCCGGTGGTACTGTTTAAAGCTTTTTATGCTACTTCTTACTCCTTTGACAGCCTGCTCATGTTCAGCATTATTTTTATTAGCTGTTCGCTGGCTCTGGGGTGCGGTTTCCTGTTAAACCGCTTTGTGCCCGATTCCAAGCTGATGCCCTATCTGCTCTCTGGCTTTGAAGTCGGTATGCTGGGTTACGCCCTGTACGGGCTGCTTGCTGGATCGGATCAGCTCTCTTATATGGCTACCGTAGATTTAGGGCAGGTTCTGTTTGTGTATACGGTGTACCTGACGCTCTTAAAAAATGCGACGGGACAAAAACCTTCCCTCGGGGAAATGTTAAAGGAAATGAGCAAAAACCCCGCTTTTCGGGGCGTTGTCTTGGGAATTATCGTGGGAATCACAGGTCTTGGAAACCTGATCACCACTTCCCCTGTGGGCGCCATCTTCTCAGAAACCATCGAGATGATCACGCTCCCCACATCGGGCATGATTTTGATTATTGTAGGTTATGAGCTTTCCATGCGGAAAGACCTGATCGGGCCGGTTTTGAAGACCATTATTTTCCGAACGGTTGTGATGGGCGCGCTCTTATGCGTTGCCTCCCTGATCGTATTCCAGATCATCCCTTTCGACAAACAGTTGTTTATGGCCATGATCCTGCTGTTTTCTCTGCCGGCGCCGTTTATCATACCGTTGTACGCCGATGTAGAATCGGAGGGCATTTATATTTCGACGACGCTGTCCATGGGGACGTTGGTTACCATTTTGATTTTTATCGGGCTGTCCGTGTATGCGGTAGCATAATTTATCAGCCATTATCTTTTGGGGGTTACGAAAAGGACGGAAACTTGGGCGTTTTCGTCCTTTTCCTATACCCTTCCTTTTTACTGCGGCTGCTTGCCGATATAAGCCAGAATACCGCCGTCCACATACAGCACATGACCGTTAACGAAGTCGGAAGCCTCGGAAGCCAGAAATACCGCCGGACCCTGCAAATCCTCCGTCACTCCCCAGCGCGCCGCAGGCGTCTTGGCAATGATAAACTGATCGAAAGGATGCCTGCTGCCGTCCGGCTGTTTCTCCCGCAAAGGCGCGGTCTGGGGCGTTGCAATATAGCCGGGGCCGATGCCGTTACACTGAATGTTAAACTCCCCGTACTCGGAAGCGATGTTTCTCGTCAGCATCTTGAGTCCGCCCTTTGCCGCCGCATAAGCGGAAACGGTCTCTCGGCCAAGTTCGCTCATCATGGAGCAGATGTTGATGATTTTCCCGTGTCCCTTTTTGATCATCCCCGGAATCACCGCCTTAGACACAATGAAAGGCGCGTTTAAGTCTACGTCGATCACCTGCCGGAACTCCGCCGCCGACATTTCGCACATCGGAATCCGCTTGATGATTCCGGCATTGTTTACCAGAATGTCAATCACGCCCACTTCTTTCTCCACCTGCGCCACCAAAGCCTGCACCTGCGCTTCATCGGTTACGTCGCACACATAGCCGTGAGCCTTGATCCCCTTTTCCTCATAGGCCGCAAGCCCTTTCTCCACCAATTCCTGTTTGATATCGTTATATACAATGGTTGCGCCCGCCGCCGCATACGCGCTGGCAATGGCAAAACCGATCCCGTAAGAAGCGCCAGTAATCAGCGCCACCTTTCCCTCCAGTGAAAACTGCTTCATAAAATCGTTCATCATTTCCTCCATTCTGAAACGCCGCCAAATTCCCGCTGGCATTCTATCCTGTCATATTTTTCTGGTTTCTAAACATTCCGTCCATACACCTCGATCTGGCTGAGCGCCGGAAAAGGCGACGGGCCGTCGGCCTTTAAAAGATCGTAAAATCTCACCCACGTAATTTTTTTCGGGGCAAAGCTGATCTCGTGGGGCTTCACGCTCTTTTCCAAATCCCACACAAGGATGGAGCCGTCCGAAAATTCCAGCTTTACCTGCCGCCACCAGTTATCGTGCGGAAAGTCCGCCCGCGTGTAAAGCCGAATCTGATCCGCCTCTACCTCCCTGCCGAACTCCACCTTCATCTCCGCGTCGTCCTGCATGTTAATCCCCCACGACGCATAGGGCCATTCGCCGTGCCCTCTGTTCTCACAGACGCCGTCTATAGCGTTGCGCGCCGCAAAGACCGATTCTCCTCTGGTCTCCACATTGGCCGAGGCATGAGGGAAGCACCCTCTATCCCCATGCTGGTCGTACACGTTGAGCGCTAGATTCCTATACGCGCCAATTTCCTCTTCCCGTGCAGCGCGCACGTAAAGATAATGCTTCTCCCCGCTAAACGACTTGGGGGAATACGGAATCTTTTTCTCCCCAAAGGGCACTTCATAAATAACCCTGCCCTCCGTGAGATAGCAAAATGCCGGCCCGAGAGCGTCATCCGCCTGCCAGACCACATAACAATCTTTTTCGGTGGTCTCAAGCTGTATCGCATCTCCCTCCTGATAAGGTTTTTCATACACGACCGCCGCATACGCTTCCCCGGTTTCCTCCTTGAGAATCTGCTTGTTTCCGTCTACTATTTTTAATGTAAAAACCGCCATCTGCTCCTCCTGTCCCAGCTTTATCGAATCACTATTTCAAATCCTCTTTCCCGTACCGCACCCTGACTTCCGTCTCTATTTCATTCTCTCCCTTCCGGATCTCATACCGGATCGCCGGAATTCTGGTCATGGCATGAAGCAGATTGGTGTTGCACGCCGTCTGCACGATCTCCCCGGCTCCTTCTCCGCGCACCCGTCTGACCTCGCAACTGCTGTAGCAGTTCGCGGCCTGTGCCCTATCCGCTCCAGCCTCCAAGCGTTCTCCCTCCACGTCGATTTCCACCGCAAAACCGCTGTCGTAAGCCACACAGTCCCTGTCGCTCACAATCCTGTGCTTACGGATATGTCCCTCCTTTGTGGGCGTAATCGTCGTGGTAACCCTGATGCCTTTACACGCAACCCACTCGGATGTGATCTCCTCCTCCGTCACAGAAAAGCTTTCGCAGATTCTGCGCGGATACACATACCCGTCCGTCACAAAAGCAAGCATACTGTCGGCGGCCGCCTCCGTGATCTCACAGGTTGATTTGGCCACGCTGAAAGCAAACCTCGTATCGTAGGCAAATTTCCCGTACTTTTCCGGGCTATGCCCATGTCCGAAAGGACTGAACCGTCCGGGAACAAACGCCGTCACATGGCCCGGATACCGATGAATCAACATATCCGCATAGGGCAGCGCCATTTGCTCCTCAAGCTGAGGCAGAGGCTCCGCTTCCGCTTTCCAAAACGAATGGTCGTCCGGCAGCATCAGAACCGCAAAGGTCTTAAGCGACCAATAGGCGGAACCGGGACCGTTGTAATTTTCCGCCATAATCAGATTGGAATAGCCATAACCGATGGTCAGAATATCGTCCCTGTCAAAGATCGGTTTCCTCATCCAGTCGCACAGATGCCTCACGATCAGCCCCTTCATCACACCCACAGAAAAAGGCTCCACGCCCGCCATCAGACAAGCGGAAAAGAAACTTACCTGTGCAAAACGATAGGTAAGGGACCGGCCAAACGGCAGCGCCGCCCCGTCCTCGTCAAACCAATAGATAAACTGCCTGCCAAAGAGCGCCGCCCGCTCTTTATATACGCGGCACCGCTCCGGGTCTTCCTGCTCCATGACCTTTGCATAAAACAGACTGTAAAAGTGGATGGCAAAGGACACATAGTAATCCTTCTGACCAGAATCGCCGTCCTGATACCAGCCGTCCCCCAGATAAAAGCTGTCCGCCCCCTGTAAATAGGTCTCCAGCTTTTCTCTGTCATAAGATCTGCCAAGTTTTTTTAACGCCACATTAACCAATACCGCAAACAAAACCCAGTTGCAGACTGGAAGTTCATAGCGGTTGATTCCGTCAAGCCATGCCTCCAGATTGTCCTTCTGCGTCTCCGTAAGCGGATTCCATAATTTTTCCGGCGCAAGAATCAGCCCATAGGATATGGCCGCCATTTCCACAAACCGCTGGTCAAAGGCATGAAAACCGCCCCAATATTCCTTCCCCTGCGGATTCGTTCCAGCCGCCAGTCCTTTTTGGTATATTTCCTCAAATTCCGGCGCACTGCCGCCCCCTGCCCAAAAGGGAACCAGCCCCCACAGCGGACGCGAAAAAGCTTCCAGGCGGATCGCCTTTTGATCATAATTGGTCGCAGTCACACCCAGAACCAGTTCCGCCCTCTCCTCGCTGTAATAAGAAAGCAATGGGCGTAAAAGCTCCATGAGCAGTTCCCAGAAGTCATCCTTCGTTTTCAGTTTCCCTTCCCACTCTCTGTTCACGTTTTAACCTCCATCATGCCATGCGGAGAATACCCGCACTTTGGGCATTCTATCACCAGTACAGTTTCCAATCCTTATGAAGCCTTGTGAGCGCCTCCATGTAAAAATAATCTCCCCATGAGTTACATTCGTCCACCCCGTAGTGATTACAGGTATTGTAGGGGGAGTGGTTGGAATAGGTGCTGTGCAGCACCAGCCCGTTCGAAACCTTTTCATCCCAAACCGCGTAGCGGTCATAAAGAGACTTGACCATCTGCCCGGCATATTTATGATACACCGCCGCATCCGCCTCATTCATGGATTTGATCATTTCCAGCATCCCGCAGGCCGCAATGGAAGCCGAAGAGGAATCCCTCGGCTGATCGTCCCCGTCCGTAAATTCCAAATCCCAAAACGGCACCATATCTTTCGGCAGATGTTCCAGATAATACTGCGTCACCTTTTTAAAAATGGTAATATACTCTTCCCTGTGCGTATACTTATATGCCAGCGCGCATCCGTAGATTCCCCACGCCTGCCCTCTGGCCCACGCGGAGCCGTCGCGATACCCCTGACAGGTCGCCCCGTGATCGGGCGCGCCCGTCTCCATATCAAAGAAAAAGGTATGCCAGGTAGAATAATCTTCCCGAATCACATTGGCAATCGCCGTATGAATATGCTTCTCCGCAATATCCCTGTATTTTCTGTCTCCGGTCTCCTCCGACGCCCAATACAGCAGCGGCAAATTCAATAGGCAGTCTATGATCAGCCTGTAATTTTCCGGCGCGTCCATAGGCCCCCATGCCTGTATGAACTCTCCCACGGGATGATATCTGGTAATCAGTTGATCCGCCGCTTTGATGGCGGCCTCCCTGCCCTTTCTGCTGCCAATCAGCTTATAACCCGCCACGCAGGAAGGGGAATAGAGGAATCCCATATCGTGATGATCTACTTCGATCTTGTGGTCGATACGGTGCAGGAAGCTTTCGATCTGGATTTCTCCCGCCTCTTTCAGCCGTCCCGCCAGTTCCCCGTCTCTTTCTTTCTCATATTCATAGGCAAGCCAGATTTCGCCCGTCCAGAATCCGGTCGTCCAGTAATTATTTTCAATGGGCCGGTAAAATCCATCCTCGCTGTACGCTTTCTGAAATTTGTAGGTAAAATCTTTCAGGTTCCTTACCACCTGTCCGGCGCAGAACTGTAAGGCCCGTTCCACTTCCTCCCCGGTAATCTCCGGCATCGTTTCAAACAACATACGCTCTCCCTCCGTTCCAGTCTTTCTTTACGCCGTCAACCCTTTAATCCCGTAGACGCTACGCCTTCCACAAAATATTTTTGCAGGCATAAGAATACAACAATGACCGGTATCAGCGACACAACAGAGCCAGCCATAATCAGTCCGTATTCCGCAGAATATTGGCCGATGAACATTTTCAATCCAAGCTGGATCGTCTTTTTGGTCTCGGTTCTCAAATAGATTAACGGGCCAAGATAATCGTTCCACGTATTCACAAAGGTAAAAATCGTAAGCGTCGAGAGGGCCGGTTTTGACAGGGGCAGCATAATTCTCGCATAGATCCGGTATTCGCTCATGCCGTCTATTCTGGCCGCCTCGCAAAGGTCGTTCGGGATGCCCTCGTAAAACTGCTTCATCAAAAATACGCCGAAAGCCGAAAACGCCTGTAAACAGATCATCGCCAGCAGCTTATCGTTCAGCCCCATGCCTCTCATCATGATAAACTGAGGCACCATGTATACCTGCCACGGCATGGCTATGGTCGCTATGTAAGCCAAAAACAACGCGTTTTTATGTTTAAACTCCAGTTTTGCAAAAGAATACGCCGCAAAGCTTGACGTAAGGAGCTGTAAAAACGTTACCACAATGGTGAGAACTACCGTATTCTGCACAAATTTTAACAGCGGTATCTTCGTCCATATTTTAATATAATTATCCCATTTCGGCTGCTTCGGAATCCACACGAACGGGTCCATCACAAACACTTCCCGGTTGGATTTGATGGAAGCAGACAGCATCCACAAAAAGGGAAGGATCATGCATATCGTAATCACAAGCAAAATTGCATAAACGAGAACTTTACCGATGATCTGGTTTCTTCTTTTCGATCTGAATTTCTGATTAGCCGTACCTGTATTTGCACTGCTCATTTCGGTTCCTCCTTCCCTTTCCTATGCCTCTAACTTTTTCTCGTATCTAAACTGAATCAGCGTGACAATCAGCACCAGTATAAACAGCACCATAGCGATCGCGCTGGAATAGCCAAGATCCCAATAGTTAAACGCATTCTGGTAAATATAGTAGACAAGAACCGTCGCCGACGTACTCAGCTTTCCGTCTCCTCCGCCCGCCAGCATAACCGCTATATCATATACCTTAAAACAGTTGATGGTCAGCATAACCACAACGAAAAAGGTGGTGGAGCGAAGCTGCGGCCAAGTAATATAGCGGAACTTCTGCCATGTGTTAGCGCCGTCCAGACTTCCCGCCTCATACAGCTCTGCGGAGATTCCCTGCAATCCCGCCAGATAAATGACCATGTAATACCCCATATATTTCCATACGCTGAACAGGATTAAGGTAAACAGTACAAGACTGCCGCTGAACCATTTGGGCAGTTGATCCTGCGGCACCTTGAACACCGAATAGAGAATATAGTTCACCGGGCCTTTAGAGGGATGAAAAATCATGCTCCACACCGCCGTGATCGCCGCCAGAGAGGCTACATATGGGAAAAAGGCTACCGTTCTGAAAAATCCCCTTGCGCGGATCTTCTGATTTAACACAATCGCCAATGCAAGAGAGGCAATCATGGTCAGCGGAACCGTTCCCAGCACATAGAGAATCGTATTTTTAAAAGCTGCCAAAAAGAACGTGTCCTGCGGCATCCTTTTAAAATTTTCAAGTCCCACAAAGGTGATGGCATTGCTGCCGTCCCAGTTCATAAACGCCAGCACAAATGCAAACACAATAGGAACAAGCGTAAACACGGCAAACCCGATAAAATTAGGAGCAATAAAGGAATAGGCTACCAGATCCCTTCGCGTCTCCCTGCTGATCCTTCTGTTGTTCCTGACCGCAGTCAATTTTCTCTGCACAGAATCCCGTTTCACAATTATTTTTTTCTTCTTTTCTATATCATTCTCCGCCCGGATCTGCCGCATCAGCTCCGCAGCTTCCGTCTCCAGTCTTTGCACCAGAGCAGCCTTCTTCTCATCCATCCGCCTTTAACTCCTTTCCCTGTTTTCGTGCGCCCGCCGGACACACAGCGAAATAAGGGTCGGCTGCGCAGCAGCCAGCCCTTTCTAAGACTTCTTTTATGGAGTTTTCTTTCTTTACTGTCCCAGTATCTTTCCTACTTCCTCATTCATAGAAGCGATACCGTCGTCGATTGATACCTCTCTGTTCATAATGGACTTATGGTAGGTATCAAGAATATCATTCACCTCGGAAACCTTCTCTGCATAAGGAACTTCCAGATACAAATTGGATACGCTCAGCGCTTCCCTGCTGGCCCCATCTGTCGGGAAACCTTCCAATCCGGCAATGATTTCCGAAATCTCATCATTCATCAGGGCCGGGAAGTTACCTGTCGAAGCCATAACCGCCGCGCCATCCGGACCGGACACCCACTCTACGAAATCAAACGCCGCATCCTTCTGATCCGATACGCTCGTCACCGCAAGACCCGTAATTGTGCCCAAGGTAGAACCAGCTTCTACGCCTTCTGCATGAGGATATTTCACAATGCCCCAGTTGCCGCATAATGAGGAGTCATACTCGCCGCTTTGAAGGCTTGCAATCAGGGTGGAAATGTACCAAGAACCCATGTTTAACATCGCCACGTCGCCGCCGGAGAACGCTGCGGAGTAATGTAATCCTTCCGCGCTCAGATCCGCATAATTTCTACAAATGGAATCATCCTCCTGCTTTAATACCATCTCATAGTAAGGCTTGAAGAAATCATAATTGCCGTCCATAACGGTGTGCTTACCGTCAAGCACGCCGAAAAGCTGCACCGCGCTTCTCCATGTGTGATAATGCGTTCCATAGATCTGGGAACCGAAAGTGGTATCAGCCACTTTTCTTGCCAGCTCGTCATACTGTTCAAAGGTCATGTCATTGGTCGGGTAATCCACGCCCGCCGCATCAAAAATATCTTTATTGTAGAATACTACCCAGAAATCATTTCTAAAGGGCAGCTCATAAAGGCTTCCGTTCACCGTCACCTGCTTATCGACGCCGCCGTAAACGGAAAGATCAATTCCCGCATCCGCGATATAGCTGTCAAGCGGCTCCAAGGTATTCTTAGATACCAGCGTCGCATAACCGGGCACATCTTTGATCGTCACTACATCGAAATCGGACCCGCTGCCCGAAAGCTCCGTTGCCAGTACCGTCATATAATCGGTCGCGCCCAAATCTGTCATTTCAATGGTCACGCCGGGATGCGATGCCTCATAGCCATCCTTAATCGCCTGCCAATAAGGAGTGATATCCTTATCCCAAATGGCCCACTTTAAGGTAATGTCCTCGCCTGCCGCCGCTTCCTCTGCTGCCGGAGCTTCTGCTGCGGGTTCTTCCGCCGCGGGCGCTTCTGCTGCAGGCGCTTCCGCCGCCGGAGCCTCCGCTGCCGGAGCCTGTGCCGTATCGTTACCGCCGCAGCCAGCCAGAACAGTTGCAAGCATAGCCGTTGAAAGCATAACGCTTATCAGTTTTTTCTTCATTTTCTTTCCTCCCTCTTTTCTGTGATCAACTGCCAGCAGATTTCCATTTCCCCTGCTGCTTTTTCAGTATAGTCGTTTCTTTCCACAATTAACATGGAAAATTTTTTGATTTTATTCATAATATTTTAACATTTTGAAGACCCGCCCTGCTTTCATGCACTATTTTTGACTAATCTGTCTTTTTTATCTCAATTTCCTCTTTTCCGCCCCATCCCTTTCCCCACGGGAAATAAATATGGTACAATGTACGCGATGGCAATGAGCGGTGCGGAATCGAGGCGCACTGCGAAGGAAAGGGGGAATTGGTTTGAAAAAGCATTTACATACCATCCGCGCGCGGATTCTGCTATACACCATCTCCCTGATCCTGCTGATCAGTATTATCATCGCTTTTATCAGCTATTATATCGCCTCCACAAACCTTCGGGACAATCTAATCCAGACTACGGAAACCAAGCTTTCCCTGCTTGCCTCTTCCATCGAGTCCAATATCGAAAACGTAAAAGGCTTCGTGTCCTCCTGCCAAAACAGCAGTCAGGTTCGCCAATTTACCATGAAAGATGATGATTCGAGCAAGCATTTAAAAAGAGATGCCCACGATTTTGTGCTCAACACTTATAGCACCAACGCCGCGCTGCGCTCGCAGCTTATCCGCATGGTCATTATCCGTAACTCCAAAAACGACATTATTCAGGTGGTAGAATCACCCTTCTCCAGCGTTGCGGTCTCCGCTGAATCCGTGACAGCCCTGCCCTATTTTGAGACTCTGTATCAGCATTCCGGCAGACTTGCCGCTGGCATTGTGAAAGACCCTTTTTCTACCTATAAAGACGTATCCGTCCTGCCTTTTGTCGTGACAATAGAGCATCCTTACCAATCACAGGAATTAGGCTATATTTTCACAGAAATTTCCACCTCCGTGATTACCGACCCGCTGCATAATTATCTTACCAACGCGGACAGCCGCCTTTACTTTCACATTGCCGACACCCTCTATCAATATGCAGACAGGGACCTTATCGCCTGTGACGGGGATTTTGTGCAGATTCAGGATTTATCCAATATTGCGCTCAGCGAAGGCACTGTCATTGAAAAAGCCCGTAACGCGGAAGGACGCGTCTGCATCCTAATTACCCGCCCTTTAAGCGTTGAAGGATTATATGTGACCGAATGTCTGGACGAACATATTCTTTCCCAGAATATTTTCCAGACCTTCGCTCTGGTTGTCATTGTGATCCTGTGCTCTGCAACAGCCATCGTCATCCTGTTTTCCCGTTTTCTCTCGAAAACCGTAAACGTGCCGATCCAAAAACTTCAGGAACGCATGAAACGCATAGAAGCCGGGGATTTTTCACGAGACCCTTCCACAGAATGGGAACACGAGCTTGGCGATATCGGTAAAACCATTAACGATCTTTCCGAAAACGTCCTGTCCCTGATGAATCAAAGAATCGACGATGAACGGCAAAAAAAGGATTACGAATACCGCATGCTGCAGAGCCAGATCAACCCTCATTTTCTTTACAATACGCTGAATTCTATTAAATGGATGGCTACGGTACAGAATGCGCCGGGGATTGCGGAAATGACCACCTCCCTGTCCCGTCTGCTTAAGGATATTTCAAAAGGAACCACCAGTTTGATTCCCCTATCCCACGAAATATCGCTGCTGCAGGATTATTTTACCATCCAGCAATACCGCTATGGCGGAACGATTACCCTGAATATTGAGGTTGCAGATCCCGTTCTCACCGAATGCAGCATTATTAAATTTACGCTGCAGCCCATCGTAGAAAATGCAATCTTTCACGGCATAGAACCGAAAGGAACAGCAGGCGCCATCTCCATTCATATCTATCAAAAGGACAATTCCGACGTCTGCATCGATATTACGGACGACGGCGTCGGTATGGATGAAGAAACTGCGGCCCGTCTGTTAGTGCAGGATTCCTCCGCCGATTCCTCCTTTTTCAGGGAAATCGGCATAAGCAATGTACACAAGCGATTACAGTATGAATTTGGTAATACATACGGCCTTAGCGTGGCAAGCAGTCTTGGAAGCTTCACAACCATTTCGATCCTGCTGCCTTTCACCCAAGAGGAGAAAACCCATGATTAATCTTTTAATTGCAGACGACGAACCTTTAGTGCAAGCCGGCATCAAGTCCATGATTAACTGGGATGCCTATGGTATTAACATCATAGGAACCGCAACAAACGGCGCTCTTGCATGGGAAATGATTCAGAAAAATGCGCCTGAAATTGTGATCACAGATATTAAAATGCCTGTCATGACCGGACTTGAGCTGGCGCGGAAATGCTATGAGGAAAACCGGGCGCTTCCCGTATTCATCATACTGACCAGCTACGAAGAATTCCAATTCGTAAAGGAAGCTCTCGACTATCAGGTGATCGCCTATCTGGTGAAGCTGGAGCTTACGCCGGAATCGCTGACCGCAACGCTGGAACGCGCCATTGCCAAGGTTTCAGAATTAAAAGCCGTCTCCCATACGGACAAATCCCGCGACCACGGCATTTTTTTAATAAAGGAACACTTTTTTACACGGCTTGTATTAAATCTTTTTGAGTCGGAACAGCAATTTCTCTTTCAGGCTGAAAATTTAAATATCAGCTTTGATTACGCTGCCTATGCCTGCAGTTATGTGACAATTGACGACCACAGACTTTCCAACATGACCTCAGATAAACAAATCACGCTTTACACCAACAGTTTACAGGTTGCCCGCGAGATTATTTCTAAATACATTACCTGCCACGTGTTGTCTCTTGATACCAAACATTTCTGCATCCTCTTTTTCCTAAACGACGCCCATGCGTCGGATCACCGCGTCGTCATCGGAAAAGCTTTGGAGCAGACTTCGTCCATGCTGTTTAATTACTTCAATATAAAACTTTTTGCTACGATAGGTTCTCTTGTTACCATGCCGATGCAAATCGCGGCCTCCTATCAGGATGCGAAGCAGATTACCTCGCAATTGGACGCTGATACCCCTTTCCTGTTTTTTGAAGATTTTTCCAGCGACGAACCGCTCAAGAATGTATTTAATATGTCGCTCTTCAAAGAGGATATCCGCAAAGCATATGCAGAGTTTGATGAAAAAGCGCTCTACGACATCTTCACTTCCATCATAGATCTATTTAAAAACCAGAGCGCGCACTATGTACAGGCGCTCGACGCCGCGGGAAATATTCTCTATCTGTCCCTCTCGTTACTAAACGGCGGGGAACAGATTGTGTCCGAGATCTTTCGCGACAAAAATAACGGCTATCGCTCTCTGTATGAGCTGACCAATGTGGAGCAAATTCTGGACTGGCTTACCGTATTTCGCGACGGCCTATGCGAAAGCTTTGCCTCCCATAACAAGGACTACAAACACCATATCGTTGTGAATGTGAAAAAGTACATCGGCGAACATATCGAAGAAAAACTTACGCTGAATAAAGTAGCCGAAGTGTTCAGCATAAGCCCTAATTACCTGAGCGTTCTCTTTTCCAAGCATAACGATATCGGATTTACCGATTATATTAACCAGACCAAAGTCAATGCGGCTATCCGGATGATGGCGGAGGGGAATCGCAAGGTATACGAAATTTCAGACCTGCTCGGTTTTGAAAGCGCCTTCTATTTCAGCCGCGTCTTTAAAAAAGTAACCGGATTTTCACCCAGAGACTACATGAACAACAACGTTTGACGATTGCGGGAGGATACGATATGTATTACGAAATTGCGGCAGATGATACCGGTATCTTACAAGATTATACGCCCTGCGCGCCTATCACAGACAGGGAAAGCTGGGAAGGCCTTTCGCAAGAATGGCGGCTGGAAAGCATCCGTCTGGGAGAAAGGTTTTTACAATATTCTTATCCACCGCTGTCCGCCACAGATTACATGGATTTTACGCGAACCGGAAACCGAACCCGCTTCGAAGATCAATTTTTTGCCAGAAGGCTGGCTCTTTCCGCTCTCGTTTTAGCCGAATGCACAGAGGACAGGCAGCGGTTTCTCGACGATATCATAAATGGCGTTTTTGCCGTCTGTGAAGAGAGCGGCTGGCAGCTCCCCGCCCACAACTCTTACGTCCGCGACACGCCGCAGCTTCCCCTGCCGGATCGGACCGCTCCGGTTCTGGATCTCTTTGCCTGCGAGACAGGAGCGATCCTCGCAACTACCTATTATCTGCTCCGTAACCGCTTGAACGCGCTCTATCCCTCCGTCACCAAACGCATTCAGTACGAATTAAACGAGCGCATTTTCCGCCCCTATCTGGACGGGCATTTCTGGTGGATGGGGGACGGCGTACAGCCCATGAATAACTGGACGATCTGGTGTACGCAGAATGTCCTTCTCGCCGTTTTTCTGACAGATACCGATCAGGCTCTCCGGAAAAAAGTCCTGTTGAAAGCCAGCAAGAGCGTGGATTATTTTCTGGCCGAATATGGGGAAGACGGCTGCTGCGACGAGGGCGCGCAATATTACCGCCACGCCGGGCTATGCCTGTTCCATGTGACGGAACTTTTAAACGCCGTGACAGATCGCGCCTTTGCCCCGCTCTACGAAGAGCCGAAGATTCAAAATATCGCGTCCTATATCCTGAATGTGCATGTAGACGGAAAATACTATATCAACTTTGCCGACTGCTCCCCCGTTGCGGGAAGGGCTGGCACACGGGAATTCCTTTTTGCCGAACGCGTACACAATCCGGATATGATGCGCTTTGCCGCCAAAGATTTTATGGCGGGCGGGCAGGACGCTCTTCTGATGTCCTCCGAAAACAACTTATACTACCGATTGTTAAACGCCTTTACCGCCGAACGCATCATGAAATACGCTTCCACGCATACAGAAAAAATTTTCCACCCTGATCTGTTTTATCAAAGCGTAGGACTTTTTATCGCCAGAGACGACACGTTTTGTCTAGCCGTCAAAGCCGGAGACAATGCGGACAGCCACAACCACAACGACACCGGCAGTTTTACCGTATACAAAAACGGCGCGCCCCTGCTGATCGACGTGGGCGTGGAAAGCTATACCCAAAAAACCTTCTCCCCGCAAAGATACGAAATCTGGACCATGCAGTCCGCCTATCATAACCTGCCTGCCATAAACGGCATCCTGCAAATGGACGGCGAGCGCTATCGCGCTGCAGACGTCTCTTACCAGATGTCCGAAACGTTGTGCGAAATCTCCATGGATATTGCCGGGGCTTATCCAAAGGAGGCCGGCCTGCTCTCTTACAGGAGGGCAGTCTCTCTTCATAAAAGCAGGGAAATTGTGGTAAAGGATTGCTTTGCTTTCGATACGGCCGCCTCTGATACGGCCGCCTCTGATACAGCCGCCACTGACGGACAAAAGAATACCGTTGTTTTAAGTTTGATGAGTTATGAAAAACCGATCTTACAGACTGATTCGGACAAGCTTTCTTTCCGTCTCGGAGATTTGGGAATCCTGATTTTGTCCGGCGCTTCTCTCCTCGCGGTGGAAACCATTCCCATCGATGACCCCCGGCTGAAGCTTGCGTGGGATCATGAGCTGTACCGCATTCTGGTACAAGCGGACGGCACAGAGCTGGAACTGCACATCCGCTGATCCTGTTTTTCACACGAAAAAAGGAAGAAACATACAGCACTCAGGCTGCCATGTTATAATATTGATCATCCATAAGATCGTAAGCAAAATGCCTATTGCTGCCAAGATATAAAATTTCCATCGGCTTTTTGATACAAAATAAACCGCCAGACCGATCAACACCCAGATAACCAGCGTCCTGATATCGTGAAAAATAAAATCGGACAGTTCCCAGCCTCCATAACGCGCATAATTGGGATCGGCAATATCGTCGTAGGCTGTGTCCGCAGAAAGTGTGCTCACACAAGCAAAGAAGGCATAGAGAATCCCGCAGGGCGTAATTCCCCACCAATGTTTTAGCGGGCCTTTCCGAACTCTGTGGCAAATGTCCACAATGCCAGCCAAAACAAAAAAGAAGAAGAGTCCAAGATAAAAAAAGCATATGGCTGTGGTATAGCTATCAATACTCATATCGAATCTCTCCCGTTTGATTTGCCAGCCTTCCATCCGTGATCCATTTTATCATTCGCGCAACGCATTTTCAACGGCCTTCTTGATAACCACACTGGAATTGGTTGCACCGGACACAGCGTCAACATCTGTTTTTTGCTGCTCTATGATCCTATCTGTAATCATCTCCGCTGATTTTCCCCTCTCGTTTTTGTGCTCCAGAAGAACAATATCTGTAATACGCCCATTCTGAACCGTCACTTCCACTTTCGCATAAATAAAATTCACGTCATATTCCCCGATATACGTTCCATCAGAAATCCGAGAAATATCTATGTCGTCAAGAGAGGTCTCTTTTACTGCCCGCTTATAATCCGCCACACTTTTTACATAAACCGCTGTACCAATCAAAGTGATCAGAAACAGAACCATCAGCATACACAAAAAAATTCTTTTTTTCATCCCTGCTTCTCCTTTGCAATCGAACAGTACAACATATGAAACCCATATTCCAAAAACTGAATTTTGGATAATCCCATTGATTTTTCAATATATTCTTCTTTGTTTGCGGCAAGCTGGATGATTCCGGAAAGCATACCCCAAAAGTTAAATATCGTGGGCATGACCTCCAAATCTTCCCGCAGATCGCCATTTTTCATGCCGTCTGCCAAAAAAGCTTTCATCTTCTCGTTAATTTCTTCCCCAACCTGGTAAGTCTCCTTTTCTTCGGGAAGATAATCGCGGTTTTCAAAATCAATATTGATCTGATCCAATACCATTTTAAAATAAAAAGGAAATTCCTCCTGATACCGCGCCAGTCCCCGGCAAATACAGTCGTATCTCTTCCGGGTAGTTTCCTGCTGCGCCAACGCGGCGTCGATATATCCATCCAGTTTTTTCATACTCTCCAACACCAAAAGACCGACAATTTCCTCTTTGTTTTCAAAATACACATACAAAGTGGCCTTGCTGTACCCTGCGGCTTTCGCGATCTCATCCATCGAAGCCGCGTCAATGCCTTTTTCCATAAATAAGACCGACGCGGCGGAAGCAATGTTTTCCCTGTGTACGCTTCTCGGTTCCTTTTTCCTTCTTCCCATATGCTTTTCCTCACATTTTCACTCAATCAGAACATTGCCCGCGGCAATCATCCTCTTACGCACTCCCATACTTGTCATACGAACATTGCTCTACAATTCTGTCTCCCAAAAGCGTGATGGCCTGCATCGGACATGCGCTGATACAGCGATAACACATGGTACAACGGTTTCCCGCAGACGCCCTGTTATCCTTTAAAGAAAGATTCCCCATCGGGCATAAACGGGTGCACGTCCCGCATCCCGTACAGGCATCGCTAATCTTTATCTGATCGGTGTAGTCCTTTGTCTTTCCATAAAACCAAAGACGCTGGCAGAGCAGACCCGCTATCCTGTCGTAAAAATACAGTCCGTCCTTCGGATAGTTTCCCCTTCTGATGTTCTCCGCACATTTTTCTATTTTTCTGTCCGCCGCTCTAATGATCTTTCTATTTTTTTCAGCCGATCTTTTTAACAGCTTTACGTCACAGATAGAATCTGGCATAACGATGTGCAGGCCGCCAACGATCTCGGCGCCGTATTTTTTGAGCAGACGTGCCGAGCAGCCCGCACCGTCCCCGCTGAACAGTCCCATCGTCGCCATACAGAGCACCTTCTTATCTTTCCAAAGCGGCGCATGGTTTGTAATAAAGTCTCTCACAAGTACAGGCGCGTTGGAATATTGCACCGGATAGGCCAAAATTACAAAATTCTGCCGAGACAATGCCTCCACAGCTTCTTTGGTCTCCATCGGAACGGCTTGCGCCGTTTCGTCCAATAAGTGCACCAGCTTTTCCGTGCAGTGCTTCGTATTTCCTGTGCCGCTGAAATAAATACCTATCATAGTTCTCCATTTCCTTCTCATATCTTAGATTTCTTTTTTCTAATCATTAATTAAACTCAGGGTTTAATTATATGTGTAAAGTATCTATTTGTCAATGATATTTTGGAACAGTTTTTCAGGAGAATATCCTAAGTAGAAAAAACAGCACAGCCCACTTGGACTGTACTGTCATAATTAATTCTTCAATACCCATTTTCCATTTCTATTTGAACCTTCCCTTACAAGCACACCCTCCTCCTGTAGTTCCTTTATATCATTCTGCACCTGTTTTCTACTCAAATGTAATTTTTTCATTAACATTGTCTGAGTCATGAATGGATTTTCTCTTAGCAATTCCTGAATCATCTGTTTTCTTTCGGCTCCTTTTTGGCTCCTTTTCGGCTCCTTTTTGGCTTCTTTTTGGCTCCTTTTTGGCTCCTTTTCGGCTCCTTTTTGGCTCCTTTTTGGCTCACCCTCTTTTAAAAATGCCTCATGTACAAACAGTCTCGATATAAAATAGCTATGCTCATCGTCCGTCTCAAATTCCGGTTTTGGAGAGCCATTTACCTCAAGTGCATCAAGTATTTTCTTAAAACCGGTATTTCTACCCTCGGTCAAATGTAACTCTTTTAAGAAATCACCGATTCGCCGATTTCTATATCTGCGATTCGACACACGATAATTTTTTAATCCTTCCTGCGTCACAGAACGATCTGGTCCGGGAAAACTTACAATCTCTACCCTGTCATTTTCCACGCGTACTTCAATCGGTTCGCGAAGATCATAAGCACGATGATATACCGCATTAGACAAAGCTTCTTCTATTGCCGCATACGGATAGTTAAAAAAACGGTCTGCCTCTGCTCTGTCTGGATGTTTTACCACTTTTTCGGTGATAATTGTATTCTTAATAAATTGAAGCGCATCTCTCAATTGTTGGTGAATCGGCCCTTTAAATGTATTTTCTATAATGTCATTTCCGCCCAATCCCTGTGGAAACTGTACAACATCTATTTGTGTATACGGAAAAAACTTGTCCGGCTCCATACTGAAAAACATCAATCCGACATTTTTGGGTTTTACATATTCTGGAAGACTGCTAATAATATTCATATCACGGCACACTTCTATAAAATCTGCCGTTTTTGACTTCTCATAAAGAGAACTTTTAACCTCTTTCAAATAATTCTGAATAAGAGTTATGTTTAAATCCGTCACATCTGCCTGATGATTTACTCTGTCATCATAGGGTATCCTATTGGCCAGACTAAACAGATCCTTTTCTTCATCGTCCGATGGTTCAACCGTACTTGACGCTTTACGAATATAATGAATCCGTTCCCTGTTATCCTTTGCCATAGTCTTAGGTGCAGAATATGGCCTGTTATCTCCGCCCGGACACCATAGAACAATAAATTGCTTATCCTGATATGTCTCTACACCTATTATTGGCGTATATGCAGGTCTAATCAATTTACACTTTGCATAAATATTTTTCTGATAAGCATCAAGCTTATCTGTCGGAACCCCTTTTAACGGATAGATCGGAGCTCCGTCACTCTCACCAACACCAATAACAATATAGCCGCCGCCCCAATTATCAAGATCATTGGCAAATGCACAAATCGTCTTCAAAGCCGCCGCTGAGTCCCACGTCTCTTTAAATTCAATCCTTGCCCATTCTACTACCTCGCCTGATAGTAAAGTTTTAATGTTTGTTGGTATTGCCATACAATCTCTTCCTTTTCCACAGGATTCATCAGTCCCTACTTTTTCACACCCTTCGTCCCAGACAAATTCGCATTCTGCAAGATATTACTGTCGAAAGAAGTAAGCATACTCTTCTCCTCCCGCTCTCGCTTAAGGGCCAGATTGACCATATCATCCAAAAGCTCTGCATATGGCTTTCCAAGCGCCTCCCAGAGATAAAAAGCAAGAGAACCCGGTATCGGATTGATCTCATTGACATACACCTGATCGGTATCTTGATCGATCATAAAGTCAATCCGCGATACGCCGTTACAGCCAAGCGTCTGAAACGTCTTAACCGCCATCTGCCGAATCTCCTCACGCTTTTCGGTACTCAGGTTTGCGGGCAATTCTCTCTTTGCAGTTCTCATCCCCTCGGAGCCGCCTTTGCTGCCTGCCACATATTTATCTTCATAACTCAAAATCTCGTCGCTGGAAATCGGCTCCTCGCACTCAGAGGCCTGCGCCTCTTCATAATCGCCCATGACTGCGCAGTTAATCTCCCGCAGATTCATAATCGCCCGTTCTATCAACACCTTCGGCCCGAAAGTAAATGCGTACTCCAATGCCTCTTTCAATTCTTCCCTGTCTTTCGCTACCTTAATGCCCACGCTGGAACCAAGATTGACCGGCTTTACAATGACCGGATAAGAAATTTTCTCCTCCACCTTTGCATACGCCGCCTCTTCGCCGCTCTCATACTCTTTTCCGTGCAATGTCACGCAGTCAAGAACCGGAATTCCGTTGTCTTTCAAAACCGTCTTCATCACATACTTATCCATCGTCACAGCCGATGCCATCACATCGCAGCCCGCAAAGGGGATATTATAATGCCGCAGGAATCCCTGTAAAGAGCCGTCCTCCACATTGGCTCCATGTACCACTGGAAAGGCCACATCGATCTGTCCCACCTCGGAGCTGCCAAACTTTTTCTCTGGGTATTGGATCAGTTTTACACCGTTTTGCTCGCTCATCAGAAAAACGCGCGTGCTCTTTTTTAAGAGTTCTGGAATATTTCTGTAGTTGGCAATATCGGCAATCAGCTCGCCTGTATAAAGTTCGTTCTCCTTTGTAATATAGATCGGAACCGGCTCATATTTATCCTTGTCAAAAGCATTGTATGCCTGCAGCCCCGAGATCACAGAGACTTCATGCTCCACACTCTTGCCGCCAAAAAAAACACCCACGCGAATTTTCATAATTCCTTCATTGCCTCCTTTTGATTTCGCAAAATCGCGCCTACAGCGCTTTCCTTTTGCTCAATACGGGCTCTCGCCCTATAGATTTATTTCAAAACAGTTCTCTGAAAGCAAGCTTTCTCGTCCTGTTTTTCATAAATCTGCACGGTTCTGTGCTTACGCATAGTTATCCGGCAGATCATTCTCAATCAAAACTACCTTCTGCTTCTCATTGGGAATCGCGTTCACCATCCGAAAAGCCTCCTGCAAGGTATCCACCACAATCATCCTGTTCTCTGGAAATCCGGCTTCTAAAAGCCCATCTTGTATCGGCTTCGTCTGTTCCGCTCCTACAAGCACCGCATAATCGCACTTGTCAGCGGCATAAACTCCTACCGCCTTATTTTCATCATACTGCTTTTCGCCCAGTTCCACCATACCCGGTGTCAAAAGAATCCGTAATTCCTGAAACATAGAAAGCGTATCAAGGGCCGCCTCAAAACCGTTTCTATTGGAATTGTAAGCGTCGTCTAGTAAGATTCTGTCGCCCTGCCTTACAAGCTGCAGCCTATGCGGCACACTTTCCAACTGTTTCACGGGATGAAGCAGTTTCTCCATGGGAATCCCCAGCGTATGCGCTACAGCAATGGCTCCCGCGATGTTCTGCACATTATGGCTGCCCACCAGCTTCGTATGGAACTCATACTCTTTCCCCGTCTCATCCTTCATTTTGAAAAAAGATCCTCTCGGAGAAACCGCAATATCATAAGCTCGGAAATCCGCCCCCTCCTCAATTCCATAGCTGACAATCTTCTTATTGATCTGTTTTTCCCTGATATAGCGATTGTCATAATTTAAAAATACTTTCCCGGCATCAGGCACCGCCTCCGCCAGCTCGAACTTGGTGGCAACAATATTGTCTATGGTATGAAAACTCTGTAAATGCTGCGGCCCGATAGAAGTGATGATGCCGTAATTGGGATGCACCAAATCGCAGATCTCCTTGATGTCTCCCACTTCCCTCGCACCCATCTCGCAGATAAATATTTCATGAAACGGTTTCATCCTCTCCCGGATCGTCCTCACCACACCCAGCGTCGTATTGTAATTGCCCGGCGTATGCAGCACATTATACTGCGTCGAAAGCAGCGTACTCAGATAATATTTTACGCTGGTCTTACCGTAGCTTCCCGTCACGCCGATAATTTTTAAATTCGGCATTTCCCGCAAAATCCGCGCGGCGTCATTAATATAATGCTGGTCAATTCCTTTCTCAATCGGATGATTGAGGCCATTCACCAGCAATACCAAAAAGGGCTGTAGAAGAAACAAAAGCAGCAACCCAAACTCCACGTTCCGAAACATCGGATAATACGGCTGCGCAAACATTCCCGGCGATGTTAAAATTGTCCCTCCCGCCGTCCTCATCCACATCCACGGCAGCAAAACCACCGCCATGACAAAAAGGTATAAAATGCCGGTAGTGACAAGCATCCTTCTTACACGCGGTGTATACACCAATGGTTTTTTCGCCTCATGGGGTTTGTTGACCAGCATAGTCATGCCATTCATCAGACAGGCCGCTATCAGGCCGCCTCGGTTCCCTATCAGCACAAGCGGAAGAGAGATCAGCGCATACAAGCATTTGCCAAGCAGCCTGCCCACGTTGGCATGCATACCCATCCACTCCCCGTATTCCCGCGGCTTATAGGAATTTTGCTGAAACATATGCATTAGATATAAAATATACCAGACCGCCCCTACCAAATAGGTGACCATCCATATGCCAAAGATTACAATATCCATTCTAACGCCCTCTTAACCGAAAAAAGCCTGCAATGCGCCGTTCACTTTTACTGGCTGTTCCGCATAGGAAAAATGTCCTGCTCCCTCACACACTACCAGTCCCGCATCCGCAATCAATTCTTCCATCCGTCTCGCATCTTCTATGGGCGTTGCCGTATCCAAATCCCCCCATATTAAAAGAGTCGGACATGTTACCAAATGAATCAACGGTTCCAGATCCTCATTCACCACTTTTACCAGTGTAGCGCGCATCAGGGGCGTCGCGTTGTTATAATCGGAAGAACCTCTTTTGCGCCGCATATCCTCCACTGCATCGGGATAGAGAAAGCGCATCGCTTTGGTACTCATAAACGCCCGCCCAAGTTTATAACATTTGAGACTCGCCCTCTGCCTAAATGTTTTCTTTGGCAAAATCCCAGCGCTGTCAATCAACACGGCACGTTCCACAGCAAAAGGCAGATTGTCTCTTGCATTCATTTTAAAAAACACCCTTCCGCCAAAAGAATGCACCACTACGCTCAATCTCTTAATCGAAAAGGACGCTATAAACTTCAGGACAAAATCCACATAATCGTCCACGCACCACGGCACAGGCGGCTCTGGCGTTTTTCCAAAGCCCGGCATATCAAGCGCAATCACCCGTCTCTTTCCCTTCAATGTATCAATCAAGCCCTGATACAGGGTAATGTTAGCGCCCCAGCCGTGTAAAAGAAGAACGATTTCACCTTCACCCGCGTCTATATAATTCACTGGAATCCCATCTATCTTTTTGACCATATATTCCCCCGCGCATATGCATCCACTCTCAATCTATGCGCTATTTTATTCCTATGTTCGCTCTTTGGCAAATATGTTTTCGTGCTATGCCGCAGCTACAGCCGCGCACGCTGGCCCGAATTACTGCGCCCCGCTTTCCCTGCTCGTCGAACGCATACATTTGTATTGTACTGTATTCCCCCCGTTCTATCAACCAAAAAATAGGCGGAGTCGTGGCCGTTTATCTCATCCTCATAAACTATGCCCACTATTCCGCCATATAATCCGTATAATCTGTTTCGCTGGCAAATAACATATATACTCCGTTCACATATCCCATATAGCCGCTCTCTACTGCATAACCCTTCATAATATTTCCTCCTTTCCTTCTAGTCCGCTGATTCAATTAGCGAACTCATGTTCTGAAAAGAGGATATCATTTATGAAGTCCTATATTTGGGACTTAAAGTTCTATTTGCCTAACAATACTTTTCTACACCGATGCCGACACCTTCGCTCCCGCATCTTCCGTCTGCTTTACCTCCCCCGCGCTTGAATAAAACACAGGTTCCAAATCCATCTTTGGCTTCGGGGCTGACTCTGTATCTACATCTGTCCCTTCTATGTCTGTCTTGGTCTCCGGCGTATTCTCCTTTAAAAGCACCTTGCCCTCCTCGCTGATTTCGACAGTGTCCACAGCTTGATCGCCTTTATTTTCTTTTCTTTCCTCCTCCAATTTCTTCTGTTGCTCTTCGCGCTCTTCCCTGCGGTTTTTGATCATCTCCTCGCGCTGCTCTTCTGCAATCTTCCGGGTCTCCTCGATATCCTTCTTCATACCCTCGTCGGCTTCCTCTTTGTACTCATAAGCATCTTCGTGAAAATCACCCATATAACCCATCGCCCGCTCCATCATTGCCGTGTCTCCCTTGAGTCTCGCCTCTTTAAAAACCCGAAACGGAGTATTGAGCATCTCCATATTGGTCCTTGCGCCGATTAATCCTTCCATCGTCTTTGTGTGCATAGTCGTCCTCCTTTGCTGTTCTGTTATATCTGTCCATTCTCTGTTTCGACATAACGTACCGGGCCTTTTAGCATATTGTTTCAAACAGCCCGTTCAGTGTCATATGCGGCCTCCCCAAGCGGCAGCAAAATTGAGATATCATAAACGGCGTTCTGCATTTCCGTGTTCAAAACGCCGTTGTATCTGCGCACCACGTCTCCCACGTTCAGCAGGCCGATTCCATGCCCTTGCGGGTTTTCTTTCCCCGATGGCCCGCCCTTTTTCTGCTCTACAGCATTCATACTATTTTTGACTTCCAGTAAAAAGCATTTTTTGACGGCCTCCGCACGAACGTGGATAAAGGGCTGCGAATCCCGCCGCGTCCCACTGTCTTTTAATCTGTCGCACGCCTCCACCGCATTATCCAGTATATTTCCAAACAGGACGCACAAATCAAATGTATCTATCTGGCAAAATCTCGGTATCTGTACGCTGCATTCCCATAAGATTCCTCTTTCCTCCGCCATTTTCCGTTTCTGGCACAAAAGCGCGTCCATCGCTCTGTTTCCCGTGGCTTCCTCATTTGTTCTAAGCTGTGCGCTGTCCTCCATCCTTTCCAGATAATCCCCCAGCTTTTCCCAAGCCTGCTCCTCCCACAGACCTTGAAGCGCAAGCACATGATTTTTTAAATCATGTCTCAGCCGCTCCGAATGCCTGTACTGCTCCTCCAGCGTTTGATAGACCGCTGCCTGCATTTGATACCGCTCGGCTTTTTGCTGTTCCACATAAATCCGGTGCATACCAAATACATATGCCCCCACCGCAAACAGAGATAAACCGGACAGGATAACCCACCCTGCATAGCTGAAAATCTGATCGTAATACAGACCCATATTTCCCCCGCTTCTATATAAAATGCCATATTGTGCGCCCCAATTTGCCGTATAGGCCACCGCCTCCACCACAAGCAGCGGAAGGATAAGCACTGCATACCATTTCCATGGCTTTCCCCGAAAGACAGCACGAAGCTGCTTTCTCATTCCGTATACCGCCATAATCGCTATGCCAAAACAGCACCATGCGATCAAATCCGCCTCCTTGTCCTCCACAAAAGGAACAGCGATCTGCCATACCGCATGTTTCCATATCAAAATCAAGCAGCAAAAAAAGCAAACTAAAAAAAATTGCGCCAAATATACCAGTATGATTATCGTTGCCAGCATAGATGCTGCCCGCAACATTTTTTCCGCCTGTCTGTTAAACCGCATCACACAATTCCTCCTTTGCCCCGCATATATTCAAGAATTTCCCCACAAAACGCCTCATACCGTCTCTTGGCAATGGCAATCCGCTCTCCGTTATCGAGGATAGCCTCCTGCCTGTTGTACACGTCCACATATTTTAAATGAATCAAATAGCTTTTATGGCAGCGGAAAAAGCCCTTTCCTTTCAGCTCTTTTTCCAACGCGCCAATCTGCCCATAATAGCTGAAAACACCGTCTGTTCCGTGAACGTCAATCATGCGTCCCCGAATCTCAAAATAAAAAATCGTATCCAAAAATATTTTTTTCTTTTGTCTGTCTCTGCTTATGATGATGAATGCCTGCGACCGTTCCAACGTTTTACAGACTGCCTTCTGTAACACCCGTTTCAGCTTTTGATCCTCAATCGGCTTTAGCAGATACTGAAACGCTTCCACATCGTAGGCGTCAAACACATAGTCGCGGCTGGCGGATATAAAAACAAGCAGCTTGTCATAGGCCTTTTCCCTGACAATCTGCGCCGTTTTCATACCGTCCAATCCGCCCATGATAATATCCAGAAAAATGATGTCGAAAGATTCGGACGATTGCAAGAGCTCCTGTCCGCTGTAAAACTGCCGCACCTCGCAAAGCACTTTCATTTCCGTTAACATTTCTCTGATCCTTTTGGCTATTTTACTGCATTCTGTGACTTCGTCATCGCATACAGCGATCCACAACATGTTTATGCTCCCTTCGTTCGCGCTTGATTTCCTTCTGATATGATATATCGGCATAAAAAAAGGCCCGCATTCCTTTTTTGTCACGAACGGGCCATTTTATGTTACAATCGCTGTAAATTGCTATATTTTATTCTCCCGCTGTCTTAGTCAGCCTAACGAGATACGCATTGGAGGAAAATAAATCTTCCCTGCCGTAACCCTCCGAAATAATGGCATCAACAAGCGCATTAAAATCAACATTATCTCTGGTATGCGAACCAACGATATAAATTTCACCGGGTAAAACGTCCTGATATATGGATTTCACATAGGCAAGATACTCTCCCGGGCTTTTTTCCCTGTACCATGGCATATAATTTACATTATCTTCCGTTTGTTCCGTGTAGTTGTCATTGATTTTCACATAATAGCTAAAACCGCTGTCCGCCGCATAATACACAATTGTATTTGACGTTTCCGCATTTTGCGCATACCACGCTTCCACCGCTCCGCGAATATTTTCTTTTTCCCAGTTATATTTTATCGTTTTGTTCCACGAAAAAAACGAAATGCCAAAAATAAAACATGCGCATATTATAGCGAAACAAAATGGAAAAACGTTCTTTTTTTCTAAAAGTCTGTCCGCCATCATTTGATATAGGTTAATTCCGACCGCAAAAAATAAGATAATCCACATAGGAATGAGAAACAGATGATACCGATTTCCAAAACTTCCATAGGCGTATAAATAGGTTTTGACCGAAAAATAATAGATCAGCCATGTAAAAATATTAACGACAACAAATGTCTTTATGACGTTATTTTTCCCCGCAAGTAAAACAAACAGCACGGCAAAACTACTAACGACAATACATATATTTATGGCGGCGTCACTAAAGCTGGAAGCAAAATTCCATTGAAATACAACTTTAAAATTATGAATCATATCATGAAGTAAACTCATATTCCAATCCACCGCCTGAAGCGCAATTTCTCCTCTCTGCTGAATTAACATCTGTTTTTTTAGAAACAAAAAATATAACGGTAACGCAAAGACGATCAGCGCAGCGGCATAAGAAACATGAACGGTCATGATACAAGTCTTGTTTTTGCTCCGTAAAACATAAATATAGGCGGCAACTATCATTCCCGCAGCAGCCCATGCGGCTCCATATTGACTATATACGGGTATGATTGCAGAAACCGTGAATAGGATAATATTTTTGGGTGTTATCTGTTCCATCAGCCTGAACCAAAAATAAATTGTCCAAAACAAGCTTGCAAGCATCAGGCAGTATTCCGCACATTCCTGCCAGTAATAAACCAGTTGATAGACAAAACTGCAAAAAAACACTGCCATAGACGCAATATACGCATTCCCTATTCTTTTAACGGTTTTAAATACGGCAGTCATCCCCAAAAATCCCATTGCAACGCCAAAAAAGCGAAACCACCACTCTCCATCCCCAAATTTTAGCCAAAAATGCATTACAAAATTGTATAAAGGCGGTTGAAACGTAGAAATAATCCTTTGATACATATTCACAGAACCCACAGTTCCCACCGATTCAAAAGGCAGTTCGCCGAACATAACTTTTGAAAACCAATATTCAATCGTCTCGTCAAACCAGAGAGGGGCATTTGTCAACTTATAGCCAGCCACTGACAGATATAGCAAAAACACAAACCCGACAATATATTTTTCACCCTTTTTTATATATTCTTTCATACTAATTTAATACCCTTTCTTTTGAGCCGCTTTCACCCGTTATCCGATCAGCTAACCATTTCTTTTTTAAAAGTTCTAAAATCCCCCAGCGCTTTCCAACCTATTTTCATAATCCCCGGCATATTGACGGAATTAATTCCTCCCTGCCTTGGATGAAAGCTGATTTTCTGAAAAATATAGTTCTCGTGATAAAACGCAAACCATGTAGTGAGCATAATATTGGGAATATCATATTCCGGCCACAATCTGTATAAATATTTTTCTACAACAGAAGCTTTCATCAAGCGGAACGGCGCATTCGCATCCGGAACTGTTACCCCAAAATAAATTTTTAGCAGCGTACACACAACCTTTTCCACAAAATCGCGCTGTTTTCCGTCACTGCGCTCAGCGCGGTATCCTAACACAATATCGTATTCGATTCTTTTATCCCAAAATAACGGAAATTGATTTGGTTCTGTCTGCCCGTCCGAATCTGTTTGAAAAATATAATCTGCGCCTTGACTAATCGCATATTGATACAAGGCAATAACCTTAGGCCCATGCCGCCTGTCAGAATCTGTCAATATCTCCAACTGCGGCATGCCAGCTTTCAATTTCCATAATATCTGATGCGTATTGTCCGTACTCCCACTGTCGGCGACCACAAGCCTTGAAGCCTTGCTTTTTCCCTCAAGCTGTTGATACCATGCTCTTACAACAGCTTCTATATTTTCCTCCTCGTTATACGCGGGCATCACAATATACAGCTTATCCATAAACCCAACCTCCGCTAATGTGTACTTTTTCGGAAGTTTAAAGGAGGAGTTCCCAAATGTGCATATTTTCCAAATTCTCCTTGAAGAATCTATGTATTTTGGTATAATATATGATAATTAAATAACTAGTCGATAATCCGAAAAAGTACACCTTTTCGGATTTTTATAAGCGCTGAAAACTATGACCTTTCAAAATCTCTTGCTTTATCAAAGAAGGTGCTTTCCGCAAGGTTACACACTTTTGCGGCCTGTTTCAAAGTCAGCTTCTTATCCCTCCACATTTTATGCACACTGTAAAAATTATCCGGCAGTGGTATTGACGGCCTGCCAAATTTCACACCCCTTGCCTTTGCCGCCGCAATTCCTTCCGCCTGCCTTTGCTTGATATTGTTTCGTTCGTTCTCCGCAACGTAGCTAAGCAATGTAAGGACGATGTCGCTTATAAATGTTCCCAATAGGTTCTTTTCCCGTCTTGTGTCAAGAATCGGCATGTCAATGACGACAATATCCGCTTTCTTCTCTTTTGTGATAATGCGCCACTGCTCGTTCAAATCACTGTAATTCCTGCCAAGCCGGTCTATAGACTTGATATACAAAACGGAATGCTCATCCAGCTTCCGCAAAAGTCTTTTGTACTGCGCTCTTTCACAATCCTTACCGGACTGCTTGTCCATGTAAATATTTTTCTCTGGCACTCCCATAGCAAGCAGTGCAATCCGCTGTCTGTCCTCATTCTGATCCTTGGAAGACACCCTCATGTACCCATAAATCCCTGTATGATCCATGCTTTTCCCTCCATAAACAAATAAAAATCCGGCTCCGCATAGCTAGTCTCCCCAGACAAAGCCATGTCAAAGCCGGATTCTCTATAATTTCTTTAGTTCTCTTTTTTCAACCAGTAAAACCCATACCGAGGTATCACAATGTCAACTAATTCCATCTTCTTTCCGGTGAGCAATTCCGTATAGCCGCCCTCCTCCCGCATCCACGCCGTCTCTGGACGATCCGCGAAGTTAAAGATTCCAAAAAACCGTTCTCCCGCCTGCTCCCGTACGATGCAGAGAATCGCATTGTTGTGTACATCATAAGTCCAAACATCCGCAGACGCCTCAAAAACCCGTTCCAGTCTGCGAATCCGTTCCAGTTCATTCAGCGCACCGAATACCCTGCCCTGCACACTTTCCTTCGCCTTTCTTTTCTCCGCCAGATCCCAACGAAATTTCCCCCGGTGAAGATAGCGGGAATCCGACGCCTTATCCGGATCATTCTTATAGGAATAGTCGTTGATCTGCCCAATTTCATCCCCACTGTAAAGCATCGGGATTCCGGACTGCGTCAGCATATACGCATGGAGCATGATATCCAGATGAATGGCCGCCTGCAGCGCGTCCGGATCATTCGTTTCCTGCGCGCTCTCGATTCCACACATAGAAGCCGTCGTCGCACAGAATCTAGCATCCTGCGTAACCGGATCATCGTTGTACAGCTCGCCCCGGCTGACACTTCCCGGTATCTTTCCGGTGAAGTAATCGTTCAGAAACCGCTTATGCGGCGCCTCCCACATTTCCCACTGTGCAAGGAACCCGTAATCCAGCCCCCAGCCAATATCGTCATGACAGCGCAGATAATTCAAAAAAGTATACGCCGACGGAAGCTGATTGACCGCCTCCATCTGCCTTTTTAGCAGACGGATATCTTTTGTGGCCACACAGTTCCATGTGCTCGCCATCGTGGTTACATTGTAGAGCATATGACATTCCGGTTTCTCCACCGTTCCGAAATAGGGAACGACCTTTTCCGGTTCCATCACTACCTCGCCTAGTAAAAGCACGCTTGGACAGACAATCTCCCCAATCATGCGCATCATGCGCACAATCGAATGCACCTGAGGCAGATTGCGGCAGCTTGTTCCAAGCTCTTTCCAGATATAAGGCACTGCATCTATCCGAATAATGTCCATACCCTGATTGGCAAAAAACAGAAAATGGTACATCATCTCATTAAATACGCGGGGATTTCCATAATTCAAATCCCACTGATAGGGGTAAAAGGTAGTCATCACATAATGTCCGATCTCCGGCAGATAGGTGAAATTTCCCGGCGCTGTCGTCGGAAATACCTGCGGTACGGTTTGCTCGTACCGCTCGGGAATGTCCTGATTGTCATAGAAAAAGTAACGGCTCATATACTCGCCTTCACCCTTCCTTGCACGGACCGCCCATTCATGCTCCTCCGAAGTATGATTCATGACAAAATCCATACAGAGGTTCATTCCCTTTTGATGACACACATCCGCAAGTTCAGACAAATCTTCCATCGTACCTAGATCCGCCCTGACTTTTCTGAAATCCGCCACCGCATAGCCGCCGTCGGAATGCTCTTTCGGGGAATCCAAAAAAGGCATCAAATGAATACAATTAACCTGACATGCTTCCAGATAAGAAAGCTTCTCTTTTACCCCTTTGAGATTGCCTGCAAACTGATCGATGTACAACATCATTCCCAGCATATCATTTTTGCGAAACCATTCCGGATTCTTCTCCCGCTCTTTATCCCGCGTCTTAAGCTGCCTTCTCCGCTCCTTATAAAACCGATACAAATTTGTGCACAGTTCCGCAAACATGGAATCATTGTCATATAATTCCATATAAAGCCATTTTAACTCGTCATGGTGTCTTTCCAGTCTTGTCTGAAATATTTCATCCATCTTTGACATCCTATGGCGTCCTCCTTCTTCCAGATTTTCTTCTACGTTACCCCACCGCAGTGATTTCCCATTTCTCAACCGAATCGCTTTGAACCTCGTCTGTCAGACCGTAAACTGCATGACTGAGTACATACCTTCCTCGATTGACAAATATCTCAATCATATGCGCATCCACATAAACGTCCAATTCACATATTCCTTCTATTTCAGGCGTGGACGCCTGCAGGCGAAACTTCTCATTTCGGGGAAAAACAGCGCTCCTGTCCGTACAGATTCGACTTCCCTCCCGCCAAATACGGTATCCGCCAATCGAAATTTCCCCGCCCTCCCGCAAGGCAAAACGAACTCTGTACCCCGCGCCGTCCGCCTGTCTCGGATATGTGATTTTTCTCGTAAACATTCTCTCTACATAGGGATGCACCCGAAAACAAATATGTCCGTCTTCCATTTCCACTACTCTCGGCATACAGAACATCCCGATCCATTCCCCATCTACCGGTTCCGGCATACGCAGCCACGCCACAAGGACTCTTCGTCCCTCCTCATCCAACGTTGACTGCGGCGCATAGAGATCCATACCGTAATCCAAATATTGGTAATTGTCCGGTAACTGCATCCTACACGTTTCTTCCTCAAACGCTGCTGTCATACAGACCGTATGATTCTCCTCCAGCGGCGCCTGCTTTTGCAGCCCCATCGGCGAGACAATCAGCACCGTTTTTCCAGACACTTCAAAGCAATCCGGGCACTCCCACATCCAACCAAGCTCTTCCTTTGCAGATACGGTATTCACATAGTTCCAGTCTGTCAGATTTTCACTGCGGTAGAAAAGCAGCGCGCCTTTTCGTTCTGCCGTCATGGTGCCCAGCACCATATACCATGCGTCCCTGCCGCGCCAAACCTTCGGGTCTCTTGTATGCGTCCTGTCCCCGATCCGGCTGTCCGCAATGGGCGGCACGACCACCGTCTTTCCGTGAAAATTGTCAAAGTGCATCCCATCTTCGGAAGTAATCATGAGCTGCGCTGATTCAAACGCATCGCCCGGACTAAGATGAATATTGTCGGGATCTGTCTGCATATGGTGAATGCCGGTATAGTACAAATACATGCGTCCCTCGTGTTCTATGGCGCTGCCGGAAAAGCAGCCGTTCTGATCTTCATATCTGGTCGGGAACAGGGCAATGCCCAGATGTTCCCAGTTTACCAGATCTTCACTTACGGCATGCCCCCAATGCATGGTGCCCCAGACCGGCGCGTAGGGAAAATGTTGGTAAAACAAATGATATTTTCCTTTATAGTAAATGAATCCATTAGGGTCGTTTATCCAGTTGCCCGGCGCCTTCAAATGTATCGTATCTCTTCTCATTTCGACAATCCTTCTCCTATTTCACTGCTCCTGCTACAACGCCGCCGATAATCTGTTTCTGCAATACCACATAGAGGATGAGAATCGGCAGTACGCACAGCAAAAGCCCCGCCATAATGGTACCGTAATCCGCAGAATACGTGCCATAAAAACTGTATGTGGAGAGCGGCAGCGTCAACAGCTTTTTATCCGTAAGCACCAGCGACGGCAAAAGGAAATCGTTCCAAAAAGCAAGCGAATTTAAAATTACCATCGTCGAAATAATGGGTTTGAGCAGCGGCAGTACGATCTTAAAAAACGTCTGCGTATGGGTACAGCCCTCCAGATAAGCCGCCTCCTCCAAGGCAATCGGCACATTTCCTCTCACAAACCCGTGGAACATAAAGACCGACATTGCCATAGAAAAACCAGTATGCATAAAGATCAAGGTAAGCCTGTGATTCAGGATATTTAACGTGCCGCCGTAAATGCTCACCAACGGAATCATGATCGCCTGAAACGGAATAATCATGGACGCCACCATCAACGCAAAGGTTGCGCCTGAAATCACATTTTTATTGCGGACAATATAGTACGCAAGCATCGCCGCCAGCAGCGTTACTAGGAAAGTCGCTGAAACTGTGACAAACAGGGAATTCTTGAACGCATTCAAAAAGTCCATCTGCGTAAACGCTTTTACAAAGTTGTCAAAGGAAAGGCCCTTAATGGTATACAGCCATGAAAACGGGCTTTTGATAATATCCCTCTTCTGCTTGAGCGAGTTAATCACCACCATGATAAAGGGAAACATATAAGCAATAAATAGAACAACCAATGCGGCTATCGCCAAACTGTTCGTCACTTTTTTTCTGGTTCCGCCAACTTCCGTCTGCTTCATCATGCCTCCACCTCCTGTTTCTTCGTCAGGTAAACCTGCAATCCACTGATACATGCCACCACAATAAACAAGATCAACGCTTCCGCCTGCCCCACGCCGAACTGTCTGGATGTAAACGCTTTTTCATAGACATGCATAGCGGCCATTTCCGTTGTGCCGTAAGGGCCTCCGGCTGTCAAAGATAAGTTTACATCGTATACCATGAACGCGCGGGAAAGCGTCAGGAAAAGGCAGATCGTAATGGAGGACATCATTAACGGCATAATGATATTTTTCAGCTTTGCCCAGCCTGCCGCGCCGTCTATGCTCGCAGCCTCCAATACATCCTCGCTCAGTCCCATAAATCCAGCCACATAAATCAGAATCATGTAACCCGAAAGCTGCCACACGGACACCAGCACCAACGCCGCAAACGCCTTATTCGGCTCCGACAGCCATGAAATTTCAAACAGCTTCCATCCGGTACTCTCCCCGATATTCACAAACACACGGGAGAAAACAAACTGCCAGATATATCCCAGTACAATGCCTCCAATGAGGTTTGGCGTAAAAAATCCGGCCCTGAAAAAGTTCTGTCCTTTTATGCCCCTCGTCAGCAGCCACGCAATCGCAAAGGCCAGCACATTCACCAGAATAACCACCACGATCACATACCGGAACGTCAAGAGCAAAGATAACCAAAACTGTCCGTCCCGCACTACGCCGATAAAGTTGCTAAATCCGATAAAATTCTTTGTCTGCGCTACGCCGTCCCAATCCGTAAAGGTCAGATACACACCGTAAAGAAACGGTATGATTACCACCGCGAAGAAACAAAACATGCCCGGCAGCGCAAAGATACAGAAATCTTTTCCTTTCTTTTTCGACTCCATCCTCTTACCCTCTTTCTTCATTCTTCTATCCGTTGGTTGCTTGTTGTTTCCCGAACCGTCACTGCTGCGACCAATACTCCTCAATCGCCGCCATTAATTCCGCCCTGTCGCATCTGTCGGCCAAATATTTCTGCATAGCCGCTCCCAGAACCGCCCAGTGATCGTTTGGCACGATCGCGGATGCGTTAAACGCCGTACCGTTTTGTACATGTTCATAAATGTCCCTGCTCAACGGGTCCTCAGGTTCATAAGGATTGTTCTTAAACGGCGGGATCACATTACAGGTCTTTACCAACATCTGCTGCCCAATTTCACTATACACAATCCAGTTAAGGAACTCTTTCGCAGCCGCCTTCTGCTTTTCATCCGCCACCTGACCGTCCAACATAACCTGCTTGGAGGGAGAACCCTGAATCATCTGATTGGCAAAATCGTTCTCATCATTATTCAGAAAATACGGCAGTAATCCGTAAGCATCTTCATTCTTCGCGCCTGCTTCCTTCAAGTTCGGCCATGCCCAGTTACCGTTAAACCAAAAGGCCGTCTTGCCATCCGCCAGATCAATAGCCATCTCGTCGTAATCCGCACCCAGCGGGTCCCCTTTTGCCACATTATATTTCTTTAAAATGTCAAAGGTATTCAAAAACTCTGTCATACGCTGATGATCCTCTACCTGCAGTTCTCCGCTCTTAATCTGCTCGATCACCTGCTGCGCGCCTTCGGAAGTGCCGTCATAAGTCTCATAGATGTACTGAAGCTGGTGCGCTCCCAAAGACCAGTCTTCCTTCGCCATGGAAACCGGTCTCTCTATGCCCGCTGCCACCAATCTGTCAAGCAAAGCCGTAAACTCTTCCTGCGTTTTGATCGACGCTGGATCAAAGGTTTCTCCCAACGCCTGCTCAATCACCGCTTTGTTATAAATCAGTCCGCGTCCCTCGATACAGAGCGGAAAGCCATACACTTTTCCATTTACCTCGGTCAGGTATCCTTCCGCTTCCTTCGTCCATTCCTCCGCAGACAAATCTTCCGCCTTCTCCTGTGCCAGAGCGATCACATCCGTCGTATCCAGAATGGATAAAGTGGGCGGATTTCCCGAATTATACAAGCTCACTACCTTCGTATAAGGAGAATCCCCGTCTGTGACAGGCATCACTTCTACATGGACGCCAGACTTTTCCTCGAACACAACGGCCATTTCCTCCAAGGCAACCTGTATCTCCGCCTTACTGTTCATCAACGTAATACTTGTTCCCTTCAAAGCGGAATCATACGAAAAAGTGTCGATCGACGTATCAATCTCTACCTTTTCCTCCACCTGATTGGGGTCATCCGGATCACTGGCAAATCCGAACGTACATCCGGTAAGCCCTGTGACTGTCAACGTCAAAATCAGTGCCGCCGCCACAGCCTTTCCTTTCACTTTTCTTTTCATGAAGTCATCCTCCTTCATTTCCTTCTTTTTTGCCCTATTCGTAACCGGTAAAGTAACCGGTTACTTTGTTCCTTTATCTTATCATTTTGCCTATTGTACTGTCAATGAAAACTCTGGATTTTTCGTATTTCTATTGGATATTCACAAATTCATTTTCTTCTTTTTATGCATATATAACAAAACCGGTTCCTTAACCGATTCCACATTGTTTTTTCTCCCCCATTTTGTTATAATTTATGACGAAACAAGCGGATGCAATACCTTTCTGCCTCTGTTTTCAGAAAGGAACTCTTATGAACCATTCCGGCAAAAAGAAAAAAGTCACCTTTGACGACATTGCAAAATACACGGGATTTTCCAAGACTACTATCTCCCGCTATTTCAACGCCCCCGATTCCCTCACTCTGGAGAATCAGGAAATCATAGCCAATGCGCTGGTCAGTCTGGATTATAAGGAAAACAAAGTAGCGCGGATTCTTGCCAACGGCAAAACGGAATTTATCGGCATTATCATCCCCAATCTGCTGAATCACTATTACTCCGAAATGCTGAATCAGATTTTGCTGACTTACGAACGTTTCGGTTATAAATTCCTCGTTTTTGTCGGAAACGAGCAAGAGGAAGCCGAACGGCAGTATATCCGCGAACTGCTCGCCTATAATATTGAAGGACTCATTGTGCTAAGCCCTACGCTCCCTTCCCGGGAACTGGCGAATCTGCAGATTCCCATCGTGACCATCGAGCGGGAAGACCGCTATGTATGCAGTGTCAACACGGACAACTATATGGGCGGCGTGCAGGCGACCAGCCTGCTCGCCAAACATGACTGCGATATTCTCATACACATAAACTCGGTATATGCCACACCGGAACGCCCTGCCTACGGACGTATCCAAGGATTCCTGAATCTATGTGAGGAGAAAAAACTGGCGCATCGTCTGATTTACGCAGCTTTGAACAATCCTTTTGAAGAAACGAAAAAAAGTCTCACCGACATCCTTGAAGAGGTAGATGCATCCTATTCCGGCTTAAAAAAGGGCATTTTTATATCCGGCGACACGCACGCCAATGTTTTCCTGAATCTTCTGTTCCGAAAATACGGCTCCCTGCCCGATGATTATCTGCTTGTCGGTTTCGACGATTCTCCCATTTCAAGAGAAGCCGTCATACCCATCAGTACCGTGGGACAGCAAATCGACAAAATGGCTTATGAAGCTGTCAGCCTTCTCGTAGAACAAATGGAAGAGCGAAAAAAAAGAAGACCGGTTCCTCTGACAGAACCGATCCATAAAGTAATTACACCGATATTAATGAGAAGGGAGACGACGGAAAAAACTCCTCTTTCCACTCTATGAGGAAACGGCCTGCACCGACTTATGACCACCGCGCTATTTTTTCATAAAGGGCGCGGATTTTTTCTCCCGACGCCAGCCCCTCCGAAAAAGCGGTGGCGCTTCCGGCCGCCAGCCCCATATAAAAAGCGTGTCTGTAATCCAGTCTTTCCAGCCATCCCGCCAGAAAGCCCGCCGCCATGGAATCTCCTGCCCCTACGCCGTTGACCAGCTCCCCTTCGGGGGCAGACGCCTCATATACGCTGCCGTCCTCCGCAAGGAGCGCCGCTCCCTCCCCCGCTAAGGAAACCAACACATTTCTTGCTCCCATCCCCTGCAGTTTCTTCGCATAGGGGATAACGGACAATCTATCCGTGAGTGTCACACCAAAAATTTCACCCAATTCATGCTGATTCGGTTTGATCAAAAAAGGATGCAGAGGCAATGCCTTCACAAGCCCCTGCCCTGAAACATCCACTACTGTCAAAACGCCCTCTGCCAGTCTCTCCATCATCCGCAGATAAGTGTCCTCTGGCAGGGAAGAGGGAATGCTTCCAGACAAAAACAACACGTCGCCAGCCGTAAGTTCCGACAACATTCCCATCAACTGTGCGAGTTTTTCCACTGGAATCTTCGGCCCTTGTCCGTTGATCTCTGTACCCTCCACGGATTGAAGCTTGACATTGATTCTGGTCTGTCCCTCTTCCACCGCAATCAGACCGCTTTTGATTCCTCGCCCGGCAAGCTGCCTTTCCGCCTCCTGTCCGGTAAACCCAGCCACAAACCCCAGCGCCGTACTTTCCATTCCCATATGTTTCAGGACTGTGGATACATTAATTCCCTTGCCTCCTACAGTCAGAGATTCCGACACGGTACGATTCGTATATCCCAGCCGGAAATTCTCCACCGACACCGTATAGTCCAGCGACGGATTTAACGTCACAGTATAAACACGTCCCATTCGCCCACTCCTTATAGCTGATAGATTCCTACGGAACAGGGCGGTACGCTCCACCCTTCATCCGTGCGGGTAAGCGTTTCTCCTATATGATATAACGCCTGTCCAAGCTCTGCGTGGCACTCCCATGCCGCCTGCTCCCGCGAAGGATTAATCACCACCGCAAGGCTCTCGCCGCCGCCCTGCCGCATATACGCCAAGGGGTAATTTCCCGTCTGCAAAAAGACAATCTCTCCGTCATTGCGAAGCGCCGCATGGGACTGTCGAAAAGCAATCAGCCGTTTTACTTCGTTGTAAAGAGAATCTGGATCTTTCATCTGCGCTGCTGCCGTGGGGCGGTCTGCCGCGCTGTCCTGCGCGATATAAAGTTTCGCCGGGTCTGCCGCAGAAAACCCGGCATTCAGGGAATCGTCCCACTGCATGGGGGAGCGTGATCCAGTCCGCTCATAGCCGCCTTCTACGGATTTCAGCCCTTCCACATACCGCATCCCTATCTCATCGCCATAGTAGATAAAAGGCGCTCCCGGCATCGTTAAAAGAAAAGCAAAAACAAGCTTCATTTCCTCCTGATCAAGCCGTCTCGCCAGCCTGTCCATATCATGGTTGCCCGAAGGAATACAGATCAGTCCTCCGCAGGACTTGCGGTAACTCTCCTGATATTTCTCCCAGAACGCCGTAACGTCGCCTTTTCCCCTGCGGGAAAACCACGGCTCATCACAGCGGAACAGATCATTGTAATGGGAAGGCCCAAAATGAAGCAGGAAATCCATATGAAAGCCGCCCGCCAAAGACTTGTCCGGCTCTCCCCATTCGGAAACCATGGCCGCCCCTGGAAACTCCTCATCCAAAAACTTCCTGATATCCTGCCACAGCATGATCGTACCTTTTCCGTCCTCGTCGTTTTTCACAAGGGAGCCCGCCATATCTACGCGGAAACCGTCGCATCCAGCTTTCAGCCAGAACCGCATGACATCCTTCATGGCCTCTCTCGTGGCCAGAGGCCCCGGCGCGTCCATGGACTGCTGCCACTTTTTCTCCGGATTAGGTTTATAGTAGCCGTAATTTAATGCTGGCTGGTGGGAAAAGAAATTAACGCCGCAGGCGCCCACACGTTCTGCGATTCCCTTAAGCGCGTTCATGCCGTCCGGTTCTTCCCATGTGCTGTCGGTCCACACATAACGGTCGGTATAAGGGTTTTTCTCCGCTTTCATGGACTCCCGGAACCATTTGTGATTGACCGAAGTATGGCCGGGAACCAAGTCCAGAAGCACGTGCATATCCCGCTTATGCGCCTCCTTAAATAGCTGCACCAAGTCCTCGTTGGTGCCGTAACGCGGCGCAACGGTAAGATAGTCCTCCACATCATAACCAGCGTCATAGAAAGGCGATTGAAAACAAGGATTGATCCAGAGCGCATTACAGCCCAGCTCTTTGATGTAATCCAGCTTTTCGATAATGCCCTTCATATCGCCAATTCCGTCCGCGTTGGTGTCGTTAAAGGACTGCGGGTAGATCTCGTAGAAGATCGCAGCGTTTAGCCAGTTTGGTCTTCCTTCCATGGTAGGTTCCTCCTTCATTTCTCAAAAAATTATCTATCATATTTTACGCTATTTCTTTATAACGCATATAAACATATTCATAGATTTTTTGTCTGTATGTAAATATCGCATTGTCTGAATAACAATCCGGTAAACCTTCCCATAAAATTTTTCCGATAAGAGTGTCTACCTCTGCTTTCGTTTCTTGTTTATCGGTCCAATGATCGAGTTCCGAAATCTTAGCCTTAATCTTATCTAGTAATTCTACTGCAACTTCTTTAATTTTTTTGATATCCTCCTTAGAAAGATTTTCACTAAACAGCATATCATACAAAGACAATTCTTCATCACTCGAAAAGCCTTCACGTACATATCTCTGTTCTTCCTGATTCATAGAATTTGCCAAATCTATCAATTCCAAAAATATTTTTTCAATATTTGCCCGATCCTGTTCCTGATTATATTCTTCAATAATCTTCTGATACCGTTCATAATAATCGATACGCCTCGGATTCGCTCGAAGCATCTCATCTAAACGCGTTTGAATGAGCTCATCAAGTTCCATCAGCATAAGATTCTTCTTTTTTACTTTAGCGAACTCCCTGCGAAGCAAATCAAAGTCAATTTTGCTGATATCAAATCGCTTTTCCATACTCTTGCTCCCAGATGTCTGTTCAATCAAGACATATTCTCCCATGATACCATTGATCTGCACTATCAAATCAACTGTATCAACATGTTTTCTCTTTTTCTTTAACTCATCAGAAATGGCAATAACAGCATCCTTCTTTTTCCTATCACTATCTAAAATATCCTTTCTGTCAAGATATTTCCACATACGCTTAATTTCATTGCAATAAGTCGCAAACTGCTTTTTGCTCTCTCCGCTGTCGCAAACAAGATTAGCCGCTTCCTGTAATAATGCCAACTTAGCAAAATCTTTTGCCACAACAAGATCATTTAATACAAATCCCTTATCGCGCAAAAATTTATCTGCTGCAGCAATAACTTCCAATGTCCGTTCTATCAGTTTTTCTTTGTCAATCGTCGGATCTGTGCTTCTGCCGCCAACATTTGCCGTATAATCGGCAAGAGCTTTGCGAAGCGCTTTTACGATCCCAATATAGTCGATGATAAGCCCATTACTTTTGTCCTCCGCCACACGGTTTGCTCTTGCAATCGTCTGCATCAAAGTGTGAGCCTTTAATGGCTTGTCCAAGTATAAACAGGATAAACATTGAACATCAAATCCGGTAAGCCACATAGCACAGACAAAAACCACCCTTAAGGGATTTCCCTTATCTTTAAATTCTTTATCAAGCTCACGCTTTTCCATCTTTTCACGATGTGTCTTGATATCCAGATTCCATTTTTTAAACGTCTGAATTTCATTCTGCTCCTGTGAAATTACCACAGCCATCTCCGTATCTATCATCCATTTGATCTTCCGATCAATCTCCTGCGCTTCCTGCTGTGAAGCTGTTTTCCGTCTTTCTTCCAATCCCTCAATTTCCTTTTGCCAATATTCCTGCACAAAATTATACATGCGGACACAGGTAACCTTATTAAGACACACAAACATTGCTTTACCGCTTGTCCAAAGATCAGAATAATGAGATACAAAATCTTTTGCAACAGACCGAAGCCTTGGCTCTGCTGTCAAAATATGAATCTCGTTTTCAAACTCATGTTCCAATTTCTCAGTCTGCTCTTCATCAAAATCTGCCGCCTCAATTGCATCAAGTATTTTATCCGTTATATCCGGATTACGAATCGCAAGTATTTTTTCTCCTCTATTCTCATAATAAAGCGGCACCGTAGCCCCATCCTCCACAGCACGCTTAAAATCATAAATCGAAATATAACCGCCAAAGGTACGCTCCGTTATATTATCATTCGATAAAAGCGGTGTCCCTGTAAACCCAATTCTGGCCGCCTTCGGAATCAATTCCATCATATTATCCGCAAACACACCATACTGACTTCTATGGGCTTCGTCCGACATAATAATAATATCATGATCGGTCATAATGGGTTGTTCCACTTTCTTATTAAATTTCTGAATAAGAGTAAATATAAAACTCTGATTACCCTTCAGTTTATTTATTAAATCGTCGCCGCTTGCAGCAATAAACCTTGACGCCTTTGTTTTTCCCAACAAACCACAATTTTCAAAAGTATCGCTAATCTGTGTATTGAGTTCCTCTCTATCGGTAAGAACGACAATTGTAGGCGATCCCGTAAATTTTCTGCGTATTTTCTGAGAAAGGAAAACCATGGAATAGCTCTTCCCAGACCCTTGCGTATGCCAAAACACACCTAACTTTCCATTGTTAAGTTTTCGGGCTTCATATGCCTTTACCGCCTCATTCACTCCAAGGTACTGATGGTTCCTTGCAAGTATTTTTACTGTAGTTCCACCAGAATGATCATATAATATAAAGTTTTCCAGCAAGTCGAGGAAATTCGCCCTATTACAAATACCGCGAAGCATCGTTTCTAAAGCAACACTCCCTGTTTCCTGTTCATTAAGCCGCTTCCATTCATGGAAAAACTCATATTTACTTCCAAGTGTACCAACCTTTGCTTCTATACCATTAGAAAGCATCAAAAAAGCATTATAATAAAACAACTGCGGAATGGTATCCAAATAATCCGTGTAATTATTGGTATAGGCATTCTGCACATCTACCGTATTCTTTTTCAATTCGACAAACAATAACGGAATACCATTGACAAATCCCACAATATCTGTACGTCTGCGATATAGGTCTCCATGAATTTTTAATTCTTTTACTGCCAGAAAGTCGTTGTTTTCAACATTGGTAAAATCTATAACAACGGCTTTCTTTTCCTCCACTTTTCCGTTTGGTTTTTTTATCTTTACAGGGATACCATCACGAATATAGCTATACTTTTCCTCATTGATCTGCAACAACGAAGCCGTAGAAAGGCGCTGTTCAAAAATTTTTACCGCATCCTCTGTAAGCTCCGCTGTTAACCAAGGGTTCAGTTTTTTAAGAGCTTCTTTAAAATAGCGCGCCAAAAGAATATCCCTATAAGTTTTTCTGCCAAAAGAGCCGCTCTCTCCAAGCATCTCTGTATTATAGGCAAACTCGACTCTCCATCCGAGTTCCTCAAGAAGATGTCCTGCGCTTTCTTGGACTAATATGTTTTCTGAGTAATCATAACTCATAACATTACCCTCTTTTCACAATTCTACAAACCTAACATTTTATCTATTTCAGTAATAAATGTATCACTTTTAGCAACTCTTCCATTCCCACCGAGTTCTTTATATTTTGCGTAAATTATCTTTTTTAAATCATTTATTAAATCATCTGTTACAACACTCATATCTATATTTTTAACATCTGAATATAAAATGTCCTTTTTACCAACAACTTTAGCTGAAACTCCATAAAGTAAATAATACAACACATCATTCCTTTCAGCCGATGTCATTTCTGTTGTCTTTGCTAAGTTAGTTTGAATCTTCTTTCCTAATAACGCTGTTTTGTAATATACCTCTAAATCAGCATTTGATTCGTATAGCTTATTATACGTTTCATCATCCGTTAATAATGTTGACGGTCTGGCTCTAGCAAAATCGGGCTTTCTCAAAAATATACTAATCAAACACTGTGCCAGAAACGATACTCCTACTATATCAACAGCCTTCTTTTTCTGGTTTTTATAATAATTTTTTCGCCTGTCATAATATAAACCACGGTTTTTAAAATACATTTCAATTTGTAAATGTATTGTATCTGTTACCCTTAGGGATGACTTTGGTATATTGGTTTGATTGTTAGTCGCAAAAATAATATTATCACGTGATTCCTCTGAAGCTGGCACTATCACACGAACCAAAACGTTCCTTGTTTCAAGCTTAAGTAATTCTTTATTTTCAGAATAATAATTATATATTTCCGTTGATGTTTGAAGTCCATTTACTATCTCTGGATTGACAACCGATAGTTCTTTATTTGTGACAGGATTTACTTTTTCAGCTAAAATTGTAATACCATTATTAAGCCACCAAAAATCTTCATTATTACTTGAAGCAAGGCTTTCTGCTATACGTGAATTTACTGAATTTTTCCCCTGATAGTCTCGAACATTCGCTTCAAAAAAACTACTTCTTAATCTATCATTATCATCTGTTATAAATTTATAGTATGTAGCTAAATTTACTAAAGAAATATACTCTGTATTTTTACCTCTCGCTATTGGATTTTCAGCAAACTCCAAATTTGCACATATTTCCGCATCCGTATTATATAACTCCATTAGTTTATCTGCCCCAACAAAAGTAACGTCAACCTTTGCCGAAGGATACATTTGCCTTACAATATCCTTTAATTCATCAGCTTGTTTATCTACATTGGGATGCTTGTCATCTGCCAAAGTCACATAATAGTAGTGAATCTTTAATTTAATTTGTGAGCGTACTAATTTAGTAATAGCATCCCTAAATATCATAAAGGAATCTATAACCTGCTCATTGTATCGATCCAAAAAGCTGTTCAAATCGCTCGATATGCTTAACAAATTACTTGATACAGTTTTCCATTTCATTATTGCATCTTCACCAAAGCCTGTTGTATTTTTGGCCTGAACAATTATTAAACTCAATACAGACCCTTTGGGTGCTGTCAAATTCCCGATTTGATCCTGTGTTAAAAGATCATTATTAAGAAAAATATACATTCCATCACATCCACCATCGTTGCTACCACCAATTATTCCACTTAATATTTCATCATCACTTAAATCATAATCCTTTAAAATCTGTGAAGAGGAAAAAAACTCAAAGTATGAATCTACATTTTCATACAAGCTATTTTCTACATATTCCTGTTGAATGCACTCTTTTAATAAAAGTTGATTATTTGATAACTTCTTTCCCATTATTCTTTTATCCCCCTTGTAATTTCTATTTCGTTGTTCATTAGTTTTGATAATAATCTATCCCTTGCTTCTTTTGCTAATTGTATTTCTCTTTTTAACAATTCCAGTTTTTGTTGACATTTTTCACAATAAATATTAAATTTCCATTTTACATCTTCCGTTGGAATATATATATTTATCTCTTCAAGCATTTTTTTTGTAAGAAATTTGATTGTAGAACCACTGGCTCCCTGAAACAATTGTCTCATATTTTCCCTAACTGCATGATATAACAAAAATAAATTGTCTTCGTCGGATGGTGAAAACACATATGTTCTCTGGTAAGCTTCAAATTGTCCTCTATAAAGCTTTACGTTAAAATCTCCATTACCTGCCAAAATTACTGCGTCACAATCAAACGAATAGGATGGCGCTTTTATCGGCTCCTGCGCACAGGTAAAAAATAAATACTTTCCATCATCAGTTCCAAAATTGGCATCTTTTTTCCCTGTTAATATAGGTGCAACTTTCTCCAAACCTACTTTCTTCCATCCTTTCGGCATCCCATCCACAATTTTACACTTTTCAAAACATGGAAATCTCAGCTCCACAAACCATTCTTTATAAAGACGCTGTACTGCTTCTTCTAAAAGTTTAATTTGCTTTTGGTTATTTTCAATTATATCATCATAAGAAACCAAAATTTTTCCTATTCGCCTTTGAATATTAACATCCGGAAACAGTATTTGCAATCTCTTAATATCATCTGGACTTATATTCGCTTGATTTGCGGCTCCCCCTGCAATATTAGCTAATTGTATTTTTACAGAGTCTTGCGACAAGTAATAATATACAAAATTTTCATCACAATGCTCTTTATCAGTAACTATAATTTTTCCCACACGCTGATTAAGCAACGACTTTTCATCATATTTAACCCGTGCTATTCGCCCAACCACAGAAGTCCACTGATTAATATGTGATCCCGTCATAGCAACCAAAATATCATTTTTATTCAAAATGTATTTACTATGTGTTTTCAAAAAATTGGGGGACACATATGAAACATCATCTAATAATACATCTGGAGAATTAATATTCTTAATTTTTACTACCGGAATACCACTAGCAGTAAAGTCTATCGACTTAAAGGCATAACCAGACAATACTTCTATGTATTTTCCCAATCGCTCTATATTATATTTCATAACTCTATTTCCCTCATCTTTTGCAAGATTCTCGTCGTTCTTTTTTGTTTAACAAGGCAACCGCCTTTTAATATTTATCTTCTAACTTGTGTAATTCTTCCACACTTTCAAAAAAATGGCATTCTACAGGCGAAAGCAACGATTCCTGCTTTTTCTTATATCTCTCATATTCACCATGCGCCTTTTTCAGCACCTGCTGATGCGTAATTTTTCCTTTGGTATCTAGTATATCTCGCCTTGTCATTTTCAAATAATCATCAATGGTCTCCAGCCAGTCTCTCATATACATTGGTTCCCGATTCAGAGCATGAACCTCCGCAATATCCAAATAGGCTGTTACAATCTTGTTTAATGCATCCAATTCAGCCTCACTCAAATAGTTTTTTGCAGCCTCTACATCCGATCGTTTAATGGCTTTCCCGCTCCATGAAGTCAGTCCCATATTATCTTTATCCGCATTTGCTCTTTGATAAATGATCTCTGCCGCCGTATGCTTATGAGCCGCCCAATGCATTTTATTCTGTACATGTTTAAAAAAAAGAAGCGAACTCTCTGCTCTCGGATCGTAATCAATGCTAGTTGCATATATTTCAAGAACTTTTCTCCAAAATACTTTTTCAGAGGAACGAATATCCCGAATACGATTTAACAGCTCATCAAAGTAATTTCCGCCCCCAAGATTTTTAAGCCGTTCATCATCCAATGCAAAGCCCTTTTTCATGTACTCTTTTAGAATAGTCGATGCCCATATTCTAAACTGAGTCCCCCTAAGAGATTTCACTCGATAACCGACTGAGATAATTACATCAAGATTATAGTAATCCACCTGATATGTTTTCCCATCAGAAGCAGTATAGGCAAATTTTGCCCAAACTGCTTCCTTTACCAACTCACCTTCTTTAAAAATGTTTCTTATATGTTTTCCAATTACACTTTTATCCCGTTGAAACAATTCAGCCATCTGATCAATCGACAACCAGACCGTATCCTGATCAAAAGTAACTTCTATTTTTGTAATTCCATCTTCTGTCGTATACATTATAATGTTTGATTGAGACATGATATCCCCCATATCCAATGAACCGTTTTCCATTCTCTGCTCCTAGCTTTGTATCATCTCATCCCACAGGCCAAGCTGTTTCATATTCTCAGAAATGCTATTCATCAACTTATTACTCTCAGCCTGTAGCTCCAATAACTCCTTATGTATCTCAACCATTCTCTCCTTAAAATCAACCCCATCATCTTCTTCGGGAGCTACACCTACATAAGCGCCCGGTGTAAGCGACCATCCTTTCCCCTCAACCGCTTCCATATCTGCAATTTTGCAAAGTCCAAGAATATCCCCATATTCTCCTTCACCAAACTTACTATAGAGCCAATTTGCTTCCTTTACTACATCTGCAATCTCTTTTACAAATGCAATTTTATTATCCCATACAGCTCGTAGTTCTTTCCTTTCTTTTTTTTCACAATCCTCCACTGCTTTCTTCGCCGATTCTCTAAGCATTTCGAGACGTTTCTCAACTATCTCAACGCCGCCTGTAAACAAATCGTCCATTACAGCCTTAAGAGCATCCTCACCCGCCTCCGCAATCATTGCTTTAAGAACAGCCCTATACTCCTCAAGCAATGCCTTATATTTCTCCTTCTCACCTCGATAAAGCCAAACGATAGCATTCATATTTTTTAGCTGCCATTCACTCCATTCATTGAGCGTGCGATCTACCACGGTATAATAATTTCTGGCATCTATAAAAAGAATTTTATTCTTTAATTCGTCTTTTTTCCCCTTATCAAAAAACCAAAGTGAGCAAGGTAAACTTTTACCATAAAAAAAATTGTTTCCCACACTAATTACAACATCTACATGCCCTGTTTTCGCAAGCTTTTCCCTGATATCTTTATCACTTCCCTTACTATCCGTAGCAGAAGAGGCCATAACAAATCCTGCCCTGCCCGCTTCATTAAGATACGCATAAAAATAAGAAATCCAAAGATAATTTGCATTCCCTATTTCTTTGTTTTTATTCTCCTTGGGCATGCCAAAAGGAAGCCTGCCAGCATTAGAAGCCGATTCTGCCTTTACCTTATCTACATTAAAAGGCGGGTTTGCCATAACATAATCACAGCATCCTTCCAAATTATGTGCATCATGATAAAAACTATTTGCCTCGTCCCCCGACTTAATTACCCCGGTCAACCCATGTACAGCCATATTCATCAAACAGAGCTGTGCATTATATTCCACCTTCTCCTGTCCATAAAATGTCATACTGCTGTTTGCCTGTAATCCTGCCTCATTTACAAAATCCCCTGTCTGTACAAACATGCCTCCCGAGCCGCAGGCTGGATCAAGAAGAATACCGCTTGTCGGCTCCAAGATATTGACAATCATTTTAACCAAAGATTTCGGCGTAAAGAACACGCCGTCATCTGATGCTATATTTTTAGCAAATTTATTCAGGAAATATTCATAAATACGCCCAATAACGTCACCTCCAACAGCATCAAGGGCATTGTTATTGAATATTCTGAGAAGTTCTTCAAGCAGATCATCCGAAAAATCTGTATAACTCTTTGGAAGCACACCTGTAAGCTGCTCACTCTGCTGCTCTACAAGCTCCATAGCATTATTTACCACTTCGCCAAGACTTCTCATAGCTTGTCCAGACACATTGATAAGCTCAAGTGCGGCTACATTCTCAGGTAAATTTACAAGCCAACTGTATTGAGCCATTTCAGGTAGAAACAGCGCGCTTTTCGCTGTAAAGTCACTTGCTTCCACAGGCATTTTCCGACCATTCCTGATAGGTCTGTTCTTTAATATTTCTTCCTCAACCATCTTAAATCTGCTGTAAGCATACCTCAAAAACAGCAGACCGAGTACCGGCATACAATATTGATTGGAGGTCAATTTGGAATCTGCTCTGAGTAAATCCGCAGATTCCCACAAATCAGATTCTAATTTTTTAATACTTTTATTGTCCATCATGTATTCCCTCTAAATTTACTCATCCAAATCTCCCTGCTTTCCCAACATTTCCCTAACCATATCATCAAAATCAGAATGTATTATCTGTGTCTTATTGAAAATATCATATTCCTTCTGTGCCTTATCCCATGCTTCCTGCCTTGAAACGCTTCCTTTGTTTTTATCCGGCAAAACTTCATATCGGCGGAAAGCAAGAAATTCATTGACACTGGCTGAAAATTCCTCCATGGTAAACGTATTTTCACGCTCTATTAAATCCTCTATGTAATCAAAATATCCTGTCACCGCCCGTTCCAACTGACGAATCTGCTTTTCGTCCAGATAATTCTTGGCGATTGTGACATCCGATTTCAAAATACGCCCATCCGGCGAATTTTTCCATGTAGTAAGCCCCATATGTTCTTTTTTATGGTCTGCCCTATTATAAATAATTTCCGCCGCTGTATGCTTTGTAATAGCAAAATGAAACTTATTTTGAACCATCGCATAAAACATTTTCGTTGTAGGCGAATCCCTGTCGTAATCAATGCTGCACTCTGCAAAAATATCCGTAATCTGCTGCCAGATACGCCGTTCGCTTGCGCGTATGGAGCGAACCCTCTCAAGCAGTTCTTTAAAGTAATCTTTTCCGAATGCCGTTTTTCCCTGCTTCAGCCGTTCATCATCTAACGCAAAGCCTTTTATCATATATTCCTTTAATACCTTTGTCGCCCATATCCGAAAATTTGTTGCCCGCTTGGAATTAACGCGGTAACCTACTGAAATAATGGCATCAAGCGAATAGAACTGCGTAAGGTAACTTTTGCCGTCTTTGGCAGTTGCCGAGAATTTCTCGGTAACTGAATCTTTTTGCAATTCTCCTTCTGAAAAAATATTTTTTAAATGAAGTGAAATATTATCTGAACTACACCCAAATAATTCCGCCATCCCTTTCTGCGAAAGCCATATTGTTTCATCCTTAATAATAACATTTACCGTTACGTCACTATCTTCAACCGTATACATTAAAAATGGAAATTCTTTCACCCTTCTATCTCCTCTCCCGCAAGCAGCAGCTCCTCCATCTTCCCCAACGCCTCCTGCGTCAAGGTAATCAGCGTCTCCTCATCCTTCTCGATCACCCCGCATTTGCGGTATTGAAGATAGAACGCCGGGCCGCCCTTGGGATCAAACCGCAGTTTCCCCTGATAATCGCTGATCAAAAATGGAATGTTTTCCACCCGGATGGGCGCGTCGGGCCGCAGGGTAAAACTGATTCTCTCGTTTTTTCCCTTGACTTCCGGCATATAGAGCCTATGGGCATGGGAGCGGATCAGGGCAATCCGCAGAAGGTTTTCCACCGACTTCGGCACCTGCCCAAACCGGTCCAGCAGTTCCTCCCGCATGTCGTCGCACTCCCGCTCGTTCTCAATTCCCGCGATCCGCTTATAGATATCCAGCTTCTGTACCTCGTTCACAATGTATTCCGGCGGAATATACGCGTCCACATCCAAATCGACAAGGGTATTGAAATCTTCCATCACGGAAATTCCCTTCTTCGTCTTGACCGCCTCGTTTAACATCTTGCAGTAGAGGTCATAGCCCACCGCCTGCATATGTCCGTGCTGGCTCTTCCCGAGAAGATTTCCCGCGCCGCGGATTTCCAAATCCCGCATGGCGATCTTAAAACCGCTCCCCAGCTCCGTAAATTCCCGGATCGCCTCAAGACGCTTCTCCGCCACCTCTTTCAAAACCTTATCCCGCTTGTACATGAGGAAAGCATAGGCCGTCCGGTTGGAACGCCCCACGCGCCCGCGGAGCTGATAAAGCTGGGATAGTCCCATTTGATCGGAGTCATGAATAATCATGGTATTGACATTAGAAATATCCAATCCCGTCTCTATGATGGTGGTGGACACCAGCACGTCGATCTCCCCATTGACAAAATCGTACATAATCCGTTCCAGTTCCGATTCCTTCATCTGTCCGTGGGCAAAAGCCACGTCGGCCTCCGGCACCAATTCACTGATGGAAGCCGCAATATCGGCAATATTATTCACCCGGTTATAGACATAGTAAACCTGTCCTTTTCTGGCAAGCTCCCTGACGATGGCCTCCCTGACCATCTCTTCATTGTACTCGCAGACAAAGGTCTGAATCGGAAGCCGATCTTCGGGAGCCTCCTCCAATACGCTCATATCCCGGATACCCACCAGACTCATATGAAGGGTTCTGGGAATGGGCGTGGCCGTCAATGTAAGCACATCCACATTTTCTTTCAGCTTCTTGATCTTTTCCTTATGGGCTACGCCGAAGCGCTGTTCCTCGTCAATAATCAAAAGCCCCAGATCCTTATATTCGACATCCGCCGAGAGCACCCGGTGGGTGCCGATCACGATATCCACCATGCCCTTTTTCAAATCCGTAATGGTCTTCTTCTGTTCTGCAGCAGTCCGGAACCGGGAAAGCAGATCGATCCGCACAGGGAAGTCCTTCATTCTCTGCACAAAGGTATGATAATGCTGCTGGGCAAGGATCGTGGTGGGCACCAGATAGACCACCTGTTTATTTTCCTGCACGGCCTTGAAGGCGGCACGGATTGCGATCTCCGTCTTGCCGTACCCCACGTCGCCGCAGATCAGGCGGTCCATAATTTTGTCGCTCTCCATATCCTTTTTCGTGGCCGCAATGGCCGCCGTCTGGTCCTCCGTCTCCTCAAAGGGAAACATTTCCTCGAACTCTCTCTGCCAGACGCTGTCTTTCCCGTAGCAATAGCCTTTTCCTTCCTGTCTGGCCGCGTAAAGCTCCACCAAATCCCCGGCAATTTCCTCTACCGCCGTGCGCACCTTGGACTTTGTTCTGGTCCACTCTTGTGTGCCCAGCTTGTTCAGTTTGGGTTTGGTTCCGCCGTCCGCCGAAGCGTACTTCTGTATCACGTCAAATCCCGTGGCCAGCACATAGAGAATCCCGCCGTCCCGGTAAGAAATCTTCATGTAATCCTTTACCACATGCTCCACTTCCACTTTCTCGATGCCCTGATAAACACCGAGGCCATGGCTTTCATGAACCACGTAATCGCCTACCTTGAGATCGTTAAAATCGTTGATTTTCTGGCCTTCGTAATGCTTTTTCTTTCTCTTTTTCTTTTTTTCCGCGCCAAAGATATCGCTCTCCGCAATCACCATGAACTGCAAAAGAGGATACTCAAACCCTTTTCGCACCCGGCCATAGGCGCACATCACCTCGCCTGGCTGTACTTCCCGCATCGGGTCTTCCGTATAAAAAGCGTATAACTCCTGATCCCGCAGGTCCTCCGCCAGCCGTTTCGCACGGGTACGGGAACCAGAAAGCAACAAAATACGATAACCCTTTTTCTTGTAGGCTTTCAGATCCTTCACCAACGCGTCAAAGCTGTTATTATAAGAGGGAAGACTTCTGGACTGTACGGCAAACTTTTGATCCGCCTTTAAAATCGGGTTCTTTCCCTCCATAGCGGAAAGGTTTACCACCCTCATATTTTCCAGATTTGCCGCCACCGATGCCGCAGAGAATAAAACATCCATCTGTCCCGGCAGAATATAACCCTTCTCCGCCCGATGCGCCATACTCTCCCGAAATTCCAACTCCACCGCGTCTACATGCTCTTTGATCCGAAGAGGCTCATCCAGAAAAACGATAGCTTCCTCCCCCGCAAAACACGCCACAAAAGACTTAAGCTCCGAATAAAAGTATCGCACATAGCTTTCCAGACTTACCGCATTGTAAGAAACGCCCAGCTCCACAAGGGTCTCTGTAAGTTCCTTCACCTGCGTTTCAATCCGGTGCGCCTCTTCCGTTTTCATCTGCTTCCTGAGGGTTTCCGACTGCTTTTTCCCCTCCTGCTGAATCTTTTGTAACCCCGCCGCAAGCTCCTCCTCCGACAAAATCAACTCTGTGGCCGGATAAATGCGCACGGACTCCAATTTCTCGATCGAGCGCTGGCTCAATACGTCAAAACTGCGGATGGACTCCACCTCATCCCCCCACAGTTCAATCCTGTAAGGATTTTCTTCCGTCAAATCAAAAATATCAACAATACCGCCCCGGATGCTGAACTGCCCCGGCGCTTCCACCTGATCGCACCGCTCATAGCCAAGCCCCGAAAGCGCAGCCGCCAAATTGCTCTCCGACAGAACCGATTCCCTGCCAATAGAGAGCACATGCTTTTGCCAGTCCTCCATAGACGCCTGCGGCGCCATCAACGCGTCGTAGGTTGTGATCACCGTCAGGGGCGTTTTCTCCGCCAGTCTGCGAAACACTTTGATCCGTTCTTTGGTCAATTGGTTACCATGAATGTCCGCCTGAAAGAAAATCAAGTCCTTAGCAGGATACAGCATGACGTTTCTATCATAAAATTGATAGTCTTCATACATTTCTTTCGCCCGCAGATCATTATAAGTAACGATCAATTTACGGCAAAAGCCCTCTCCCAAACCGTAGACCATATGCAGTTTTTGGGAATCCGCACAGCCGCTCAAAGCTACCGACGCCTTTCCTCTTGCAAGGCGTTCCCGGATCTCCTCATATTCTCCCAACTCCGAAAGCGGAGCCAATAATGCTCTCATGCAAACCTCTTTCTATCGCTATCCTATCCGCTTTTCCAAAACCGCCAAATTACGCGCCGCCTTCTTCCTGCTCCGGCATCGGCCGTTTGCGGGTATTATATTGATTCATAGCGGCATCCGGCCCTTCGGCAATCACCGTCTCAATCGCAAGAGCCGCATTTCGGACACTCTCCGTCACTGCTTCCCGCTCCTCCGGCAGGAAATGTCCCAGCACATAGTCCACTAAATCCAGCTTCGGCGGCTTGTCTCCCACACCCATCCTCACCCGGATAAAGGAATCGTGTCCCAGATGTAAAATAATATTTTTCAGGCCGTTATGCCCGCCTGCGCTTCCCCGCTTGCGAATCCGAATCTGTCCCACATCCAGACTGATATCGTCAGAAATTACGATCAGTTCGCTCTTCTCGTCCACTTTATAAAAGTCTATGACGCTGCGGACGCTCTCACCACTCAAATTCATATAGGTAAGCGGTTTTACCAGAACCGTTTTTTGTCCTGCCACCATGCCCTTGCCGATCACAGCCTTATGCTTTTTTTCTCCCAGCACAATTTCATTCTTCTCCGCAATCGCGTCGATCACCTCGAAGCCGATATTGTGTCTCGTATTTATATATTTTTTATCGGGGTTTCCTAGTCCTACAATGATATACATAATTACCTCTGCTTCCTGTGCCGTCTGTTCCATTTTAACAATATCTCCGCCGCATAACAAGCCCATTCTTTCAGCCTGCTTATATGCGGAAAGGGAGATTCCCCATTCCTTGAATCTCCCTTCACTGTCTCACAATATATTCGCGCACCGTCACAGGTGCGCCCTTCTCCTATTCCTCCCGCACCACCAGCTTAAACACCGCCGTATTTGAGTAAGTAAGCGGCTCGCCGTGCATAAAAAACACAATCCCGTCCACAGGCGCGTACAATTCCTCGATAGCCTCCCCTTCATAGGCATCGATGATGCGCGCCAGAATCTGTCCCCGCTCCACCTCCATACCCACTGTAACAAGAGGATCAAACAATCCCGCCCTGCCTGTCCGGACTGGAACCATATCCACATCCTTTACCACCAGGGACACGTACCCGTCATGCCCATGATATTGTATGATTCCCTGCTTCTGCATAAAGGTAAGAATCCCCCGAAGCGCTTCTCTCGCGCTTTGCTTGTCCACCCGTGTCGTGGTCGTCGTATACATGCTGAATGCCTGTGTCTCCCAAATCTGCCAGTTATAATTTAACGTAGTCGTATCATAGGGCCGCACCTGCCTCAGCACCACATAGGGCATACCGAACTGCTTTGCAGTCTCCGTATCTTCAAAACCCGTAGACATCATGCGCACATGGGGCATAAACTCTCCCGGCATATAAAAGGAAGTAAACTGAATGCCGAAACGATACTCGGAAATCACCTGAAATACGCCGTCCGCAATACGCTGGGTCGTTTCCCCCAGACAGTAACCGGGAAACATTCTGTTAATATCCGTATTATCCACCGGCCAAAACCGCTTCTGCGTGTTCACGGAGTACGGATTTACGCAGGGAACTACCAAAATCTTTTGTCCCTTCGTAAGCTTCCCCTCCGCCTCCATCTGCTTCAATTTCCGGACAAGCTGGGAGCAGCAATACAACTGCTGTACCTCATTGCCCCGCATACTCCCGACGATGCAGACTGCCTTTTCGCCTTCTCCAAACTCATAGCCCGTTACCCGAAAGTTATCCCGGTATAGCCCCTTTATTTCGTAAACTATAATTTTCTTCATTTCTCCTCCCACAGGTGTCCGCAGGCTTTTTTACAAAGCAGCCTTCCGATCAGGGAACCCTCGTCTACCACCGGATATTCCCTGATGGTAAATAAAATGCCGTCCATCGGCGCCGCCACTTCATCTACCACCGTTCCAGCCAGCGGGTCGATAATCTGGCCGATCAACTGCCCCTTATGCAGACATTCCCAATGCTTCACAACCGGCACAAAAATACCGCCGGTGGCGGCGTTGAGATATGCCACGTCATCGGGATCTTTGGAGATCACGGGCTTTCTGACACCCGCCGTTTCCCCCGTCCATAAACCCAGTTCTTTCATCAAATGCAAAATACCGTCCGCCAACTGATCCCCGTAAGACTTGGTAATGCGCATCCCCACGCCCATCTCCACCACCAGCGTCGGCGTGCCTGTACTATTTAAGCTGTAGGCCAGCGTCGATTCCAACACGGTGCTTGCCCCATGTACCCAGATAAAATCTACGCCCGTCTGTGCCGCAAGCGGAACCAGCTCCCGCTCGTGCAGCTCATTGACGCGGATCTGGGGGATCTCCGTGAGATAAATATTACTGGCGTGGATATCCAGTACCACCGCAGAACCCGACAAGTCCTGTACAATCTGAGACGCCAGATATTCCGTCATATTGCCGTCCTGACACCCCGGAAACAACCGGTTCATGTCCAGATCAAAAGCCGGAATCCCCCTTGTTACGGAATCAATTCCCAGCGGATTTAACGCCGGATAAATATCTACAATTCCTTTTAAACACTCCATCCGCCGCTTTATGCGTCTTGCCAATTCAAAACAGACATACTGTCCTTCCAGTTCGTCTCCATGTATGCCTGTCACAATACTGATTCTTTTTTCAACGCCGCTCTTTTCTTTCGGTTCGATCCGCTGTTTCCTGATGGAAAGCGTCTCATCCGCCGGCAGCGCAATGGACGTTACCGTCTCAATCATGTTTCCTCCGTTCCGAAGCGTCAATCCTCTTCGCTTACAATCACCTCTATGGTCTGTACCTGCGTACCGCCGCCGTGCATAATACCCCGGTTGATCAGGCAATCCGAAGCCTCCCTGCCTGCGCCGATTCTAATGTGAGCGTCCGTCACCGGACTGTCGTTCGTCGGATCAAGACCATACCATCTTCCCTCATGCAGAACCTCCACCCATGCATGACTGGCTCCCTCGCCTATCAACATACCCGTCACATACCGGGCGGGAATCCCCTCCATTTGGAGCAAGGCAATCAAGATATGCGCGTAATCCTGACACACGCCCTTCCCCAGATAAAAAGCCTCCTCCGCTGTCGTATTCATATCGGTGATGCCTTTCTCATAAGTAAAGTCCTGATACAATCTGTGCATGATACACAAACTTTTTCCGTATGCGTCTTCCGGCAGTTCTTTCCCGATCTTATCATGGTAAGCCCGCAGGCCTTTTCCGGCCTGATTTAACCCGTGGGGATATCGAAAAACTGCCGTCTGGTCAACATCAGCGTCCTCCTCCCATGCAGAAAGACCCGTGCGGACTTTCCCCGTAATCCGAAAAGAAAAACTATGGTGCGCAATGTCGTCCCGCCCGTATATCTGCCGGTTTCCAAAGGAATCGGCTCCTATGCTGTAAGGCACGGCAGGCGACAGCGCAATGGACACACCCTCCACTCTCTGCCGTTTTGTGTTTTGAGGAAAACACTTTATCGTAAAATGGCAAAGAGACACCGCTTCCGAATAATCAATTTTCATAAAATAATCAAAATGCAGTCGTTTCACAATCCACCTCTCGCTATATAACCGTCTCCACTTCCCGCACAATCCTGTAATAGTCCGGTTCCGAGTCTTCCGCCAACTCCTTAAGCAGCTTCAATTGATCCGCCTCATATTCCAGACCGCTTCTCTCAACCCGCGGAATCATGCGATGCACTTCCCGAGCCAGCTCCTGTCCTGCCACGCCTAATCTGGCATAGAGATCGATCCGCTCGATGCGTTTGCCTGCTTTGATAATGTTGCGAATCTGTTCCGAGTCAATCTGATCGTCCGCAATGCCCCAGAAAGCCAGCAGATCATCGATCACATGCTGCAGCTCGATTAACGGCGCTTTGCTGACGCTGGCCTTATTCATTTCATAGACCGCCAACTGTATGTAGGACAGCGCCTCGGAACCGATACTCTCTCTGAGCACCACCGCATTATCATAAGCCCTGTCAAGATTACTGATAATGGAATCGGGATTTTCCAGATCAAACGGATACACCTTCAAAAAAGTATCTTTATCCCCATAAATATCGGGAATATCTATCTTTTTGCAAAACTCGCTGTAACTGTCCCTTAGCTCGTCGATCATAACGTCAAAGCTTTGGCAAAACATACGAAGCGTCGTGTAGACCCGCTCCGTATACCTTCCCAGCCAATATAACCGGTCCGCCTGTTCTACTGAGATAATACCCATGTATCTTTAAATCCTCCTCCCTGCGATGAATTGACAATGAACGAATCGGGATTTCTGGAAAACCGCGTTAGACCGCTTTTCCACACGACAGGCTCTTCCGCCGTCAGCACAAAAGCCCTCAGATCCGCCTTCCGCGGAATCACGCTTCCCTCTTCTAAGATATCCAGATCCTGAAAATCAATAATTTCCTGCGCGATAAACCTTCTCGGCTCTTTTTGTAACAGCGCGATAAATTCTTCCTTCTGCGCTTTCGACATGCTTCTGCCAAAAACCACGCCGTAACCGCCGGCTTCCGCCACGTCCTTCAATACCAGCTCGTCAAAATGGGCAAGCACATACTGCATGTCCTCCTCATAAAAAGGCAGATAGGTGGGCGCATTGGACAAAATCGGTTCCTCATGCAAGTAATATTGAATCATCTTCGGCACAAAATAATAGATTCCTTTGTCATCCGCCACGCCATTGCCCGGCGCATTCATAAGCGCCACATTGCCCTTGCGGAACACATCATAAATATGCGGAATGCCGATCAACGACTCCGGCTTAAAGTTCATGGGGTCCAGATATTCGTCCGAGATTCGTCTGTATACCGCCCCTACGCGTTCTCTTCGTCCGTCCACCGCCACATAATAGAGTTTATCGTCCTCTACCATAAGCTCCGAACCATTTACCAAATGCGCTCCCGTCTTTTCCGCCAGATAGGAATGTTCAAAATAAGCCGCATTATACCGTCCCGGCGTGAGGATCACCGTATGCCCGCCGGTATTCACATAGTCCATCGTCCGCCGCAAAAGCGCCGCATAATTCCGGTTATCCTCCAGATGATTGTCATGAAAGGTATTGGGCGAACTTCTTCTGCAGAACTCTCTGGCAATCATGGGATAAGAAGCGCCGGAGGGCACCCGCAGATTATCCTCCAAAATATACCACTCCCCGTCCTTTCCCTTCACTAAATCAATGCCCGAAATATGGGAGTAAATCCCCTTGGGCGGCATGGCGCCCTCGCACTCCGCCATATAACCGCTGGAAGCGAAAATAAAATCTTCCGGCACAACCTTGTCCTTTACAATCTGTTTTTTGCTGTAAATATCTTTCAGGAAAAGATTCAGGGCCATAACCCGCTGTTTCAGGCCGCGCTCCAAAAATGCAAACTCCCCGCACTCAATCACCCTCGGAATGGCGTCAAACGGAAAAAGCTGCTCCCTGAATTCATTATTTTTATAGATACCGAATTTTACGCCGTAGCGCGCCAACAGTTCGTTGACCGCATCCGTGTGCTGTAACAGTTCTAATCTGCTCATTCGTTCGTCCATAGTACGCCCCCATATAAATCCAACGCCAGCTTCACTAATATCTCCGCTGTTTTTTCTATTCCAAAACGGCTTGAATCGATCAGAACGTCCCGGTTGGAAAAAGCGTCCGTATATTCCGGACAGTATCTTCTGTGGTACAGTTCCCGGGAACGATCCACCTCCCGAATCATTTTTCTCGCCGTCTTCTCTTCCATCTTTAAAATTTCCGTACAGTTTTGCAGCCGCTTCTCATAAGGCGCATAAATATAAATACTGAGTCGGTTTTTGCTGTCCGCCAGAATGGAATCCGCACATCTGCCCACAATAATGCAGGACTCCTTCTTCGCCAGATCTTCTATGATATTTTTTTGAATGTTGAATATCTCGTCCTGCATATTGGAAACGCCCATCCCCAAAGGGTACTGCCTCCTAAAATAAATAGAATTGGCGTTTTCCTCCTTGGCGCTGATCACAGATACCGGCAGCCCCATCCGCTTCGCAGTCTCCTCCACGATATCCCTGTCGTAAAATTCAATGCCAAGTTCCCTAGCCATCTGTTTGGCAATGGTTCTTCCCATACTCCCAAATTGTCTTGAAATCGTAATTACATATTGTTCCATCCCGTCTCTCCCTGCCGCTTTTCTTTTCGTCATATTCCCTTTTTCTGACGATCTTTAAGCTCTCACTGGCACCGCCCGCTTCCGCTTCTTCTGCATATTCCTCACAAAAAAGGAAATGGTAAAGTTAATGACAAAGTAAATCAGGCAGGCAAAACCGAAGAGCACAAATACATCCGACACGTTGACTGTCCCCATGCCGTTATATTTCTGTGCCGAACTCAAAATCTTTTTCACCCTCGCCATCAATTCAATCGTCGCCACATTCGCCAAATAGGACGAGTCCTTGATCGTGGTAATGATCTGGCTGAGCAGGGTTGGCACAATATTTCTATAGGCTTGCGGAAGCACAATATAAAGCATAATCTGTACCGTACCAAATCCTTGGGAATGTCCCGCCTCAAATTGTCCTTCCGCCACTGAATTCAGCCCGCCCCGGACAATCTCTGCAATGACAGAGGACGTAAATAAAATCAACGCCACCGCCGTTTTAAATAAAAGCTTCACTTCTGCAGAGGAAAGCCCCCACATCTTCCGCCCTAAAAATTCCGGACAGGGGCAGAACACCAGACAAATAAAGATCCATAAAAGCAGCGGCGTGTTTCGGAAAATCTCTATGTATGCTACCGCCAGCCACTTAAATATCGCCGTTTTCCTGCTGTTACAATAATTTCGAAGGAGCGCTAACACTGATCCGAACAACAGGCCGATGACCACGGCTGTCAGGGAAATGATAACGGTAAAGGCCACGCCCTTCAAAAGATAGAGCAAAACTGCGCCGTTTGTTAGGATAGACAAGCTTCCTCTGATCGTCTCCATAAATTATGCCACCCTTTCCGATCTCTTCCGATCCATCCTGCCGCTCCGGTCCTCCCGCTTCTTCAAAGAAATCTCCCACATGCTCGCCAGTGAAGACAATGGGCAGCAGACTATGAAGAACAGCAGACCGCTCACAAGATACGCTGGCGCATAGGCGCCGCCCGTGTTCTCCCCCGTCACAAAACTGTAGGTAATGGAAATCAGATCCGCCCCGCCCACAATGTAGAGGCAGGAGGTATTTTTGAAAATATTCACCACCTGATTTACCATGGGCGGAAGAATCACCTTAATGCTCTGGGGGAGGATAATATAAGTCATTCTCCCAAGATAACCGAAGCCTTGCGAGAAAGCCGCCTCAAACTGTCCTTTCGGAACTGCCTCGATACCCGCGCGCACTACCTCCGCCACATACGCGCCGTGGTATATGCCGAGCGACAACACGCCCGTTACCAAAATCCCCAAACCGTGTCCCGAAAACGCCAAGGCGTAATAGAGAAAACACATCTGCAAAAGCAGCGGCGTATTTTGTATCAATTCCACATAAACTCGGGCGATTGCCGCCAGTGGTTTTATCCCGCTGGTGGCAAACAATCCCAAGATCATTCCGATACACAGAGAGAGAAGCAGGCCGAATCCCGCAGAAATCACGGTGTTCCTAAGCCCCATCAAAAAGGTGCCTCTGTAAATCCATACTTTATTCCATGCGCTTGCTGAAAATAATCCGGCCATAACATTTCCTCTCCTTTAAGTTCTTCTCACGCTGTTATTCGATTCCATTCTCCGCAATCAATCCGTCGATCGTGCCGTCAGCCAACCAGCCCGTCACCAATTCGTCCACATAAGCGCTGAACCCAGACCCTTTTTTCGTAGCCACGCCATACTCCTGCGGCGCAAATTTCTCTTCAATATAGGTACGGTCATCCGTGTGATAAACTGCCAGTATCGACTTATCCACGCAGAAAGCGTCCACCTCGCCTGCGCTCAATGCTGTAGAAATTGTGGGATAATCGTCATACTGCGCAAAGCTGATTCCGTCCGTCCATGTGCTCGGGTCAAAAGTCTCCGTATCAAAACCGTCTCCTCCGATCACACCGTTCTCAATCATAGCCGCCACAAGGCTTCTCGCCGAAGTAGAACCGGAGGATACGCCCACTTTCTTGTCTTTCAGATCCGCCAGTCCTGCAATGCCTGAATCCTTCTGCACCAGAACCGTCACATAATCCGTGTAGTACGGCGTGGAGAAATCCCAGCTTTCTTTACGCTCATCGGTGATCGTAAATGTTGCCAGCACACAATCGATGTCGCCCGAATCCAAAAGCTCCGTCCTCGTTGCCGCCGTCACGGTGGTAAACTCTACATCCACGCCCAAGGATTCCGCAATTTTCTCCGCGAGAGAAATCTCCATGCCGGAATATTCGCCTGTCAGCTCATCCTGAAATCCAAAGCCGATCACCGCATTTTTCACGCCTACCCGCAGCACGCCTCTGTCCACAATCGCCTGTACATCTGCAGAAGCAATATCCTTCGCCGCCTCTGCATCTGTTTCCTCCGCGCCAGCCTCCTCGGAACTTGATCCCGCTTCCCCTGCCGCTTCCTCCGCCACCTGTGCCGTTTCCGCAGCCTGTGCCGTCGCCGGCTTCTCCCCGGACCCACAGCCCGTAAGCGTTGTCATTACCATCGCCGCACCCAATACGAGCGCCAATACTTTCTTTTTCATAATTTTCTCCTCCTGTCGTCTTTTCTATGAAAACACCCGCCCTTTACTTGCGAATGATTTTCCCTAAGAAAGTCTTTAATCTCTCATTCTGCGGATTTCCAAAAAACTGATCCGGCGTTCCCTCCTCCAAAATCTGCCCATCCGCCATAAAAATCACCCGGTCGGCCACCTGTCTGGCAAATCCCATCTCATGGGTTACCACCACCATGGTGATATTCTCCTTTGCCAGCTTGATCATCACATCCAATACCTCCTGAATCGTCTCCGGGTCAAGAGCTGATGTAGGTTCGTCAAATAAAATGATCTTAGACTGCATACACAACGCCCTTGCAATCGCGATCCGCTGCTGCTGCCCGCCGGAAAGCGTGGTCGGATAGACATGCGCCTTCTCTCTCAGTCCCACCACATCCAAATAATGGTACGCCAGCTCCTCCGCCTCCTCCCTGCTCTTATGGTGGAGCTTCATCGGCGCCAATACCAGATTTTTCAGCACCGTCATATGCGGATACAGATTAAACTGCTGAAACACCATGGACGTTGTCCTGCGGACAAGCTGCGTTTTATTTCTGTGGGTCAATTCTTCTCCGTCTATGTACACATGTCCGCTGTTTGGTTCTTCCAAAAAATTCATACAGCGAACCGTTGTAGATTTTCCAGAACCGGAGGGTCCGATAATCACCAGTTTCTCGCCCTCCTTCACCTCCAAATTCACATCTCTCAGCACATGCAGATCCCCGAAATATTTGTTGACGTTCTCCAATTTGATCATGGCCGTTCCCTCTTTTTCTCTGCTTATACAAAACAAAGGCGCTTCCATCGGACTGCTCCGAAAGAAACGCCTTTGTTTCTGTATTATTGTATACATGTATAATTTCCTGTCTGTAACTCAGTATACTGTCATAATTATCAAAAGTCAAGACCTAAATTTAGTAAAAATAAATAATATCTTTCTTTCCTAACATACGACATAAAGAAAAGGACGCCTTCGCGTCCTTCTCTCATTTTCATCCTATGCTACTCAGTATTCGGTTCTATAAGCGCCTTCTCATAGTTCTCCAGGATTATCCTTTGAATCCTGTCCCGAGTTTCCGAATTAATCGGATGCGCAATATCGCGATATTCGCCGTCCGATGCCTTCTTGCTCGGCATAGCTATGAACAGACCCTTTTCGCCTTCAATTACTTTAATGTCATGAACTACGAATTCATCGTCAATCGTAATCGAGACGATTGCCTTCATCTTGCTGTCTTGAGTCATTTTGCGCACGCGGACATCAGTAATTCTCATGAAGCTCAGCCTCCTTATCATATGATACCGGTATGGAATCTACCGGGTTTCACAAGCTTTCTACACAAGTCATACCCATCAAGCCACGTAGCTTGTAATAAACATTTAGTTAATTATGCCCCCTAATACAGACAACTTAAATCTTCTTGGCAATCACCCCTCGTCTCCCCCTAACACATATCTCGCCTATCATAACACAAACTTGCCATTTGGTCAAAGGGAATATCTGTCGTTATGTTCTACCACGATCTCTATCCCATCTTCACCTTTGTGATAAGAGTTAGCGCGAATCGTGCCCCGGCTCTCCACAATACAGTTTTCTATGTGCGTATTATCTCCAATATACACATCATTCAGAATGATGGAATTCTTGATGTAGCAATTACTTCCGATATATGTCTCTTTAAAGATAACGGAATCTTCCACCGTACCGTTGACAATACAGCCGCTGGATATCAGGCTGTTTTTGATCTTTGCGCCTACGTTATATTTTGCCGGCGGCAGATCGTCCACCTTAGAATAAACGTCCGGATACTGTTTGAAGAAATAATTCCGAATCTCCGGTTTCAGGAAATCCATGTTTGTCCTGAAATAATCATCTACGGTAGCGATGTTGCTCCAGTATTCTTTAAGCTTATAACCGTAAATCCTCTTCTGGTTCTTATAACGGATCAGAATATCTTTGACAAAATCATAACGATCCTCTTCGCTGCACCTCTCGATCATTTCAATCAGCAGACGCCTTCTAACCACATAAATACCACAGGATATGGTGTTGGACTTGGCAACGACCGGCTTCTCCTCAAACTCCTCAATGCGGCTGTCCTCGTTCATCTTAAGAATACCAAAACGTTCCACATTTACATTAGGCTCCATATCCTTGCACACGATCGTGATATCCGCCTTTTTTTCTATATGGTATTCTAAAACTTTATTATAATCCATTTTATAAACACAATCGCCGGAAACAATCACCACATAGGGTTCATGGCTGTTCTTTAAGAAAGACAGGTTCTGTGCAATCGCATCCGCCGTACCGCGATACCAAGCATTGCTCTCCGCCGTCACCGCTGGCGTCTGTACAAACAGGCCGCCCTGCTTCCGTCCGAAATCCCACCATTTTGAAGAACTCAAATGCTCGTTCAGGCTGCCCGCATTATACTGGGTAAGCACCGCCACTTTATTGATATGGGAATTGGACATATTACTAAGCGCAAAGTCAATACTTCTGTAACTTCCCGCAATGGGCATCGCGCAGACTGCACGCTTCTGGGTTAGCTGCTTAATTCTGTGATTATTACCGCCTGCTAAGATTATTCCGATTGCTCTCACAATTTATCACCTGCCTTAATTAAAGTTTTGCCGCTGGGAAGATTTCCGTCCGTATAGTCGTCCGGCGTCGTAATACCAAAGACCACTGAATTCTTCCCCACCGTAATTCCCTTGGGAATCACGCTTCTCTCGCCCACCGTCACAAGATCATGGTCGTAGATGCCGGGGTCTGTCTCGTTGGGAACGGCCTCGCCGATACCCAGCTTGACATTATCCTCAATCTCCACATTTTCTGCGACAACCGCTTTATAGAGTTCGCAGTTCTCCCCGATCTGCGTCTGATTCATAATAATAGAATCCCGCACCACCGTACCGGCTCCAATGGTAACGCCGCATCCGATCACCGAGTTATAAACCTGTCCGCTGATTTCGCAGCCTTCTCCGATGATACTCTTCTCAACCACGCTGTCCGGAGACAAATACTGCGGCGGGAGAATTTCGCTCTTCGTATAAATCTTCCAATACTCTTCGTAGAGGTTAAACTCTGGCACAATGTCGATCAGCTCCATATTCGCTTCCCAGAAGGAATGAAGCGTTCCCACATCCTTCCAGTACCCGTTAAACTCATATGCGTAGAGCGGCGCGCCCTTCTGATGGCAATAGGGGATCAGGTGTTTGCCAAAATCCAGTCCCGGCTGCTCCGAATTCGCAAGAAGAGCCTCTTTCAGCGTCTTCCAGTTAAAAATATAGATGCCCATCGACGCCAAATTGCTGCGGGGATTCGCCGGTTTTTCCTCAAAGTCGGTGATTCTGCGGTTTTCATCAGTAATCATAATACCGAAGCGCTTCGCCTCTTCCATGGGTACTGGCATAACTGCGATGGTTACTTCGGCCCCGTTCTGCTTATGGAAATCAAGCATTACCTCATAATCCATCTTATAGATGTGATCCCCTGAAAGAATCAGCACATATTCGGGATCATAGGTCTCCATGTACGCGATATTCTGATAGATCGCATTTGCCGTACCAGTATACCATTCACTGTTCGTGCTCTTCTCATAAGGAGGCAGAACCGTGACACCGCCAATATTCCTGTCAAGATCCCAAGGAATACCGATACCGATATGTGTATTTAACCGAAGCGGTTGGTACTGTGTCAACACGCCCACCGTATCGACACCGGAATTGATACAATTACTCAGCGGAAAGTCTATGATCCTGTACTTACTTCCAAAGGACACCGCAGGCTTGGCCACCTTTGACGTAAGAACTCCCAGCCGACTCCCCTGACCGCCTGCCAAAAGCATGGCAATCATCTCTTTCTTTACCATTTTATCACCTCTTATTTTCTTATATATTTATTCCCTCATTCATCAAAACATATCTGTGATTAAAGTATACCACAAACTGTGTAAAAACTGAATATATTTTACAGGAATTTTCTGCTCTTAGTCCTTTTGATATATTAATAATATACAATATTTTTATGTTTTTTTCAATCTCTTTGTTAATTTTTACATACCAATCTGATTTTCCACAATTCATAACTTTATATTGGTTTTTTTTCGGGAAATGAGTATAATACTAGTAAAAACTGTAAAAGGGAGACACCCATGTACCAGATTGATTTCCACAATCCAATTAAAATATACTTTATCGGAATCGGCGGCATCAGTATGAGCGGTCTCGCTGAGATTCTCCAGACCGAAGGATTTCAAATCTCCGGCTCCGACCGCGCACCCTCCGATCTGACTCACATGCTGGAAGAACGCGGCGTCAAAGTCTTCTATGGCCAGCGCGAAGAAAATCTCACCGCCGAACTTGACCTAGTCGTCTACACCGCCGCTATCAAAAGCGACAATCCGGAGCTTCTCGCCGCCAATAAACTCGGCATTCCCACCTTGACACGGGCTGAGCTTTTAGGGCAGATGATGAAAAACTATAAGACGCCCATCGCAATCAGCGGCACTCACGGCAAGACCACAACCACCTCCATGCTTTCTCAGATCCTTCTGAGCGCAGACATGGACCCAACCCTGTCCATCGGCGGTATCTACAAACCCATCGGCGGCAACATCAGGGTCGGCGCATCCGATATCTTTGTCACGGAGGCCTGCGAGTACACCAACAGCTTTTTACATTTTTTCCCAAAAATCGGTGTCATTCTTAATATAGAAGAAGACCATCTCGATTTCTTTAAGGATCTTGCGGACATCCGCCACTCCTTCCACCGCTTTGCCGAACTTCTGCCCGCCGACGGAACGCTGATCCTAAACGGCGGGATCAAGGATTATCAGGAAATCACGGAAGGGCTGTCCTGCCGTGTGATTACCTACGGGTTTTCTCCGGAATTTGACTACAGTGCATCAGACATTACCTTTGACGAATCCGGATTCCCTTCCTTCCTGCTAAAGCAGAAAGACAGGGGAGAGCGCAGATTTTCCCTGCACGTACACGGGGAGCACAACATCTTAAACGCAATAGCGGCAATCGCCGTGGCGGACCGGCTTTCTCTTTCCAACAAAGATATTGGCGAAGGTCTTTCCTCTTTTGACGGCACTGACAGACGGTTTGAATACAAGGGACAGGTAAACGGCGTCAATATCATCGATGACTACGCCCACCATCCGACAGAAATCCGCGCCACCCTAAACGCAGCCGCCCAGTACCCTCACAAACGGCTCTGGTGCGTCTTCCAGCCCCACACATACTCGAGAACCAAAGCATTCATGGAAGAATTTGCGAAAGCCCTCTCCCTCGCGGACGAGATTGTCCTGGCAGATATCTATGCCGCCAGAGAGAAGGATACGCTGGGCATCAGTTCCCAAACCCTACAGGAAAAAATCCGTTCCCTCGGACACTCCTGCCACTACTTTCCTTCCTTTGACGCAATTGAAAATTTCCTCATGAAAAATTGCACAAAGGATGATCTGTTGATAACTATGGGCGCGGGTGACGTCGTAAAAGTCGGAGAAAACCTGTTACAAAAATAATTATTCACAATATCCACAGAAAAGAACCCCATGCGGTGAATTATTTTCTGTGGATATTTTGTGGAATACCGAATACCATTTTCCGCTTTCTTTTCACCCTGTCCACAATTTCCACAGGAACAGACACGTTCAAAATTTATTTACGCTAATCCGTTTCTTACAGTTTGCCCATATCCTTTCCCCGAAACAAATGCTATACTCAGAAAACAGGCGAACGGACTCGCTTGTTTATCATTATTTTTCTAGGGGTGTTATGATGGGGGTTTTGACAATTTATCAGGACAACTATACTGATTCTACGGTTATTTCCAATCGTTTTATTGACGAATATATGCAGATGGCCAATGATGCGCAGCTAAAAATCTATCTTTACCTGATCCGCATGATGAGCGCCAGACTCGATACAAGCATCGGCGCTATCGCCGACAAATTTAATTACACGGAGAAGGATGTGGTGCGCGCCCTGAAATACTGGGAAAAAAACCGTCTTCTCCTTTTAGATTACGACGACCGTAAAAATATTACCGGCATTCACCTGATGGATTCCACGACGCCATCCGTCAACATGACCGTAGAGGCTCCTTCTGTCGGAATGACTACTTATCCTTCCTTTGCGGCGTCCGTCTATCCCGACGCACAGGCTGTACCGGCCTCTTCCGGTCTCGCCCGCCCCGACGTTTCAGCGGTACCGGAAAAGCCGAACTATACGGCCCAGCAGCTACAGGCTTTCAAGTCGGACGAAGCCGCTTCAAGGCTTCTGTTCGTGGCGGAACAATATCTCAAAAAGCCCTTGAGCGCCGGCGATATGCGGACCATTCTTTTTATTATGGACAAACTTGGTTTCTCTGAAGATCTGACGGACTATTTGATTCAATACTGCGTTGACCGCGGCAAAAGGGATCTTCGTTACATAGAAAAGGTAGCCATAAGCTGGGCCGAACAGGGCATTAAAACACCAAAACAAGCGGCTGCGCTTTCGGGGAAATACGACAAAACCGTCTATGCCATTATGCGCGCCCTTGGCCGAAACAATATGCCCACCGAAACGGAAGTGGCTTATATCGACCGTTGGCGGAAACTTTACGGCTTTGAGAGCGATGTGATTCTGGAAGCCTGCGAGCGCACAGTTCTCGCTACGGACAGCCATCGTTTTGAATATGCGGACAGCATCCTCACAAGCTGGCAAAAAGCCGGGGTGCACCATAAAAACGACATTAAGGCCTTGGATGAGAGTCATCAACGCTCAAAAGCAAACCGTCCTGCGGCATCCACAAATAAATTTAACCAGTTTGCACAGCACGATTATGATTTTGACGCCATTCAAAGATCGCTGGAAAAAAAGATTCTAAGCAATTAAAAAGGAGCTGCCGTGCCATTAACAAACATCCAATACGACCGGATTTTCCGGCAATATGAAGAAAAGCAGAGAATCAGCCGTCTTGAAACAGAGAAAAGACGCGCCGAGGTATACGAGCGCATTCCGAAATATTCTGAACTTGAGGATCGCACCGCCTCTCTTTCTGTTGCGCAGGGGAAAAAGCTTCTATCAGGGGATACGGACGCGCTTGAAACGCTCCGAAAAGACCTTACCCGCCTGAAAGAAGAAAAAAAACAGCTTCTGCTCGACGCTGGATTTCCCGCAGACTATCTGGAACCAGTCTATTCCTGTCCCGACTGTCGGGATACCGGTTATCGTAACCGTGAAAAATGTCACTGTTTCAGGCAGGCGGAGATCTCTCTCCTCTATGAGCAGTCGGGTATTCAAGATCTGCTGAAACAAAACAATTTTACGCTGCTCTCCTACGAATATTACACGGGCGAAGCATTGGCCCTTTTTCAGAATGCCGTAAAAACATGCCAGAGTTTTATCAAAAATTTTAATTCGGACTACCATAATCTCTTTTTTTATGGTACAGTGGGTACGGGAAAATCATTTCTTTCCTGCTGTGTGGCGAAGGAATTGATGGATCAAGGTTATTCGGTCCTTTATTTTGGAGCGACGGGCCTGTTTGATTTGCTTTCGGACGCCGCCTTTCATACCCAAAATAGGGACGAGCGGCAGAACGCCTACGCTGATCTCTATCAGTGCGATCTGCTTATCATAGACGATCTGGGTACGGAACTGACGAACCAGTTTACTTCCTCCCAGCTTTTTTCCCTCTTAAACGAGAGACATCTTGGCAAAAAGTCCACCCTCGTCTCTACAAATTTTACGCTGGCACAGTTACGGGATAGATACTCTGACCGCATTTTTTCCCGTATTACAAGTAATTATGAGGTCTGCAGACTGGCCGGTGAAGATATCCGCATGTACAAATTGCAAAAAGCAGAAAGAGAGAATTCATGAACAGACGAGAAGAGAAACGGAATCTGGAAACCATACCTGTCGGCTCTCTGGGGATGATCCCTTTAAAGGGCTGTACGAAGCTGGGAGAAAAGGTTGACTATTATCTAGTGAAATGGCGTACGGAAAGAGAGAGCGAACACAAAGAATCTCTCGCCTTTTCGGGCTATCAGCGCGATACCTATATTCTGGATGCCATTGTTCCGCGCTTCGGTTCCGGCGAAGCCAAGGGCGTGATCAAAGAGTCTGTACGCGGCACCGATCTTTATATTCTGGTTGACGTGGCTAACTATAGCCTCACCTACTCTCTCTGCGGCCGCGAAAATCATATGTCTCCTGACGACCATTATCAGGATCTAAAGCGTATTATTGCAGCCGTCGGCGGCAAGGCGAGACGTATCACCGTAATTATGCCTTTCCTTTATGAAAGCAGACAGCATAAGCGTTCCGCCAGAGAGTCTCTTGACTGTGCTCTGGCCCTTCAGGAAATGGTGAATATGGGCGTAGACAATATCATCACCTTTGATGCACACGACCCACGCGTGCAAAACGCCATTCCGTTACACGGCTTTGAGACGGTACAGCCTGCCTACCAATTTATCAAGGGACTTTTGACCCATGTAAAGGGATTACAGGTAGACAACGACCATATGATGGTCATCAGCCCGGACGAGGGCGGCATGAGCAGGGCGATCTACATCGCTAATGTGCTTGGGCTTGATATGGGTATGTTCTACAAGAGACGTGACTACACGCAGATCGTAAATGGCAGAAATCCCATTATTGCGCACGAATTTCTCGGCAGCAATGTCGAAAACAAAGACATGATCATTATCGATGACATGATTTCTTCCGGCGAAAGTGTTTTGGAAGTTGCTTCCGCCTTAAAGGAACGCAAGGCAAATAACATTTTCGTATTTTCTACCTTCGGTCTTTTCACAGCCGGACTGGATCGCTTTGACAGAGCCTACGAAGCCGGCACCATCAGTCGGGTGCTGACCACAAATTTGATCTACCAGACACCGGAACTGTTAAAGCGCGAATGGTATATCGACTGCGACATGAGCAAGTATATTGCTTATATTATCGACACACTGAATCACGACGCATCTATCAGCGATCTTCTCAATCCAGTAGAGCGTATTCAGTCGATTGTGGCACGGTATCAAGCCGGGGAGTTAGACTAAATAACGATTCCGGTAAATATACACGGTGAGTTCGAGACCTTCCTCACCTAAAACAAAACTAAAGGAGACAACTACACATGAAAACACAAAACACACAGGCGGTTTCTTTCAAAACCGCACACTCTCATGCGCTTTTTCTGGCGCAGGCGGCCATGATCGCCGCACTCTACATTGTATTGACTATTCTCGCAAACACCCTAGGACTAGCCAACTACATGATTCAGGTTCGTTTTTCGGAAGCGCTTACTATTCTTCCTTATTTCACCCCAGCCGCTATACCGGGCCTTTTTATTGGGTGCCTGCTAAGTAATATTCTGACTGGCTGCGCCCTGCCCGATATCATTTTTGGCAGTCTTGCCACGCTGCTTGGGGCTCTTGGCACCTATGCGCTCCGCAGATGGAAGTGGTGCGCGCCAGTCTGCCCGATTCTTGCCAACACCATTATCGTTCCTTTGATATTAGTTTATGGTTACGGCCTGCTGATGGAAGGCATGTCCCTTGTACAGTGCCTCGGATTCTACTGCCTGACCGTCGGCGCTGGGGAAGTGATTTCCTGCGGTATTTTGGGAATGGTTTTACTGACAGTTCTGGAGAAATACAAAGGGCGCATCTTTTAAAGGAATAAAATCTCTGTATGATACATATGATACTATTGCTGGGATACGACTATGCAGAAGTGACATTCTTGTCGGAATTTTCCCATTCCGCTTGACACTTTTTTTTCGACATGGTATAGTGATCTCAGTGATCGTGTTGCGGACACCTGCGAGGCCCGCGACCTATGAAGGCTCCTACGGGAGCTTTCTTACATATAGGGGAAACTTATGGATACCACAAATGATAAACCGTTTTTAACATATAATCAACAAATACAAAAGTTAGTTGGCAAGGGGCTTTCTATCACTAACAATGAAGACGCAATTAATTTATTAAAAAGACACAGCTATTTTGCATTAATATCAGGATATAAAAATCCCTTTAAAGCAAAAAACGGCCTATACAAGCCTCGCACTTCTTTAGATGATATTTATTCTCTCTATGTTTTTGATGATGCACTCCGAACAATTATTCTGCGCAATATTCTTAAAGTTGAGAAGCACATTAAGTCCTTGATTTCCTACTCATTTTGCGAAACCTACGGAGAAGATCAACAACACTATCTGGATGCCACAAAATATAACTATTCACGTGCCAATCAATCAGATATCAACGACCTGATCGGACGTTTATCTAAAATCGTCTCTGATCCAAAGGATTATTTATATGTCAGCCATCAACTTAAAAGGCACGGAAATATTCCTCTCTGGGTCATGATGAAAGCTTTGACTTTAGGAACTGTCTCAAAATTTTACAGTTTCCTTCCCCAAAGCATCCAGTCTCGTATCAGTATTGAATTTGACTATGTTACTGAAAACGAGCTGGTACGAATGCTGGATTTACTTGCACGTGTCCGAAATGTTTGCGCTCATAATGAAAGACTTTTCAACTACCGCTATAAAAAAGGCGCCATCAATAACACCTTTATCCATCAATATCTACACATTACTAAAACAAACGAACAATATACCAAAGGAAAACAAGATCTCTTTGCCGTGATTATCGTGCTCAAATATCTGTTGAGCCACGATGAATTCTGTCTGCTTGTAGAAGAAATCGATAATGCGTTACAAACGTTGCTAATCTCTACCAAACAGTTACAAAAACTTCAAATGTACAAATACATGGGGTTTCCAACTAACTGGGCGGAAATCAAAACCGCACCTCTGGGGGACAGCACACTACTATAAATCCAATATTTGGACAAAATACTCCCTCGCCTGCACCAGATCCGTAAACACCCTCTCACTTAACTCCTCCATCTCCTCCGTGGCCGGCATCATATCCGGCACCATAATGGGATGCAGTCCAGCGGCGTGCGCCGAGCGAATCCCATTATAAGAATCCTCTATGGCATATGTATATTCAGGCAGAACACCCATACGCTCGCAGGTCATCAGATAGATATCTGGGGCCGGTTTACTGTTCTTTAACAGATCGCCGCCCACCACCGTTTGAAAATATTCATAGAGCCCGGCGTCTTTCAGCTCCTGCGTGACGACGGCGAGCCGTGTGGAGGAAGCCAGCCCAAGAGGAACGTCCTGTTCCCGCAGATACGCCAGTATCTCCCGCGCGCCTACCTTTACCGGAAGCCCCTCCTTCTCTGTAATTTCATGGAATAACACGGAACTCTCCCCGCTAAATTTTTCATAGGGGAAATCTTTCCCATAATGCCCAAAGACAATCTCCTGTGTGCGAACCTTATTCGTCCCGATACATTGCATAAACACCTCGCCAATATCGGGAATCCCATATTTCTTTCCGATCCTTTCCCAACACTCCAAAACCAGTCTTTCGCTATCAAAAATGGTGCCGTCCATATCAAAAATTACCGCAATACTTGATCTTTCCATCCGCTGTTTCTACCTAGTCCTTTCTGATATAGGAAATAAACTGATTACCATTTTCTTGAAGCCACTCCGTAGAGTCGTTCATACCTCTCTTTTCCAATGTTCCATCGCTAGGGTCCATAACTACGATGTTAAGTTCATTAAATCCTACGATCAATACCGCATTTCCGTCCTCCAAAGTAGCCAGAACCGGGATATCCATATTCACGTAGTATAGCACCGCATCCAGACTGCATCCCGACAAATCCAGAATCGTACAATTTTGAAGATCACCCTCCAAAATATCAAACACCGTATCCCCCTGATTCAAGCGGCTCTGCGTATTTCTGGAAATACCTTCATATTTTAAGATCGTGTCGAGGCAGACGGCAAGCGAACCTCTCGTTTCCGTAGCCTCATTTTCCGTAATTGCCATAATTTGATTGCGCGTGCTTCTGGTTTCTCTCTTCCAGACATAGTCGCCGTCGTCATCCACCACCACCCCGGCTGTACGGTACGCCAAATCTACCGCTTTTCCGGGATTAACATAGATATCTTCTATCCCATTTTTTCCGTATACATAAAAATATTTCTCAACAAACCCGCTCGCCAATTCGCCAACCGAACGGCTGCCCTCAAACAAAATCTCCTTAGGCGTTAAGAGTTTTAACGCACGGCTGTCTATTTCGTCTTTTACCGCAATTTGACAGATTGTCTCGTAAGTTTCCGTAACCACATAACTGAGTTGATTAAGCCCGCTCTTAACCTCCTCTGTATTCATAATCTGATCGTTTGGAGCAGGCACATAGCTTGCGCTTTCCTCATCGTATGTCACCCTAAAAAGCGTAAGCTGGTTTTCTGTAATCTCGCTGCCCACAACATAGACTTGATCCTTCTGATACGTTTTTAAAATATCGCCGCCATCACTCTGAATTTTCAGGCAATACATAGGAAATGTTGTGATCCCCGTGCTGTTTTCCCTAACGTCCCGTTTCCTCGCCAGCCCGTAAACCAAATCCTCCTCCATAAATCCTTCTACTGAAATATACTCGTTTATGCCCGCCTGAATCTTCGTCTGCTTCTGCGTATTCAAATTCATGAGAACAAGTTCCTTTGCCGCATAAAGATCGTTCCCACTCTGCCAAACCAACATTTTATTGGACTGTGAGACATGATAGCCGCCTTCCCTCAATCCCGTTACCACAACCCGCACTTCGAGAGACTGTAGATCCACCGCGTACACACTGCCGCCCATCATAAAATAGTAGCTGCCTGTCCTGCTCAGATAGGAGAGTTTCCCAATATCTGTCTTTAACAGCTCATAAGATTTGTCATATGGGATATAAGCCATCTCCTCCACAGTATTTGCAACACTATTATATGCGTAAAGCGCTACGCCCACACATCCTTCATGCCGCCCCCTGTTCATATAACCATAGACCAAAAAAAGCGTATTTCCCGTCTCGTCCACTGTCAACACGCGAATATCATGATGATTGTATGCGCTTCTCTCGTCCAGAAGCTCCTCAGTATTCCCGTAAAAGCTGAAAAGTCTTGCCAGCTTGTTATCGGTCACATTATAGCTGTAAAGCTTATCCGCCACCGTAAAGGCAAATACATTACCACCGTCGCTCTCCTGAAGCGTCACCTTGTCTCCGGTTATTCCCAATACAATCTTGTCATTGACGTAAACCTGCGCCTCCTCGTCAAAGATCTGCTCCATGTTTCTTTCAAAATCCAACAGATACATCCGTTCCGGCGTGTAACGAATCCTATAATATTCATTGATACGGTAATAGTCCGTCTGTTTTCCTTTCTTAATATTTACCAGATATTCGATATGAAAGGCGCCCGTATGCTCCGAAAGCTCCTTAATAATAATACGAGGCTCCGTGATCCTCTCAACCGCCAGATCTCCCCACGTCACCTGATTAAAATTGGAGTGTATCGTCACCTTGCTAAAGGTAGTATTGTCTCCCTCTGCGTTAGATTCCAAATATTTTGTTAATTCCACCGCCGCTTCTTTATCAAAAGTTCTCTCATGAAAATCCATGATATAATCCAATTTCTCTTGTATATGAAGAGAGTCGCTTAACACAATCCTAGAATAATAGCGGATGGGCGTGCTCCCCTTCGGCGTAACAAGAAAAACCAGCATATATTCCGTGTCGTTTTCAATCAAATCCTTTAAGGTAATGGAAAAGGTAATCTCCCCGTCTTTTTCCTGATAATTCTTTACCGGCGTGCTCTCCACCAGCCGCTCCCCGTCCAGACTCCGCACCTCAAACCCGATTTCTTCCATTTCACGTCCATAGGTATCTATCTTTACCTCTATTTTTCGGTCAGCGTCGACAGGCTGGAGGTTGTCCCTCAGATAAGCAGATTCCATACTATGGGCATACCCATGCAGACTCCCCACCCTGTATGCGCCCACATACATGGACAACACAGGGTAGGTCGCCTCCCCCATCTCGGTCGTCATATCCGTATTTCCCTGATTCATCACCGTGCTGAGGATCATCAATGCAAGCGCAAAGATACATCCCAGACAAAGACCTTTTATGATTGCTCTCTTCATAGGTTTCCGTTTCTCACCGTTATCACATATTATGCGCGCGCTCAGAATTTCAAAATTCCATTTTCGTTTGCATGCCGTCTCTTGTAAATTTCATAACACAGAAGTACCTGAACCAAGTCAGCCGCCGGTTCCTCTCCACCGGCCCCCTTCAATTTATCCACAGTAATCTGGGTTAAACGATAAATCTGCCATTTATCGGGATACTCGTCATAGAGCATACTGCCTTCATAGTCTAACCGATCCAGAATCTCCGCAATCACTTTCTGATATTTCTTCGCCTCTACTGGATACATTTCCTGTAAATATTCCAGATCTCTCGTCACCGTATCCTGCTCTTGATAAAAAAGCGGCATCGGATAAGTCATATAAAAAGGTAATATTCTTGTTTGTCTCATCTGCTCACCATGATAAGCTATCGTTTTATTTTATCATATGGCGGTATCTCTGAAAAGTGCAGAATGATCAGGGGGACGGTTTTACCCGTCCCCCTGCATGTGAACTGTTATCATTTCTGTACGGTCTCTATTCTGGCCACAGCCCTTCGCAGGGACATTTCCGCCCTGCGCATGTCCGTCCCCGGCGCGTGCTCTCTGATACGCTCCTCGGCACGGGATTTCGACTCTTCCGCACGGCTTAAATCAATTTCCTCCGGCCACTCAATGATCTCGGCAAGCACCGTGACCTGCTCTGGAAGAACCTCGGCAAACCCCGCATGAAGCGCCGCCTCCGATACCTCCTGATCCTTTGTGATCGTAAGGATTCCGGGCGCAATAATCATCGTCATCGGAATATGTTCCTTATAGATTCCGACCTCGCCCTCAACCGTATTGAACTCCACCATGGAAACCTGATCCTCGTAAAAGACCCTGTCCGGTGTGATGATCTTTAATGTAAAGTTTCTGCTATCCTCAGCCATATATTAACCTGCTTTCTTTATCTGCCTATATGGTCTTTATTTCTTCACCTTGGCAACCACGTCGTCAATGCTTCCCGCATTCAGGAAATAGCTCTCCGGAATGTCGTCGTGCTTACCTTCCATAATCTCCTTGAAACCACGGATAGTCTCGGAAATCGGCACATATTTTCCGCTCGTTCCGGTAAACTGCTCCGCCACATGGAACGGCTGGGACAGGAATCTCTGTATCCTTCTTGCACGGGCAACCACCAGCTTATCTTCCTCGGAAAGTTCGTCCATACCAAGGATCGCGATGATATCCTGCAATTCTTTATACTTCTGTAGAATCTCCTGCACGCCTCTGGCTACCTGATAATGTTCCTCCCCGACAATTCTGGGGTCAAGGATTCTGGAGGAAGACTCAAGCGGATCAACCGCCGGATAAATACCTAACTCCACGATAGAACGCGAAAGCGTTGTGGTCGCATCCAAGTGTGCGAACGTAGTCGCCGGAGCCGGATCGGTCAAGTCATCCGCCGGCACATATACCGCCTGCACGGATGTAATGGAACCGCTCTTTGTGGATGTGATACGCTCCTGCAAAGCGCCCATCTCCGTCTGCAGCGTAGGCTGATAGCCCACGGCGGAAGGCATACGTCCAAGCAATGCGGACACCTCGGAACCTGCCTGTGTAAAACGGAAGATATTGTCAATGAACAGCAGCACGTCTTTACCGCCCTTATCACGGAAATACTCCGCCATCGTCAAACCTGTCAGTCCGACTCTCATTCTCGCTCCCGGCGGCTCGTTCATCTGTCCGAACACCATCGTCGTCTTATCAATAACGCCCGATTCCTCCATCTCGTGATAAAGATCGTTACCTTCTCTGGTACGCTCTCCAACGCCGGTAAATACGGAGTAACCGCTGTGCTCTGTCGCAATGTTACGAATCAATTCCTGAATCAGCACCGTCTTACCTACGCCGGCGCCGCCGAACAATCCAATCTTACCGCCCTTCTGGTAAGGACACAACAGGTCAACGACCTTGATACCAGTCTCCAAAAGCTCTGTCGCCGTGGACTGTTCCTCAAAAGTCGGAGCCGGCCTGTGAATCGGCTCATGTCCCACATCCGTCGGCGCGGGTTTATTGTCAATCGGTTCTCCCAGAACGTTAAAGATACGTCCCAGTGTATTTTCTCCTACAGGAACTGTGATGGGAGCGCCTGTTGCAACCGCATCCATACCTCTCACAAGCCCATCGGTAGGACCCATGGAAATACATCTGACGGTATCGTCACCCAGATGCTGTGCTACCTCTACAGTCAGTTCTCCGCCGGTTTTAAGCGGTATTCTGATTGCATCGTTAATCTCCGGCAGACTGCCTGTCGAAAATTTGATGTCAAGTACGGCACCGATGATCTGAGTGATCTTTCCAAGATTTTCACTTGTTTTTACTTCTGCCATCTCTTTTTCCTTTCACTCGTATTTAATGTTAGCTGATCGCATTTGCACCTGCGATAATTTCTGTTAATTCCTGCGTAATAGACCCCTGACGTGCTCTGTTGTACATCAGTGATAAGTGATCTATCATTTCCTCAGCATTGCTCGTTGCAGAATCCATTGCCTGCATTCTCGCACCATTCTCGCTTGCAACCGCCTCCACCAGACCGCCATAGATCAAACTGGTAACATACTTCGGAATAATCATATCCAATGCTTCGTCGTCCTCTGGCTCGAAATTCATCATCGCCTTGCTTTCCGGCTCTTTCTCAGACTGCTCCTGTTCCGGAGCCTCCACCGGAAGAAGTTTCAGCATGGTCGGCACATGTACCACGGTATTTTTAAATCCCGTATAGGCCAGATAGATCTCGCTGATCTCGCCTTTCGCATAAGCGTCCAGTAATTGATTACTGATCGCCATAGCGTCCACATAGGAAGGTTCCTCGATAATCTCCGAATCTTCTTCCATAATGTGATACCCGTAACGGTTCAGCGCATCCCTGCCCTTCTTACCGATCGCATAAATCTCAAGCTCATCCTTCTTGAAGCCGCCCTGCGTAATCAGCTTCACCACATTGGAGTTATATCCTCCCGCAAGTCCCCTGTTGGAGGTAATCACAATGACCGCCTTTTTCCCGGACTCTCCTTTTTGTAAATAGGGATGGTTCAGGCTGCCGGTTTTCGCCAGCATGGAAGTCACTGTCTCATACATGCAGTTAAAATATGCTTTCGACTGTTCTGCGCGCTGTTTCGCCCTTTGCAGTTTAACGGTAGAAACGAGTTTCATAGCTTTCGTAATCTGCTGTGTACTCTGAATACTGCCTTTACGCCTTTTAATGTCTCTCATTGAGGCCATAGCATTACCTCCTACTTAAACTGCGACTTGAACTCTTCAATGGCTTTCTTAAGCTTCGCATCAGTCTCGTCATTAATTTCCTTGTTCTGCGCGATTGCATTCGGCACCTCTGGATATTTCGTATCAAGGAACTCAAAGAATTCCGTCTCAAATCTCGTAATATCCTCAACCGCAACGTCGAGCAGATACTTGTTCGTTACCACATAGATAATGATAACCTGATACTGTACCGGCATCGGCTTATACTGAGGCTGTTTCAGGACTTCTTTAATTCTCTCACCCTGTGCCAGCTTCTCCTTCGTGTCTGCATCCAGCTCAGAACCGAACTGGGAGAAAGCCGCCAGCTCTCTATACTGCGCAAGCTCTGTACGAATAGGAGCCGCAATTTTCTTCATCGCCTTGATCTGTGCCGCGCCGCCCACACGGGATACGGAAAGACCAGCATTTACCGCCGGACGGAAACCAGAGTTAAACATTTCTGTTTCCAGATAAATCTGGCCGTCCGTGATGGAAATCACGTTTGTCGGTATGTATGCAGATACATCGCCTGCCTGTGTCTCGATAATCGGAAGCGCCGTCAGCGAACCGCCGCCGTACTCTTCGCTCATTCTTGCCGCACGCTCAAGCAGTCTGGAATGCAGATAGAATACATCACCGGGATATGCCTCACGCCCCGGCGGTCTCTTGAGCAGCAAGGAAAGTGTACGGTATGCAGCGGCCTGTTTACTCAGGTCGTCATAAACCACGAGCACATCCTCGCCGTTCTCCATCCACTCTTCACCGATTGCACAGCCCGAATAGGGCGCAATATACTGCAGGGGAGCCGTCTCGCTGGCTGTCGCAGCCACTACAGTGGTGTACGCCATCGCGCCGTACTCTGTCAATGTTTTCACAATAGAAGCAACCGTGGACGCCTTCTGGCCTATGGCAACATAGATACATTTTACGCCCTGCCCCTTCTGGTTGATGATGGTATCAATGGCAATCGCTGTCTTACCGGTCTGTCTGTCGCCGATAATCAACTCACGCTGTCCTCTTCCGATAGGCACCATGGAGTCGATAGCCTTAATACCTGTCTGTAACGGTGTGTCCACAGATTTTCTTGTGATAACACCGGATGCAACTCTCTCAATCTTACGATATTTGTCAGTCTGGATCGGACCTTTGCCGTCAATAGGCTGGCCCAGAGCATTTACGACACGTCCGAGCATGCAGTCGCCTGCGGGCACTTCCACCACGCGCCCTGTGGTCTTTACGGTATCGCCCTCGTTGATGTTGTGCTGGTTACCGAACAAAACCGCACCTACGTTATCTTCTTCAAGGTTTAAGATCATTCCGTAAACTTCACCGGGAAACTCCAAAAGTTCGCCCTGCATTGCATTCTCAAGTCCGTGCACACGAGCGATACCGTCCGCCACCTGAATAACCGTACCAACCTCGGATACTTCCAGCTCGGAGGCATATCTCTTGATCTGATCCTTAATGACTGAACTGATCTCTTCTGGTCTTAAATTCATGGATCATACGCACCTTTCTTTATAATTTTCTATATCTGTACCTTTAGCAGATCCTTTTGCAGCTCGTTCAGCTTCGTGCTGATACTGCTGTCAACGATTCTGTCGCCAATCCGGATCACCATTCCCCCGATCAGGGATGCGTCCACGCCGTAACTAATCTCCATCGATTTATACTTTGTGGTGTCAAGCAGTTTCTGCTCGATCTCCTTACATTGGCCGTCTTTGAGCGGAACGGCTGTTGTCACCGTGGCAATGCCTATTCCCTTGTACTCCTTAACCTTAGCAACAAAATACGTCAGGATCTCGTCGATCTCCCTGTAACGGTCTTTTGAGATAATGATAGTGAGAAATCCAAGCAGCTCCTCGGATATTCTTCCCGCAAACACGCTTTTGGCAACCTCGATCTTCTCCTCCTTAATAATCTTCGGATGATTCATCAATCTGCCAAAATCCTCATTCTCTGCGAGGATTTTCTGAAGCTGTTCGATTTCTTCCAACAGGACGTCTATCTTACCTTCTTCCACCGCAAGCTCGAACAACGCGTCACCGTATGTCTTTGAAATCAGCTTAGCCATGTGCTTTCACCTATTTCCTTAAGCGTCTCTTCCACCAGACTGTCCTGTACAGTCGTATCGATCGCTGCATTCACGACCTTGGCGGCCATCATGGATGCAAGCACAACCATTTCGCGTTTTACTTCGTCAGCAGCCTTCTTCTTCTCAAGCTCCGCCTCTACGCCGGCTCTTTCGAGGATTCTTGCCGCCTCTTCCTTCGCGTCCGCCACGATCTTATTCTCATTAGCCAAAGCCTTCTTTCTCGCCTCCGCGAGAATCTCTTCGGCCTCTTTATCAACTTCTTTCAGCTTTTTCTCATACTCTTCTTTCAGCGCCTTGGCATTTTCCATGTCAGACGCCGCCGTATCAAGTTCGTTCTTAATACGCTCCTGTCTCTTTTCCATCATATCCCGCACGGGATTGAACAAAAAATGGGACGCGATCAAAAAGAGCGAGAATACAGCTATAATCATCAGTACGGAATCTGCAATAAGCTGTAAGTCGAGGTCAAAAAGCCTCGGCGCCATCTCAGCAGACGCCATTACCAAACCCGCAACTGTCGCACTCAAACGTTAGTCCTCCTTTCGTTAAAATGGCTTGATGCCTACCGTAACGCAGTTACGGAAGAAGCGGCTTAACGAAGAGCAGCAGCATTGCGATCAACAGACCATACAAACCAGTAGTCTCGGCAACGGCCTGTCCAAGCAGCATGGTCGAGGTAACGTCGGACTTAGCGCCCGGATTTCTTCCCACTGCAGCCGCAGCATGACCGGCAGCAATACCCTGGCCTACACCGGGTCCGATACCTGCGATAACCGCAAGTCCTGCGCCAATCGCTGAACATCCTAAGATAAAATTGTTGTTAAATTCTCCCATTTTTAATATCCTCCTTGTATTTAATAATAATTGAATTTCTTACTCCGTCGTGCAGGCATCCGTGATATACGTCATCGTCAGCATACAGAACACATACGTCTGGATCGCTCCCGAAAACAGATCAAAATACACATGGAGCGCTGCCGGCCAGATAATCGCGATCTTTGAAAGAAGCGCATATACCAAAGCCATCATAACCGTGCCAGACAAAACGTTTGCAAACAGACGCAGCGACAACGAGATCGGCACCGCCACATCACCGATGACATTGATCGGCGCCCAAATCGGCCACGGATCGCACAATCCAGCAATCACGCCCTTCACCTTCTGATACCTGAACTTGTTAAAGTGAATCAGCGTAAACGTCATGATACCCATGGGTAAAGTCACGCCGTAGTCCGCCGTCGGCGGCCGCAGTCCAAATAATCCAGAAATATTGGAGAGCAGGATAAATATGAAGATCGTGCTTATGTAGTTGCGAAATTGAGGGCTGAATTTTCCCATAACGCCGCCAACCATCTTGTCAAGCATCTCCACTACCATCTCGACAATATTCTGGAACGTTCCCGGAACATCTGAGGCACGCTTGATCACACGGTTCGCCGCAATGCAGAAGCCTACGATCACCAACATAACAATCAGAACACATACATGGGTGGTCGTGATCCAGACTGTCTGTCCAAAGAGTTGATAGGGAAAGACGCCGTGAATCATGAAATCAATATCCGCACCTCCGGATAACATAATCCCCTGTCCCATCTTTTCACCTCCTTCTACACATTAGTAAAATATATAGACTGTAACTGGCAGACATATCTGCCGTTACAAAGCTGTGCCGTCCGAAATTTCCTCTTTCCGCTCCTCTTTACCTACCCGAACCCTGTGAATCAGCGGGTTTAAGTAAGCGGACACTTTCATTCCCATATAACCGCAGAAAGCAAAAATTGGATTCGCAAAATTCGTGCACATAAGCACGGCCAGAGCCGCCGCTATCATAACATAACGGATGATATTTTGTGTGCTCACACTCTTTACAGCCGCCTTCTCCGGCAGCTCCAACCCCCGGTTGAGAGACCACCACATATGAAAGGCTCCCGCCAAGGCTAAGAAAACGCCAATCCAAAGTCCTATGCTGTAAGCCGGATTTCTTGCAAACAGCAAAAGTGCCAGCTCAAAAACAATGCCATATGCCAAAATGCCAATCCAAAGTTCTAACAGGGTCGGGTCAATCTTTCTTTTCATCGTTTCCTCTTATCCGCTTACTGCGCCTGCGGGTCTGCGCCGGTATCTCATAAATCTTTTTGGCGAACCGAAACACATTGGTAAATCCCGCTAACGCTCCCACAAAAAAGAGCGCCACCATCCATATGTTTGTTCCAAGCTTTCTGTCCAAATACATACCCGCGAAGGAGCAGAGAAAGATGGGAACCAGCATGTTGACGCCAAACTGTGTAATCATAACTAAGGCCCGATAGACAGTTTTATTGTACTTCAAAGTATCGCCTTCCCAATCCGCAGAACTTCCCCCAAAGTCTAACAATAAAATTATACTCATTTTTGGTACTTTTGTCCAGTAAAATTATGAAAAAGAGAGAAATACTGAAACAATTCGCATAGAATCATTCAGACAAATTCGCAGAAACCGCATTGACTTTTCCCCTCTGTCGGTGTACGTTTAATAACAAAGTAAACAAAGCAAAACGGGGGATAACGATATGGCAGATCCGATTCTTTACCGCAAAAGATTGATTCCAGAAGAGTGCGTACTGTTAAAAGACGACAAATTCCTTTACCGCGACGAAAAGATTATCGTGACTGCATGGAACACCCTGAAACCCCGCAAGGATATCCATCACGGCCGCTCGTGCTATTATCTGCAAAAGGGCATCAAAGTGAGCCGCTTCTATGACGCCAGCGACTCTCTCCTGTACTGGTACTGCGATATTGTTGACTACGACTACCATGAAGAAACCGATACCTACATTATCACGGATCTGCTGGCGGATGTGATCGTTTATCCCGACGGCTTTGTAAAAGTCGTGGATATCGACGAACTGGCCACCGCCAGAGAATCCGGTCTTCTCAGCGAAGATATGCTCAAAGAATCGCTTCTGACGCTCAATCGTCTGTTACAGATCATCTATGACGGCGGATTTGACGACCTGCAAAAACCCCTTGAAACCTATTTTTAATAAAAGATGTGTCCCCCAATCCGGTATCTGGGATTGATTCCATCCACGGGCGTCCTGAAATAAACGCAGTTACTCACGGTCGTGGTTCCGCCCATGACTTCATCCGCCGCCTGATAGCAGGAGGCCGTGGCGCGCCCTTCCGCCAATGCAAGAGCAAGCCTTCCGCTGGCTACTGGTGAAAACTGTCCGGATTGATAGATAACACCTGTTACCGTATCGGGATATACCGAACTCAGTACACGGTTAATCACCACCGAACCGACGGCCACCTGTCCCACGTAAGGTTCCCCGCCTGCTTCGCAGTAAATTAAATTCGCAAGCAGATAACGGTCCCCTTCCGCAAAACTCACTTCCGAAATATCACGCCAGCTCGACTGCGCCGCCAGCTCCGCCATGCGGATTTCCTCCGCCAGCTTTGCCCGCAGAGCCGAAAGGTTTTCCTCCTGCTCCTTCAACTGCTGCTCATAAGCAAGAGCTGCCGCCTCCGCCTCAGATATTTGGCTTGCCGTCGCATTCAAGGAATTGGAGGTCTGGCTGACAAGTCCCGACACACGGCCCTGCTCCGCCACGACCTGCACCCTATAATCGGCGAGCTCTTCCCTGTTTTTTTCCTGCTCCGCCTTGGCAAGCTCCAGTTCTTCCTGCTTCTGTTCCATGGCTGCCTGCGCGGCTTTATACTCGTCCAACACCTTCTTCTGGTAGGCGGAAAGCTGTTCAACATATTCATTTTTATTCAGAAAGTCCGACAAGCTCCCAGAAGAAAAAAACAGCTCCATGTACAGATTGCTGCTGCGCTCATAAGTAAACTGTATCTGCCTTTTCATCGTCGCATACTGTTGATCCTTTAGCGCAATGGCCTCCGCAAGCTCTTCTTCCACTTGCGCGATATCCGCCTCCAGATCGTCGATCTCCGCTTCCTTATCCGCAATCTGTACTTCCAATTCGCTCAGATTATTGCTCACCTGCGCCAATTCCGTATTCAAAGTGGAAAGCGTCCCCTGCAAGGAGTCGTGCTGCTCGTTTAATCCCTGCAGATTCTTCTCCGTCTCATCCAGTCTGCTCTCTGTCTCTTCCCTCTGCTGTTCCGCCTCTCTGATCTGCTGTCTTGTTTCCTCCGTAGCCTGCACGGAAAACGGCATTGCGCCGCAAAGCAAGAGCAGCGCCAGACACACAGCCGATCTACGTCTCATTTCCATAGTAAAACCATGCCTTTCTGCCTCAGGTCAAATTCCCGGTCACAATCCTGAGCGGCAGTTAACAGCCTTCGATCTCATTGACTCTTCTCTGATGCTTCTCTTCCCCGGAAAAGGGCGTGTCCATAAAAATATCCACGATATTGAGAGCCACCCGCTCTCCGATAATCGCCGCGCCCATAGCCAGCACGTTCGCGTCGTTGTGCTCTCTGGTCAGCCTTGCCGATACCGGATCGCCGCAGAGCGCGCAGCGGATTCCCTTCACCTTGTTCGCCGTGATGGAAATACCTATGCCCGTCGTACAGATCACGATACCCCTGTCGCATTCTCCCGACGCTACCGCCTTTGCCACCGCCGCGCCGTAAATCGGATAATCGCAGGAGTTTTTGTCCGGACAGCCGAAATCCTTACATGCAAGCCCCCGTTCCTTCAAATGCGCGATTACCTTCTGTTTCAAATCATATCCGCCGTGGTCACTTCCGATTGCTATCATATCATTTCCCTCCTTCATATATGGTTGCTTTTCTCACACGTTTATCATTCTATGTCCCGCCGCCTTTAGCAGCCGGTTCATCACAGCCTGGGAAACGCCGTCTCCATCGAAACTTTCCGAGTAAATCAGTTCAACGCCCTCGTCGTCAAATTCTCTCAGAATCCGGTACAAGCCCTTCGCCACCGCATTAACGTCTGTTCTCTTTCCCACGCTTCGCGGCACATCGGCCCTGTATTCCCCAATCGTCTCATCAGTTGCAATAACGCCCGTTTTCTTATTGTGTTTCCGACCTTCCGATAGTCGTTCATTGATATAAGCCGTCACCGCAGCAGAAGCTCCCCTGACGATGGTAAGCTCTCCCTTCGGCGCATAATGCCTATACTTCATGCCCGGCGCTTTCGGCGCTTGTCCACTGTCTTCGGAAAAGAGCGTAACGTCCAGTTCCACCTTCCCCAGCGCCCCGGCAAGAGCTTCCTGCGTGACAAAGCCCGGCCGCAGAATCACCGGCGGCTCCACCGTCAAATCCACAATCGTGGATTCCAGCCCCAGCTCCACATCTCCGCCGTCCAAAATCATTTCAATTCTGCCGTCCAAATCCTCTACCACATAACCGGCCACCGTAGGACTCGGTCTGCCGGAACGGTTGGCGCTTGGCGCCGCCACATAGCCGCCCGCCGCCTCAATAAAAGCCTTCGCCGTCGGATGGGACGGCATCCGCACCGCCACCGTAGCAAGACCGCCCGTAGTTTCCTTGGGAACCGCCTCCGACTTTTCCAGAATCATAGTAAGAGGCCCCGGCCAGAAAGCCTGCGCCAGTTTTTTGGCCGTCTCCGGCACAGTCCGCACAAGAGCCGGCAGATCCTCCATGCGCGCGATATGCACGATCAGCGGATTATCGGAGGGCCTGCCCTTGGCCTCATATATTTTTTTGGAAGAGTCGGGATTCAGCGCGTCCCCTCCCAGCCCGTAAACCGTTTCTGTCGGAAAAGCCACCAAACCGCCTTTTTTAATGATCCAGCCTGCCTCTCTGATCAAAGCTTCGTCTATATGCTGTTCGTCTATCCGAACCACTCTTGTGTTCACTTCTTTATCCTTCTTTGTTGAGATAGTTCATAATGGCCAGATGAATCGCCCACGCCGTCTTTTCCTGATAAAGCTCGGAAGACAGCTTCTGTGCCTCCTCATAATTAGAAAGGAAACCGCACTCCACAATCACGATAGGCGTGGAAGTCTTTTTCAAAAGATAATAGCTGTCGTTCGCCTTGGCCTGCCGGGCATTATCCGGATCGATCTGCTGCGCAAGAACCTGCTGCATCCGCTCCGCAACCGCTTTGCTCTCTTGGCTTCCCTCGTAATAAAACACCTGCGCCCCATGCACGTATTCTTCATGATAGCTGTTTTGGTGAATGCTCACGGTCAGCGCCGGTTTCTTTTCCTCAATCAGCGCCACCCTGTTCTTCATGTCCTGTACCTTTTTATTGGAAACGTTCTCATCATAAAGCCCAATGTCGGTCTCTCTGGTAAGAATCACATCCACATCCGCCGCCGTAAGAAATCCGGCCAGTTTTTTTGCAATTTTTAAATTGATATCCTTTTCCAGGCTGCCGTCCACACCCACTTTTCCGGGATCTGCGCCGCCATGCCCGGCGTCGATGACCACACAGGGCTTTTCCTTCGCGGCGCCGTTCATCTCAATCCGGCTCGACGATACCATGCGCGCCCCGCCCCGCAGTGCAAACCCTGCCGCAATACATAATAACAGAATCAGTAAATTCCTGATAAGTTTATCATATTTTTCCGTTTTTCTTTCCCCATTCCAGCCTCTTTGTGCATATATATGAAGAAAGAAGCGGAAACATTACGGCTGGTTCATATATTCCTCAATCACATCCCAGACATTAGCCGACTCAAAGCCCAGCCGCCATGCCGCCACGCCCGCAATATCATAATTCTGCATAATGTTCAGCTTCACGCGGATCGAATCCGCATCCTCAAGCCACACCTGATAAAGGGTATCGCCTTCCAGCGCTTCCGCGTAATTCTGGCAGGTAGTCTCGTCCCACCGGAGCGCCATACCATGCTCGTTGACCGCAGCCTGCGCCGCGTCCATCCCCATGGCTTCACTGCTAAGGCCCTCCGGACCTGTTTTCCAGACTCTTGTATAAAACGGAACTCCGTTAATCACCTTCTCCGGCGGTACCTCCGCCACCGTGTTTTCAATACCGCTCTCCACAAAATTGATGGAAGCGACGGAACCGGCCGCATCGCTGCCGGCGTAATGCTCGTCATAGCCCATGATAATCACATAATCCGCTACCACACCCTGCTCGGCCCGGTCGTAATGGTTCGTATGGCCCATGGGCACGAAGTTGTCCACCGAAAGCACGATGCCGTAATTTCTACAGGGGACGGAAAGCTCCCTGATAAACTGGATAAAGGGTTCCCCCGCATCCAGACTGATATTCTCAAAGTCAATGTTAATGCCGTCCAGATTGTACTCCTGCGCGGTTGCAATCAGATTGCGGATCAAATTCCATCTGCTCGACGTCCGGGAAAGCAGCTCATACATATCAACATCCGCGCTCTCGGCCTCCAAGTTGCTCACAAGCGCCCAAACCTCAAGCCCCATATTGTGCGCCCTATCTACATAGGAAGTCGAAGCAAAGCTGGTAAACTCTCCCTCGTTGCCGGTGAGCCTAAACCATGTAGGCGAAATCACATTCAGCCCCTTTGTCTGCGCCACCGCGCTCTCCAGCGTTTCGTTTCCGTCTACGCCGCCGATCACATGCCAGCCCATATTAATTTTGTGATCGCGGGTATTCGACTCATAGACCGGCTCCTTATAATCCGTCGGCGATTCCGTCGTCTCCGTAGACTTTTCTCCCAGCCGCTTGTTCTCCACATAACCAATGAAAGAATCCCGAGTCTTCACCTTCGTCCAGTTTTCCATTTCCTCTAATACAATAACCGTGTCTCCTTCTGAAACGTCCGTCAGGATATCGCTCTTGATGCCGCCCTGATAGCGCACCTGCGTGTCTTTCGTAATCGCTGCCGTCTGCCGCTCTCCCCACTCCGTATAAACCTGCATGTGGTTCGGTTCTGTAAACAGCTCATAGGTAAAATTGGAATACTTCTGTACAAAATCCGCCGCAATATAGAGCATGCCGTCCTCATAGCGGGAAATTACATAATCCCACGCCATCCCGGCTTCCTCAAAATCCGCGCCGTAATCCGACAGATCCGCATGGCCGATCCGGGTTGTCAAGAAGCCGTTCGGCATCGCATAAACCAATAGTTCCTGCGCCTTATCCTCATAAAATCTATCGTTAAAATATTTGTGCACCGTAGCGATATCAAAATAACACATGTCATCAAATATTTTCGCATGTTCTTCAATCAATTCATCCTGCAGGACAATCGGTACGTCGTTATCCCCCTGCACATCAAAATATTCGGTTAAATCCGCCCGCTCTTTCGAGTAAGAATATTTTTCCAGCAGTTTCGCCCCAAATCCTACCCCCGCAATCAATAGAATAAGAACGACCGCGATGATCACCGGAATCATTTTTTTCATTTGTCCAACTCCTTTTGACCGACTGTAGTAAACGCCGACAAGGCAGGGAGGTTTTCCCTTTCCTGCCTGCCGCATTTACTACGATTATAACAAACTATTCCCTTGCAGTCATTAATTTTTTTTAGTGTTCCGACTGCCAGCGCATTTAGCGGGAACCTCCTTACGCTGTTTATGACTGCCTTTTTATGCCGCATCCTCCAAAAAGAGCGATAAAAAACAATAAAATAACTCAACCGTGATATACTAACGGCATATGATATATAGGATGGAAATAGTTCTAAAGATACTTCTGACATGCAGATAAATTTGAAAAATAACTGTATAACCTACTCGTTCCTTGTGAATTATAATTTGTGTGTACCCGAAAGGTAAAACCTGTTTCGTGTTTAGAGAAGAGAGTAAGATATGTTCTCCGACAGGCACATCGCCCATAAGACTGTCCCCGCTTCATGATACTGCGAAGACATAGATGTTATTTATAATTTCGCATGCCTCCTTTCCCTGCGGACTATCAGAAGACATCTTATAGGTGGATTATACCCATAATCTGACATAAAATGCAAGCATTTTCTAAAATTATTAAAAATTTTTAAACACTTTCCGCGCACTATTGACTAAAAGCGACGGCAGGAGTATATTTGCCACAAAGGAATCGTATTAAAAATATCAAAGAAAAGGACGCGATCAAAAGCATGAAAATAGAAAAAGTAAACGAGCAGCAGATTCGCTGCACCCTCACCAGAGAAGACCTGATGAACCGGGAATTAAAAATCAGCGAGCTTGCCTATGGCACAGAAAAAGCAAAAAGCCTCTTCCGCGAATTGATGCAGCAGGCCGCTTATGAATGCGGCTTCGAAGCGGAGGATATCCCCCTCATGATTGAGGCCATCCCCTTAAACGCGGAATGTCTTGTACTGATCGTCACAAAGGTAGAAGACCCTGAGGAGTTAGATACCCGTTTTTCCAAATTTGCCCCTTCCGTCCACGACGACGGTTTCGATCCAGCGGACAGCGAAGACAACGAGGCGTTAATGGAAGCGTTTGCCGACAGCGCGGATGAAGTGCTGAATCTCCTGCGCAGAATGAACAACGCAGAGGAAGCTGATCGTTCCTCACACAGTTCCGCCCGTGAGGGTACGCGTTCTTCCACCGAAAAAGACAAAGCGGTAAGCCGCCTTTACTCCTTCCGCTCCCTGCGCGAAGTATCCAGACTTGCCCGGGTTACCGGACGTTTCCGTCAGGGAAGCGACACGCTCTACAAAGATGAACACACTGGCGCATACCTTCTGCTCCTAAATCCGGAAACAGAAAAGGCCGACGGTTACAACCGTCTCTGCAGCCTGATTTCCGAATATGCGAAAGCAGAAAAATCCGTATCCGCTACTAAGGCTTATCTGGAGGAACACTGCGATCCGCTGATCAAGGACAACGCGCTGGAAGTGTTATCCGAGATATAAGTTTCGTCAAAAACCCCTGCGCTCTCCGCTTGAGAGATAACGCAGGGGTTTTCCTTTTCCAACCGTATGCCGCCGCCGCGAACTTACACTGCCGCGATTCTGCTCATCAGATCGTCCACTTCAATCCCGTGTACCATAGCGGCTTCCGCAAGCGTCTCACCTTGCGCGGAAGGGCAGCCAAGACAGTGCATGCCAATCTCCATCAAAACCGGCGCGATATCCGGATTCGTCCTGAGCGCTTCGCCTATTGTCGTGTCCTTTGTAATATCTGCCATAATAATAATTTCCTCCATTTCCTATCATTCAGTCATTAAGGATAGAATTCCAAGTACCCTTGAAAAAATACATCCCGCTTCCTGTTCAAATTGAATTATAGTAGAAAGCGGCAATTCCGTCAACAGTTCAGCCTCCCGGCGAACGCATTTTGCTTTATTGCATTTTTCACAAAAAATTCATTCTTTTTTTTGTATTTGTATGAGAAAAAGAACAAAGGCCGTCTTGACTGTGATTCATGGTATGGCATATAATATTCTTACCGATTCAGAGCGGCGCAAAACGGTTGTGCAAAGCATTGAAGGCGGTCGTTTCTACGTTACTTTATAAAAATTTTAAAATAGGAGGTTGGTACAAAAAATGAGACCAGAATGGAAAGATTTTGTAGGCGGTAAATGGGACAAAGAAGTGAATGTCCGCGACTTTATCCAGAGAAACTATCACCCTTATGACGGTGATGAGTCTTTCCTGGCAGAGCCTACACAAAACACAAAAGACCTTTGGGCGCAGGTTCTTGATCTGCAGAAGCAGGAGCGTGAGGCAGGCGGCGTACTGGATATGGATACCAAGGTTGTATCTACCATTACATCCCACGGCCCCGGCTATCTGGACAAGAACAAAGAAACCATCGTAGGTTTCCAGACAGATAAGCCCTTCAAGCGTTCTTTACAGCCTTACGGCGGTATCAGAATGGCTGAGAAAGCTTGCTCCGACAACGGTTACGAAGTTGATCCCGAAATCAGTGAGTTCTTCTCCACACACAGAAAGACTCACAATGCTGGCTGTTTCGACGCTTACAATCAGGAGATGAGAGCTTGCCGTTCCTCCCATATCATCACCGGTCTTCCGGATGCATATGGACGCGGACGTATCATTGGCGACTACAGACGTGTTGCTCTGTACGGTATTGACAGATTGATTGAGGACAAACAGGCGCAGAAGGATTCTACCGGCCGCGTTATGACCGACGACGTGATCCGTCTTCGCGAGGAAATCTCCGAGCAGATGGTTGCTCTTAAGATGATGAAGGAGATGGCTGCTTCTTACGGCTGCGATATCTCCAAACCCGCTTCTAACGTACAGGAAGCAATTCAGGCTACCTACTTCGGATATCTTTGCTCCGTAAAAGAGCAGAACGGTGCAGCAATGTCTCTTGGCCGTACCTCTACTTTCCTTGACGTATACGCTGAGAGAGATCTGGCTAACGGTACATTCACAGAGCAGCAGATTCAGGAGTTTGTTGACCACTTCATCATGAAATTAAGATGCGTGAAGTTCGCTCGTACGCCTGAGTACAACCAGATTTTCGCAGGCGATCCGGTATGGGTAACCGAGTCCCTCGGCGGTGTTGGCGTTGACGGACGTCACATGGTAACCAAGATGAGCTTCCGTTATCTGCACACCTTGACCAACTTAAGTCCTTCTCCGGAGCCTAACCTGACAGTTCTCTGGTCCACCAGACTTCCGGAAAGCTGGAAGAAATACTGTGCGAAGATGTCCATCCAGACCTCTTCTATCCAGTACGAGAACGACGACCTGATGAGAGTGACACACGGCGATGACTACGGTATCGCTTGCTGCGTATCCTCCATGGTGATCGGTAAGGAAATGCAGTTCTTCGGCGCACGTGCAAACGTTGCTAAGTGCCTGCTGTACGCTTTAAACGGCGGTATCGACGAAGTTACCAAGAAGCAGGTAGGTCCTAAGTATCGTCCTGTTACCGGCGACGTTCTGGATTACGACGATGTAATGGATAAGTTCATCGACATGCTTGAGTGGCAGGCAGACGTGTATGTAAATACACTGAACATCATCCACTACATGCATGACAAATACTGCTATGAGAGAGCAGAGATGGCTCTTCATGACAGAGACGTTAAGCGTTATTTCGCAACAGGTGTTGCAGGTCTCTCCATCGTGGCTGACTCCCTTTCCGCTATCAAGTATGCGAAGGTTGAGCCCATCAGAGACGAGGACGGCATCATCGTTGACTTTAAGACCACCGGCGAGTTCCCGAAATATGGTAACGACGATGACCGCGTAGACGAAATCGCTCAGGAGATCGTTCACAAGTTCATGACCGCGATCAGAAGACACCATACCTACAGAAACGGTGTTCCTACAACCTCTATCCTTACCATTACGTCTAACGTAACCTACGGTAAGGCTACCGGTAACACGCCTGACGGACGTAAGAAGGGCCAGCCTTTCGCACCCGGCGCTAACCCGATGCACGGCCGTGATACCCACGGTGCAGTTGCTTCCCTGTCTTCCGTATCCAAGCTTCCGTTCAACGATGCACAGGATGGTATCTCCAATACCTTCACCATCATTCCGGGCGCTCTTGGTAAAGAGGATCAGGTATTCGCAGGCGACATCGAAGTAGACTTGAAGTAAATGATAACAGGAGGCATTGTAAGTTATGGATGACAAACAAATGATAGACGATTTTATCAAGATGATGGATTCCGGGATGGCGCAGGGCGTCGGGCATGTAAATGTGGACGTCGATGACAATGCCGACAACTCTAAAAATGTTCAGACCATGGGGTGCACGGATTGCTCCCGCACCCCGCTGGCCTGCAGCGTTCCGACTCTCCATGACGGATTAGACGGGTTGGAAAATTACAAATAAAAAATAGGAGGATCATACAATGGCAGCAGCAACAGCTCAGGTAGATAACCTTGTGAATTTATTAGATGGATACGCAACAAAGGGCGGCCATCACCTTAACGTAAACGTACTCAACAGAGATACCTTACTGGATGCACAGAAGCATCCTGAGAACTATCCTCAGTTGACCATCCGCGTTTCCGGCTACGCAGTAAACTTCATCAAACTGACACCGGAACAGCAGGCGGACGTTATCTCTCGTACTTTCCACGAGAGCATCTAAGCAAAAAAGCTTAAACTTTCAAGGAGCCGACCAAGTAACTGGCCGGCTCCTTTGTATGAATCTCACTGAACTGGACAGAATAAAAGAATAAACAGAAAGAAGGTTATACCGATGCAGGGACGAATCCATTCCTTAGAAAGTTTTGGCACCGTAGACGGGCCCGGAACTCGTTTTGTAGTCTTCGTACAGGGCTGCCCTATGCGCTGCGCCTACTGCCACAATCCAGACACCTGGGATATGAACGGCGGCACGCTGATGGAGCCTGAATATATTTTTGAGCAATACAAGAGAAACGAGGCCTTTTATCACGGAGGCGGTATTACCGTCACCGGCGGCGAACCGCTGATGCAGGTGGATTTTCTAATCGATTTGTTCACTCTTGCCAAATCTGAAAATGTACACACCTGTATTGACTCTTCTGGAATTGCCTATAAGAAAAACGCCAATCCGGAATGGCTTGCCAAGCTGGATCATCTGATGACGCTGACCAACCTTGTCATGTTGGACATCAAACATATTGATCCCGAAAAACATAAGGAATTGACCTCGCAGCCCAATGAAGGTATTCTCGCCTTTGCCGAATATCTGGACGAAAAGCATGTGGATGTATGGATTCGCCATGTCATTGTCCCGGGCGTCACGGACGATGATCAATATTTGTACCAGCTCGGTTATTTTATCGGCGGCCTTTCCAATCTAAAGGCTCTGGACGCCCTTCCTTATCACACGATGGGCGAATCCAAGTACGAAAAGCTCGGCATGGAATATAAGCTGGCTGGCGTTCCCGCTATGGACAAAGATAAATTGATTGAGAAAAAGAAAGTGATTTTAAGCGGCCTTCGCAAGCGCCGTGAAGAACTTGGCATACACTGATCATAACATGCGAAAAGGACGGCGCCGGTTACCCGAATCCGTCCTTTTTTGTTTCTATCCGCTTAAGAAACCCATTGTCTCAGGGCTTCTTCCAACTTCCCAATATCCACCGGCTTCGAAATATGGCCGTTCATTCCGGCCTCCTCAGCCCTTCTGATATCGTCCGCAAAAGCATCCGCCGTCATAGCCACAATGGGAATTTCTTCCATATCTTTTCTGCCGCTGGAACGGATTGCTCTGGCCGCTTCATATCCGTTCATAATTGGCATTTGAATATCCATAAAAATCAAATCAAAGTAACCCGGTTCTTTCTCCTTAACCGCCTCGACAGCCTGCTTTCCATTCATCGCCGTCTCCACCTGAATGCCCACAATACTCAACAGCTCCTTGGCTACCTCAATATTAATCTCATTATCCTCCACAAGCAGAACCCGTTTTCCAGAAAAATCCTGCTGTTTGAAGGTCTCAAGCGCCGTCGTTTCCTGTTCATTGCTCTCTCGTTCCTGTCCCATCACTTCCCGAAGCACTTGGATCAGACGGGATTTAAACAGGGGCTTTCCGATAAATGCATTCACGCCGGCATCCATCGCCTCCGATTCAATATCCGCCCAATCATACGCCGACAAAATAATAATGGAAATATCATTGCCTACTGCCTTGCGGATCTCTTTTGCCGTTTCCAGTCCGTCTTTATCCGGCATTTTCCAGTCGAGAATCACCACCGAGAACGGCCGCTCTTTCGTCTTTGCATCCACAATGCGATTCACAGCTTCCTCACCGCTAAGAACATACTCCGCCGCCATCCCCAGCGTCTTTAACATCTCGCAGGAGCTTTCACAGGACATCTCCTCGTCGTCCACCACCAGCACCGGCATTCCTTTACATGCCTCAAGACTGTTATCTGTGATATCGTCCAGTTTCAAATATACGGTAACAATAAATTTAGAACCTTTACCAATCTCACTTTCCACTTTGATATCCCCGTGCATCATCCGGGCAATATTGACCGCAATCGACATGCCAAGACCCGTTCCCTCAATCTTGCTTGTACGCGAATCCGACGCGCGGGAGAAAGGCTCAAATATCTTATCAATATATTCCTTTTCCATACCGATGCCGGTATCTTCAAAGGTGAACTCATAATAACCGCAATTCTTAATAGAGGACGGTTTCTCTTCAATAAAAATACTGATTTTTCCACCTTCCGGCGTAAATTTAACCGCATTTCCCATAATATTCATGAAGATCTGCTGTAAATGCTGTTCATCGCCAATGACATTTTCATGCTCGAGCTTCGCAATCCCGGCGTTTAGCATAAGCCCCTTGGTCTCCATCTGCGTGCGGAAGACCGTCATCAAACTCTCTATGGTGTCGGAAAGATTAAACGCCCCCTCCGTCAGACTAACCTTGCCGCTCTCAATCCGGCTCATATCCAGCACTTCGTTAATCAATCCAAGAAGATGTTTGCCGGAAACCGTAATTTTTTCCAAAGCATCCAGCACGCGCTCTTTCTCGTCGATATGTATGGTTGCGATAGACGTCATTCCAAGAATGGCATTCATTGGCGTCCGGATATCATGACTCATTCTGGAAAGGAAATCGCTCTTGGCATGATTGGCGGCCTCGGCCCGCTCCACAGCCTGCTCCAGCATCTGCTTCTGCTTCTCCTCGCGGCTGATCACATCGTCGATGTTTCGTACGGCCATAGTAACCGCTGTTGGTTCGCCATTTTCTTCCTCCGCAACAGTAATGGCAATCGAGCACCACTCATAGCCATCGCCATTGTTTCTCTTCACCTTAAACTGCTGTTCAATATGTTCTTTCTCCGCAAGACGCTTCACAATATGGGAAAGATCCAAAAGCTCCCTCAACTGGTCGCCGTATTCTTCCGCCACGATTCCACGGCAAAAAAAAGCCTCCATGGCTTCCACAAAAGGCTTCCTCTGTGTCCGCCCTTGAATTCGCGGATAAACAACTTCCACGGTCTTATCTTTCACATGAATATAAAGAATGGTCCTGCAGGCGCGCGCCGTACTGTCCATAGCGTTTCGGTATATCTGCGTCTGCTCCATCAAAACCTGATTACTTTTCGCATTTCCATACTCTCTGACCGCCTGAAACAAAAATACGGCAACGCCAAGCAGAATCAACACAACGCTGATATTGCGAAAGGTATCCGAACCCGACAAAATTTCGTCCCTCGATATCGTCAGGATTCCTGTCCAGCCGTTACTGATATGATGAAAATAAACGTTGCGGACTATATTGTCCACTGGCGTAATATTCTCCAAAACATGATTTGTTTGATTACAAACCGCATCTTCCCTGTAGTTATCCACCAGCGCTTGAAATTCGTCGCGCCCGTAATCCCAACAGGATTTGTAATATAACAAAGTGCCTTCGCTGTCTACCAGATAATAGGATGCGCTCTCGGGAAGTTCCAGATTATCATTATACAATTCAAAACAGCCGGGCTTGATATCAATAGCTAGAAAGCTTCCCGTTTCAGGCACAACCCTGCACATAGTGACAACCGGAAGCTTGGTCGTCGCATCCGTGTACACCGGTGAAATATAGGTCTCTCCCTCTGCCTTCAACGCACCCTGATAGTAAGTTGTATCTGTAAAATCATATTCTTTCATCTGTTCGGCCGCCGGATCATCCGACAAAACCTCCGTCGCATTAAAGGTCTTCCCGTAAACCCGAATATTTTCGTTGCCGTACATATCTGTCAGGCCCCGTATAAAAGGATACAGCCCTTCTCTAAGCTCCTCAATCGATATGCCTTCTTTTTCCCTCTCCTCAACATAATTCACGCAGATTCGCAAAACCGCCTCACAGGTACGGAAGTTGCTTTCCTCGGACGAAGTATAGTTTTCTACCAGAGTCAGCCCCATCTGATTCGTATTGTCCCAAAGCGTATCCCGCAAAATAAAAGTGCAGAGCACAACGATCAAAATAAATGCGCTCAACACAATAATGTTATTTCTCATTTTCCTCAAAATCTGGATTTTACTTATTTTCCCCATTATAAAAATCTTCCTCTGCAATCTGTTTCTTACCGCCAAAAACACGCTTTGGCACCAAGCGTCTATCTATTTCTATTCTACTCACTGGCAGAACGAAAATCAAGATATAGCTATATTTTTCTACTTGTATATTGGTCTCTTTTATATTAAAATAAGAGCATGGCAAATTGCTATTGCTAACCATTATTTTTACAACATAAAAGGAGGATATTATCATGGCATATGTAATCAGTGACGCTTGCGTATCTTGTGGAGCTTGCGAGGCTCAGTGTCCGGTTGGCGCAATCAGCATGGGCGACGGCAAGTTTGAGATCGATCCCGCAAAGTGCATCGACTGCGGCTCCTGCGCAGGTGTTTGCCCGACAGGCTCCATCTCTCAGGGTTAATTTTATTTTGTCAAATGATGGGGAGGACCCTTTCCTCAAAGTATCTTACTTTGGGGAAAGTGGTTCTTTCTTTTTGGCTCTGCCAAATTTCTCTCCCGGCCGCCTTCTCTGGCTGATCATCTCATCAATCTTGCGGTAGTGCTCCTCGTCAAGCCTGCGGCGTTCCTCATCCCGCTCCTCCTGCTGCCTGAATTGGTAATCCAGCTCTTTCAGGATACTCTCTTTGATCTCCGTGCACATTTCCTTATTCGCGTTTTTAACCGCATCGGTCACCATATGCTGTAATAAATATTGCAGACGTTTTGCCTTTTTCTCCCGCTCATCATCCACGGGCTCTTCATACTCCTTAAGTTCCTCTCCCTCCTCCGGCATTTCCAAAACCGTCTCTTTTCCTTTTGACATGGTGACCATATACTTCTTCGCTTTCTTCATGACCAAATCCTCCACCTTTTCTTCTATTCTATCCCCCTGCAGAACCGTCCTTATGGCTTTTAGCTGTAATCCCTGCTCCTTAAGCTGCTTGATTCTGCGCAGCGTTTCAATATCTTTCTCTTTATAGCAGCGATGTCCCATTTCGTTACGTTCTATGGAAAGTTTTAATTCATCCTCCCAATAGCGGAGGACATGGGGCTCCACCTCAACTTTTTTCGAAGCCTCCGAAATATAATAAACGGTTTCATTCATGAACTTTCCTCCCTTTTCTAGTCCTTATGCACGGAAAAAGAGACTCCCTCTTAAGGTCGTCTCTTTCGTAAGTTTCTTATTTATTTTGCTAAGTTCGCAAATTTCGTGTAATCAGGCAGCCAAACCAGCTCCACCGTTCCGATCGGGCCGTTTCTCTGCTTCGCTATAATGATTTCCGCAATCCCTTTTCTCTCCGTATCTTTATTGTAATAGTCGTCGCGGTATATGAACATAACCACGTCGGCGTCCTGCTCGATTGCGCCGGATTCACGCAAATCGGAAAGCATCGGTCTGTGGTCCGGTCGCTGCTCCACCGCACGGGAAAGCTGGGATAACGCTATGACCGGCACCCGAAGTTCTCTGGCAAGCGCTTTTAAAGAGCGGGAAATATCCGAGATTTCCTGCTGTCTGGAATCCGTGGATCTGCCGCTTCCCGACATCAACTGCAGATAGTCGATAATGACCATCTCCAGATTATGTTCCAATTTATATTTACGGCACTTGGAGCGCAGCTCTGAAATGCTGATGCCCGGCGTATCGTCAATAATGAGATTGGACTTCCCGATCTCCCCCGCGCTCTCAATCAGCTTCTCCCACTCTGCATCCGAAAGATTACCCGTTCTGATATGTTGGGAATCCACCTTGGCTTCCATGGAGAACAAGCGGTTGACTAACTGTTCCTTCGACATCTCCAAGCTGAATATGGCCACCGTTTTATTTTGCTTAAACGCCACATATTCGGCTATGTTCAAGACAAAGGCTGTTTTTCCCATGGAAGGTCTTGCCGCTACCAAAACAAGATCGGAGGGCTGCATACCGGAGGTTTTGTAATCCAGATCCAGAAAGCCTGTCGCCACGCCGGTGACATTCCCCTTGTTATGGGAGGCCTTTTCAATGTTATCCATCACGTCCATCACGATCTGTCTGATGGGAACGAACTCGCCGCCTCCGCGCCTCTGTACCAGATCAAATACCCGCTTCTCCGTATCCTCCAGAATGGTTTCCAGACTCTCCTTGCCTACATAGCATTGGTTAGCGATCTCCTCATTCATGCGGATCAATCTTCTGAGCACCGCCTTATCCGAAACGATACCCGCATAATATTTCACATTGGCCGAGGTAGGCACCGCAGTAATCAAATCCCTGATAAACTCCGGACTGCTGACTTCCGAAGGTACATCCTTCTCCCGCAGTCTGTCCTGTAACGTCACCAGATCTACCGGTTTTCCCTCGTCGTTGAGCTCCACCATCGCATCAAACAAAACGCCGTACTGTTTATTGTAAAAATCCTCCCCCTGCACGATCTCCGAAGCCGCAATAATCGCATCCCTGTCCATAATCATAGAACCGATCACCGACTGTTCCGCCTCCATGCTGTGAGGCAATATTCTTTTTAATAATGCTTCCTCTGGCAAAATATACCTCCCATGCGGACGTTATGCTTCGGTCACTTTCACTTTCAGCTTTCCCGTCACCTTCGGATGAAGCTTCACGCCCACTTCGTAGACGCCAAGCGCCTTAATCGGCTCTGAAAGCTGTATCTTTTTCTTATCCAGTTCCAATCCGCACTGAGCCTTCGCTGCCTGTGCAATTTCCTTAGAAGACACAGAACCAAAAGCCTTCCCGCCCTCACCGGACTTCATGGTAAGCGTGATTTCCTTTGTCTCGAGAACCCCCGCCAGCTCCTTCGCCGCCTCAAGCTGCTCCTTCGCAATCTTATCCGCATTGGCTTTTTGAAGCTTTAAGTCGTTTTTATTCTTCGCATTGGCTTCCACGCCAAGCTTCTTTGGCAATACAAAATTTCTCGCGTACCCGTCGCTGACGTCCACGATGTCTCCCTTTTTCCCTAAACTCTTCACATCTTCCAGTAATATAACCTGCATATATATCGTCCCTCTTTCCTATTCTCAACCCACGAAGAATGCGCTCTTTCTTCACAGCCTGCAGAGAATGCGCTCTTTGCATTCTCTGGATTTAATTGCGTAGCAATTTAATCCGAATCCAGTTCCCCTTCCTCTATCATCGTATCCAACGTTCTCTTAATACTCTCAATTCCTTCTTCCACCGTACCGTTTTCAATCTGTGCCCCAGCCATATTCAGGTGGCCGCCGCCGCCCATTCTCTCCATAATCACCTGTACGTTCACCTCGTCAATAGAACGTGCGCTGATATAAATAATTCCATTGTATTTCGTAAGAATAAAGCTTGCCTTAATTCCCCTGATATTCAACAGCTCATTGGCCGCCTGTGCCCCTACAACGGTAGGACTTGCCACATCCTCGCCCGTACAGACAGATATCGCATAAAAATGTCTGTATATCTCCGCCTGACTGACCGCATCCGCCTTCGCCTTATATTCTGCGGCGTCATCCCGGAACAGCTTCCTGACACGGGTCACATCCGCGCCGTTCCTGCGCAGGAAAGCGGCCGCTTCAAAGGTTCTGACGCCTGTTTTCGTCATAAAGTTATTGGTGTCTATCATAATGCCGGAATACATGCATGCCGCCTCTTCCGGGCGCAGCCGCAGATTGTCGCTGATATACTGCAAAATTTCCGAAACCATCTCGCAGGCGGAGGAAGCATACGCCTCTATATAAGACAGGGTCGCATTTTCAATAATCTCCGTCCCTTGTCTGTGGTGATCCAGCACCACGATAGATTTACAGCGTTTCAATAATTCCGGACATTCCGTAATACTGGGTTTATTGACGTCAACCACCACAAGCACCGCATTGTTCCCCACCATTTCAAGGGCCTGCTGGTTATTGATGATCATATCTTCTTCATAGTCCTCATTGTCCCTGAACATCTCCACTACTGGCTGCATGGAGGCCGTCACATCGTTTAACACAATATGAGCTTTCTTGTCAAGCGCTTCCGCTATTCTGTAAATACCCACCGACGCTCCAAAGCTGTCTACGTCTCCTATGCGGTGTCCCATCACATAGACTTCGTCTTTGACGGAGATAATCTCTCGCAGAGCGTGCGCCTTTACCCTCGCCTTGACACGGGTGCTCTTCTCCATCTGCTGGCTCTTTCCGCCATAATAAATCACGTTTTCCGGAACTTTCACCACTGCCTGATCGCCGCCGCGCCCCAAGGCAATATCGATCGCATTCCGTGCAAACTCGTAATTCTGCGCATAGGACAGTCCGTTTAATCCCATCCCGATACTGATCGTGACAGCCATCTCATTGCCGATATTGACCGTCTTCACATCCTCCAAAATATCAAACCGGTTTTCTTGCAGATGGGCTGCCGCCTCCTTACGCATAATTACTAAATATTTATCTTTCTCCAGCTTCTTGCAGATACCGTCCAACGCGGCAATATACTTATTTACCTTACGGTCAATCAACGCGATCAGCAAGGAACGCCTGACTTCCTCCACGCTTTCAAGCGCCTCTTCATAGTTATCCAGATAAATAAGGGCTACCGCCAGAGATTGGTTGTCCACTTCCTGCAGCGCAATCTGCAAAGCCGTCTCGTCAAATAAGTACAAGGCAATCAGATACCCGTCATATCCCTTCGCCTCAATGATATCACTGTTTTCCGCCATCTCTTTTAAAGAAATTTTCTTTAACTTAGCCAGATAATTTCCATTCTCATAATCTACACGGCACTCCACCTCGATCTCACCGTCACGTCCGGGAAGCTTGTCCTTGGTAATCGTGGGGAACAAAGTGGTAATGGATTTACGATAGCCTTTCTCCTGATGCGTCACATGTTCAAAAGCAATATTCGTCCAGATAATTTTACCTGTATCGTCCAAAAGCGCATGGGGAAGTTCCAGATCACGCAGAAGTCTTCTTTGAATCTGCCCGTACTGGGTTGCAAAGCTGATCAGCTCATTCATGATGATCGGTTTGTTATATAACATCATGGATAATACGATCGCAAAATAGAAAATTAAAAATGCGGTCAACACAAGCCCTGCCCGATAATCCAGCATATAGACTAAGATATCCACAACCGCAAGCAAAAAACCCAGATATAAAGAGGACTGCAGGTATGCCTTCATCCTCCCTTTTAACTTCACCGTATTTTTCATCTTATTCCTCTTGAAACTGTTTCCAGCCACTCAGGAAGAATGCTGCTCTTTAGCATTCTTCTGCATGAGACTTAGAAACTCTTTGCGAAGCAGTCATTACTGCGAGCATTTAGAGTTTCTTCTCATGCTAGTATAGCATTTTTTGCCAAATACCGCCACACCAATATATAGACTTTTTTTGATTAAATATGACATAATGTTGGGGTAACCGGCGTTTTTTTACAAAAGAAGAAACCGGGCGCGCACGGCGCCCGATTCCCTAAATTCCAATATAAAAATCAATCCTGTACGTAAGGCATCAAAGCAAGGTGTCTCGCACGTTTGATCGCCACAGTAAGCGCTCTCTGATGCTTTGCGCAGTTTCCGGTAATTCTTCTAGGAAGAATCTTACCTCTCTCAGAAATGTATCTGCGAAGCTTATTGCTGTCCTTGTAGTCGATCACATTATCCTTACCACAGAATACGCAGACTTTCTTTCTTCTGCGCATACCCCCTTTTTTCTTGGGGAAGTCCGGCTTGTCTGTTTTATTAAATGCCATAGTAAACCTCCAATCTCGCGCCTAAGGCGCTCCTCTTAATTGAACGGCAGTTCTTCATCAATGCCATCGGGAATGTTCATAAATCCATCCCCTGCAGCCGCCGGAGCGGAATCGTTTCTCTCAGCAGGCGCATACCCGCCGTTTGCTGCCGACGCATTCTTGCTCTCTGCAAACTCCTGATCCTCTACCACAACGTCTGTCGTATACACCTTGACGCCATCCTTATTGGTATAACTCCCAGTCTGGATGCGCCCTGTAATTGCAATCTTCGTGCCTTTGTGAAGATACTTTTCGGCAAATTCGCCGGATCTTCCAAAAGCCACGCAGTTGATAAAATCTGCCGTTTGGTCGTCGTTATTGCGATTAAATCTGCGGTCTACCGCCAGCGTATATCTGGCAACCGCAGTCGCGTTCTCCCCTTGTGAATATCTCACTTCGGGGTCTCTTGTCAAACGTCCCATCAGTATCACTTTATTCATATAGAATACCTCTTCCTATTTCTCGTCTTGTCTGACGCACAGGTATCGGATGACGTTATCCATGATGCGGATGCGGCTTTCAATCTCGCCGGGAGCTGTGCTCTCTGCTTCAAAGCGGATAAAGTAATAAAAAGCCTCTTTCATCTTCTGCACTTCGTATGCGAGTCTCTTCTTACCCCAGTCGTCAACTTCTGTGATCTTTCCGCCAAATCTCTCCACTAAGGCTTTCACCTTTTCCAGAGTAGCGGCCCGCTCGTCATCTTCAATCTTAGCGGTGACAACAACGGCTAACTCATACTTGTTCATGCTTCTTTCCCTCCTTTTGGTCTCTGGCCCCTTCTTGAAAAAGGAGCAAGGATGTGTGGCTTTACGCCCAATTAATATATCACGGATACCTATAATACCATAATCCACCGGATTATGCAAGAAATTTCTACGATATGCTCCCGTCGCCCGCACCCGGACGTGTAATCCCGCGAATACTTTTCTCCGCCTTCGGACGGGAAATCATAATCTGGTGCCCGCAGCCGGCACATTTCAGGCGAAAGTCCGCGCCAATGCGCAGCACCTCCCATTCGGCGCTGCCGCAGGGATGCTTCTTTTTCATTTTTAAGATATCGCCCACCTGAATGTCCATACCTGCGCTCTCCAATCAAAAGTTCTTCTCACGCGCTAGTCGAGCTGCGAAAAGATCTCCCCGATGCTTCCCTGCACCACCAGATCAGCAATCCCGTCTCTGGCTGTCGGCGTCTTATTCACAAGCACCAGTTTATTGCCATTATAATAATCCAAAAGTCCCGCCGCCGGATATACGGCTAAAGACGTACCGCCAACAATCAGCACATCCGCCTCGCTGATCGCGCGGATCGCACCGGTGAGGGTGTTCTGATCCAGTCCTTCCTCGTACAAAACGACATCCGGTTTGATCGAGCCGCCGCAGCTGCACATGGGAACCCCCTCTGAATTGGCAATATAGTTTACGTCATAAAATTTATGACAGGATTCACAGAAATTCCGAAGCACCGACCCATGAAGCTCATACACCTTCTCACTGCCCGCTGCCTGATGGAGACCGTCGATATTCTGGGTCACCACCGCCTTTAGCTTTCCCTCTTTTTCCCACTGCGCAAGCTTTAAATGGGCCGCATTGGGCTTCGCGTCAAGGCAGAGCATTTTATTACGGTAAAAACGGTAAAACTCTTCCGTATTTCTCCGGTAAAAAGTATGGCTTAGTATGGTCTCCGGCGGATAGTCATACTGCTGATTGTAAAGGCCGTCCACGCTGCGGAAATCCGGAATGCCGCTCTCCGTGGAAACGCCCGCACCGCCGAAGAAAACAATGTTATCCGATTCGTTTACCCACTGTCTTAACTGTTCGATCTGATTCATAACCCCGCCTCCTTTTCTTTCATTGATATTCCTATACGCCGCCAAGACCGAGACGATTTACCGCCGAGAAAATCGCGCGCACCGACGCTCTTGTAATATTGGAGCTGACGCCCACGCCGTAGGTCACCCTGCCGTCGTCCGCATCCAAAAGATGAATATAGGCCGCTGCCTGGGAATTGGAACCGCTCTGCAGCGCATGCTCCTCATAATCCAGAATCTTGATGGCCACATTCAGTTCTTCCTGAAGTCCCCGCTTCACTGCGTCGATAGGCCCGTTTCCGACCGCCTCAAAGCTCTTCTCCACACCCTTGTCGGTATAGACCACCGTCACTTTTGTGTCAAACTCGGACTCTGTCTCCTCGCTCAGATCATCCACCCGCAATTTGCGGAAATGAATCGGCTCTTTTTTCATCAGGTACTCCTGACGGAAGCTCTCCATAATCTGATCCGGACTTACCTCTCCCTGTTTCTCTGAGATTGCCTGAATCACATTTGCGAATTCCCTGTGCATTCCTTTCGGCAGTTTGAAACCAAAATAGGTATCCATCACAAAGGCTACGCCGCCCTTGCCGGACTGGGAGTTAATGCGCACAATCGGTTCGTATTCCCTGCCGATATCCGCCGGATCAATGGGCAGATAGGGAACCTCCCAATACTCGCCTCCCCGCTCTTTCATCGCCTTTACGCCCTTGTTGATGGCATCCTGATGGGAACCGGAGAATGCGGTAAACACCAGTTTCCCTGCATAGGGATGTCTGGGATGCACCGGGATTTTACAGCATCTTTCGTATATTTCAATACTCTCATTGACATGCTCTATGGCAAGATTAGGGTCAATGCCCTGAGAGAACATGTTGTAGGCAATATTTAAAACATCTACGTTTCCGGTCCTCTCCCCGTTTCCGAAAAGCGTTCCCTCTACACGCTCCGCGCCTGCAAGCAGGGCAAGCTCCGCCGTAGCCACGCCGGTTCCCCTGTCGTTGTGGGGATGGATGCTCAGGATAATGGCCTCCCGGTTTTCCAAATGTTTATTCATCCACTCTATCCTGTCCGCAAAGACATTGGGCGTCGTCATCTCCACTGTGGAAGGCAGATTAATGATCATGGGATTTTCCTTCGTAGGCCCCCATTCCCTCTGTACCGCGTTGCAGACCTCCAACGCGTAATCTAACTCTGTGCCTGTAAAACTTTCGGGCGAGTATTCCAGAATCACCTTGCCGGGAAATTTAGCGGCATGGCGTTTCACCATCTTTACCCCCTCCACGGCGATATTGGTGATCTCCTCACGATTCATATGGAAAACCACATCCCGCTGTAAAGTGGAAGTAGAGTTGTAAATATGAACGATGGCCTGCTTACACCCCTCAATGGACTCAAAAGTGCGCTCCAAAAGCTCTTCCCTGCACTGTGTCAGCACCTGTACTACCACGTCGTCCGGAATCAGCTTTCTGTCCACAAGCTGGCGCAGAAAATCATACTCGATCTGGCTGGCCGCCGGAAATCCGATCTCAATTTCCTTAAAACCAAGCTTAATCAGATAATTAAAAAACTCAATTTTTTCCGAAACCACCATAGGATCGATCAGCGCCTGATTACCGTCCCGCAGATCCACGCTGCACCAGATCGGCGCCTTCTCAATTTCTTTATTGACCCATTCTCTCTCCGGGTAATCTACCACCGGATTTCTACGATACCTCTTATAGTTTAACATGACTGTTCCTCCTTTTATTTTATGCACGCATGAGCAGACTCAAAATGCTCTGCTTATGCGCGAAAAAGCCCCGCTGAATACAGCGGGGGCTATCTGTGACGTTATTCTCCAAGACCGCTCTCGATCGCGCTGACCAGCGCTTTCAGGGCTTCCTCCTCATCCTCACCGTCACATACAAACTCAATCTCATCGCCACACTTAACGCATGCCCCAAGCACGCTTAGGACGCTCTTGGCGTTCGCTGTATTTTCACGAAATGTAAAAGTTATCAGAGATTTGAACTGCATCGCTTCCTTACATAGGATGCCTGCCGGTCTTAGATGTAGCCCTGTCGGGTTTTTTATGACTACCTTTTGACTTACCATAACCTCTTCCTCTTTCTTAGATAATATAAAAAGTATATCATTTTTCTGTCTGTATCACAAGTCCCAAAACACAATATTGCGGACATGCCAAACGCTTTCTTACAACAGTCTTTTCACGCCGGGAATCCGTTTGAGCAGCCATGTCAGCACAGCCCCGGATGCCACCACCGCGGCCACCCAGACAACACACGCTGGGAAAATACCGAAGGTTGGTTTTAAAGATTCAAATATCCCCGCCAGCTCCTTGCGCAGAATGTCTTCCAACAGCATAATGCCAAAAACCGTACTGCCGATTTCGGCCGCAGCACGCCTGATAATCCCGGGCAGCCTGTACTTCCCGCACAGAAACTTCGCCGTAAAGTAAACCGCACAGGCAGGCAGGGCTATCAGGCTGTTATGAAATACTTCCGCCGTCTTTTCCCCTGTTAGCTGCATACGGTCCGTGGTAAGAATACAGCATATCACAATGGCTAAAATTCCCACCGCCGTCAAGAGCAACGCATTCCTTCCCGTGTACCGCCTCTTGTCCAGCACGTGTTCCATGGCGTAACCCATCAGCGCATAAAACACACAATCCGTGGTGACAAGCACAATGCTAAAATCGCTTTGCAGCATGCCCTGCCCGCCCCACAGAAGATATTCGAGAATCGGAAGGACGCCTACGATCACCAACTGCAATATCGCGAGGTATCTGTAGTCCTCCGCCCGCATCATACGAACCATTTTCCGCAACAAGGGTAGCATAACCAAAAACGCCAGATACGCATACAGATACCAATAAGCTGCCGCCTGCTCCTCGGAATAAATCCCTCTCAAAAAATCCGCCGGATGAAATCCGTCCATAACGGCGCGAACCGCCGCTCCCACACTTCCGGCTCCCATTGCGAGCTTATAACAGTATTCCACAAAGGAAAACAAGATCAGTACAAACAGCATCCGCGCGACTCTTTTCGCGTATAACTCCCGGTAGCTTTCCTCCCGCCCAAGGAGCAGCGCGCCGGAAATCATAAAGAAAACCGGAACGGCGATCTTACAAAGAATGGACAAAAACACAAGCGGGTAATAATAGCGGTAGCTTCTCCCCACGGCCGAATACAGCATAAACCCCGACGTCCATGTATGATTAAAAACCACAAAGCAGATCGCAATCACCCGCAGTATTTCAATATGAACCAGTTCGCGTTTCATAGCATACTATTTTGAATCAGCTCGGCAAGCTTCTTCGCTTCCGCATTGATCACCTTTTGGTCTTTTCCTTCAATCATAACCCTGACAAGAGGCTCCGTTCCCGAAGGACGAATCAGCACGCGGCCCTCCCCCGCAAACTTCTTTTCGAGGGCGGCAATGGCTTCCGCAATCTCTGGATAATCCATAAAGTTCTCTTTTTTATGGTTCGGCACCTTAGCGCCCACCAGCGCCTGCGGCATTACTTCCATAATGGCGGACAGTTCCGAGAGCGGTTTTTTCGTCTCCACCAGCACCTGTAAAAGATGAAGCGCACTGAGAAGTCCGTCTCCTGTGGTATTTTCATCCAAAAAGATCACGTGGCCCGACTGCTCTCCGCCGAGGCTTGCCCCGATCTCACGCATACGCTCCAGCACGTACCGGTCTCCCACCTTGGTCTGTTCTATCTTAATATTGTTTTTCTGCCCCATAAGGAAGAAGCCCAAATTGCTCATGACGGTAGCCACAATCGTGTTTTTGTTCAGCTTTCCCTGCGCTTTCATATGATTGCCGACAATGGCCATGATCTGATCGCCGTCCACGATATTTCCCAATTCGTCTACCGCCAGCAGCCTGTCAGCGTCCCCGTCAAAAGCCAGCCCTAACTGCGCTTTCTCATAAACCACCCTCGCCTGCAGCTCCTCCATATGGGTCGAACCGCAGTTGGCGTTAATGTTCGTACCGTCAGGGTTATTGTGAATCGCTACGACTTCCGCGCCCAGCTCTTTCATGGTTTCCACAGAAGTGTAGAAGGACGCGCCTTCCGCGCAGTCCAAAACTATCTTCATGCCCCGAAGATCCACGTTTACCGCCTTCATGGCATGATTGATATACTCCTCTCTCGCGTCCGTGCGGTATTTAATCTTACCCACGCTTGCGCCTGTAGGAAACTTCACACCCTTCATATCGCTCTTAATCAGCTCTTCAATCTCATCCTCAAGAGAATCGGGAAGCTTATAACCATTTCCGTCAAAAAATTTAATGCCGTTGAATTCCACGGTATTATGGGACGCGGAAATGACAACGCCGGCATCCACTTTGTACTTTCTGGTCAGATACGCCACCGCAGGCGTGGGAACCACTCCCACATACACCGCATTTGCGCCCACCGAACACACACCCGCCATTAATGCGTTTGCCAGCATATCTCCCGATATTCTTGTATCACATCCAACCATAATGGTAGGTTTATGTTCATTCTCCTTAGTCAGGACATAGGCTCCCGCCTGCCCAAGCTGCATCGCCAAGAGAGGAGACAGCTCCTCGTTTGCCACACCGCGCACCCCGTCCGTACCGAATAATCTGCTCATACGCACCTCCGTTTTCTTTTCCTTTATTCCTCTTCGATCAAATGCACCCGCACCTCAGTAACGCCGCTCTGTTTCAGCCTGTCGTCCGTCACCGTGGCATTTACGGGAACCCAATAGCTTCCCTCTGTGAGTTCTTCCATCTCTTCCTGCGCCATCCACGCCTCCAGATCCACGGAAGCAATGACGTCCTCCGCCGTAATCTCATTCAAAGCCCCCTGCAGTCCTGTCAGCATAATGCTGCATTCGTTAGCCGGCTCTGTAATGACAGCCTGATAGCGATCGGGAAGTCCCTCAAAGACAATCTTTCCTACCGGGATTCTCACTGCCCGTTCCCGCTCCGCCTCTATTTTTGCAGTTACATTAATCCGGCCCACAAAATTATTTTCCGACAGCTTTACACCGTCCGGCAGATATTCGTTGAGATCAACAAGAACCGTCACATCCTCGGAAGCGTCCGTCACATCCAAAACTCCGGCGGGGATCTCAATCGCCTCCACCCGCTCCAATATCTGGGATTTAGCCGCTACCATAACCGTGGCTTTACTGAACTCAATTTCTCCCGTATACTGGTAACCGTCCTCAGGCGTTCCTGTAACTTCACAGACAACAGGCAGCGCCTTAAGTTCCAGAATCTCCACCTTAACCCGCACCTTACTGATGCTCTTTTCAATATTTACCGCCGTAATTTCTTTCCCATCTTCGTCATAGAGACGAATGTTCGAATCCGCTTCAATATTATTTGTAAAGCCAGAGATATCGACCTCCGCCTGCGCTTTTGCCACCTGCGAAATAACGGACTGCGGACCGGAAATCCGAATCAAATTCTGATCCGTCGTGGCATCGCCCACCTTGTAGCCCTCCCGCACTTCTCCCGTGGTTACCGGTCTGATCTGCAGCGAGCGGGTCTGCTTCTCCTCAATGCTCAACCGCACATTGTCTATATTACCGCGTATACTGTCCAGCTTATCGTTATATTTGTTCGTAGACAGTTTAATCGGCACCGTGTCCACACTGGTCAAATCGTTGATATCCGCCACCGCCACAATATTACTTTTATCCAACGAATCAATAATCGAGCGGGGCGCTGACACCGTAACGGTATCAATCGTATCTGTCCCGTCCAGCACTTCGTACACCTGCCCCCTATCAGTGATCAAGCTCGCGTTTCTGATTGTGACAGGCACATCCGCCACACGGTAAGACACTATCGGGTCGTTTATATTGGTGACAACCAGCCACAGTAACGCTGCGCTGAGGAAGGAAGCGATTTTTAATCCCCAGTTCCGGGTAAGTCTATTCTTCATCCTTAACCCCCGCCTTTCCGATGCTCTTGCCTTTCCAGATCTTCCGTTTTTTCTCCTCCACCGGTTTGTCCTGAATCCCCTGGAGCCGTTCCTTCAAACGTCCCGCGTCCAGACCTCTTTCAAGCGCGCCGCCATAAGCCACGCTGATCTTTCCCGTCTCCTCGGAGACAATCACCGTCAGGGAATCTGTTACCTCCGAAATGCCCACGCCGGCCCTGTGTCTGGTTCCCAGATCTTTACTGAGCGCCATATTATCCGATAGCGGCAGATAGCAGGTTGCAGACACAACCCTGTTACCTCTAACGATGACCGCTCCATCGTGCAGAGGCGTATTGTGTTCAAAAATATTGATGAGCAACTGGCTTGAAATAATACCGTCCACATCAATACCCGTTCTTTCGTATTCGCGCAGGGACTGTTCATGCTCGATCACAATCAGCGCCCCTGTCTTCACTTTTCCCATCTCAACGGAAGCTTTCACAATCTCGTTGATCGTCCGGTCCGAAAACCGCCCGTCCTCCCGTTTGTTGGCGTCAAGGATGGAAGCGAAAAAATTCTTACGCCCCAGTTCTTCCAATGCGGCGCGCAGTTCCGGCTGCAAAACTACCACAAACGCCGTAGCGGCAATGCTGATAATATTGGGCACAATCCAGAGAATCGTATTCATCTTGCAGAAAGCCGCAATGATGATAAAAACGAGGATGATAATGACGCCCTTTAAAAGCGCCCAAGCCCTCGTATTTTTGATCCATACTAAAATGTGATATGCCACAAAGGTCATAATGACAATCTCCGCCACATCATTCCAATGAATGGAAGGCATATGCAGCTTTGCGAGATAGACTCCGATCCAGTTATTCAATTGTTCCATCTCTCATCACCTACCCTTTGTGTCATTTATATTCCATATCTCTAATAATGTGTCGGTCTGGTGTTTCTCGAAGCGCCGCTTCTCGCAGAATTAATCTGCTTCACTTTCTTATCCGGTTTCGCCACAGTAACCTTGGGAACCGCCTTCACATAATAATAATACTCATCATCCTCAAATTGTACTTTTTCCGTTCGACTATAATCTACATAAAACACAAAAAACTGTAATACCAATGTAATCAGGAACGAGATAATCGTACCTAAAATCACGCCGGCCAAAGATTGATTCATATCAAAAATCAGATCTCCCACCAAAAGCACCATAATATTTACCACCGCGCCCGCCGTCATAGCGATCGTCCATGCATAATCCACGCTCATACGGCGTAGCAGATATACGATAATGACTGTGATTGCAAAAGCCGCAATGGTAACCACCACCTCCCGGTTCTTTAAAAGCCCGTCAATAATAAACTTAAACTTGGCCGCCGTCTCCTCGTCCGCCATCGCCGCAATCACTGTCGCATTTTGCGTTACATAATGGATCATATAATACACAATCACGCCGCAGGCCACAGACACAGCCGAAGCCGGCGTTCCGATCAGACCCATGGATATAGGAATGACATAAGGTATCCGCAAAAGAAAACAGACCGGTAAAAGAGTCACCACCAGCGTATCTTTCGGGGCAAACCGCAGATACAGCAAAAAGAGCAGCAGAAAGCCCGCGCCAATCACCGCTGCGCACTCCAAACTAAAAGTATAGAGATGCAGAAGGACAAACACCGCTCCCATCAGCACAATAAAGTTTGTCGGCATAAAAGAGCACATAAGCGCCACAATCAAAACCACTGTCGCCCTGTTGATTGTCTCCATATATCCCAATCGGGAATTGATCAGGGAAAGCGTAATAAGCGCCAAAAGAAATTTTAAAAGCGGTGTGATATACACTTCATATTTACTGTATATCGTCAAAAGTATCTGTTTTGCAACCAGTAAAGTAGTCATTGTATGTTAATTCCTTTATCCGTTCTATTCGTTTCTGTACATGGAAGAAAGTTTATGCAGATTCATATAATACACCCGCAAATTCTTCTTCGCCCTGCTGTACCTCACCGTGTACACTATGTAGGAAATAAGCGCGTAAACGCCCACCGTTCCCAAATAGTAGAACAGAACATTTTTCGCGAACTCCAAAAGGTCCATCTTATAAATGTCCGTCATAAAAATTTCAAAATCATAAAAAATGTACATAGCAAAAACCACTACAAATGCGATGGTTGCACTTATAATGGATTTAAGCACCTGCCAACTTATATAGTCGCTCCGAAAATAGCTGCCGATATCGAGGCTCCTCTTTCCCTCATGTTCCTCGAAGGCAGCCATCTTCGTCATCAAAACGACTCTCTCTTCATTTAACATATCCTTATAGTTCTCCAACTTCCAAAAATAAAGGTTAATTCAAGAAACGCATCTTAGGATTTTCCTTCGTATCCTTTTTCTTCTGAACCTTTGGCGGTTCCGGTTTCTTGATGCTGCTTCCCAGCTCATTGGCCATCGTGTTTTTACACTTCTGGCAGAAGCGGCCTGTCATGATGGGCGCGCCGCAGTTCTCGCAGGTAAGCGTAATGCCGGATTCTGCTGAAAGCTCCAGCCTCTCCTCTCTGAGCCACTGGTGAATCTGATTTGTGGAAACGTCACATGCCTCCGCCACTTCCGGAATAGATGCGTGTCCATTGTCTTGGATGTACTTCTTTACTTCCTGAAACTTTTCTTCCATTTTCTCCCTGCACGCAGGACAAATCGGCGGTCCGGAAACATAGTTGAACAGATTTCCGCATTTTCTACAATTCCTTACGTTCATACTTCATCCTCCCTCAGATTGTTTTTCACATGCCTCTCCCAATAGCAAGAGCCACAAAGTAAACCTTCTCTACACCCGCGTTTTTCAGCTCGCGGCTTACGGCGTCTATCGTACTGCCCGTCGTGTAGATATCATCAATAATTATAATCGTATTTAATTTTACATCATTACGAAGAATTTTGAAAGCCTTTTTCAAATTATTTTGTCTCTCCACGGCAGATAATTCTTTCATAGGCGCTGTTTTTTTCACTCTTCCTATCAAATTGCCATATACTGGTATTCCCGTGAGGGCTGAAAGTTCCCTCGCCAAGACCTCCGCCTGATTATATCCCCGCCTCTGTTTCCTGCTCTTGTGAAGGGGAACCGGCACAAAAGCGTCCGCTTCGCAGGCGCTGATGAAATCTCCCAGCCTCTCTGCCATGCACGCGGCATAGAAGGCGGCATATTCCCTCCTTCCACGATACTTAAAGCGGGCAATCGAGTCCGAAACGCTTGAATAGGCAAAGAGAGCGCGGCCCCTGTCATAAAAGTGGACACGCCCCGCGCAGTCAGCGCAGTATTCTTTTTCCTCGTCCCCGATCTGTTTCCCGCACTTCATGCACCGCGGCGGTTTACTATAAGTCAGGGCCGGCCTGCATTCCCTGCAAATCAGGGCATTCCACGGTTTGACAGGCCCGTCGCAGACCGGACAGCGGCGGGGATAGAAAAGTGACAGAACAGTGTCCAGAAATGTATTCATAAAGTTTCCTTTCAAAAATCCATAGCGCCTCAGTCTGATGCTGTGGCAGCGACTTGATCGGCAAAACCAGTGTAACGCCGGTTCTCCTGATTGTTAGCAATCATATCATAAAGGGTGGCGCGGCTTCCCAGAATGGTGACGCACGCCTTAGCCCGGGTGATCCCCGTATAGAGCAGATTGCGGTTAAATAACATATGAGGCCCCGAAAGCAGGGGCATAATCACGGCGGGATACTCGCTTCCCTGCGATTTATGTATGGTGACGGCATAGGCCAGTTCGATCTCATCGAGGCCGGCGTAAGGATAAGTAACCCGCCTGTGCTCATCGAACTCCACCACCACTTCTTTTGCATAATCGTCTATCGAGCGGATGACGCCCAGATCCCCGTTAAATACTCCCATTCCCTGATCGATCGGAATCTGGTAGCGGCTTACCACTTCCCACGGAAGCTGGTAATTATTTTTGATCTGCATCACCTTGTCCCCCTCCCGAAACAGGGTGTCCCCAATCTGGCACTCCCTTTTTTTCGCATCCGGAGGATTCAAATATTTCTGTAAAATGCCGTTTAGCGTCTCCACACCAAGCTTTCCCTTCCGCATAGGCGTAAGCACCTGAATGTCGTAAGGCGAAGCGTCCACATAGCGGGGAAGTTTTTCCAGAATCAACTGAATCATATGTTTATAAATAACATTCACATCGTTTCTTTCCAAGAAGAAAAAGTCCCTGCTCTTATTGTCCAGTACCGGGTTCTCCCCCGCATGGATTCTATGGGCATTCAGTACAATATCGCTCTCCTGCGCCTGCCTGAAAATCTTTTCAAGCGTCACCGTTTGGAATGCGTGGCTTTTCATTAGGTCGGCCAACACCTGTCCCGGCCCTACAGACGGAAGCTGGTTCACATCTCCGACCATAATCAGACGCGTCCCGACAGGAATCGCCTTCAAAAGAGATTGAAACAGGAAAATATCTACCATGGACATTTCATCCACAATGATCACATCCGCATCCAGCGGATTCTCCTCATTGCGCTCAAACTGGGCCGGCTTTCCCTCCAACGCGGCCGCCCCAGACAGCTCCAAAAGCCGGTGAATCGTGCGCGCCTCATATCCGGTAGCCTCCGTCATTCGTTTGGCAGCTCTTCCGGTGGGCGCAGCAAGGGAAATATCCATTCCCTGAGAGAGAAAATAGCGGATAATCGCATTGATGGTAGTCGTCTTACCCGTGCCCGGTCCGCCGGACAGAATGAACACCCCGTTTCGGATACTCTCTAAAACCGAGCGCTTTTGCAGCGTGTCCAAGGCGATATCCAGTTCCTTTTCCACCTGATCTATTTTTTTAAGAAGGGCTTCCTCCTCCGCTGGAAGAAGTTCTTCACTGATATTCAGATCATGAAGAAGCCGGGCGCAGTTTAATTCGGCATAATAAAAGGTGGCCGCGTAAACCCTTCGCTCGTTTTCACCCGAAACCGGCATTTTAATAACCAGCTTTTTATCCATGGCTAAATTTTGGAGCTGCGGCTCCATCAAAGAAGGCTCAATCCCCAAAAGCTCCCCCGCCTCGGCCAAAAGCTTGTCCACCGGAAGGTAGCAATGTCCCTCGCCGCCTGCACGCTGCAAGGTATAGAGCAACCCGCTTCTGATCCGGTAATCGGAATCGGTATGAATGCCGATCTTCGCCGCGATCTCATCTGCAATGCGGAATCCGATTCCCTGTATATCCTCCGCCAGTTTATAGGGATTCTCACGCATAATGCCGTAAAGCCCCATGCCATAGGTCTCGTAAATGCGGAGCGCCAGCGTATTGGAAATACCATATCCCTGTAAAAAAGTCATAGCGTCCCGGGCATCCCTTTTTTCATAAACGGAAGCCGCAATTTCCCTTGCTTTCCGCAGGCTGATTCCCTTTACCTCCGCCAGACGCTCCGGCTCTTCCTCAATAATTCGATAGGTATCTGCGCCAAACGCCTTCACGATCCGTCGCGCCAGCGCCTCGCCCACGCCCTTCACCGCGCCCGAAGAAAGGTAACGTTCCACGCTGACTTCATCGCTCGGCGGAAGTATTTGATATTGTTCTATTTTAAACTGTTTTCCGTATATCTGGTGCTGGGCATAGTCCCCCTGTGCCTCGATGGTCTCGCCCTGATCCATGGTTTTAAAAAAACCCACGCAGGTGAGTTCTCCCTCCTGCGTGAGAAGATTTAATACCGTATATCCATTGTCCTTATTGCGGTAAATAATGTGATCGATAAATCCTTTGATTGTTTCCATGAAACCCCTGAAGATTATAGACCGTAATTGATCTTTGCCTGTTCATATAACATCTGCGCTAAAGAATTGGAACCCTGCGTCGCAGTCTGCTCTGAAATCTGCTGAATCGCAGTATCCTTGAAATAGTCTACCATATTGGAAGCGTAACCGTCCTCATCTTCGCTGAAAATATCGACGGTTTTCTGCATTTCTTTATAAACCTGCTCCCACAGATACGCCTCAAACTGCTTACATGCGTCAAAGAGGGCGTCGTCCTCTTTCTTCTTCGCCGCCTCGTCCGCATTTTGCAGATTTTTCTGAAGCTGCTCTGTGGCCACGCGGTTTGTGTCTGTCATGTAGTCTGTGTAAGCGGATAAATTCGTTAAGTCGTTCATGTGCTATCTCCTATCGTTAACGCTTAAGGTTGTTAGCTACTTCAAGCATGGAATCGGACGTTGTGATGGACTTAGAGTTCATTTCGTAAGCGCGCTGCGCCACAATCAGATTCACCATCTCGTTTGCCACCTGTACGTTTGATCCTTCCAAATATCCCTGTATGATACGGCTCTTTCTGACATTATCCTCCGTATCCTCATTGAGCGCACGGCCGCTGGCTTCTGTCACCGAGTAAAGCGTGTTTCCCACTCTGCTCAGGCCGCCGGGATTGCTGAACTGGAATGTGCCGATCTGCACGTCGATGGGCTGGGGATTGTTCCGCTCATCCGGATAGCAGATCTGACCGTCCTCCGTAATAGAGAGGTTGCTCGCTATGTAATCAGCGTTTAAAACAATCGCACGTCCCTCGGAATCCAGTACCGGCAGTCCGTCGGAATTGGTCAGCGCCATACGGTTTCCCGCGCTGATCGCCCAAGTAAAATCACCGTTTCTTGTATAGAAAATCTGTCCATCCTCGCCGCGCAATGCAAAGAAACCGTCTCCTTCAATCGCAAATGCAGTATCGGAATCGGCGTCCAGCAAGCTGCCCTGTCTGAAAATCTGATTGAGGGACGCGGTGCGCACACCCAAACCGATCTGAGAAGTGGTCGGCTTCGGGTCCCCGTTTGCCGTGGTAGTTGTGGAATGTAAATTCTGATACAGCAGGGACTTAAACTGCGCCACCTGCGCCTTATAACCTGCTGAATTGACATTAGCGAGATTATTCGCTATCGTATCCACATTTGTCTGCTGTGCATTCATGCCGGTCGCTCCCGACCATAAACTCCTGACCATAGAATCCTCCTTATCACATTACAAATTAATTACATTTATTAGCTTATTCTGCCGTTCGTCACTGCCTGTTCAAGCGTATCGTCATAGGTGGTGATCACCTTCTGATTACTCTCATACTGGCGCTGCAAAGCGATCATATTAACCATCTCCGTCACTACGGAAATATTAGACATCTCCAGAAAGCCCGAATGAATCCTTGTATTCGTACCAAGCTCCTCGGCCATCGCTTCCCTGTCAAGCTCCACAGCTCCATCTACAGGCTGGAAGAAGTTCTCTCCGAACCGCTCCAGATAATTATAATCTTCAAAATCAGTGACATCAACCGTCGCTACGATCTCGCCGTCCTGAAAGATATCGCCGTCTGTATTAATACTGATCTCCAGCGCCGGGTCCAACTGGATTCTCTGCCCATCCTCATCCAACACAAAATCGCCATCCTGCGTGGTCAGATAACCAAGACGATTCATCGTAAAATTACCGTCCCTCGTGTACTTGATAGAAGTCTCTCCCGCCTTATTTGTATACTGTACCGAAAAGAAGCCTCTGTCAGTCAAAGCCAGATCCAGCACGTTTCCCGTCTCTTTGATCGGCCCTTCGGAATAATCCACATAATTCTCACCGATCTTTACGCCCAAATTCAGTCCCGTCTTGCTGATTCTTCTTTCCATATAGGTCTCATTTAACGGATTGTTTGCCTCCGCCTCGTCAACCGGCCTGTTAGTTGCCATCGGTCTGGGAAGATTTCCCGGCTCGGACAAGTCTTTGATCTTATAGGCAAGCACCGTATCAAAAGCCTCGCTCGTGGTACCCTCCTTTTTAAAGCCGTTAGTTGTGGAGTTGGCCAGATTGTTCGTCAGGACATCCATTCTGTGTTGTTCGTTGATCATGCCAGTATAAGCTGTATACAAGCCCTTTAACATGCTGTTTCTCCCTTCATCTCTCTACCGAGAATGCGCTTTATTCTTCGCGGTATCCTGCCAAAAATTCTACATATTTTCCAGTGCCGATCGCCACCGCTGTCATCGGATCTTCCGCCGTCATGGTGTTAATGCCCGTCTTAGCCGCGATCAAATCTTCCAATCCGCGCAGAAGACTTCCGCCTCCCGTCAGGACAATACCGCGGTCCGCAATATCCGCCGCCAGCTCCGGAGGCGTCTTCTCAAGCACACTGTGTATGGTCTCAACAATCTGCACCGTGGTCTCATGCAGCGCTTCCTCCGTCTCCTCCGAGGAAACCTTAACGGTTCTGGGAAGGCCGGTCACCAGATTACGGCCCCGGACATCCATATAGTCAACCTCAGGCCGCTTAAAAGCGGAACCAATCTTTATCTTCAAATCCTCCGCCGTCCGTTCACCGATCAGCAGATTGTGTTTTTTACGCATGTATCGCACGATGGCCTCGTCAAAATCGTCGCCCGCTATCTTAATAGAAGCGCTGACCACCGTACCGCCCAGAGAAATCACCGCAATATCGGAAGTGCCGCCGCCGATATCGACGATCATGTTCCCACAGGGCTTAGAAATATCAATACCCGCGCCGATCGCTGCCGCAATAGGCTCCTCGATAATGGAAACCTCTCTCGCGCCCGCCTGATAAGTCGCGTCCTCTACGGCCTTCTTCTCCACTTCGGTCACGCCGCTGGGCACGCACACCGCAATACGGGGCTTGCGGAACGTCTTCTTACCCAAAGCCTTCTGGATAAAATATTTCATCATTTTCTCTGTAACCTGATAGTCGGAAATAACGCCTTGTCGCAAGGGTCTTACCGCTACAATATTACCCGGCGTCCTGCCGAGCATGAGGCGCGCGTCCTCACCAATCGCCTTAATTTTATTCGTGTCCCTGTCGAAAGCCACCACCGAAGGCTCCTTCAACACAACGCCTTTGCCTCTGATATATACTAAAATACTGGCTGTGCCAAGATCAATACCGATATCTGTAAACTGCATTTATCTTTGTTCCCCTTCCTGAGAGTCAATGTCGCATCATTTTTCTTAATCGCAATATACATGTAGCTCGCAAATCCGCACTTTGCGCTAGTTTTTCTAATGCGGCTATTATATTATACCCTCATTGAAGTGGTTTTTCAAAGGTTTTTCTCATTTTTTTCGAAAAAATTAAAAAACGCCAAAAACAGAACGGTTCCTTCCGTTCTGAATTCAGCATCCGTGCTTCCTATTCTATTATCGGATGAGTGTGCGAAAATCTTTACCCAATCGCGGCATTTCTTTTGAAAAAAATTAGTAACAGATTTTGGCAGATGTGTTATACTCTTTGCAGACACAAAACTGCTCTGATATGGGAGGTCATGATGCGAACACAGACAGAATTGCAAACGAAGCTGAGAGAAATCGACCACAAAGGCTACAAAGCTTATAAAGTTTTAGAAGGAGAATACGACTTTGGCGCGTACCGCCTCTGCATCGACCATGTGCAGGGCGATCCCTTCGCTACCCCCTCGCGGGTACGGATCGTGTACCGAAACCAAGGCAATATTCCCGCCGCCTATTTTGAGAACAAACACCGCAGAATCGCAACAGAGGATTATCTGCTCCGCTGTCTGCACCGCGCGCTTAGAAGCGGGGACGGCCGGGCCGCAAAAGGCTCCGGTAAAAGCGGACTTTTAACCGCCTGTCGGGTAGGACAGGAAATTCTGGAAACCACCGCCATGCATATCAGCAATGAGGCGATTGAAGCGCGGATTGAAGTCGGCTTCCCCGCTTTCGGGCGCACCATCGCCGCAGGGGAACTTTCCCAGATCCTTTTCCGCCAGCTCCCCGATCTGGCGCAAAAGTGTTTCCGCATGGAGCCCCGCATGAAACAGGACCTGGACAAGGTCACCGCACTAGCGGACGACCAGCAGTTTATCCGGGAGGCTCTCGCCGAGCATGACCTTGCGGCTTTTGTAGCGGACGGCTCCATTCTTCCCAGAGAAAGCGGCGTGTCGCAGAGGCCCTTGAAAGAGGCTGTCGTTTTCAAAAGCCCCGACTCTCTGGCAATCACCTTAACGCTTCCCCACCGGGGCGCCGTGCGCGGTATGGGCATCCGCCGCGGCATCACAGTGATCGCTGGCGGCGGTTTCCACGGAAAATCTACGCTGTTAAAGGCACTGGAACGAGGCGTGTACAACCATATCGCCGGGGACGGCAGAGAGCTTGTCATTACCGACGAGAGCGCCTTTAAACTGCGGGCTGAGGAAAACCGCTGCATTCACGAGACGGATATTTCCATGTTTATCAATAACCTGCCGATGAAATCTGACACCACCCGTTTTCACACCGAAAACGCCAGCGGAAGCACCTCGCAGGCTGCCAATACCGTGGAAGCTCTGGCCGCGGGAAGTACGGTGCTTTTGATCGACGAGGACACCTCCGCCACCAACTTTATGGTGCGCGACACCCGCATGGCCCAGCTAGTCTCCGATGAAAAAGAACCCATTACGCCTTTTATCCGAAAGATCAGAAGCCTCTATCAGGATCTGGGCATTTCTACCATATTAGTGGCGGGAAGCTCCGGCGATTATCTTTCCGTAGCCGATACCGTATTACAGATGGACTGCTATGAGACAAAGGATGTGACTGCGCGGGCGAAAGAACTTGCGGTAGAGTTGATTGAAGAAAAAGTACAACAAAACGACTGGGTGAAAAAATCCGTCCGCAAAAAACAGATTGAAAAAGCGCGGACCCACGGCTGGGACACAATCAGCCTCGACAAAAACGAAATCGACCTGCGCTATCTGGAACAGATCGTGGGCGAAAGCCAGACCGCCGCTCTCGCTTATATTATGCAGTATACTTTGGATAAACTGGCGGATGGGAAAAAGACCATTCCCCAGTTAGCAAAGGAGGTTTCCGACAAGCTGGAAAAAGAAGGGATTCTTGCCTTGACGCCCAGAAACTATGGGACTGGCCCTGCGGCTTATGTGAGACGGCAGGAGATTCTGGCGTGTCTGGCAAGGTATCGGATGCTGTGACACCGCGTCATATTTATTATTTATAAGGGGCGATAGTGACCAGACTATCTCCCCTTATATCTAAAATCTATAACTCAATTTTATAAATATCCGCCGTTTCCCCTTCAAAGGAAAAGCTCCGTTCATACACGCCGCCATTTTTTTGGATGACTTTTATGGACGCCGCATTTTCTTTTTCCACAGATATATGAAGCTCTTTCATTTCCGCTTCTTTCGCCGCTTGGATAAGCTGGCGCAGCATTTCCGTCGCATATCCCTTTTTTCTTTCGGAGGGACGCACGCTATAGCCGCAGTTCCCCAAGTCTTTTAAAAATTCGTTTAGTGTATGCCTCAAATCAATGATTCCGATGATCCTGCCGTCGCTTTTTCTGACTGCAAAAAAGGTGTCTGTCACCACCCAGTTTTCATTTACCGTTTTGGGATCGGTATTCCGCGTTACAGAAGACAGCCATTCCTCATAACTTTCGGTTTTATCAAATGAATTTCATTTTCCATATCAATATCCATGCTCCTTTCTCAGTTTGTGAATTTGAATCTGCAAATATAATTTAATCCTTCTCTGGTAACAAAAGCCGTTTTATTTCTCCTATCATTTGTGCAGGAATCTCATGATCTATTTTCATCAATCTGCTGTACATGCGCACACCCTGATAAGCAAATATCATGACATGGAAAACAGCTTCCGGCTTTACAGGATTAAATTCTTTCGTACCGATCCCATAGTTGATTAACACCGTCCATGTTGCTTTTGAAATTTCATACTGTTTTTTTACAGAATTGTCCTCTTTAGAAATGGCTGGATTGCTGTAAAATTCGCAAATCGCAAGACTGAGAGAATTTTCACAGTCCGTCATTTCACTCACATATTTTGTAAGAAGTTCCTCCAATATGACAGTAGCCGGCATGTGTTGCTCCATTTTGGCAAACACTTCGTCTTTCTGCTTACTGGCAAAACCATTCACGATTTCCAGAAAAATCTGTCCGGTGCTTTCATAATGGCGGTACAGTCCGCCACGGCTAAGCCCTGTCCGTTCGCAGATGTCTTTCATAGTCACCTCTTTAAATCCTTTTTCCGCAAACAGTTGATAGGCGTTTTCTCTGATTTCCTGTTTTGTCTTTTCTCCTCTCAAGCTCATGGGAGTACCTCTTTTATTTTGCAACACTTGTGTCGCTTTTTATTATGCGTCATGCGTGTCGCTTTGTCAAGGGTGAAAATATGTGTTTTTTGTTTGGGATTTTTTCAAAAAAATGTGCAACGCTAGTATTAGCCACGTGAAAAGGCGGGGAAGATAAATCCGCCCCGTCTTTCAAAAAGTATATTGCCGACCATCAGCCGGAACATGCGCTTCGGTTTTTCCTTTTTTCGAGTTATTTATCGCCAAAGCCCCCTCCGAGGATGTCATCTTAATGTGAAAATTTTAAAATATTGGCTTCGTATCGTTCAATAAATCTGCCGGCATTCCGCTCCTTTGACAAAATGCTTTTTTCCAGTAATTCATCCTTCATCTCTTTTTCTTCTAACTGATCTTTCAAATACTCCTTCTTCGCCAATCGCTCCTCAAACTGCTCCCTCAGGAACTTTCTTTTTTCGTAATGTTGCTGCGGTGAAACCTTTTTCCGCCTCCCTTTTTTCATCGATGCCTCATTCTGCACCCTGTCGTCCGATGATTTACTGTTTGTCACATATGTATTAGGGCTGCCGCAACAATTTCCATTTTCGTCAAAGATTAATTCGTCATTTACGACTCTTGCCCCTTGGGCACTCCAAAATGCTTTCGCCATCTGATGGCTGACCGGTATATGCGCCAGATTCTTTTCCAACTCTTCCGCTTCTTTGGGATTTTTGATACATTTCTCCAAATATGCCGGCGATATCGTCACCTTATAATCAGGCGCAGATAAACAAGAATATTTATCTTTTAAGTATGCCTGATACGCTGATACACTGGCGTATTTGTCCTCTGTCTTTTTCTCCACTTTTTTATTGTCTGCCCTCTCAGCTACATTGCTGTTCCCGATCTGGTAATTATTTAATCCCACCTGCATCATATTTTCTCCTCTCTTTTTACGAACATAACATCTTAAAATCTATTAAATGGAACGCCTCGGAAACTTAACTTTCATTCCAGTAAACGTATCATCCTCCGAAACATGAATGTGTCCGCTGCTGTCTATTACATACTCATTGCCATAAACGGAAAATGTATCCCCCTCTTTATAGCCAGCATTTATCCAATTTGTGCTACTCAAATATTTAATTTCCTTACTCACATTTATTACATCTCCGGACTCCTGTAGGATATAGGTATGTTTTCCGGCCCCTGCGTCTATGGAAAAGAAACCCGGTTTAATCCCGACTTTCTCACAGGTCGATAAAATTTCCTCCCTGCTGTATAATTCATCCCACATACCCCTTCCCTGTGCCAGATGCGTCAAGATGTCCCCTGCCTTTGACATTTTCCATCTTTCGCTTATTTCCTCCCGATTCGTATCTTCCGCTAGCATAGATTCCGACGCCGCCCATCCTATATATCCGTTATGAACAGCCCACGGATACCGATGACCGCTCGGCGCTGTCCATGCGTAATAGCTCTTATCATCCAAAACCAATGTATTATTGACAGCATGGATTCCCGGAAGAGCCCCCGCGCTCATTTTGGGTACGGCATAAAGGGGTATGATCTGCCTGCTCCCGTTATAACGAAAGCGCATAACGCCATAATCCTTAAACGCAGGATTGTATCCGCGAGAAATCCCTTCACTGAAATTGATCCCATCCAGAATCGCACGTGAATTGTTATAGTTGGCAAAATAATAGGATAACTCTTCCCTAGATACATTTGCGCTCTTGTCAACCAAAGCCACGATACTTTCCCTTGAAAACTTCCTCGCTTCACTGGAAATAGTGAAGCTGTCCCTGCTTCTGACGCTGCCTGCTCCCGACAAAAATTGGAGCGCCGCCCGCTGTCTTGCCAGTTTGTTTGTTTTGTTAGAACGTAACAGTGGCTGGCGAAGTCCGGCTGCGCCTGTAAAAGCCGTGTTTATCATCTTATCCTTACCCCTTTTCTTTTAGAAAATGTTTACGTCATAGAGCATTTCATATCTGTATGTTCAGTGATGCCCGTGCAAGAGAACTGTCCGTTTTTTTCAGATTATCTTCCACAAGCTCCCTTGTGATATCCTCCAAGACACCCGAAGGTATGGCTTTACCATATGCCCATGCCGGATCAACTTCCTTAATCGCAGATACAAACGCTTGCGAATACGCCTTACGGTACTCGCCCAATGTCCAGCCTGCCGACAACCGATCATCCCTGTCCATTTGTTTATACATCTCCATATAAATTTCCGTTTTTCCTGCTCCGTCCGTCATTCCATTTTTTTCAATATAGTTATTTTTTACATATTCAAACATTTTCTCTTTACTGCTTTCAGGAATATCAATCATCCTTTTATAACTATCTCCCGTTTCATCTGTTACAAGCAGGCCTGTCAATCCTGTAGTCGGTTCAACCCACTCTCCTCTTGCATTATAGTTTTTCATCAGATTCTTAATTGCCTGAACACATGTAAACATACTGCCAGTACAGCCGTCCTTTGCCATTTGCCGGATAACGGCTTTATACTGCCTGCTGCCTGTGTCAATACCCGCCGCTTTTAATCGTGACTGTATGCTGTTGCTGTTTAATTGCGAAAACTGAAACATACCCGGTAATGTCGAGCCTGTTCCTCCACCCATCTTTTGAACATGATAGTCATAATTAGTTATATTTGTCATAACGCAGCCTCCAACTTATCCGTTACTCCTAAATCCATCTTCACTTCTCCTCCCATGTGATAAATGTTCTTACCTTCTTTATCGCCGGTCTGCAAAATATTTTTCATAGATTTGGCGCGAACTGCTCCATTTTGGGCGCGAAACTTCTAACTATATCGTCAAACGGCCTACGCGGTTTTTCCATTCATCATGACGGTAAGGCTGAATTTCTTCCTGCCGTCTGTCTCGGAGATTGCAATATCAATATCACCCATATACTTCCTCGCACATCTTTGTATGCTGGATATACCGATCCCATGCAGTTTCCCGTTTCCCTTGCTGCTGACCGGCAGCCCGCTTTCTTTTTCCATGACAATGTTCCCTGCAAAATCATTCTCAACCTCTATAAAGAACAGACAGCCTCTTACAAAAGAACGTAAGCTGATCTGTTTTTCACCCTCTGCCCTGCCGCACGCTTCTATGGCATTTTCCAGCGCATTATTCAAGATCACAGCAATGTCATAAACATCTATCAGCAGGTTGCATGGATAAGCGAAATCAACCTGAAACGGTATCTGTTTCTTCTCCGCTTCCTGCCCTTTCTGGTGGATGATAATGTCCGTGATCGGATTGCCTGTCTGATAGGTAAAGTCTAACCTGCTGACCGTTTCTTCCATTTTCCCGATATAGCTTTCCAGTTCTTCCTCCACGGAATCTGCCGTACCTTTGACAAGCAGGGAGATGTTTGCCAAATGGCTTCTCATATCGTGCCGGAGCCCTCTCATGTCGCTATAGATATCCTGTATCTCCGTGATCTCTTTCTGCATCTGCCGGACTTGGTTTTCCAGCAGGGCACGTTTCCCTGTCTCCTCATGGTACTGTACCTGTTTCTGAAACAGTATGACACTGGCGATCATGTCAGAAAGCATCAAGGCACCGACAACAGGCAGCCAAAACCGAATCGGTGGAACGGTCTCATAGATAACAATCCCCATCCCGTTGTTCAGCGAACTGATGATCAGCCTTATGATGACTGAGATACACAGCGCAGCAATGCAGGGTAAGAGCAGAAAGACATTCTCATATGTCTGTAACGGATAGTCCTTTTTGACATACTTCCTGCTTATGAAAAATAGAAATCCGGACAATAACAAGATATAGAACAATACGCATAAGACCGTCATTACGGCATTGTAGATCGTTATCACATTCTCAGTTCTTTCTACCGTATTTAAGATATTCTCTGCGAGCAGATGATCTAAGATCTGATTCCCCCATCCGCTTACCACAATATCAAACGTAACGAACAAATATTTTACCGTCTCTGTCCCCGCTACAAAACTAAAGGTAATAAAAAACTGTTTTTGTATCTCTTTTTGGAAGAAAAACGACTGCATGAACAGCAGAATGCAGATATTTAAGATGCTTCTGGCAGCTATGCCCACCGGAAACCTGTCGGCTCCTATGGTAAATACCAGAATCTGAATCAGGAAATAAACGCCAGCCCAGATCACCGGCATTCCCCTTTTCTCATACTTTTCTTTCAGAAAACCCCGTGTATAGACAACGCTCAATATACTGTCAATCAGGTACATGAAAATCGGAAGCAACAGATCAAACATTGACAATCCCTCCATTTTTGATATACCGCATATAGGCTTTGATAAAATCAGAATATTTCGTCCTTGCAAGGAGCAGGTTATCCCCATTTATGACCTGTATGTTATCCGCACTGTAAGCAGATATCTTCTCCATGTTTACAAGATAGCATCTGTGGCAGCGGTAAAAGGTACTGCCCAGCCTGTTTTCCAACTCTTCCATTTTCCCGTAGACTTCCAACGTTTTGTCCGTTGTATGGATAATGACTTTTTTATTGCGGCTCTCAATATAGTAAATATTCTTTAGCAGTAATCGCTGCTGCGCGCCAAGGCTTTTCACCATGATGTACTTCTTTTCCTGTTCACAAAAAACAGACGCCTCTTTCCATGCACGGGCAAAAACCTCTGCAAATTTATCCTCATCCAAAGGCTTTACCAGATAGTGGAAAGCATTGACGTCAAAGGCTTCTCCCATGTATTCCCGATACCCTGTCACAAAGATAATAATGCTCCTTTTCCTGCCGGTTTCTTCCCGTTCCCGGATATGCCTTGCCAGCTCCATGCCGGACACGGCATCCATTTCAATATCAAGAAAATAGATATCGAAGTCAGCTCCGGCATGGAGCAATTCTTCCCCCGACTGAAACTCTGTGATATCCGCATCAGATATCTGCCTTTGTATCAGACGAATCAGTTCTTCCCGGATCGGCCGGTCATCATCACAAACCGCTATCTTCATCAATTTTTTCCTTTCAGCACCTAAAATAAAAAACATCTGAATATCATTTATTATATCGGCATTGGCATATTACCAACTGATTGCAGGGTGCCAAATGTTTCATTTTGGGTGTGAAATCTTCTTCCCGCAAAGGAATGTCTGCCTCCCACGGCAACTGTAGCCAATATGTAAAAATGGAAACCGCCGCATCTGGCAATAAACCATAGCGGCGGTCTCCTATTATTTTGTGTTGTTACCAGATTAATCTTTTTGAAATTCTAATATGTCTCCCGGTTGGCAATCCAGTACATCACATATCGCATTCAATGTCGAGAAACGGATCGCACTTACTTTTCCTGTTTTTATTTTAGATAAATTGACATTTGCTATCCCCACTTGATCTGCCAAATCATTCAAAGAAATTTTCCTGTCAGCCATAACTCTGTCTAATCTTAAAATAATAGCCATCTTTATCACCTACAACGTTTCATCTGCCTGATTTTGTAATTCGCACCCATATTCGTAGAGCTGAATGATTCCCCAGAAGACAAATCCTGAAATCATACCTAATCCGATACTGTTTCTCAAAATGAGTAATGTAACCAATGCAGAAATTATTTTTAAATCCTTTACCGTCTCTGGTAAGAACGGTGAATACGCATCACAAAAATTGGCAAAAATTTTTACAACAAAGTGCATGATTATTGTTATCATAAGCGAAAACAATAATCCAGATATACCAAATACAATAAATGCGTCTATAATCTTTCCTTCACTTGCTAATTTGTTAGCCCAATATCCCAAATTATCAAAATTAACACCTATTTGGAACGCAACGGTCATGCCATTGAGAGTATTTCGTAGTACAGACAATATGATAATAGAAATCAAAAACATTCCAATAAAGATTCCAAACACTATTTGAAATATCTTTCCCATTTTTGCAATAAGTCTGCTTACTTTTTTAACCTCTTCTAACCTATCCATACTTTTTCCTCCTATTCTATTACTTTCTTTATTCACCTTCTTTATTCAATTTTAGCACGTGCGTAAATGTTTGTCATTAAATATTTAATTTTTATCATTAATATTTAATAGGTCTAATGAGGATAATCAGGTTATTTTTCATATATAGCCGCTATATTATATATTCTGCGCTTCATTTCGTCGCGAATATATAGTGGTTCCAAACACTCGCACTTATCCCCAAAGCCGAGAAGAATATCGTAGTAATATTCATTCTCTATAAAAGGAAAATCAACAATATAATATTCGTCACCATCGGGAGAAAAATGTTTATAATCGCAATGATCAAGCACCCTGTCCATAATGGATTTATGAACACGGATTTTTATTGCTATTTGCATCGTTTCCAAAACTTCTTCAAAGTCTAAAATCGGTTTGGAATAATCCCGCGGAGTAAAATATTCCTCTTTCATATGCAAATTTGATATTCGGGATAGTCTGAATAAGCGAAAGTCCTTTCGCATATAGCAATATCCATGAAAATACCAGTGGCCGCTTTTTAAAACAAGCTGATACGGCTCAACCGTTCGTATCGCTTTCTTCCCGTGATGAGCTGTATATTCAAAAGAAACCAGCCTGCAATCCTGTAGAGCTGTTTTGATAATTTCCAAATAGGATTGTGTGTTACGGTTGCCCATCCAAGGACTTAAGTCTATGCATATTTGGTTTGCTTTTAATTCTATTTCTTTCGCTCGATCAGCAGGAATAAAGCTTTTGACTTTTGCAAGAGCATTTATTACTTCATTTCCCCTTATCATGTCCGAAAGACTTGAAAGTCCCATCAGGATAGCGGAAAGGTCAGCCGTCGAAAAAACATTTTTGTCCATTTTATAGTTCTGCATAATTTCAAAGCCGCCGCCTGCTCCCGATATCGAACGAATGGGAATACCCGCCATATTGATTGTGTCTATATCGCGGTAAATCGTGCGGGGCGACACCTCAAACATGTCCGCTAATTCCTGCGCTCCTATTCTCTCTTTAGCAAGCAGCATCATAATAATACTCACGAGCCTGTCAATTTTCATCTGAGAACCGCCTTTCAAAATTTCATTGATCCTATCTATTGTTGCCATAATGTTGTCAACAATTGCATGATAGAATAAATAAGCACACAAATCAATTACACAACGAAAATGGAGGGAATTTATGTTTACAATCTATGTTTATGTTCTTGAAACACTAGCCGACTGGGAATTAGGTTATGTCACTTCGGAACTGCATTCGGGGCGGTTTTTCAAAAAAGATGCAGAGCCTGTATCACTTAAAACAGTCAGTTATTCCAAAGAGCCAATCCATACGATGGGCGGGCTAACCATTGTGCCCGATTGTCTCATTAATGACATCCCTGTTAATAAAGCAAGCGCATTGCTATTACCGGGCGCAGATACATGGAATGACCCAAAGCATAGAGCCATTATCAAAAAAGCAGGCGAGCTTCTCTCTTTAGGAACTATGGTTGCTGCCATTTGCGGGGCTACCGCTGCACTTGCTGATTTTGGATTATTGGATAACCGCCGGCATACCAGTAACGGGAAGGGCTTTCTTGAAATGTTTTCACCTGCTTATCAAGGGCTGGATTTTTATATAGACGAGCCATCTGTAGCAGATAACAACCTCATCACCGCAAGTTCTACGGGTTCTCTGCTGTGGGCAAAACAAATCATTGAGTATTTAGACGTTTTTCAATCAGATACTTTAGAATTTTGGTATCAGTATTTTAGTACCGGAAAAGAGGCATCTTTCTTTGCTCTCATGCGGACATTAGCGCCCGACAAAGAAAAATAATTTTCATATTCCTTGACATGCAAATTCTCGATTCCTATATTGCATGCCAAGGAATATTCTCACTACTACACGGCCAGCATCACCCCTGCTCCGCCCTCTCAAGCATCTTCTTAATGTAAACCCCGGTATAGGATTTCTGATTTTTTGCAATCTGCTCCGGTGTTCCCTGCGCAATAACAGTGCCGCCGCCCTCGCCGCCTTCCGGGCCCATGTCGATAATATAATCGGCAGTTTTAATCACGTCAAGGTTGTGCTCAATCACTACCACGGTATTGCCGCCCTCGGCCAGCTTGTGCAGAATATCTACCAGCTTGTGTACGTCCGCAAAGTGCAGGCCCGTAGTAGGCTCGTCCAGAATATAGATGGTTTTACCCGTGCTTCGCTTGGAAAGTTCCGTGGCCAGTTTAATCCGCTGCGCCTCGCCGCCCGAAAGTGTGGTGGACGGCTGTCCCAATTTCACATAGGAAAGGCCCACGTCATTTAACGTCTCTATTTTTCTGCGGATGGAAGGAAGATTTTCAAAGAAAGGCACCGCCTCTTCCACCGTCATGTCGAGCACATCAAAAATATTCTTACCCTTATACTTTACTTCCAGCGTTTCCCTGTTATACCGCTTGCCGCCACAGACTTCGCAAGGCACATAAACGTCTGGCAAAAAGTGCATTTCTATCTTGATAATACCGTCGCCGCCGCAGGCCTCGCAACGACCGCCCTTCACATTGAAACTGAACCGCCCCTTCTTGTAACCTCTGGCTTTCGCATCCTGCGTGGTCGCAAAAAGATCACGGATCTGATCAAACACGCCCGTATAGGTAGCAGGGTTAGAACGGGGCGTCCTGCCGATGGGCGACTGATCGATATTAATCACCTTGTCAAGCTGGTCGATCCCCAAAATTTCCTTGTGTTTACCGGGAATGGTACGCGCCCTGTTCAAATCCTTTGCCAGATGTTTATAAAGAATCTCATTGACAAGGGAGCTTTTTCCTGAACCCGAAACCCCGGTCACGCAGGTCATAATGCCCGTGGGGAATTTCACGTCAATTTTTTTGAGGTTATTTTCTTCCGCGCCTTTCACGGTCAGCCAGCCCAGAGGTTTCCGGCGCGTCTTCGGTACTGGAATCTGTAGCTTTCCACTCAGATACTGTCCGGTGACAGACTCTTCCACCTGCATGATTTCTTCCGCCGTTCCCTGCGCAACCACCTCGCCGCCACGACTTCCCGCTCCCGGCCCGATATCCACGATATGGTCCGCCGCCAGCATGGTGTCCTCGTCGTGCTCCACCACCAGAAGCGTATTTCCCATATCCCGCAGATTCTTGAGCGCTGCAATCAGCTTGTCATTATCCCTCTGATGCAGGCCAATACTTGGCTCGTCCAAAATGTAACAGACTCCCACCAACCCGGAGCCGATCTGCGTCGCCAAACGGATTCTCTGCGCCTCACCGCCGGAAAGAGAGCTGGTGGCCCTTGCCAGCGACAGATATTCCAATCCCACTTCCACAAGAAAACCGACTCTTGCACGGATTTCCTTTAAAACTCGTTTCCCGATCAACTCCTGTTGGGGCGTCAACTGCATACCGCCGATAAAATCATGCAGCTTTGCCACGGACATGGACGTGATTTCAAAAATATTTTTATCGCAGACAGTCACCGCAAGAGACTCTTTTTTCAAACGCATCCCCTTACATTCTTTACAGGGGGTAATCCTCATAAAACTCTCATACTCCTGCTTACTCCAGTCAGAGCTAGTCTCCCGGTATCGCCTCTCCACATTTTTGATCACGCCCTCAAAAACTACAGGGTAAACGCCGCTTCCCCGCTGTCCCTCGTAATACACGTCCACCGACTTAGTCGTACCGTGAACGATAATATCCTGTACTTCCTCCGAAAGCTCTCCGAAAGGCGTTTTCAGGCTGAACTTAAATTTCTTGGCCAATGCCTGCAAAACCGCGTTAGTAAAACTGCCTTTGTCGCCGCTGGACTGCCATCCCAAAACGGCAATCGCCCCGTCCTCCAAACTAACGCTTTTGTCCGGTATGATCAGATCCTCGTCAAACTCCATCTTATAGCCCAAGCCAAAGCAACTCGGACAAGCGCCAAACGGATTATTAAAGGAAAAGCTTCTCGGCTCGATCTCACTGATACTGATTCCACAATCGGGACAGGCAAAGCTCTGGCTAAACTGAATCGGTTCCCCGTCTATCACGTCAAGGGTCATCAACCCCTCCGCCAGCGCAAAAACATTTTCCACAGAATCCGTCAGGCGACGTTCGATCCCCTCCTTAACCACAAGGCGATCCACCACAATCTCAATGTTGTGCTTGATATTTTTGTCTAATTTAAAACTGTCAGACTCCTCGCTCAGATCATAAAGGCTGCCGTCCACCCGCACTCTCACATAGCCGCTTCTGCGCGCCCGCTCAAAAATCTTCTCATGCTGGCCTTTCCTGCCCCGCACCACCGGCGCAAGAAGCTGAATTTTCGTCCCCTCAGGCAGCGCCATCACCTGATCCACAATCTGGTCTACCGTCTGCCTCTTAATTTCCTTCCCGCAGTTCGGGCAATGAGGAATGCCGATGCGGGCATAGAGAAGACGAAAATAATCGTAAATCTCCGTCACCGTTCCCACGGTAGAACGCGGATTCCGGTTCGTGGATTTCTGGTCAATAGAGATTGCCGGAGACAGTCCTTCGATTCGTTCCACATCAGGTTTTTCCATCTGCCCCAAAAACTGTCTCGCATAGGAAGAGAGGGATTCCATATAACGCCTCTGTCCCTCCGCATAGATGGTATCAAAAGCAAGGGAAGATTTTCCCGAACCCGACAGCCCCGTAAGCACTACAAACTCATTACGGGGAATATCCAGATCGATTCCTTTTAAATTGTGTTCGTTCGCGCCGCGTATTTTAATATATTCGCGCGGACGCATCTTAAGATTGTCAGACATAAATTTATCCTCTTTTTTTATTTTGTGCTGTTCCCGCTACTTGTCAAAATCCCTGAGTTTAACCTTCAAATCCACCATCCGGTCACGCAATTCTGCGGCGGCCTCAAAGTTCAGATCTGCGGCGGCTTTCTTCATCTGTTTTTCCACTTCCTTGATCAGCTTTTCTAGTTCCTCCCTGCTCATGGACTCTGGGTCTTTCTCAAACCGCTGCTCTTCCTTCGCAATCGTCTTGGAAATGCTGATCAAATCGCGCACCGCTTTTTGAATTGTCTGCGGCGTAATCCCATGTTCTTCATTATACGCCTGCTGAATCTTACGACGGCGGTTCGTCTCCGTAATAGCTACGTTCATGGAATCCGTCATATCGTCCGCGTACATGACCACATGTCCTTTCGCATTTCTGGCCGCCCGCCCGATAGTCTGAATCAGTGATGTAGCGGAGCGCAAAAATCCTTCCTTATCCGCATCCAATATCGCCACCAATTCAATTTCCGGGATATCCAATCCCTCACGCAAAAGGTTGATTCCCACCAGCACGTCAAAAACGTCCAGCCGCATATCGCGGATAATCTCGGCCCGTTCCAGCGTGTCGATATCGGAATGCAGATATTTGACCCGAATCCCTACATCGTTCATATAACTCGTCAAATCCTCCGCCATCCGCTTTGTAAGCGTGGTCACCAGCACCTTGCCCTTTTCCGCCGTCACCTTATTAATCTCCGAAATCAGGTCGTCGATCTGCCCCTCTACGGGACGCACGGAAACTTCCGGGTCTAACAGTCCGGTAGGCCGTATAATCTGCTCCGTGCGGAACAGCTCGTGAGCCGCTTCGTAATCGGAGGGCGTCGCAGAAACAAAAAGCATTTGGTCGATATGGCCCTCGAACTCTTCAAAACAAAGAGGCCGGTTGTCCAACGCAGAGGGCAAGCGAAACCCATAATCAACTAAGGTATTTTTCCTCGATCTGTCCCCCGCAAACATGCCCCGTATCTGCGGAATCGTCATATGGGACTCGTCTATGATAATCAGGAAATCATCCTTAAAATAATCCAGCAGCGTGAAAGGCGGTTCACCCTCCGCCATCCCGTTTAAATGTCTGGAATAATTTTCGATGCCAGAGCAAAATCCTGTCTCCCGCAGCATTTCGATATCAAAGTTAGTTCTCTCCGAAATCCGCTGCGCCTCTAAAAGCTTGTCCTCACCTTTAAAAAATTTTACCCGTTCGTCAAGCTCCTGTTCGATCACCTTGCAGGCCGTGCGAATCTTCTCCGGCGGCACAACATAGTGAGAGGCCGGGAAAATCATTACATGTTCCAAGACCGCATGCACCTGTCCCGTCAGAGGATCGGCCCCCGCGATTCGGTCAATCTCATCCCCGAAAAACTCCACGCGGATTAGGTAATCGCCGCCCTGCGCCGGGCAGATTTCCAGCACATCGCCCCGCACCCGAAAACAGCATCGGTCAAGATCCATGTCATTTCTATTATACTGCATCTCGATCAGACCGCGAATCACTTCATCCCGGTCTTTCGTCATACCGGGGCGCAGAGACATACTCATGCCTGCATATTCCTCGGGACTTCCCAATCCATAAATACAGGAAACGCTGGCAATCACCACCACGTCACGCCGTTCCGTCAAAGAAGCCGTAGCTGAGAGCCGCAGCTTGTCTATCTCGTCGTTTATGGAAGAATCCTTTGCAATATAAGTGTCCGTGGACGGCACGTAGGCCTCCGGCTGGTAATAATCATAGTAGGACACAAAGTATTCTACCGCATTTTCAGGGAAAAATTCCTTAAACTCGCCGTAAAGCTGTCCCGCCAGCGTCTTATTGTGGGCGATCACCAAAGTGGGCTTGTTAAGCTGCTGTATGATGTTGGCCATGGTGAACGTCTTACCGGAACCCGTGACGCCAAGCAAGGTTTGGAATTGATTGCCCTCTTTGAAGCCTTTTACAAGAGCTTCGATGGCTTCGGGTTGGTCGCCGGTGGGTTGGTATTCTGATACTAGTTTGAAATGATCCATCATAACCCCCTATGGATTCCATATATCCTTAATTATAGGTCAATTCAAAAGCAGTTTTGATTATAGCACACTACTCCAAATTTGTACAGCATTTTTAGAACGTTTGTTCTTGTTTGATTTAATACAAAAAAAGAAGAACAGAACCGCTCTGCCCTTCATTCTTCTGCTCTTTAACAACAAATCCTCTAATGCTTTTCGTTCTGGTGTCTTACTCACTTTCATTATAGGTATTTTCACCTAATCTGATTCATCACTTTACCAATGTTGTCATGAAATACAAGATCTGCCTTGCCTTCCATCTTCGTTTTACCTTTATTAATAATCACAAGATACTTCCCATGATACATATGCGCAAGCTGCGCTGCACTTCCCACCTCCAATGAGGTTCCGCCAATAATCAGGCAATCCGCATACCTGATGAGCGCAACGGCTTCTTCATATGCTCTTTGTGGCAGGAGCTCTCCATACAAGGTCACATCAGGACGTATCATCCTGCCACACTTCGGACAGCGCGGTATTTCCTCTGTATTTTCAAAAACAGACTCCGCCCTATATTCCGCACGGCAGCTTACACAATGGCATCGGAGCGCACTTCCATGAATCTCCCACACCTTCTTACTCCCTGCCTTCTGATGCAGTCCATCAATATTCTGAGTAATAATTCCATCTAGCTTTCCCTTCCGCTCCATTTCCGCCAGTTTCTTATGCGCATCATTAGGCTGGAAGGTCCGACAATCCAGATTCTTCCGGAAATAGGAAAAAAATATCTCCGGCTTCTTATTCAGACAATCATAACTGAGCAGATACTCCGGTTTGTACTTCTGAAATTTACGATCCTGCCTATTATATAACCCGTCCTTACTCCGAAAATCTGGTATCCCGCTCTCTGTAGAAACGCCTGCTCCGCCAAGAAAGACGATATGCTCCGATTCTTCTATCATCTCGTTCAACGCATCTATTTTCTGCTCACCATTCAGTGAACGGAAGAATTTCTCTTTTTCCCTTAAAGATAAAAATTCTGGCAGCATCATATCAAATCCTTAGTACATCATTCAGAATTAATACTGAATGCCCAAACCTACATGAGCCATTACTATATTGCAAATGTTTTCGCCTAATCTGATTTTATTTTCAAGCATTATATCGATACATTCTTTGACTTTTTCTGCTTGAATCAAACCTTTATCATATGCCAACATCAGAATACCCGCTGTCCCGATATGTCTTACATTGAGTCGTTTGGCAACCCTTCTGCCCTTCTGTTCATCCATCAATAAAAGATCTGCCTTTTGTTCATCATACATAATAAGTGCTGCGCTTTCTCCTTCATCTAACCCGGTAACTGCACGGAGAACACTCACTGATTTTATATTTTCTACTTCAGCAGCCAAAAGGAAATCTGTGCTTTTAATAATCGCTGCCTCATTTACATACACTGGATTTTCTATCAGTTCTCTATAAACAGCCTGCGGCATTAAAACATTATTATACAATTTTTGTAATAATTCTAATTGCCCTGCTTTAAGTAACGATATAATCGGGTTGTATCCGAAATCACAATCATTTCATCACTTCCTCCAAATATCTGACTGTTTCAAGTTCCTCCTCTATTTCATCTTCTGACATCTCAATATATGACAATCCCATTTTTCCATATAAAGTAATCAAATCCATTTTGAAAATCCCAAGAATCTCAGCCGCTCTCCCATGGGAAATTGTTCCCTGTTGTATATAAGGATATAATATCATGGCATTTACTTTAAGCTGTTCATCTTTGCTTGATGGTATTGCAAACTCTATCATTTCATCAGGTATTTCTATGCTTACTACTGCCATTGCCTTCCCTCCTCAATTTTTAATACAAGCTGCTTTAAATATCTCTTATACTCATTTTATATTATTATATACCCCAAAAATCATTTTCTCAATCTCCTGACGTAGTTATTCGAAATTTTCGAATAACTGACGCTTCATCCAACTCACCATCAGCAAATTTCTTCCTTAAAAATATCCCCGCCGCTTTGCCTCCCTCATCAAGCACGGCTGAATATCCGGATATGTTAATTTCTCTGGTAATTCATCCATCAACACAATCTCTTCAATCTCATTGCGCAACTCGCCTTCCAAACATTTTATATCAGCAAAAAACAGCATTCCGAAAGACTCTTCCCCATGATTCAAATGATCCGGTGTCGTAACCGAATATACACAGACCGGCTCTATATCAAATTCCAAAGCTCCCGTTTCCTCATACAGTTCCCGTTTTGCCGTATCTATAATATTTTCCCCGGGTTCCCGATGCCCTCCGGGGATTTCCCACGTATCCCTATCCCTATGTTTGCAAAATACATATTTATTTTCTGTTTTAGCTATGATTACAGCAAACTTAAGCAAATCATCCGCTGCATTTTCGTAAAACTTAACCTCTGTCATTTCAAAGCTTCCTCCATATAATTCCTAAGCTCAATCCATTATTGCTGCATCTTTATCTACTATTTCCTATTACTATTTTACCATAGCTGTCCACACCGCTCCATTAAATCGCAGCGATGCTTCTCATAAGTGTTGAAAATGCTCCATTATTTGTTTGTCACCAAAAAGAGCATATGATACAATCAAATAAAATCTCTATTTTGAAACAAGGGATAAAACAATGACAGAAAAAACATACGCTACGCCTTGCGGAACTATCCATTACTGGCTCAGCGAAAAGAAAAGCGACCAACAGCCAACTCTGATTTTTCTCCCCGGATTGACCGCAGACCACAGACTATTTGACAAACAGATTTCCTATTTTGAGTCAACCTATCAGGTGTTCGTCTGGGATGCGCCGGGACATGCCGCTTCATGGCCTTTTAGCTTTACCTTCAACCTGTTTGACAAAGCGAAATGGCTGGATGAAATTTTAACGGCTGAAAACATCGAACACCCTGTCATTATCGGCCAGTCCATGGGCGGGTATGTGGGACAAGTTTACGCCGAACTATTTCCCGACAAGTTAAAAGGATTTATTTCCATAGATTCCGCTCCTTTGCAGAAATGTTATGTCACAAACACCGAACTTTGGCTTTTGAAAAGAATGGAACCCGTCTATCGCCATTATCCATGGAAATCTCTTCTAAAATCAGGAAGTAACGGGGTTGCCACATCCGAATACGGCAGACAGTTAATGCGAGAAATGATGCTGGTATATGAGGACGATCAGGAACGTTACGCCAAAATTGCCGGACATGGTTTTCGGATATTGGCGGAAGCAATGGAAGCCGATTTACCATTCAAATTAGACTGCCCCGCGCTCCTTATCTGCGGGAAAAAAGATCATGCCGGATCGTGCATCCGCTATAATAAAGTATGGCACAAAAAGACCGGGATTCCTATTGAATGGATTAAAAATGCAGGGCATAATTCCAACACCGACTGTCCCGGCAGGGTGAATCACCTCATTGAAAACTTTCTGCAAAAACAAATTACCGCGGAGGTCCTCTAAATGATTTTATCAGATAAAACAATTAAGTCTTTACTCCAAAAAGGAACCTTATCCATATCGCCACTTGAAGACAACCAGATTCAGCCCGCCAGCGTCGATATCAGGCTCGGAAATACATTCAGCATTGTGGAAGATTCTTCTACAGGCATTCTCACTTTTACAAATGAAATCGCTTATAAAAAAATGCAGACGGATACCTATCTGCTTTTGCCGGGGCAGTTTGTTTTAGCAACCACAAAGGAATACATCCGTCTGCCCGACGACCTAACGGCATTTGTGGAGGGGCGCAGCTCCCTCGGCCGCATGGGACTCTTTATCCAAAATGCTGGCTGGGTTGATCCCGGTTTTTCGGGCGAAATCACATTGGAATTATTTAATGCGAACCGCTGCGCTATCGAATTACAGGCAGGCCGCAGAATCGGGCAGTTGGTTTTTGCTCAAATGGATCAAGTCGCTTTACATCCATACCGCGGCAAGTATCAAGGACAACGGGGCGCTACTGGTTCTAAAGTATATTTAGACGAGTAGTTCCGCAGTTCATTTTGCCTCCCGCTTTCGCGTAACTCCATAAAAATAATACGGCACCTCAAACAGCAGCATAGCCGACCACCCAATAAGACAGGCAAACGCAATCCCTGCAATCCCCATAGTGGGCGCAAGAAAATAGGTACACACTGTCCGCACCGTGATCTGGATCACCGTCCCGCAAATCGTCGTATACATTTTCCCCATACCTCTGAAAAATCCCTGAAATCCGTTGGTAAATGCGGGCCACAGATAAAAAAAGGACATGTACAACAAATATTGACTGCCCAGACGCACTACCTCGTCCGCCTCGGCCCCGGCAACGAACAGCGACACAATCGGTTTCCGAAAGAAAAAAGTTACAGCTCCAATCAGCAGGAAGTAGCAGACTTCCAGTCGCAGTCCCGCGAAGAAACCCTTCTTAATCCGATCTTGTTTTCCTGCGCCCCTGTTTTGCGCGACAAAGGTAGAAATTGCCGCTGCAATTCCCTGTTCCGGAATACAAGCAAAATCATCGACCTTCGTGACCGTCTGAAACGCCGCGATGGTTGTAACGCCCAAGCCGTTAACCTGTCCCTGAATCAGCACCTTGCCGATCGGCTGCGCCGCCTGCTGTAATGCTGTCGGCCCTCCATAGAAAAGAATTTTTCGCAACACTTCCTTCTCAATTCGCCATTGCTGCCGCGTTGGGCAAAGCTCTTTTGTCCTCATCACAAGATACCCTGCCGCTAAAATAGCGGAGCATCCCTCCGCGACTACTGTCGTTACTGCACTGCAAACAATGCCAAACCGAAAAACGCCCAAGAAAATTAGATCCATCGCCGCATTCAGCACCGCTGAAAACGCTAAAAATTTTAGCGGCGTCTTGGAATCGCCCACACTCTTTAGACCTGCTGACAACGCATTATAAAAGAACGTAAAAGGAAATCCCACAAATATAATTCTTAGATAAATGACCGTCATCTCAAAAATTTCCGACGGCACGTCCATTGCACGCAGCAAATATGGCGCAAGCACAGCGCCAACTGCTGCCAAAACACTGCTTACCACAGCCCCAAAAAGAAGCATTGTCCCCATAGACTGCCGCAGCTTTTCCCACTTCCCCGCGCCGAAATATTCGCTCATCAAAACGCCTGCACCAATGCAAAGCCCACTGACCGCTAAAATAACTAAGTTCATCACCGGAGCGGCAATTCCCTCCGCTGCAAGCGCTTCTTTCCCGATAAAGCGCCCCGCAATGATGGAGTCCACCGCATGATACGCAAGCTGCAGCCAATTCCCGAGCAAAACCGGCATTGCAAATTTCCATAAATGCCCCTGCGCCGGGCCAACAGTCATATCACGCATATATGCCTCACACACTTTCCCATACTGTTTCCTCAAGCCGAAAGCTACATCGGCTTTAAATTCCGATTCAGCCTGTCCACCATCCATGCCAGACGCTTTTCCCGTCCGGCATCCGTCTTGGCGTCAAAATATGCGCGTGTATAAGTTTTTCTTACTGACGGGGACATCGCCTGAAAATTCGTACAGGCTGGCTCATATCCTTCCAAAAGCGCAAGCACGCAGGCAATTTGTTCCTCCGTAATGCCAGCGGGTTTGGGGGCGTCCCACTGGCCGTTGCTTTTGGCTTCCTCTATTTTCTTTCTACCAAAATCGGTCATCATTCCCCGCTCTTCCAGTTTCTTAACCAAGTCCTTATTTTTCTCCGACCACTTGCTCTTCTCCCTGCGCATAGAAAAATATTTCTTATAGGTCCGATCATCGAGGCTCTGCATTTGCCCGTCAATCCATCCAAAACACAGAGCTTCTTCCAACGCTTCTCCTGCCTTTATTGTTTTCGGGCCGCCAGCCTTGCCGAACAAAAGCCAGACGCCGTCCTCTGACTGGCAATGCTCAGTAAGCCATTTCCGAAATTCCTCTCTGTTTGAAAATTGGAGCAAATCGTTCATGTTGTATCCCTCTTTCCGTTGGAAAATATTTTCTTATAGCATACTTCCTATAGTAATTCTAAGTCAAGCTATCAAATACGCTAAACTATACAACGCTTGACAAGCTATTATTTTACAAGTAAAATATTGCCTTAACTGGAATTTGTACTGCAAATGAGGTTTAGGAGGATATTATGAATATTGAACACTTGAAAGACAATGGAACAGATATTGCAGTCATTTCCAGTGAAGAAACTCTGATTGTTGATACGCAATCTGCTTTAGATCTGGCTATGACTGTTAAATATGAAACAGGTGCAACAAATATAGTAATCTGTAAATCGGCAGTATGCGAGGAATTTTTTATCCTTAGCAACGGCATAGCAGGCGAAATACTTCAAAAGTTTATTAATTATCATGTCAGAATCGCCATTTATGGGGATTACTCACATTATACAAGCAAACCATTAAAAGATTTTATTTATGAATCCAATCATGGTAACGACTTCTTTTTTGTGCCAACCAAAGAAGAAGCAATTCAAAAGTTGACAGAAACACAATAACAATATCGTACAAATTCCAGTTACTATAAAAGGGAGACCGTCATGTTTTCTATTTTTTCATTCAATAAAGCAAAAGGGAAAACCCAATCGACACTTTCTTTTGACCCGGAAATACAAAAACCTGTTCTCAGGTGCAGCATATGCACAGGAGAACAGGTTGCCGGTTTTAAAAACCTGAATACGGGAAAATTTGAGGAGGTCATGCTCATCAGAAACGAGAAAGACCTGACAGAATTTATGAGCCGCTGCGGCATCAGTGAAATCAGCAGGGAGTACTGACAACCCTGC